>NZ_JOAP01000005.1 GCF_000720475.1 Streptomyces aureocirculatus
AGGCCAGATATGGAAGGCGGGCAACCGCTGGAGTTGACTGGTACTAATAGGCCGAGGGCTTGTCCTCAGTTGCTCGCGTCCACTGTGTTGTTCTGAAACAACGAACAGTTGTGTCGGCTGAACAGTTCCACTTACTTAATTGAAAAGTGTGCTTGTTCGCTGCCCTGTTTGTGATTTCGCCTATCGGCGGGATGTTTCATAGGGTTTCGGTGGTCATAGCGTGAGGGAAACGCCCGGTTACATTTCGAACCCGGAAGCTAAGCCTCACAGCGCCGATGGTACTGCAGGGGGGACCCTGTGGGAGAGTAGGACGCCGCCGAACAATCTTTGGAGGACCCTTGGTCCCAGCGTTCACGCTGGGACCAAGGGTCCTTTTTGTTTTGCTCGAAGAGCGCCGACTACTCGGCTGCGTCAGAATGACTGCGGTACCGAAGACTAGGAGTCACCCATGTCCACCAACTCTCCCGACGAGCGACCGGAGCGCGACCAGCGCAGCCGGGATGGTGGCGACCGGGGCGGATACCGCGGTGGGCCACGACGCGACAACGACCGCGGTGGAGACCGCGGAGGCTTCCGCCGGGACGACCGCCGGGACGACCGCCGGGACGATCGCGGCGGTGACCGCGGCGGCCGTAGCGACCACGGAGACCGTGGTGGTTTCCGGCGCGACGACCGCCGTGACGGAGACCGTGGTGGTGATCGTGGCGGGTCCCGCCGCGACGACAACCGTGGCGGTAGCGGCGGTGGCGGCGGTGGCGGCTATCGAGGCCGTGACGACCGCGACAGCGGCCGGCCCTCGTTCCGCCGCGACGACCGGCGCGAAGGCGACCGCCCCAGCTTCCGGCGTGACGATCGGCGTGACAACGATCGTGGCGGGTTCCGTCGTGATGACGGTCGGCCCCCCTTCCGGCGCGACGACCGTCGTGATGACCGGCGGGACGATCGCGGTGGCGACCGCGGTGGCGACCGTGGTGGCTTCCGTCGTGACGACAGTCGGCCCCCCTTCCGACGTGATGATCGCGGTGGTGACCGTGGTGGTGACCGTGGTGGTGACCGTGGTGGGTTCCGTCGTGATGACAGTCGGCCGCCGTTCCGGCGCGACGATCGCCGTGATGACCGCCGGGATGATCGCGGTGGTGACCGTGGTGGTGACCGTGGTGGGTTCCGTCGTGATGACAGTCGGCCGCCGTTCCGGCGCGACGACCGGCGCGATGACCGGCGGGACGATCGCGGTGGTGACCGTGGCGGTGACCGTGGTGGCTTCCGTCGTGACGACAGTCGGCCCCCCTTCCGACGTGATGACCGCCGGGACGATCGCGGTGGTGACCGCGGTGGCGATCGTGGTGGCTTCCGTCGTGACGACAGTCGGCCCCCCTTCCGCCGCGACGACCGCCGTGATGACCGGCGCGACAACGACCGTGGTGGGTTCCGTCGTGACGACGGCGGCCGCGGTGACCGCCCCAGCTTCCGCCGTGACGACCGACGCGACGACCGTCGGGACGACAACCGCGGTGGCGGCGGGTTCCGTGGTCGCGACGACCGCGGGCACGGACCGCGTCGTGACGACAGCCGGGGCCGTCCCGGCGGCTTCCGCGGCCGTGACGACCGGGGTGACCGGGGCGATCGGGGCGACCGCGGTGGCTTCCGGCGCGACGACCGTGAGCGGGACCGTGAGCCGATCAAGCGGCTGCCGATCCCGGACGACGTCACGGGCTACGAGATCGACCAGGACGTACGGCAGGAGCTGCAGAGCCTCCCGAAGGGGCTCGCGGAGGACGTCGCAAGGAACCTGGTGATGGTCGCCAAGCTCATCGACGAGGACCCCGAGGGTGCCTACGGGTACTCGAGGGTCGCGCTGCGGCTCGCCTCACGCGTCGCCGCCGTCCGTGAGGCCGCAGGCTTCGCCGCGTACGCCAACCAGAAGTTCAGCGAGGCGCTCGCCGAGTTCCGGGCCGCGCGGCGCATGACCGGCAGTGTGGAGCTGTGGCCGGTCATGGCCGACTGCGAGCGCGGGCTCGGACGGCCCGAGAAGACGCTCGACATGGCCGGAGCCCCCGAGGTGCACAAGCTCGACAAGGCGGGACAGGTCGAGATGCGGCTCGTCGCCGCCGGTGCGCGACGCGACATGGGGCAGGTCGACGCCGCCATCGTCACGTTGCAGAGCCCCGAGCTCGCGTCCAGCTCGGTGCAGCCCTGGACCGCCCGCCTGCGGTACGCCTACGCCGACGCCCTGCTCGCCGCCGAGCGTGCGGGCGAGGCGCGCGAGTGGTTCGCCAAGGCCGTCGAGGCCGACAAGGACGGCAGCACCGACGCCTCCGACCGGCTCGCCGAACTGGACGGAGTCGAGTTCGTCGACGCCCTCACCGGCGACGAAGCGGAGCCGGACCTCGATGCCGAGTCGGACCCCGATGCCGAGTCGGACCACGACGCGCAGCCGGTCCGCGAGGCTGAGTCGGACCACGAAGCCGGGCCGGACCACGACGCGCAGCCGGTCCGCGAAGCTGACCCGGTCCGCCAGGCCGAGCCGGTCCGCCAGGCCGAGCCGGACCGCGACGCCCAGCCGACCCGCGACGCCCAGCCGACCCGCGCCGCCGAGACGGATGAAGACGAAGACCCGGCGGTCCGCCCGGCCGCCGAGGCCGTCGAGACGGTCGAGGACGTCGCGGTCATCGAGCGCGACAGCGAGCGCGACAGCGAGCGTGACGAGGACTGAAAGATCTCTTCACCGCGGCAGGCAGGCGGTGGACAAGAGTGAGTGAAGGGGTGGGCCTCCGACCGGAGGCCCACCCCTTCGTCGTATGCGACGGCCCGCGCGGTCGGCGGCGTCAGAACGCCAGGTCGCGCAGGACCAGACCCGTCGCCGGCTTCGGGCCGAACGACGTCGACTTGCGGGGCATCGTGACCCCCTGCCGCGCCAGCTCCCGCACGACCTCCTCGCGCACCGGGTGCATCAGCACCGCAGTACCGCCCTCACGCTCGGCCTTCTCGACCGTGGCCTCCGTGTGGTGGATGTACGCGATGTGCTCCGGGGCGTCGGGTACGCGCCAGAGGTGGTCGAGTATCGCGGAGTGCAGGACGGTCGCGTCGAGGGTGCGCCAGGTCTCCGGGCGGCCGAGCGGGATCGTACGGTCCAGGAGATCGGCGGATGGACGGTCGACGAGGTGGTACGCGCCGTCACCCGCCAGCAGGAACGCGTTGCCTTCCGCCGCCGCGCCCGCGAGAGCTGCCTGGGCGTCGGGCAGGGAGCACCGCAGAGTACGTACCCGGAACGAGCCTTCGAGGGCGGCCAGGGCCTCCGCGACCGGCAGCCCGTGCAGATACCGGTGGATGGCGCGGACCCGCAGCGGATAGCGGGCCGTGTCCACGAGCAGGACCAGGCCGAAGTCCCAGGGGCCCGGCGACGGGTGCTCGGCGCGAAGGCGCAGATTCGTGGCCCAGCGGTGGTGCCCGTCGGCGATGAGAGCCTGGTGGTGCGCCAGATCCGACCGGATTTCAGTGATCTCCGCCGGTTCGGTCACCGCCCAAAGACGGTGGTTGTAGCCGTCCTCCGTCGTCGTGGACAGCAGCGGCTTGTGCTGTATGGCGCGCTCTATGACGGCGGCCACGCCGCTCGTCGGCTCGTCGCCGCGGTAGGTGAGCAGCAGCGGTTCGAGGTTCGCGGCCGTCGCGCGCATCAGGGCCGCGCGGTCCTCCACGACGTGCGGCATGACGTCCTCGTGCGGCAGGACGACCCCGGCCGCGGGCTCGGACAGCCGCAGGGCGCCGATGATGCCGCGCTGCAGCATGTCGTCGTCCCGCTGTTCGTACACGTACAGACCGGGTACCGGATCGGGGGCGAGGACGCCCTCGCCGAGCCACTCGTGGAGGGTGTCGGCGGCCTGGCGGTTGCGGGCGGCGGGCGTGGTCGCCTGCGGCAGGATCAGACGGACGATGTTGTGCGGGTCGGCCGACTCCAGTTCGAGGAGGCCGTCGGGCCGCACGACCACGTCGTACGGCGGTGACGTCACGGCGGCGAGTGAGCCCACCCTCTCGGGGTCGTAGCGCACACCTCGGAACGGAACAAGATCGAGGCCCTGGACGTCGTTGTCACCCGCTGTGTTCATTAGTGCATCGTAAGTGTGTCCCTGGCATGCGCGATGATCGGGGCAGTGCACATAGTGAGGAGCGATACGTAATGAGCCAGACCGGCAGCCGGACGCGCAGCGAGCCCGTGAGGACCCGCCCCGCGGGCAGTGCGAAGCCCTTGAACGTCAGCTATGACACGGCGCTGCTCGACCTCGACGGGGTGGTGTACGCGGGCGGCAAGGCCATCGCGTACGCCGTCGAGTCGCTGGACACGGCCCGGTCCGACGGTATGCGTCTCGCGTACGTGACGAACAACGCGCTGCGCACGCCGGACGCGGTCGCCGCCCATCTGACGGAGCTCGGCATCCCGGCCGACGCGTCGGACGTGATCACGTCGGCACAGGCCGTCGCGCGGCTCGTGAGCGAGCAAGTGCCTTCCGGGGCGCGGGTGTTGGTGATCGGTGGCGAGGGGGTGCGGGTCGCGTTGCGTGAGCGCGGGCTCGAACCCGTGGAGTCCGCCGACGACGAGCCGGTGGCCGTGGTGCAGGGGTACGGCGGGCCCGACCTCGCGTGGTCGCGGTTCGCGGAGGCCAGTTACGCCGTCGCGCGCGGCGTGCCGTGGTTCGCGTCCAACACCGACCTGACCATCCCGAGCGGGCGTGGTATCGCGCCCGGCAACGGCGCCGCCGTGGAGGTCGTGCGGATCGCTACGGGCGCGGAGCCGCAGGTGGCGGGGAAGCCGTTGCCTCCCATGCACCGGGAGACGATTCTGCGGACGGGGGCTGAGCGGCCGCTGGTTGTCGGGGACCGGCTCGACACCGATATCGAGGGGGCGTTCAACGGGGGTGTGGACTCGTTGCTCGTTCTGACCGGGGTCACCGACGGGGCGCAGTTGCTTGCTGCTCGGCCCGAGCATCGGCCCACTTATGTGGACGGGGATCTGCGGGGGCTTCTCGCTGGGCAGCCTGAGGTGGTGGCGGAGGGGGAGGGGTTTCGTTGTGGTGGGTTCAGTGCTGCTGTGAGGGGTGAGGCGCTGGTGCTTGAGGGGGAGGGGGATGCTTTGGATGGGTTGCGGGTGCTTTGTGCGGTGGCCTGGGCCCAGGCGGGGGACGGGGTTTGTGGGCTTGATGGGGGGAAGGCGTTGGCTCGGCTGGGGTTGTAGGGGGGGCTTCCCCAATCCCGCCCCTTCCCGAACCAGGGGCGCTGCGCCCCCTGGACCCCCGCTTATCGGCGCTCCGCGCCTCGTCCTCAAACGTCGGACGGGCTGGATCTTCGCCGGGGCGCGCTGAAACCGTCGCCCCTCGGGCTTCCTCGCCGCCCGGTCCGGTTCGTCTCTGTGCGGTCTGTCCGGCCTTGACGGCGGGGAGCTGGTTCCAGGTCGGCTTCTTCGCGAGCTGCTGGGCGGAGAACGAGGTCGAGCGGTTGTCGATCAGGATGAGACCGGCGTGGTCTCTCCTCAGGGGCCGAAGGCGCCGGTGCACTCGACGCCGTAGTCATGCAGGGCGGCGGCCGTGCTGATGAAGGCCACGATGTTCTTCGGCGTCGAGCCCGTCCTCGCTGCCGCACGCGGCGAGCAGCGCACCCAGGCCCAGAGCAGCACCTCCCGCGAGCAGTCCGCGGCGGGTGGGGGAGGGCTCGGATGTGGGGACTGACCGGGGCATACGTGGCACTTCTCTCGTCGAAGAGCGTTGGCAGGGTAGGCTAACCTAACCGGGTGTTGGTCGACAGTCCCCCCGAACCCAGCGCGGAGACCGCTCCCGCGCCACCCGGTCGCCGCGCGATACGCGGCGCCGGGCTCCTGCTCTCCGTCGTGGTGCTGCTCGCCCTGGTGTTCGCCAGCATCGCCGTGGGAGCCAAACCGCTCTCCATGGACCAGGTCTGGCACGGCCTCTTCGAGGACTCGGGGACGTACGCCGACATCGTCGTCGGCGAGCGGGTGTCCCGCACGCTGCTCGGTGTCCTCGCGGGCATGGCGCTCGGCCTGTCCGGCGCCGTCCTGCAGGCGCTGACCCGCAATCCGCTCGCCGACCCAGGACTGCTCGGCATCAACATGGGCGCGTCCGCCGCCGTCGTCACCGCCATCAGCTTCTTCGGCGTCACCTCGCTGACCGGCTATGTGTGGTTCGCCTTCGCGGGCGCGGCGGTCGTCGGTGCCCTTGTGTACGCGCTCGGCGGCACCCGCAGTGCCACACCGGTGCGGCTCGCCCTCGCCGGTACGGCGCTGACCGCGGCGCTCTCCGGCTATCTCCAGGCCGTGATGATCACGGACAACGCCGCGCTCGACAAGATGCGCTTCTGGACGGTCGGTTCGCTGGCCTCCGCCAAGATGGAGACGATCCAGCAGGTCGCGCCGTTCCTCGCCGTCGGCACCCTGCTCGCCCTCGGCCTCGCCCGGCCCCTCAACGCCGTGGCGATGGGCGACGACACCGCCCGCGCGCTCGGCGCCCATCTGACCCGCACCCGCGCGCTCTCCATGGTCTCGGCGACGCTGCTGTGCGGCGCCGCGACCGCCGCGTGCGGGCCCATCATGTTCGTCGGCCTCATGGTGCCGCACATCGTGCGCTCCTTCACGGGACCCGACATGCGCTGGATCTTCCCGTTCGCGGCCGTCCTCTCGCCCGTCCTGCTGCTCGGCGCCGATGTGCTCGGCCGGATCGTCTCGCGGCCCGCCGAGCTCCAGGTCGGCATCGTCACCGCGGCCGTCGGCGCCCCGGTGTTCATCCTGCTCGTACGACGGCGGAGGACGGCCCAGTTGTGAAGGCCCTAGGTACCCGCGCGACGCGTACTTCAGCGCCGCGCGCCCGCGCGCTGCGCACCCATGGCGGAGTGTCCGTCCGCTTCGACGTCCGCGCGGCCGTGGTCGTGGCGGCGCTCGTGGTCGCCGCGCTCGCCGCGAGCGTCGCCCTCATCGGCACCGGCGACTTCGACATCCCGGCCGTGGACGTCATCCGCACCCTGCTCGGCAACGGCGACCCCGGCCAGGAGTTCATCATCAACGACCTGCGGCTGCCGCGGGTCGTCGTCGCCCTCCTTGTCGGCGCCTCGCTCGGCCTCGGCGGCGCGCTCTTCCAGTCCATCTCCCGCAATCCGCTGGGCAGCCCGGACGTCCTCGGTATCGGGCAGGGCTCCACCGCGGGCGCCCTCCTGATGATCGTGATCTTCCAGGGCAGCGCGACCGAGGTCGCCGGCGGCGCGCTCGTCGGCGGCCTGGTCACCGGCGCCGCGATGTACCTCCTCGCCTGGAAGCAGGGCGTCCACGGCTACCGTCTCGTCCTCGTCGGCATCGGCGTGAACGCCTTCGCCGTCGCCGTGAACGGCTACCTCCTGACCAAGGCCGACCTCGTCGACGCGGCGCGGGCGGTCGTGTGGATGACCGGTTCGCTGGCCGGGCGCGACTGGGAGCAGGTGTGGCCGCTGCTCACGCTGTGCGCCGTGCTCCTGCCGCTGATCGTCGCGCATGCGCGGCCACTGCGGATGCTGGAGATGGGCGACGACACCGCGTACGCGCTCGGGGTGCCCGTCGAGCGCACCCGCGTCGTCCTGATGACCGCCGCGGTGCTGCTCACGGCGGCGGCGACCGCGGCCGCCGGGCCCGTCAGCTTCGTCGCCCTCACCGCGCCCCAGTTGGCCCGCCGCCTGACCCGCTCACCGGGCCCGAACCTGGTGCCCGCCCTGTGCATGGGCGCCACCCTCCTCGTCGTCGCCGACTGGGCCTCGCAGCGGGTCTTCGGCGCCGACCAACTGCCCGTCGGCGTCGTCACCGGTGTCCTCGGCGGCGTGTATCTGCTGTGGCTGCTCGTCACCGAGCGCAAGGCGGGACGCATATGAGGCCGACACGCATGCCGCCTGAGCGCATGCTGCCGACATCTGCGGGGCCGCAGCCCATGCTGCCGACATCTGCGGGGCCGCAGCCCATGCCGCCGACGTCTGCGGGGCCGCAGCCCTCGTCCGCGTACGAAGACACCCACGACCAGGAGCGTGCCCTGTGAACCGGCTGATCGCCGACGACGTCACCCTCGGCTACGACCAGCGCGTCATCGCGGAGAAGCTGTCCGTCGAGATACCCGACAACTCCTTCACCGTGATCGTCGGTCCGAACGCCTGCGGCAAGTCGACGCTCCTGCGCGCCCTGTCCCGGATGCTCAAGCCGTCGGCCGGGCGGGTGCTCCTCGACGGCCGGACCATCCACTCGCTGCCCGCCAAGAAGGTCGCGCGGACCCTCGGTCTGCTCCCGCAGTCCTCCATCGCCCCTGACGGCATCACGGTCGGCGACCTGGTGGCCCGCGGCCGCTACCCGCACCAGGGACTGCTGCGGCAGTGGTCGGGCGACGACGAGCGGATCGTGCGCGAGTCCATGGAGTCCACCGGCGTCGCCGAGCTCGCGGACCGGTACGTCGACGAGCTGTCCGGCGGTCAGCGCCAGCGCGTCTGGATCGCCATGGCGCTCGCCCAGCAGACACCGCTGCTTCTGCTCGACGAGCCGACCACGTTCCTCGACATCCAGCACCAGATCGACGTCCTCGACCTCTGCGCCGATCTGCACGAGGAGCAGGGGCGCACGCTGGTCGCCGTGCTGCACGACCTGAACCACGCCGCCCGCTACGCCACACACCTCATCGCACTCCGCGACGGAAAGGTGCTCGCCGAGGGCCCGCCGCTGGAGATCGTCACCGCCGAGTTGGTGCGGGAGGCCTTCGGGATCGACTGCCGGGTCATCGACGACCCGGAGACGGGGACGCCCTTGGTCGTGCCTGCCGCCCGTAAGGCCCGCGTGGCCACGTAGCTGGTTCTGGCAGCCGTCACAGCAGCGACCGCAGGCGCAGCAGGTCCCGCAGGCCCGCCTCCAGTCTGATCCTGCCTCCGGCCCACGCCTTGGTGAAGTTCAGGTCGCCGTCGACGAGGGCGAGCAGGTCGGGGGCGGTCATGACGAGGCGGATCTGGGCCTTCACTCGGGGCGGACCCGAGTGCTGGTCGACGACCTCGATCCGGCCGTTCTCAAGCCGCCCGGTGAACGTGCCGTCCAGATCGGTGATGTGGCAGCTCAGGGAGCGGTCGAGGGCGGCCGCACTGCGTACGTCGCCGTCGGCGCCCGCGAGGTTGTCCGAGAGTCTGTCGAGTGCGCTGCGGCACTCCGCCATGGTCACCATCGTGATCGACGGTACCGCAGGGCTTCGATGTAGCGTCGTGCCATGAGCGACTGGACGCCGGGCCCCGAGCCCGAGCTCAGAGAGGCGGAGCACGGGCTTTCGGCGACGCCGGAAGCCGCCGCGGAGGCAGTGGCCTACGCCGCCGTGGGGGCAGTGCCGGACGCCGCCGTGGGGGCAGCGGTGGAGGCGGGCGCCGCCCCCGCCGAACCCGCCCCCCTGGAAGTGGTCCGCACACCCACGGGCAACGCCGAGGTCGACGCGTGGTTGCAGCGTCTCGCCGACGCCGACCACCTCGCCACGGACGGCCACATCGAGGTGTACGAGGATGTCCACCGGGGCCTGCGCGACGCGCTCACCGCGCTCGACGCACGCCCTGGGCCGCCCGCGCCTTCGGGCACGCCCGGACCCTCGTACGACAGGAGCTGAACCGAACGTGGCAGGAGTGGCACGCCGCCGCCTCGACGCCGAGCTGGTGCGCCGGAAGCTCGCGCGCTCGCGCGAGCACGCAAGTCAGTTGATCGCCGCCGGCCGGGTGAGCGTCGGCAAGACCCTCGCGACCAAGCCGGCCACGCAGGTGGAGACCGCCGCCGCGATCGTCGTCACCCAGGACGACGGCGACCCCGACTACGTCTCGCGCGGCGGCCACAAACTCGCGGGCGCCCTCGCGGCCTTCGTACCGGAAGGGCTCGCAGTCGAGGGGCGGCGCGCCCTGGACGCGGGCGCCTCCACCGGCGGCTTCACCGATGTACTGCTGCGCGCGGGCGTGGCGCACGTCGTCGCCGTCGACGTCGGCTACGGACAGCTCGCCTGGTCGCTCCAGAGCGACGACCGGGTCACCGTCAAGGATCGTACGAACGTACGCGAGTTGACGCTCGACCTCATCGACGGCGTGCCCGTCGACCTGGTCGTCGGCGATCTCTCCTTCATTCCGCTGGGGCTCGTGCTTCCCGCCCTCGCGCGCTGCGCGGCGCCGGACGCGGACCTCGTCCTGATGGTCAAGCCGCAGTTCGAGGTCGGCAAGGAGCGCCTGGGCAGCGGTGGTGTGGTGCGCAGCGCGGAGCTGCGGGCCGAGGCCGTGCGGACCGTGGCACGGCAGGCATGGGGGCTCGGCCTCGGAGTGCGCGGGGTGACCGCGAGCCCGCTGCCAGGGCCCTCGGGGAATGTCGAGTACTTTCTGTGGCTGCGCGCCGGGGCGCCGGAACTCGACCCGGCGGACGTCGACCGTGCCGTGGCGGAGGGGCCCCGTTGAGTCAGACCCGAGCTCGTACTGTTTTTCTCCTGGCGCACACCGGCAGGCCCGCGGCCATCCGCAGTGCCGAACTAGTCGTGGAGGGGCTGCTGCGCAGCGGCATCGGCGTGCGGGTGCTCGCGGCGGAGGCGGTGGACCTGCCGCTGCCGCCGTCGGTGCAGCTCGTCAAGGAGGCGACACCCGCCTGCCTGGACGGCTGCGAACTCCTCATCGTGCTCGGCGGTGACGGGACGCTGCTGCGCGGCGCCGAGTTCGCCCGTGCCTCCGGGGTGCCGATGCTCGGCGTGAACCTGGGCCGGGTCGGCTTCCTCGCCGAGGCCGAGCGGGACGACCTGGACAAGGTCGTCGACCGCGTCGTCACCAAGGCGTACGAGGTCGAGGAGCGGATGACCGTCGACGTCCTCGTGCACAGCAACGGCGATGTCGTGCACCGGGACTGGGCCCTCAACGAGGCCGCCGTGCAGAAGATGTCGGCCGAGCGGATCCTGGAGGTCGTCCTGGAGATCGACGGGCGCCCGGTCACCGGGTTCGGCTGCGACGGCATCGTGTGCGCGACCCCGACCGGGTCGACGGCGTACGCGTTCTCGGCGGGCGGGCCCGTGGTGTGGCCGGAGGTCGAGGCGCTCCTGATGGTGCCGATCAGCGCCCACGCCCTCTTCGCCAAGCCCCTGGTGACCTCGCCGAACTCCGTCCTCGCAGTCGAGGTCCAGCCGCACACGCCGCACGGGGTGCTGTGGTGCGACGGGCGGCGGACCCTGGAGCTGCCCGACGGGGCGCGTGTGGAGGTGCGCAGGGGTGCCGTGCCGGTGCGGCTCGCCCGGTTGCACCATGCCTCGTTCACGGACCGGCTCGTGGCGAAGTTCGCGTTGCCGGTGTCGGGGTGGCGGGGGGCTCCGCACTAGCGCTTCGCTGGATGTGCGGGGGGTTGTGCGGGGCGGTTGGGGTGGTTGCCCCGCGGGGCGGGGGTGCTTGGTCCGCGGGGCGGGGGGTGCTCGTCCCGCGGGGCGGTTGGGTGCTTGGCCGCGGGCCGGTGGGGGCTGGTCGCGCAGTTCCTCGCGCCCCCTGCGGGGCGCCATCCTGCGGGGTGTCAGCCTGCGGGTCGGTGGGGGTTGGTCGCGCCGTTCCTCGCGCCCCTTGCGGGGCGTGCCGGGATTCATCCTCTGCGGGTCGGTGGGGGCTGGTCGCGCCGTTCCCCGCGCCCCTTGCGGGGCGCCCATCCTGCGGGGCGGTCATCCCGCGGGGCGCCCATCCTGCGGGGTGGCCATCCCGCGGGGTGGGGTCAGGTCGCGTTTAGCACCGTTATTGCTCTGCGTCGCAGCGCCGCCGTCACCGGCAGGCCGGTGGCCCCGAGGGTCAGGAGCAGGGTGCCCGCCGCGATGCCCGTCGGTACCGCCCACGGCAGATGCGGCACCGCCGAGCCGAAGGCCGTGCTGAGCATCGGTGCGAGGGTGGCGAGGGCGATCGCGCCGCCGAGCAGCAGTGCCGTACCGGCGACGACCACCGCCTCCCACGCCGCCATGGCCCGCACCTGGCGGCGCTGGGAGCCGACGACCCGCAGCAGGGCGAGGTCGCGGCGGCGCTCGAAGGAGATCATGGCGAGGGTGTTCGCCGAGGCTATGGCGGCGAAGCCGGCGTACAGCGACGTGCCCATGTAGTCCATCCAGACTTCGCCGGTGCTGCCCGCCGAGCCGGTGTGGTGCTCGGCCGTCGTATGCATGGCGATCTTCGTGAGGCCGAAGCCGACGACCAGGAGCAGCGGCACCACCGCCGCGGAGAAGCGGCGGGGCTGTGAGCGCACGTTCAGCATCGCCAGGCGCGCCGTGCCGCCGCCGAGCCTGCCCACGGCCGCGGAGACCAGCCAGGCCGCGGGCCCGATGATCCGCGGCCCGAGCAGCCCCGCGCCCGCGCAGAACAGGATCAGGACGAGGAACGCACCCTCGCTCGCCTCGTCCGCGGGCTGTCGCGAAAGGAGCACCGACAGGGCGACGCCGCCCGCGACCGCGAGGACGCCGAGGGGAGCCCGCAGCAGACCGAGCCCCCGCCGCCCCGCCGACGCCTCGTCCAGCGCGCGTGCCGGGCGCAGCAGGGAGAACCGGAGCGAGGAGAGCACCGCGGCGAGCGCCGATGTGACCACGGCCACGCCCAGGCAGACGGGCAGCGCGAGCCAGCTCAGGCGGAAGGGCACCTCGGCCGGGACCAGACCGTGGGTGACCATGCCGCGGAACCAGACCCGGGCGAGGACACCGCCGAGCGCGAAGCCGACAAGCGCCGCCGGTACGGACGCGGCGACGGCCTGGACGGCCACCGCGCGGCGGACCTGCCGGGGCCGGGCGCCGATGGAGCGGACGAGGGCGAGCTCGCGATGCTGCTGGACCACGGCGGTGCCCATGGTCGACGCGACCACGAATATCGACATGTAGATGGAACCGATCAGAAGGACGACCGCCGTGTCGCCCACGCCGTTCTCGGTGAGCCGGTGCCGGACGTCCGCCGGGAGTCCGTCCGTGCTCGTGGTCCGCAGCATCGTCGTCGACGCGCTCACCACGGTCGCCGCGAAGAGCGCCGCGACGGCCGTGCCCACGAACGCCGGGCGGTGGGAGCGCAGTGCAGCCCGCGCCATTCCTGTACTCATGTCGATCATGATCCGGCGCGGGATGTGCCCGCACCATGGTGTGGGCCGCAGCGTTCCCCTGGGGAAAACCCCACCCCGGCGGGTGACAGAGGCGTTCCTGGCGACCTCCACCACCTGCGCGTTCACACCCGGGCACCAGGGCACGTCGCACGGCGGCCCCCTGACCTCGTATGGTCATGTCCGTGTTGGAGGAGATGCGGATACGGTCGCTCGGAGTCATCGACGACGCGGTGGTCGAGCTGTCGCCCGGCTTCACCGCCGTCACCGGTGAGACCGGCGCGGGCAAGACCATGGTCGTCACGAGCCTCGGCCTGTTGCTCGGCGGGAGAGCCGACCCCGCCCTGGTGCGGATCGGCGCCAAGTCGGCGGTCGTCGAGGGGCGGATCACCGTGCCCGCGGGCGCCGCCGCGGCCGTGCGCGCGGAGGAGGCAGGGGCCGAACTCGACGACGGGGCGCTCCTCGTCAGCCGCACCGTCTCGGCCGAGGGCCGCTCCCGGGCCCACCTCGGCGGGCGTTCCGTGCCCGTCGGCGTGCTGGCCGAGCTGGCCGACGAACTCGTGGCCGTGCACGGCCAGACCGATCAGCAGGGCCTGCTCAAGCCCGCACGGCAGCGCGGCGCGCTCGACCGGTACGCGGGCGAGGCCGTCGCCGGGCCGCTCGACAAGTACAGCGCCGCGTACCGCAGGCTGCGTGCCGTCACCACCGAGCTCGACGAGATCACCACGCGTGCCCGCGAGCGCGCCCAGGAAGCCGACATGCTGCGCTTCGGCCTGGAGGAGATCGCCGCCGTCGAACCGCGCGCGGGCGAGGACACCGAACTCTCCGCCGAGGCCGAGCGGCTCGGCCACGCCGAAGCCCTCGCCTCCGCCGCGGCCCTCGCGCACGCGGCCCTCGCGGGCAACCCCGAGGACCCCGAGGGCGTCGACGCCACCACCCTGGTCGCGGGCGCCCACCGGGCCCTGGAGGCCGTCCGCTCCCACGACGCGTCCCTCTCCGCCCTCGCCGACCGCGTCGGCGAGATCGGGATCCTCCTGTCGGACGTGGCGGGCGAGCTCGCCGGGTACGCCGACGACCTCGACGCCGACCCGCTGCGGCTCGCCGCCGTGGAGGAGCGCAGGGCCGCGCTCACCCAGTTGACCCGCAAGTACGGCGAGGACGTCGGTGCCGTGCTCGCCTGGGCCGAGGACGGCGCCGCGCGGCTCACCGAACTGGAGGGCGACGACGGCCGCCTGAGCGAACTCACCGCCGAGCGGGACGCCCTGCGTGCCGAACTCTCCGGTCTCGCCCTGGCCCTGACCGAGGCGCGCGTCGAGGCCGCCACGCGGTTCGCCGCGGCCGTCACCGAAGAGCTGGCCTCCCTCGCCATGCCGCACGCGCGCGTGACGATCGACGTGCGGCAGGCCGACGACCCCCACGGCGTCGAGATCGACGGGCGCACGGTCGCGTACGGGCCCGCCGGCGTCGACGAGGTCGAACTGCTCCTCGCCCCCCACCCGGGGGCGCCGCCGCGGCCCATCGCCAAGGGGGCCTCAGGAGGCGAGCTGTCCCGGGTCATGCTGGCCGTGGAAGTCGTCTTCGCCGGTACGGACCCCGTGCCCACCTATCTCTTCGACGAGGTCGACGCCGGGGTCGGCGGCAAGGCCGCGGTCGAGATCGGGCGGCGGCTCGCGCGGCTCGCGAAGTCCGCGCAAGTCGTTGTCGTCACCCACCTTCCGCAGGTGGCGGCGTTCGCCGACCGGCAGTTGCTCGTCGAGAAGACCAGCGACGGGTCCGTGACACGGTCCGGGGTGCAGGTGCTCGAAGGGGAGGACCGGGTGCGGGAGCTTTCGCGCATGCTCGCCGGGCAGGAGGACTCCGAGACCGCTCGGGCGCATGCGGAGGAGTTGCTGGCGGCGGCCCGGGGGGACGGCTAGGCGAGTGCCCTCGCGGGGCGCCCCGGTCCCGCCCCTTCCCGAACCAGGGGCGCTGCGCCCCCTGGACCCCAGCCTCATCGGCGCTCCGCGCCTCGTACTCAAAGCCGGACGGGCTGTGAATAGCCCCTCCGGCGTTTGAGGAGCGGGGTCTGGGGCGGAGCCCCAGGATCGGAGAAGGGGCGGGATCGGGGGCTCCCAGTTGGGTCCGAACCCCACATCGCGAAGATGCGGGGAGGGGGATCGAAGGGGGAGACGGCGGGTGGACGGGACCCGGCGCGGGGCGTGCGCTCGCCCGAGTGGGTGATCCGGTGCCGGGAGTTGTCAGGGCCGAAGCTGAAGGGACCTTTCAGCGGTGCCGGACGGGCATACGTACTGGCATTCTTGGCGCAGTGCACGGACGGCCGAGCGTCCGCCCGCCCGCACCACCGGCGCCCCCCACCCCCCGGTGCGCCGTCCAGCCGCCGACCCGACCCAGGAGCCCCGGCCACGTGAGCCACGTGAGCACCCCCGTCCCGCAGTCCAGGCCGCGTCTGCACGCCGTGCAGGTACTCGGCGGTGGCAGTGCGGGCAGCAGCGCGCACGTCAGGTCCCTGGCCGCAGGGCTCGCCGCACGGGGCGTGCGCGTCACCGTCTGCGCCCCCTGTGAGGCGGACGAGGCATACGACTTCGCGGGCACCGGCGCCCACCACGTCCCCGTGCCGCGGCGCAGCGACCCGGCGTCCCTCGCGGCCCTGCGGGCGGCGTGCGCGGACGCCGACCTGGTGCACGCGCACGGACTGCACGCCGCGCTGCGTGCCACGCTCGCCCTGACGGGGCGCCGCGTCCCGCTCGTCGTCACCTGGCACACCCGCGCCCACGCCGCCGGCACCCGCGCCCATGTGCTGCGGGCCCTTGAGCGGCGGGTCGCAAGGGCCGCCACCGTCGTCCTCGGCACCTCCTCCGACCTCGTGGACCGCGCCCGCGGCCGGGGCGCCCGTGACGCCCGCCTCGCCCCCGTCGCACTGCCCGCGCAGCGCCGGGACCCCGACGCGGACGCCGAGCCCAGGGGGCAGCGCCACAAGGCCCGCGCCGACCTCGGCGCCGTGGACCGCCCGCTGCTGCTCGCCGTCGGATCGCTCGACGCGCACCGCGGCTACGACGTCCTCCTCGACGCCGCGCACGCGTGGTGCGGGCTCGAACCGCAGCCGCTGCTCGTCGTGGCGGGGGAGGGGGCCGAACGGGCCGCCCTACAGGCCCGCATCGAGGCCGAAGGTCTGCCCGCGTGCCTCGTCGGGCGGCGCGAGGACATCCCCGAACTCCTGGCCGCCGCCGACCTCGTGGTGCTTCCGAGCCAGTGGGAGTCGCGCTCCCTGCTCGCCCAGGAGGCCCTGCACGCGCGTGTACCGCTCGTCGCCACCGCCGTCGGCGGCATTCCCGAACTCGTCGGCGACGCCGCGGAACTCGTCCCGTACGGCGACGCCCAGGCCCTCGCCGAGGCCGTCATCCGGTTGCTCGCCGACGACGTACGCAGACAGGAGCTGAAGGAACGGGGCGCCGCCCAGGCCGCGACCTGGCCGACCGAGGACGAGACGGTCGCGCAGGTCCTCAGGGTCTACGACGAGCTGACCCAGCCCCTCACGTCGTACTGAGGCCTTCAGGCCTCGGTGCAGGCCCGCCGGGTCACGTGCAGGCCCGCCGGGTCACGTGCAGGCCCGCCGGGTCACGTGCAGGCCCGCCGGGCCACGTGCACAGGCCCTCAGGCCACGTGCCGCCGTGCCCGCAGGGCCAGACTCAGGGCCAGGACCGTCTGCGGGTCGTCCAGGTCGGTGCCGAGCAGTTCGCCGATCCGGGCCAGGCGGTTGTACAGCGTCTGGCGGTTGAGGTGCAGTTCGCGCGCGGTCTCCGCCTTGCGGCCCGCGTGTGCGAGATAGGTCTGGAGGGTGGGCAGGAGGGGCGGCTTGGAGCGGCGGTCGTGTGCGCGCAGCGGGCCGATCGCCCGGTCCACGAACGCGGCGAGCGCGGTGGGGTCGTGCCGGTGCAGCCGCCACAGGAGCAGGTCGATGTCCAGGCGCCGCGCGTCGTACCAGGCCCTGTCCGGCAGCCCCTGCGCCGCCGTGGCCGTCTCCGCCGCGTGCCGCAGGCCCGAGGCCGCCGCCGCCCAGCCGCCCGCCACGCCGACCACCACGACCGGCGGCTGCGCGCCGGGCCGCCGCATGCCCGCCCGCTCCACCCCGGCCCGCAGCGCCGCGGCCACGCGGTCGGCGACAGTACCCCGCTCGGCCTCGGTCCGCAGCCCGAGAAGAAGTGGAACTCTTCCCTCCACCGGGCGTACGCCGAGCAGAACCGGCACTCCCACGGCCGCGAGCTCCTCGCTGACGGCGCGGGCGAGCACCGCGAGGGCGGCGCCGGTCGGCAGCCCGTCGGGGACTCGCATGACCATGGGAAGGAGCGGGCTCGAACCCGGCTTGAAACCGAGCACGCGCGCCTGCGCGGGCGCGTCGTCGGCGGTGATCCGGCCCTCGGCGAGGTCGGTGAGGAAGTCACCACGGCCGCGGGCCGCGAGCTCCTCCTCCTGCCGCGCCTGCATCAGGACGACCGCGAGGCTGCCCGCGGCTCGCTCGGCCGCGATCCGGTGGACGGGGAGCAGCGGTGACTCCACGGCGAGCAGGACCAGGCGGGCCCGCACCGATCCGGCTCCGGGACCGCCGCCCGGCACGTCCACGACGACCGCTCCGGCAGGCGGCTCGGCCCGGTCGTCGGGGCGCCCGCGCAGCCCCTCCCAGACCTGGAGCGGGTCCGCGCAGGCGCTGCCCGCCCCGGCGGCGTACAGGAGCTGGCCGTCCGTCGTCTCAAGGAACACCGGGTTGCCGCTGAACTCCGCGAGGACGGCGAGGACTTGGGGGACGCCGCCGCCCGAGAGCAGGGCTTCGGTGCAGCGCCGGTGCACTTCCTCGGCGCGGCGCAGGAGCGTGTAGTGGCCGTTGACGATCTCCGTGTGCACCTCTTCGGTGACGGTCACGAAGGGCACCTCGCGGTGCAACTGCACCAGGGGCAGACCCGCGGCGCGTGCCGTGTCCACGAGGGCGGCCGGGAGCCGCGCGAAGCGCGGCCCCAGCTCGACGACCAGGGCCGCGATGCCGCGCTCGGCGAGTTCGCGGACGAAGGCGCGCTGCTCGGCGGGGCGGGCGCCGAGCCCGAGCCCGGTGGTCAGCAGGAGCTCGCCGCCCTTGAGCAGCGAGGCGATATTCGGCACCTCGCCCGCGTGCACCCACCGCACCGTCCGCTGGAGCCGTTCGGCGCCCGCCACGACCTCCGGCAGCCCGCCGCGCAGCCCGGGGAGCTCCAGCGCCCGCTGTACGGTGATGCCGCCCTGGGTGTCCTGACTGTCCATGGGGCGGACGCTACCTGACCAGGGCGGGAGCTCCCCGGCCGTCCCGGCGCCGGGACTTCGGCGCGGTCGCCCGCGCCGAGTCCGACGAGGGCGCCCTCAGCCCCCGTCAGCCCCCGTACGCCCCCGAGGCCGTGAGCCGCAGGGCCGTGTCGATGAGCGGCACGTGGCTGAACGCCTGCGGGAAGTTGCCGACCTGGCGCTGCAGGCGCGGGTCCCACTCCTCGGCGAGCAGGCCGAGGTCGTTGCGCAGGGCGAGGAGGCGCTCGAAGAGCCTGCGGGCCTCGTCCACGCGGCCGATCATCGCCAGGTCGTCGGCCATCCAGAAGGAGCAGGCGAGGAACGCGCCCTCGTCGCCTTCGAGGCCGTCCACGCCCTCGTTGTCGCCGGAGGTCGGATAGCGCAGGATGAAGCCGTCCGGCGTGGACAGCTCGCGCTGGATGGCCTCGATCGTGCCGATGACGCGCTTGTCGTCCGGCGGCAGGAAGCCGACCTGCGGGATGAGCAGCAGGGAGGCGTCCAGCTCCTTGGAGCCGTAGGACTGGGTGAAGGTGTTGCGCTCCTTGTCGTAGCCCCGCTCGCAGACGTCCCGGTGGATGTCGTCGCGCAGGTCGCGCCACTTGTCCAGGGGGCCGTCCGCGTCGCCGGACTCGATGAGCTTGATGGTGCGGTCCACGGCGACCCAGGCCATCACCTTGGAGTGCACGAAGTGGCGGCGCGGTCCTCGCACCTCCCAGATGCCCTCGTCGGGCTGGTCCCAGTGCGTCTCCAGATAGCGGATCAGCTTGAGCTGGAGCAGTGAGGCGTAGTCGTTGCGGGCGAGGCCGGTCATGTGCGCCAGGTGCAGGGCCTCGGTGACCTCGCCGTACACATCGAGCTGGAGCTGGTGGGCGGCGCCGTTGCCCGCGCGGACCGGTGCCGAGTTCTCGTACCCCGGTAGCCAGTCCAGCTCCGCCTCGCCGAGCTCGCGCTCGCCCGCGATGCCGTACATGATCTGGAGGTTCTCGGGGTCGCCCGCGACCGCGCGGAGCAGCCACTCGCGCCAGGCGCGGGCCTCGTCGCGGTAGCCGGTGCGCAGGAGCGAGGAGAGCGTGATGGCGGCGTCGCGCAGCCAGGTGAAGCGGTAGTCCCAGTTGCGGGAGCCGCCGATGTCCTCCGGCAGGGAGGTGGTGGGCGCGGCGACGATGCCGCCCGTGGGGGCGTACGTCAGGGCCTTGAGGGTGATGAGGGAGCGGACCACGGCCTCGCGGTAGGGCCCGTGGTACGTGCACTGCTCGACCCACTCGCGCCAGAACTCCTCCGTCGTGGAGAGGGCGGCCTCCGGCTCCGGGTGGGCGGGCTGGCCCCTGTGCGAGGGCAGCCAGGAGATGGTGAAGGCGACCCGGTCGCCGGGGGCGACGGTGAAGTCGGAGTACGTCGTCAGGTCCTTGCCGAAGGTCTCCGCGGTGGTGTCGAGCCACACCGAGTCCGGCCCGGCGACGGCCACCGTGCGCCCGTCGACCTTGTGCACCCATGGCACCACACGGCCGTAGCTGAAGCGCATCCGCAGGGCCGAGCGCATCGGCACCCGGCCGCTTACGCCCTCCACGATCCGCGTGAGCTGCGGGTTGTCGGTCCCGCGCGGCGGCATGAAGTCCGTGACCCGGACCGTGCCGCGCGGGGTGTCCCACTCCGACTCCAGGATCAGGGAGTCCCCGCGGTAGGACCTGCGGGCCGCCCTCGGTGGCTGCGAGCCCGGCGCATGGGCAGGGCCGAGCCGCCAGAAGCCGTGCTCCTCCGTGCCGAGCAGGCCGGCGAAGACGGCGTGGGAGTCGAAGCGGGGCAGACACAGCCAGTCGACCGTGCCGTCCCGGCAGACCAGCGCCGCTGTCTGCATGTCTCCGATGAGTGCGTAATCCTCGATGCGCCCGGCCACGTGCATCCCCATTCAAACGGCCACGTTCGCCCGCTCACGGGGCGCTCGTTCTACGGTCAAGGGTTCGCTGTAAAACGAACTGCCGGCCCCGGATGTTTCCCATGGTCTTCCGGAAGTGCCGACGGGGGTGGTTCCGCCCGGGCACACGGCTCGGCAGAGAGTGTCCGAGCAACATACATCGACGTCCCGGAAATCTGCCCGCTCGTCCCGGCAACGTGACTACGCCGAACGTGTTCCGGATCCGGACGGTGCCCGTCCGGCACCGGTCCTGTGCCCATGCAATGAAGATCATGTAATTGATGTGAAGGTGCGTGTCAGGACGTGGCCGGAAGCGGCCCCCTCCCGTCGCTGATACCCTGGTAGCCCGTGAGCCGGTGGTCATCGAACCCCCGAACCGCAGCGACGGCACCTCCCTCCGCACCTGGAGCGGACGGCCACGCACCCCTGAGACCGCGACGCACGGGAGCCCCCCCTTGGCCATGCCACCCACATCCACGACGACCAAGCACATCTTCGTCACCGGGGGTGTCGCCTCCTCCCTCGGCAAGGGCCTCACGGCCTCCAGCCTGGGTGCGCTCCTCAAGGCCCGGGGCCTCAGGGTCACGATGCAGAAGCTCGACCCGTACCTGAACGTCGACCCCGGCACGATGAACCCCTTCCAGCACGGTGAGGTGTTCGTCACCAACGACGGCGCCGAGACCGACCTCGACATCGGACATTACGAGCGGTTCCTCGACGTCGACTTGGACGGCTCCGCCAATGTCACTACAGGCCAGGTGTACTCGCAGGTCATCGCCAAGGAGCGGCGCGGCGAGTACCTGGGCGACACCGTGCAGGTCATTCCGCACATCACCAACGAGATCAAGCACCGCATCCGGCGTATGGCGACCGACGACGTCGATGTCGTCATCACCGAGGTCGGCGGCACCGTGGGCGACATCGAGTCCCTTCCGTTCCTTGAGACCGTCCGCCAGGTGCGGCACGAGGTCGGCCGCGACAACGTCTTCGTGGTGCACATCTCGCTGCTGCCCTACATCGGCCCCTCCGGCGAGCTGAAGACCAAGCCGACCCAGCACTCCGTCGCCGCGCTGCGCAACATCGGTATCCAGCCGGACGCGATCGTGCTGCGCGCCGACCGTGACGTCCCGATCGCCATCAAGCGCAAGATCTCGCTGATGTGCGACGTCGACGAGGCCGCGGTGGTGGCCGCCATCGACGCCAAGTCGATCTACGACATCCCGAAGGTGCTGCACACCGAGGGCCTGGACGCCTACGTCGTGCGCAAGCTCGACCTGCCGTTCCGCGATGTGAACTGGACGCAGTGGGAGGACCTGCTCGACCGGGTCCACAACCCCGACCACGAGATCACGATGGCCCTGGTCGGCAAGTACATCGACCTGCCCGACGCCTATCTGTCGGTGACCGAGGCACTGCGCGCGGGCGGCTTCGCGAACAAGGCCCGAGTGAAGATCAAGTGGGTCACGTCCGACGACTGCAAGACCCCGGCGGGCGCCGCCAAGCAGCTCGGTGACGTGGACGCGATCTGCATCCCCGGCGGCTTCGGCGACCGCGGTGTGTCCGGCAAGGTCGGCGCGATCCAGTACGCCCGCGAGAACAAGGTGCCGCTGCTCGGCCTCTGCCTCGGCCTGCAGTGCATCGTGATCGAGGCGGCGCGCAACCTCGCGGACATCCCGGACGCCAACTCCACCGAGTTCGACTCCGCCACCTCGCACCCGGTCATCTCCACCATGGCCGAGCAGCTCGACATCGTCGCGGGCGAGGGCGACATGGGCGGCACCATGCGGCTCGGCATGTACCCCGCGAAGCTCGCCGAGGGCTCCATCGTGCGTGAGGTGTACGACGGCAAGGAGTACGTGGAGGAGCGCCACCGGCACCGTTACGAGGTGAACAACGCCTACCGCGCCGACCTGGAGAAGAGGGCCGGCATCCTCTTCTCCGGCACGTCGCCCGACGGCAAGCTCGTCGAGTACGTCGAGTACCCGCGCGAGGTGCACCCCTACCTGGTCGCCACCCAGGCGCACCCGGAGCTGCGCTCCCGGCCGACCCGCCCGCACCCGCTCTTCGCGGGTCTGGTGAAGGCCGCGGTGGAACGGCAGCAGGCTGCCGCGAAGTAACGCCGGGATACGGTTGCCGGGGTACGCGCCTTGCGGGGCGCGCACCCCGGTTTCTGTTTTGTTTGCACGTAGCACGTGGGAGGACAGCGCGACATGACGATCAAGGACACCGCCGAGGAGTGGCAGGTCACGGCGAGCGAGACTCCGTTCGTCGGCAACAAGACCTCGGTGCGCACCGACGACGTCGTCATGCCGGACGGGTCGGTCGTGCGCCGCGACTACCAGGTCCACCCCGGCTCGGTGGCCGTGCTCGCGCTCGACGACGAGAACCGCGTCCTGGTCCTCCGTCAGTACCGCCACCCCGTGCGCCACAAGCTCTGGGAGATCCCCGCCGGTCTGCTCGACGTTCCCGGCGAGAACCCGCTGCACGCCGCTCAGCGCGAGCTGTACGAGGAGGCGCACGTCAAGGCCGAGGACTGGCGGGTGCTCACCGATGTGTACACCACGCCCGGCGGCTGCGACGAGGCCGTGCGCGTGTTCCTCGCCCGTGACCTCTCCGAGGCCGAGGGCGAGCGCTTCGAGGTCTCCGAGGAGGAGTCCGACATGGAGCTCGCTCGGGTGCCCCTGGCCGATCTCGTACGCGGCGTGCTCGCGGGGGAGTTGCACAACAACTGCCTCGTCGTGGGCGCCCTTTCGCTCACCGCGGTGCTCCAGGGCGAGGGCGTGGACTCCCTGCGCCCGGCCGACGCGCCGTGGCCCGCACGACCGTTCGAGGCCTGAGCGCGGCGTCCCCCGTCCGGCGGCCCGCGGTCGGACGATCCCTTGATCCGATCGGGCGACTTCCGGGCGCCGTACGTCCAGGAACGGCGCACCGCCTGAACTAGGCTCTGAAAGCGTCCCGCCCGGAGTCCCGGCGGGTTCGTGCGCAGGCGGACGGGAGCGTTACCCGTGACGGATCAGGCGGTCGACACGGACGGTTCGACGGGTTCTGGCACGGGGGCCCGCTCTGGCGCGGGGGCCCTGGGCCCGGCGGTCACCGACCGGGTGGTCACCGACCCGGAACCCTCGCGGGCGGACCCGGAACCCGCGGGCGCGGGGCCGGAAGCCGCGGGCGCGACGGACCCCGGCCCGACGGGCACCGGTACCACCGCCGGGGACGCGGCTGCCGCGGGTTCCGCTACCGCCGGTTCGACGGTCACGGGTTCTGCCGCACGCTCGGTTGCCGAGCCGGAATCAGGCCGTGGTCCGGCGGGTGCCGGGGCCGCCGGCGGTGGGGGTGGTGGCTGGTTTGTGGGGCGGGACCGGGAGCTGAAGGAGCTCCGGGCCGATATCGGGCGGACGGGGCTCGACACGCTCTCGGGGCGGAAGACGCCGCGCGCCCGGGTGCTGCTCGTCGCGGGGCGCCCCGGCTCGGGCCGCACCGCGCTCGCGGAGGAACTCGCCCGGCAACTCGCCGACGACTACCCCGACGGCGTACTTCGCGCCCGCCTCACCGACCCCGACGGCACCCCCGTACCCACCGGGCGCACCGCCCGCGAACTCCTCGGCGCCCTCGGCGAGTCCGCGCCCGCCGGGGCAGGCGAGGACGACCTGTCCGCCACCCTGCGCGCCGCGCTCGACGGCCGCCGTGCCCTGCTGCTCCTGGACGACGTGGCGAACGGCGACGGCGAGGGCGAGGGCGCCGCCCAGGTCGACCCGCTGCTCCCCGACACCCCGGACTGCCTGGTCGTGGCCGTGTCGGCGGGGCCGCTCACCGGCATCCCCGACGTCCGCCCGTGCACCCTGGGCGGCCTGGACACCAAGGCCGCGCTCGACCTGCTCGCCCGCAGCGCCGGGTCGGTGCGCATCACCGTCGACCCGCGCTCGGCGGAGAGCCTGGTCGAGGGCTGCGGCGGCAATCCCGCCGCCCTCGTCCTCGCCGGGGGCTGGCTCGCCGCCCGGCCCAAGGCGGCCGTCGCCGATCTGGCCAAGCAGGTCCGCGACCATATCGAGGAGGGCGCCGCGGACTCCGGCCTCACCCGGGTCTTCCAGCACACCTACGCCGCCCTGCCCACCCCCCTCGCACGGATGCTGCGCCTGCTCTCGCTGGCCCCCGCGGGCCATGTCGACCCGCACACCGCCTCCGCGCTCGCGGGCTGCTCGGTGTCCGCCGCGCGCGACGCCCTCGACGACTTCGTCGTGCTCGGCCTGCTGCGCCCGGTGGCGTCGGAACTGCCGCAGTACGAGGTCCCGGGCTGTCTCGTGCCGCTCCTGAAGGAGTTGACGAGGGCTCACGACAAGCCGGGGGAAGTGCAGTTGGCCCGCGCCAGGATGCTGGAGCGGACCGTGCGGCTGCTCCAGTCCTGCCGGGCCGTCACCGAGCCCGAGGGCTCGGCGGCGCGCAAGAAGCTCGCAGGGCTGCCACGGGCACTGCGCTTTCCGAGCCCGCGCGCCGCCGCCGAGTGGCTGGAGATCAGGCAGCCCGCGCTGCTCGCCGCGGCCCGGCTCGCGGTCGCCGACGGCGAGCTCGACACCCTGGCGCGCCGGCTGATGTCCGCCCTCGCCCGCGCCCTGGTCGCCCACCGCGGCACCCAGGCGGCGGCCCCCGAGCTGTACGGCATCCACCAGCTCGTCCTCGACGTCGCCGAGCGCCGGGAACTGCCGCGCGAGCAGGCCGCGGCCCTGCTGAACCTCGCGGACCTGGACGCGCAGACGGGACGTACGCACGAGGCCCTCACCCGCTACCGCGCCGCGCTCGACTGCGGCCGGGCCGCCGGGGACCCGTACGCGACCGGCCGCGCGATGGAATCCATCGGCGGCGCCCATCAGGACCTCGGGGACTGGCAGCGGGCCGCCGACTGGTACGGCAGGGCCCTGGCCCAGCGTCTTGCCCGCGGTGAGCGGGCGGACGCCGCCCGGCTGCACGGCCGCATCGCCACCGCCCACACCTACGCGGGGCGCTACGGCGAGGCCCTGCGCAACTGGCGCTCGGCCGTCGCGGGACTGCGCAAGACCGGCGACATCGCGGGCCGGGCGCGGGCCCTGAGCGAGATGGCGCGCGTCCAGGAGTACGCGGGGCGGCCCGAGGAGTGTCTGCGCACCTGCCGGGAGGCCGCCGAGTGGGCGCGGAAGGCGGCGGACGTACGGCTGCAGGCGGCGCTCCAGGTACGGCTCGCCGACACCCTGGAGCGCCTGGGCGACCCGACCGCCGCCGGGCTGCACCGCGCGGCCGCCGAGCGCATGCTGGGAAGTGAGTTCACTGAGGTCACAGGGGACGCGGCGGTTCCCTGAGCGGACGAGAGCGGACGGGGGAGGGCGCGTGCGGATGCCCTCGGATCACAGGAATGCTGGTGGAGCGTCCACCTCCGCCTACGAAATCCGTAGTGCTTTCGGTCAGGTTTAAAGCTTTGGAAGGCTAGACACCGAGAAATCCTTCATTAGACTGGCTCCGCCGCGTGCTTCCGTGGTGTCTTCCGATGCGCCCGTGTGCGTACCGGTATGTACTGCTTTGCCCGAACCCCCCTGAGCCAAGGACCGTGATCGACGTGAAGGTCGGTATCCCCCGCGAGGTCAAGAACAACGAGTTCCGGGTGGCCATCACCCCCGCCGGCGTGCACGAGCTGGTGCGCCACGGCCACCAGGTCGTCATCGAGCGGAACGCCGGTGTCGGCTCCTCGATCACGGACGACGAGTACGTCGCCGCGGGCGCCCGGATCCTGGAGACGGCCGACGAGGTGTGGGCCACGGCCGACCTGCTCCTGAAGGTCAAGGAGCCGATCGCCGAGGAGTACCACCGCCTCCGCAAGGACCAGACGCTCTTCACCTACCTGCACCTGGCCGCCTCCAGGGAGTGCACGGACGCCCTCCTGGAGTCCGGCACCACCGCCATCGCGTACGAGACCGTGGAGACGGCCAACCGCGCCCTCCCGCTGCTCGCCCCGATGTCCGAGGTCGCGGGCCGCCTGGCCCCGCAGGTCGGCGCCTACCACCTGATGGCCGCCAACGGCGGCCGCGGCGTCCTGCCGGGCGGCGTCCCGGGCGTGGCCGCGGGCAGGGCCGTCGTGATCGGCGGTGGCGTCTCCGGCTGGAACGCCATGCAGATCGCCATCGGCATGGGCTTCCACGTGACCCTGCTCGACAGGGACATCAACAAGCTCAAGGAAGCCGACAAGATCTTCGGCACGAAGATCCAGACCGTCGTCTCCAACGCCTTCGAGCTGGAGAAGGCCTGCCTGGAGGCCGACCTCGTCATCGGCGCCGTCCTCATCCCGGGCGCCAAGGCCCCGAAGCTGGTCACCAACGAGCTGGTCTCGCGGATGAAGCCGGGAAGTGTCCTTGTCGACATCGCGATCGACCAGGGCGGCTGCTTCGAGGACTCGCACCCGACCACGCACGCCGAGCCGACCTTCCCGGTCCACAACTCGGTCTTCTACTGCGTCGCCAACATGCCCGGCGCGGTGCCCAACACCTCCACGTACGCGCTGACCAACGCGACCATGCCGTACATCGTCGAGCTGGCGAACCGCGGCTGGGTCGAGGCCCTGCGCCGCGACCCGGCGCTCGCCCTGGGTCTCAACACCCATGACGGCAAGGTCGTTTACCGGGAGGTCGCCGAGGCCCACGGTCTCGAGCACGTCGGGATCGAGTCGCTGCTCGGCTGACCCCGGTCAACCGGAGTCGTCAATCTCACGCCCGCGGCCGGACCTCGTGAGGGGTCCGGCCGCGGGCGGTTGGGCGTACACTCGCTCAACTCGCCTTGAACGTAAACATTTGGGCGATTCGTCCACCACGCAAACGCAGCGATGACATGCGGTGCACCCTTGACATCGGGATGTTCCATTGCCGACACATCGGGCCGGGTCCGGCGGATTGTGTTGCTGCGGAGTGGTGACACGCCATAGAGTCGCCAATCGTCGGCATGGTGCCACGCTGACCTATCGAGAAATTTCCTGGTCACCAAGGAGGTAAGACGACTTGTGAATGAGTCGACATTTGCTCCCGGGGGTGGTCAACCAGGAATGTCTGGACGAGGCCAGGGCCCCGTCGGGCTCCAGGCTGTCGGCTCCGTCGCTGTCCGCGCCTTCGAAGCCCGCCAGAGTCCGCAGCCGACACAGTCAGCACCCCAGAGCATGGATGGCCATCACGTGAACGCCATGGCCGGCGACCGGAGTGGCGAGAACACCACCCCCACCCCCCTCGCCGACTACGAGGAACTGCCCCAGGGTCACTTCTACGACCCCGACGCGGAGTACGAGCCCGATCCCGAGTACGCGGCCACGCTCGCCCCGGACGCTGCCCGTCAGCGCCGCGAGCGCATCGGCCCCACGGGACGCCCGCTGCCGTACTTCCCGATCCCGGGGCCGTTGACCGACCACGGACCCGCGAAGATCATCGCGATGTGCAACCAGAAGGGCGGCGTGGGCAAGACCACGTCGACCATCAACCTGGGCGCGGCGCTCGCGGAGTACGGACGCCGGGTGCTGCTCGTCGACTTCGACCCGCAGGGCGCGCTCTCGGTGGGTCTCGGTGTGAACCCGATGGAGCTCGACCTCACGGTCTACAACCTGCTCATGGAGCGGGGCATGGCCGCCGACGAGGTCCTGCTGAAGACCGCGGTCCCCAACATGGACCTGCTGCCCAGCAACATCGACCTGTCGGCCGCCGAGGTGCAGTTGGTCAGCGAGGTCGCGCGCGAGTCCACGCTGCAGCGCGCCCTGAAGCCGCTGATGGCCGACTACGACTACATCGTGATCGACTGTCAGCCCTCGCTCGGCCTGCTCACGGTCAACGCGCTCACCGCGGCCCACAAGGTGATCGTGCCGCTTGAGTGCGAGTTCTTCGCGCTGCGCGGTGTGGCCCTGCTCACCGAGACCATCGAGAAGGTCCAGGAGCGGCTCAACCCCGACCTGGAGCTCGACGGCATCCTCGCCACGATGTACGACTCGCGTACGGTGCACAGCCGCGAGGTCCTCGCCCGCGTGGTCGAGGCGTTCGACGATCACGTCTACCACACCGTGATCGGTCGGACCGTGCGCTTCCCGGAGACCACGGTCGCCGGTGAGCCGATCACCACGTACGCCTCCAACTCGGTGGGCGCGGCAGCCTATCGCCAGCTCGCCAGGGAGGTGCTCGCCCGGTGTCACGCCGAGTGAGTCTGCCGGGGGCCGACGAACTGTTCCGCACGACCGGGGGGATGGCGCTGCAGTCGTCGAGCCCGCGCCGCCAGGCGAACGGCGAGGCGAGGGTGCCCGCACCGGCGGGCGAGAGCGACGAGGCGGCCGCCGAGGAGTCCCACGCCGCCCCGCAGGAGGCCGGTGCGGCCGCCGAGCACCCCGAGAGCAGTGAACACGCCACGGCGGACGCGGAGTCCGGCGCCGGTTCGCGCAGCAGGGGCGCGGCCGGCACCGACGAGAAGGGCTCGGGGCGCCGGGCCGCGCAGGAAGGTTCTGCCGGGTCCGCCGCCGGCGGCGGCAAGTCCGCCAACGCGTCCGGCACCACGCCCGCGCAGGCGCGCCGCCGCGCCCGCGCCGCCAACCGGCGGCCCAGCGGGCGCGAGCGGCACGACGAGAAGATCACCGTGTACGTCTCCGCCGAGGAACTCATGGACCTCGAACACGCCCGCCTGGTGCTGCGCGGCGAGCACGGGCTCGCGGTGGACCGCGGGCGCATCGTGCGGGAGGCGGTGGCCGTGGTGCTCGCCGATCTCGAATCGCGGGGGGACGCGAGCATCCTCGTACGACGGCTGCGCGGACGCTAGCGGTAGCCTGCCGGCCAGTACGCCGCCGCTTTCCTTGGACCGTGATGCAGATCGACTCCGCCCCTGCCGAGCCACGCCGTTCCCGGCGGTCGTTGGGGCGGGGGCCGGGGGTGGAGGCGCCTCAGGACCCGCCCCCGGAGCTTCCGGATCCCCCTGCGGAGCAGGAGCAGGAGAAGGCGCCGGAGCAGGAGAAAGCGCCGGAGCCCGACGACGGGCGGTTCAAGGTTCGGCTCGCGAACTTCGAGGGGCCCTTCGATCTGCTGCTCCAGTTGATCGCCCGGCACAAGCTGGATGTGACCGAGGTCGCGCTGTCCAAGGTGACCGACGAGTTCATGGCGTACATCCGGGCCATGGGTCCTGACTGGGACCTGGACCAGACGACCGAGTTCCTCGTGGTCGCGGCCACCCTGCTCGATCTGAAGGCGGCCAGGCTGCTGCCCGCGGCCGAGGTCGAGGACGAGGCCGACCTCGCGCTGCTCGAAGCGCGCGACCTGCTGTTCGCGCGGCTGCTCCAGTACCGCGCGTACAAGCAGATCGCCGACATCTTCAGCGGCCGGCTCGACGAGGAGGCCCGCCGCTACCCGCGCACCGTGGGCCTTGAGCCGCACCACGCCGAGCTGCTGCCCGAGGTCGTCATCAGCATCGGCGCCGAAGGGTTCGCCAAGCTCGCCGTGAAGGCGATGCAGCCCAGGGCGAAGCCGCAGGTGTACGTCGACCACATCCACGCGCCGCTGGTGAGCGTGCGCGAGCAGGCCGCGGTCGTCGTCGCGCGGCTCAAGGAGCACGGCGAGGCCAGTTTCCGGGCGCTGATCGAAGATCTTGGCCCCGATGACACCCTCACCGTCGTCGCCCGCTTCCTGGCGCTCCTGGAGCTGTACCGGGAGAAGGCCGTCGCCCTGGAGCAGGAGACCGCGCTCGGCGAGCTCCTGGTGCGCTGGACCGGCGGCGACGCCGACGCGGCACCGACCGTGACCGACGAGTTCGACCGCGCCCCCGAGCCGGACGAGGAGAAGAAGCCGTGAGCGCCGTGCCCGCCGAAGACGCCGTACCCGCCGAAGACGGTGCCGTGCCTACGGAGAACAGTCCTGCCGGGGACCTGCGGTCCGCCGTCGCCGGGCTCGACCTCAAGCCCGCCCTGGAGGCCGTCCTCATGGTCGTGGACGAGGCCGCGACCGAGGAACACCTGGCGAAGGTCCTGCAGCGGCCCCGGCGAGCGGTGGCCGTCGCGCTGCGGGAGCTGGCCGACGAGTACACCGTCCAGGGGCGCGGCTTCGAGCTGCGTCTGGTGGCGGGAGGCTGGCGCTACTACACCCGCCCGGCGTACGCGGCGGCCGTCGAGGGCTTCGTCCTGGACGGGCAGCACGCCAGGCTCACCCAGGCGGCCCTGGAGACGCTCGCCGTCGTCGCCTACCGCCAGCCGGTCAGCCGCTCGCGCGTCTCCGCGGTGCGCGGCGTGAACTGTGACGGGGTCATGCGCACCCTGTTGCAGCGGGGTCTGGTGGAGGAGGCGGGCGCGGAACCCGAAACAGGTGCGATCCTGTACAGGACGACGAACTACTTCCTGGAGCGGATGGGCCTGCGCGGCCTTGACGAGCTCCCCGAGCTCGCGCCCTTCCTCCCCGAGGCGGACGCGATCGAGGCGGAGACGCAGGAAGGCCTCCCGTCGTTCGACCCGGACGCACCCGATGCGCCGGATACACGAGACGCAGACGACCAGACGGAACTTTGATGCGAAGCAGCAGCGGCAGGAACAGCAGCGGAAACAACGGCGGGAGCCGTGGTGGCAACAGCGGCGGCCGCGGCAACAGCGGTGGCCGGACCGGCGGCGGCCGGGGCGGTGCGGGCGGCCGGGGCGACGCTCCCCGGGGCGGTGCGGGCGGCCGGGGCGACGCTCCCCGGGGCGGTGCGGGCGGCGGCGGTGGCCGCGGCAACTACCGCGCTGCCGGCAACGACCGGGACGACAAGCCGAGCCGCCCCAGCAAGCCCCGCCCCGAGGAGCGTCGCTACGACGTGGGCCCGGGCGCCACGCACGAGGGCCCGAAGTCGGGCCGCGGCGCCTCCGCGCGCGGCGGTGCCAAGGGCGGCCCCAAGCGGAGCCAGGAACAGCGCGGCGGCCGCCCGGCCCCCGGGCGCTCGCGTGAGTACGAGACGCGCGCCGAGGAGCGCAACCGCGAGCGGTACGCGGGCAAGCCGAAGGTCTCCCCGCCGAAGACCTTCCCCGGCGCCGAGCAGGAGGGCGAGCGGCTGCAGAAGATCCTCGCCCGCGCGGGCTACGGGTCCCGGCGCGCCTGCGAGGAACTGATCGAGCAGGCCCGCGTCGAGGTCAACGGCGAGATCGTCATGGAGCAGGGCCTCAGGGTCGACACGGACAAGGACGAGATCAAGGTCGACGGCCTGACCGTGGCCACGCAGTCGTACCAGTTCTTCGCGCTGAACAAGCCCGCCGGTGTCGTCTCCACCATGGAGGACAACGAAGGGCGCCAGTGCCTCGGCGACTACACGAACAACCGCGAGACGCGGCTGTTCCACGTGGGGCGGCTCGACACCGAGACCGAGGGCGTCATCCTGCTCACCAACCACGGTGAGCTTGCGCACCGCCTGACCCATCCGAAGTACGGCGTGAAGAAGGTCTATCTCGCGCACATCGTCGGCCCGATCCCGCGTGACCTGGGCAAGCAGCTCAAGGACGGTATCCAGCTCGAGGACGGTTACGCCCGCGCGGACCACTTCCGCGTCGTCGAGCAGACCGGCAAGAACTACCTGGTCGAGGTGACCCTGCACGAGGGCCGCAAGCACATCGTGCGCCGCATGCTCGCCGAGGCCGGGTTCCCCGTCGACAAGCTGGTGCGGGTCGCCTTCGGCCCGATCACGCTCGGCGACCAGAAGTCGGGCTGGCTGCGCCGTCTTTCCAACACCGAGGTCGGCATGCTGATGAAGGAAGTCGACCTGTAGGCCTGTCGGTCTTGGCGGGTGCGGCCGCGATACAACCGGGGTGAACCGCCGATACGTCGGAAGAACCTCGCCCGGGGAACCTTTGACGTGGTCGCACGCCGGGCTGACTACCCTTTGCGGGGGAGCGCGGCGGCGTCACACGGCACGGCCGGGCACGACGGGTGCACACGAGCGAGGAGCAGCACGGTGACGGTACGAGGGGTACGGGGGGCCGTCGGGCCGGGGCGGCACGGGCTGTGGACCGGCGTGGAGCGCGGGGCCGAGGTCGCGCGGCCGGGGCGGACCAGGACACGGGCCGGCACGACGGCCGCCCCGCGTGAGGCTGCTCTGCGTGGCCCTCTGCGTGGGGCCGCTCTGCGTGGGGTCCTTCTGCGTGAGGACGTGACCAGGTGAAGACCGCCCTCGTCATCGGCACCGGCCTCATCGGCACCTCGGCCGCCCTGGCCCTCGCGCGCCGCGGCGTCACCGTGCACCTCGCGGACCACGACACGGAGCAGGCGCGCACCGCGGCCGCGCTCGGGGCGGGCACGAGCGAGCCGCCGGAGGGGCCCGTCGACCTGTGCGTGGTCGCCGTGCCGCCCACCTACGTCGCTCCCACGCTCGCCGACGCGATGCGCCGCGGGGCCGCGAGCGGCTACCTGGACGTGGCGAGCGTGAAGGGCGGACCGCGCCGCGAGCTCGAGGCCATGGGCCTCGACCTGGCCTCGTACATCGGCACGCATCCGATGTCCGGGCGTGAGCGCAGCGGGCCCCTCGCGGCCTCGGCGGACCTCTTCGAGGGCAGGCCGTGGGTCCTGACGCCCACCGGGGACACCGACACCCACGTCCTGAACCTCGCCCTCGAACTGGTCGCCCAGTGCCGGGCCGTGCCCGTTGTCATGGACGCGGACGCCCACGACCGCGCGGTCGCCCTCGTCTCGCACATGCCGCACCTGGTCTCCAGCATGGTCGCGGCCCGTCTTGAGAACGCCGAGGAGACGGCGGTACGCCTCTGCGGCCAGGGCATCCGGGACGTCACCCGCATCGCGGCGTCCGACCCGCGGATGTGGATCGACATCCTCTCCGCGAACCCCGGCCCGGTCGCCGACCTGCTCGCGGAGGTCGCCGCCGACCTGGACTCGGCGGTCACGTCGCTGCGGGAGCTGCAGTCGGCCGACGAGAGCAAGCGGCGCGACGGCGCGACGGGCGTCGAGAACATGCTGCGGCGGGGCAACGCCGGGCAGGCACGGGTGCCGGGCAAGCACGGCACCGCGCCCACGGTGTACGAGGTCGTGGCCGTGCTCATCGACGACCAGCCCGGACAGCTCGCCCACATCTTCGCCGACGCGGAGCGGGCCGGCGTCAACGTCGAGGACGTCCGCATCGAGCACGCCACCGGGCGGCAGGCGGGCCTCGTCCAGCTCATGGTCGAACCCAGGGCGGCGGCACAGCTCGCGGTGGCGCTGCGCGAGCGAGGGTGGTCGTTGCGCCAGCAGTGACCCAGGGGGGCGACAGTGTCGCCTGACGGGGCCTGACGGGGCCTGGCCCGGGCCCGGCGGGGGGCGCACGGGAGCTTGCGCCGCGGGACCCGGGAAGGGCCACGGCCTGAAGCCAGTAACCTTGTGCGGGGCGCCGAGCAGGCGGCCCACCCCGTCCCCCGCACCGAGAAAGGTGTCCGCTCCCCGTGGAATCCGTGGAAAAGACCGCCGCCGCAGGCCCGGCTCCCGTGATCGTCGCCATCGACGGTCCCTCCGGCACGGGGAAGTCGAGCACCTCAAAGGCGGTCGCGGCCCAGCTCGGCCTGAGCTATCTGGACACCGGCGCCCAGTACCGGGCGATCACGTGGTGGATGGTGCACAACGGCATCGACCTCACGGACCCCTCCGCCATCGCCGCCGTGGCCGGGAAGCCGGAGATCGTCTCCGGCACGGACCCCTCCGCCCCGACGATCACCGTCGACGGCACGGATGTCGCGGGCCCGATCCGCACGGCCGATGTCACCTCCAAGGTGAGCGCGGTCAGCGCCGTTCCCGAGGTGCGCACCCGGATCACCGAGCTGCAGCGCTCCATCGCGGGCGGCGCGGACGAGGGCATCGTCGTCGAGGGCCGCGACATCGGCACCACGGTCCTGCCGGAGGCCGACCTCAAGATCTTCCTGACGGCGTCCCCGGAGGCCCGTGCGGCCCGCCGCTCCGGCGAGCTGAAGGGCGCCGACGTCGCAAGCACCCGGGAGGCCCTGGTCAAGCGGGACGCGGCCGATTCCAGCCGGAAGACCTCGCCCCTCGCCAAGGCGGACGACGCCGTCGAGGTGGACACCACCGAGCTCACGTTGCAGCAGGTCATCGAGTGCGTCGTCACGCTCGTCGAGGAGAAGCGGGCCGGCAAGTGACCGACGTACCGGCCGGGCGGGCGGCGCCCTCCGAGCGCGGCGCCGACGTCGGCCGCCGCATCGGCGTCGGCCTCATGTACGGCCTGTTCAAGCCCCGCGTCCTCGGGGCCTGGCGGGTCCCCGCGGCAGGCCCGGTGATCCTCGCCGTGAACCACTCGCACAACGTCGACGGCCCCATGGTGATGGGTGTGGCGCCCCGGCCGACCCACTTCCTGATCAAGAAGGAAGCGTTCGTCGGGCCGCTCGGCTCGTTTCTGCGGGGCATCGGCCAGCTCCAGGTCGACCGTACGACGGCCGACCGCACGGCCGTCACGGACGCGCTCGCGGTGCTCGGCCAGGGCGGCGTCCTCGGGATCTTCCCTGAGGGCACCCGGGGCGAGGGCGACTTCGCCTCGCTGCGGGCCGGGCTCGCGTACTTCGCGGTGCGCACCGGAGCCCCGATCGTGCCGGTCGCCGTGCTCGGCAGCACGGAGCGGCGCGGGCGGCTGATAAAGAGGCTGCCGCCGCTGCGCACCCGCGTCGACGTCGTCTTCGGTGACCCCTTCGAGGCGGGCGACAGCAGCGGGCGGCGCACCCGCAAGGCCCTCGACGAGGCCACCGTACGGATCCAGGGGCGGCTGACCGGCCACCTGGAAAACGCCAGGCGCCTGACCGGGCGCTGAGCGAGACTTTCAGTAGTGGACCGACCGCCTTGGCCGGGCCACCGATGACCACGATGAACGAGGTACGGACTTCATGAACGACCAGAACCCCTCCGGGCCGAGCTCGGACGAGCACGAGCACGGGGCGCTTGGCGACGCCGAGTACGCGGAGTTCATGGAGCTCGCCGCCGAAGAGGGCTTCGACATCGAGGACGTCGAGGGCGCCATCGAGGCGGCGGGCCACGGCCCGCTGCCCGTGCTCGCCGTCGTCGGGCGCCCCAATGTCGGCAAGTCGACCCTGGTGAACCGCGTCATCGGCCGCCGCGAGGCCGTCGTCGAGGACAAGCCGGGCGTCACCCGCGACCGGGTGACGTACGAGGCCGAGTGGGCGGGCCGCCGCTTCAAGGTCGTCGACACCGGCGGCTGGGAGCAGGACGTCCTCGGCATCGACGCCTCCGTGGCCGCACAGGCGGAGTACGCGATCGAGGCCGCCGACGCCGTGGTGTTCGTGGTGGACGCCACGGTCGGCGCGACGGACACCGACGAGGCCGTCGTGCGCCTCCTGCGCAAGGCGGGCAAGCCCGTCGTGCTGTGCGCCAACAAGGTCGACGGGCCCTCGGCGGAGGCGGACGCGGCGATGCTGTGGTCGCTCGGCCTCGGCGAGCCGCACCCGGTGTCCGCGCTGCACGGCCGCGGCACCGGCGACATGCTGGACGCCGTCCTGGAAGCGCTGCCGGAGGCGCCCGCGCAGACCTTCGGCACGGCCGTCGGCGGCCCGCGCCGCATCGCGCTCATCGGCCGCCCGAACGTCGGCAAGTCCTCCCTCCTGAACAAGGTGGCGAACGAGGACCGCGTCGTCGTCAACGAACTCGCGGGCACGACCCGCGACCCGGTCGACGAACTGATCGAGCTCGGCGGCGTCACCTGGAAGTTCGTGGACACCGCCGGCATCCGCAAGCGCGTCCACCTCCAGCAGGGCGCCGACTACTACGCCTCGCTGCGCACCGCGGCGGCCGTCGAGAAGGCGGAGGTCGCGGTCATCCTGATCGACGCCAGCGAGTCGATCAGCGTGCAGGACCAGCGCATCGTCACCATGGCGGTGGAGGCGGGCCGCGCGGTCGTCCTCGCGTACAACAAGTGGGACACCCTCGACGAGGAGCGCCGCTACTACCTGGAGCGGGAGATCGAGACCGAGCTGGCCCAGGTGGCCTGGGCGCCCCGGGTGAACGTCTCGGCGCGCACCGGACGCCACATGGAGAAGCTGGTCCCGGCGATCGAGACGGCCATCGCGGGCTGGGAGACCCGGGTGCCGACGGGCCGTCTGAACGCCTTCCTCGGCGAACTGGTCGCCGCGCATCCGCACCCGGTCCGCGGCGGCAAGCAGCCGCGCATCCTGTTCGGCACCCAGGCGGGCACGAAGCCGCCGCGGTTCGTGCTGTTCGCGTCGGGCTTCATCGAGCACGGCTATCGCCGGTTCGTGGAGCGCAGGCTCCGCGAGGAGTTCGGCTTCGAGGGCACGCCGATCCACATCTCGGTGCGGGTGCGCGAGAAGCGCGGCCAGAAGAACCAGAAGAAGAAGTAGCGGGTCCGGCTCTCCGCGCACCGATGCCCGGCCTTCCAGAGGGAAGGCCGGGCATCGGCTTCTTTCGGGGCGCGGGGCGCGGTTCAGAGCCCGCGGCGCGGGCCCGGCGGGAGCGCGGCGGGGAAGAGCTGGCCGTAGCCGGTGTGGTGGTCGGCCTGGCCCTGCTGGCCGTAGCGGGCCACGTGGAACGGCTGGTGCCGCGGGTCGACCCGGGAGTCGTAGCGCGCCTCGTGCCGGGACAGGTGCCGGTCGTGGCGGTTTTCGTGACGTCCGGCGCCGTGCTGCGGGTACGGCCCGGGGCCGAAGGCGGTGAACCTCAGGTCTTCCTCGCCGGTCCTGTCACCGGGCAGGGCGCGGAACGCCCGCCGGTACTCCGAGTACAGCGCGTCGTAGATCGGCGTGGCCGAGGGGGTGGCCACGGCGTCCTGCGCCGTGCGCATGGACGGGATGGGGCTCTGGTACGGCCGGTGGGCTGAGGGGTCGTATGCGTGCACGTCTGGGCCAACGACACCGAGGCCCGACGGATGCGGGGCGAACCCCCTCTTTCGCCTGGTAGGCGGCACTGGGAGCGGGTTCGTCCGGGCGCCGGACGCACGGCGGGCGCCCGGCGCGCGGACCGCGCTCACGTGCCGGCCAACGGCATGGCGCAGGCGACCAGTTGGCCGCGCGCCGCCGACCGGTCGAGGGCGTCACGCAGCAGGTCCTCGCGGGGCTGGCGGCCGATGGCTCCGGCGGGCGCCGCGAACAGGAGCACCGACTGGAGCTTGTTCGCCGCGGCCCGCCAGCCCTCGGTGACCTGGAGCGGCTGGTGCGCCTGCCACCAGGCGACCTGGGGGCCGCCGCCCGTACCGGGCTGCAGGATGGCGTGGAGCTGGCCCATGGCGAGCAGCACCGACCAGCCGTGCACCGTCGGCGGCACGCCCGCCAGGCTCGTCATCGGCGTGAAGCCCTGCTCGATCAGGAGCGGCAGGAAGTCGTCGCCGCCGCTCGGCGCGGCGCTGGGGCGGGCGATCGGCCCGGTGGGCTCCACGACGAGGGCGGGCTGCAACTCGTTCTCGATCAGGACCAGCCCGCTGGTGACGCCGAGCACGGCCTGTTCGGGGGGGAGGTCGGGGACGGTCCTGGCCGCGCCGCCCGCCTCGCCGGTGATCGAACGGACGGCGCCCTGGAGTTGCTCCTCGGCGACCTCGACGATCTGGGACGGCAGACAGGTGGCGTGGGCGAAGGCGAGCACGGCGGTCTCGTCGCCGACGAAGAGGACCGTGCTGGTGCGTTCGCGCTCCGAGTCGCCCGGGGTGCGACAGGAGGTGCAGTCGTAGGCGCCCGGGGCGTTCTCTCCGGCGAGCAGGCGGTCGGCTTCTTCATCGCCGATCTCGGCACGTACCTCGTCGCTGAGGTCGAGCATGCGCGGCACGGGTGACTCCTCGGGATCGATGCGTGGGGTGTCCGGGTGGTGCCCGGCTCATAAAGGAGACAACGGGCGATCAGTGGTGCAAGTCACGCGCAGGGGGGAACGGAATTGAACTATCCGCAGCGGAGCGTGAGTTCCCGGCCCGTATCCGTCACTCCGCGCCAACAGCGCTTGCGTAAAAGGAAGTTGAGTTGGTGAAGTGAGTCACAGATCGATTCGGCGGCGGGATGGTAAATGCGGATATCAGGGAACTCAGTGGGTGTCCTGATCTCGTCGCTACCGCAGGTAACAGTCAACTGGCCTGGCCCGACGGGCCGCTGGTTGATGGCGGGGCGAGTGCGCTCCTAGATTCCACCGCCGTGTGCAGCGAGCACCGCTCGGGTACGTCCGCCGAACGCGCCGCCGATCCTTTCGGCAGCCCCGGGCGGGCGGGGCTCGGCGGGCACCCGGCGCCGGACGCGCGCGGGGCCCGCGGAGCCAGGGGGAGCCCGGGTCCTTGGAGAGGGAAATACATGTCCGTTCGTCCCCAGTACATTCGCAGGACGGCAGTGCTCGGCGGAGCCGCGATCCTCGCGCCCCTCGCACTGCTCACCGCGACCGGCCAGGCCGCCGCGGACAGCGGAGTGTGGGACCGGATCGCCCGTTGCGAGAGCGGCGGGAACTGGCAGATCAACACAGGGAACGGCTACCACGGAGGGCTCCAGTTCTCCGCCGCGACCTGGCGGGCGTACGGCGGCACGGCCTACGCGCCGACCGCCGACAGGGCGTCCAAGGCACAGCAGATCGCCGTCGCGGCGAAGGTCCAGCGGGCGCAGGGGTGGGGCGCGTGGCCGTCCTGCTCGGCACGGGCCGGGGCCCAGGGCGCCGCGCCGGGTGCGGCCGCCGCTCCCGCCGCACCGCAGCGGGCGGCACCGCAGCAGGCGGCACCGAAGCAGGCGGCGCCCAGGCCCGCCGCGCCGAAGGCGGCCCCGGAGCAGCCCGCTCCGCAGTACCGCGCTCCGGCCCGCAGCGAGCGCGGCACGGCCCGCGCCGATGCCGGTTCGGGGAACTACACCGTCCGGTCCGGTGACACGCTCAGCCGCATCGCCGCGGCGCACGGCACCGACTGGCAGCGGATCTTCGTAGCCAACCAAGGGGTCATCGGCGGCGACCCGGACGTGATCGTGCCCGGCCAGCGGCTCACGGTCTGACGTCCGTCGCGGCCCCGCCCCCGGCCACATCGGCCGACCGGGTGGGGCCGCGGCACCGCGACGGCGCGGCGGACTCCGAGCCCTTCGAAGGCGTGCTTAGCGTGACCGATGCACCCGATGTCGAACACACGTCTTCGGTCCGTCACTCTGCTCGCCACCGCTGCCCTCGCGCTCCTGACGCCACCGGCCACGGCGTCGCCGACGCGGAACCTGTACGAGTGCACGCGCGCCGAAGGGCCGTGGGCCTGCCTCGCCCAATGCGAGAGCAACGGCCGCTGGGACGCCAACACCGGGAACGGCTACTACGGCGGCCTGCAGTTCTACCAGCCCACCTGGGTGGAGCACGGCGGCCTCGCGTACGCGCCGCGCGCGGACCTCGCCACCCGCGAGCAGCAGATCAAGGTCGCCCAGAAGGTCCTGCGCACCCAGGGCTGGAAGGCCTGGCCCGTGTGCTCCAAGAAGGTCCTGGCGGCCGGACTCGCCGGGGACGCGCTCAACCCGGTGCGGATCACCCACGTGGTCAAGCGCGGCGAGACGCTCAGCTCCATCGCGCGCAGGCACCAGGTCAAGGGCGGCTGGAAGGCCCTCTACCAGGCCAACCGCACCACCGTCGGACCGCGTCCCGACCGCATCGACGTCGGCATGGTGCTCGTCATCCCGTGACGGGCGGTGCCGCGACGGGGCTTTCCTCCGGCAGCTCCCCGGGCTCGCCCGCGAACACGACCTCGCCCCTGCGCAGTTCGTACACCACCGTCGCCGCCCGGCCGCCGCGCTCGCGAAGGCCGGGCGGCAGCCGCTGCTCGGCGAGGACCACGCACGCGTCCAGGCCCCGCAGGAGACCGTACGTACGGGCGGCGACCGGCGGGGACATGCCCTGCGTGGGTTCGTCCACGAGGACCACGCCCGCCCGCGCGAGCAGGGCCCGGGAGAGCGCCAGCATGCGCTGCTCGCCGCCCGACAGGGTGCCCGCGCGGCGCCCGAGGAGCGGGGCGAGCTCGGGGTAGGCGTCCAGGGCCGGGGCGAAGCCGCCGCGGGCCCGGGCCAGCTCCAGGTTCTCGCGCACCGTCAGCGACCCGAACACGGCCTGCCGGTCCGGTACGAAGCACAGGCCCCGGCGGGCGCGTTCGTGCGCGGGCACCCGGGTGACGTCCGTGCCGTCCCACACGACGGCGCCCCCGGACAGCGGCACGGTCCCGGCCAGGGCGCGCAGGGCGGTCGTACGGCCGGAGCCGTTGCGGCCGACGAGGACCGTCAGGCCGGGGGCGGGCGCGGCGAGCCGCACGCCGTGCAGTGCCTCGAGCGGGCCGTAACGCACCCGGGCCGCACGCAGCTCCAGGGTGCTCATCGCGTCCCGCCTCCGTCGTGCGCGCCGTCCAGGACCTGGTCCGCTGGGCCTTCGGCGACGATGCGGCCCGCCGCAAGGACGTACACCGTGTCGGCGAGGCCCGCCACCAGGTCCAGGTCGTGCTCCACCACGAGCAGTGCCGTGCCGTCCGCGGCGAGGGCGCGCAGGATCCGCGTCAGCGCGGCCACCTCGGCCGTGTCCAGGCCGGCCGCGGGCTCGTCGAGGAGGAGGACGTACGGGTCGCCCGCGAGGGCCCGGGCCAGTTCGACCCGGCGCAGGGTGCCGGTGGGCAGGTCCGCCGCCGGACGGTCGCGCACCGTGTCGAGGCCGAGGAGGCGCAGCGCCCGGTCCGGCGCCCCGGGGTCGCGCACCCGCCCCTGCTCGGCGCCCACCCGGACGTTCTCGGCGACGGTGAGCGTCGGAAACACCGCGAGCTGCTGGAACGTACGGGCCAGACCGGCCCGGGTACGCGCGTGCGCCGGCAGCCGCGTGATGTCCCGGCCTCCGAACACCACCCGCCCACCTCCCGGCCGCACGGTCCCGGCCAGACAGTGGAACAGGCTGCTCTTCCCGGCCCCGTTGGGCCCGACGACAGCGGTGACCCGCCCCGGGGGCACGCTGAGCGACACGTCCCGCAGAGCGACGAACTTCCCATAGGCGAGCCGCAACCGACGCGCTTCGAGCCCCGCACCGACCCGAGAACACCCCCGCACACCGGCCAACCGCCACCCATCGGAGCCGTCAACGTCCTGCGGCTTGACGCCGGAGGCGGCGCCTGTCCGCGGGTCTGCGCTGGAGGCGGCGCCGGTCTGCGGCTCTGTGCCGGAGGCGGCGCCGGTCTGCGGCTTCGCGCCTGAGGCGGCGCCCGGCCGAGGCTCCCCACTGCCGCTACTGCCGCTACCACCGTGGGCAATCGTGCCGCAGGGCGAGTGGGGTCTCCCCTGCTCGAGCGGAGCCGAGAGCTTGGGGAAGGGTGGGCACAGCCCCCGGCGCCGGGCACCGCTCGACGAGACGTCAGCCGAGGCAGGGCCCCGGGAAGCCGACGTGCCGGTAAGGGCACCCCGTACCCGCACCCCCAACGGCGTCAACGCAGGATGCCTCCGCACCCCCCGCGTAGCGGTCCGCAGAGCCTCATAGGGCCCCCCGGGAAAGCGGCCGACGAGAATCGCGAGCACGCCGACCACCGCGGCGGCCACACCCCCACGCGCCCCCGCGTCGAGCCCGACGAGCAACGCGGCGGCAAGCAGCGCCCCCAGCAGACTGTCGGCCCCCAGCACGACGACCGCCGCGAACCACAGCAGCCCCCGCACGGGGTCGTACGCACCCGGGTCGAACGCCCCGACGCCCATGCCGAGCATCCCGCCCCCGAGCGCGGCGAGCCCCGCCCCGACGACGAACGCGGAGAGCTTCAGCGCCCGCACGGGCACCCCGGCGGCCGCGGCCCCCGCCTCGTGGTCCCGCATCGCGGCGAGCGCCCGCCCGGTACGACCCCGCCGCAGCGCCGCGACGAGCAGCAGCGCACCCGCGAGCAGAACCAGTTCGAGGAGGTAGTACGCGCGGTCACCGCCGAAGCCCGCGGGCCGCCCGAGGGTGAGACCGGACGCGGCGTACGGCTGGGCGAACACGAACCGGCTGACGCCGACCCCGACGGCGAAGGTGGCGAGGGCGAGCGCCAGACCGTGGCGGCTGATCGCGGGGTGGCCGGTGAGCAGGCCGAGCGGGGCGACGAGCAGGACGGCCACCGCGAGGGCGTGCGGCGGCGGAAGTTCGGGCAGGCCGGGGAAGCGCCCGTGCACCAACAGCGCGGTGAACAGCGCTCCGAGACCCGCGTACGCCGCCTGGCCGAGGGAGATCTGCCCGCCGCGCCCGGTGACCACGACCAGGGACAGCAGGATGACGCCGAGCGCGGGCACCTGGACGGAGGTGGTGAGGTCGGAGCCCGCGAAGCCGAGCGGGAGGAGGAAGAGGACGAGGGCCACGATCCACGCGCCGGCCGGTGTGCGCACCCGGGCCGTGGCCGTGCGCGGCAGCGCGTCCCCCGTGCCGATGCCCGGCAGGACGAGCGCGGCGAACAGCAGCGCCACCACGAACAGGTTCGCGCCGACGGCCTGGAGCAGCGGCTCGCCCCAGCCGGAGGGGTGCAGCCGGGTCAACTGGCTCTGTGCCACGCCGATGCCGAGCGCCACCACCACGGCCACCGTAAGACGGCGCATCCGGGCGGCCACGGCGACGGCCACGACCTCCATCACGAGCAGCGGAAGACCGTACGGGTCGAGGCGTACGTAGGGAGCGAGCAGCACGCCGGTGAGGCCCGCGGTGAACGAGCCGAACGCCCACCCGGCCGCCGCGACCCGGTCGGCGTCGATCCCGGTGAGGACGGCGAGACGGCGGTCGTCGACCACGGCGCGCAGTTCGCCGCCGAAGCGGGTGAACCGGGTGCCCGCCCACACCGCGACGGCGAGCACCACCGCGGCCGCCAACTGCGCCCAGGGGTCCGCCTCGACCAGCGTCGGCACGTCGGCCCGCGCGCCCTGCCCCCAGAGCAGTGCCGCCCCGCCGACGAGGAGCACGAACACGCCGATCGACGCGACCAGGGTCTGGGCCGGGTCGCCGCCGAGGACGGCGAGGGGCCGGAAGACGGCGCGTTCGAGGACGAGGCCGATGGCGGGTGCCACGGCGAACAGGGTGACCGCGGCGGCGAGCCAGAGCGGCCAGCCCCATCCGACGGTGAACTGGCGCAGCAGGTACACGCACACCATCGCGACGGCGCCGTGCGCGAAGTTGAGCACGCCCGTGGCGCGGTAGGTGACGATCAGGCCGATCCCGGTCAGGGCGGCGGCACTGCCGACGGCGAGCCCGGCCAGCGTCAGGTCGTAGCTCAGGGAGGCCACCGGGTCAGTCCTCCGGGCCTGTCGGGTCCGTGGAGCCCTGCCGGAGCGGGGGAGCGCAGATCGGGCAGGGCGCCGCGGCACCGGCGCGCAGGTCACGCGCGGCGGGCGGCACCGCGTCCGCCTTGCCGGACACCAGGGGGCAGTCCGCGCGGTGCAGGAGCCCGCCGCCGGGCACGATCAGCAGGGCGTCGCTGGTGGCGAGGGGCGTCGCGGCCTGCTCGGCGGGTCCGGCGCCGGGGACCTGGTCGTCGAGGGCCACGAGAAGCCCGTACAACTCCTCGACGCGCGCGGCGGCGAGCGCCCCGCGGCCGTGTGCGAGGAGCACCGCGCCCGCGACGATCAGCGCGGCGCCCGGGACCGTGCACGAGGCGAGGTAGGGCAACTGCCGCTCGGCGAAGCGCTCGCCGGAGATGCCGTACCAGCCGGTCACACAGAGCACCGCCCCGGTGGCGAGGGCCGCGTACGCCGCCCAGAGGAGCGGGTGCACCGCCCGCAGTCGGGCCGCCGCCCTGGAGGCCGCCGGAGCCGCGGCGGGAGAGGTCTGATCCGTCTTTGCCGCCCGCATCGAGGGCCCCCTGGGAGACGACGTGAGTCCGCCGTGGCCGACCGGGTCTGTTCATGTCGGCCAAGTGCTTGCACTATGCCTTCTGGAAGCCGACCCTGAAAACACCGGGCGCTCTGCGTCCGGACCGACACCCGGTGGTGAGCCAGATGGTGCTCTGGACAAGGCCTGGGCGGGGGAGCGATCCCCGGCGGGGAAGGGCGCGGAGCACGGTGCCGGTGGCCGTCGTCGTCCTGCTGATCGCATCGGCCGCCGTGGCCTGCGGCGACGACAGCGGAGGCGACGAGAGGAAGCCGCCCGAACCCTCGGTGGAGACCTCGTCGAAGCCGCCGGCGGACGCGCCCGCCGACCCCGCGGCCGCCGAGAAACAGGTGCGGCGCAACTTCGAGAAGTTCTTCGACCCGGCCACGCCGATGCGGGACAAGGAAGCCGTCCTGGAGAACGGCGAGGAGATGCGCGCGGTCCTTGCGGGCTTCAGCGGGGACGAGCGCGGCAAGCAGGTCCGCGCGAAGGTCGGCAAGGTGGAGTTCACCTCGCCGGCCGAGGCAGACGTGACGTACGCGCTCACGCTCAAGGGCGCGACCGCGCTGCCCACCGCCAGCGGTACGGCCGTGAACCAGGACGACACCTGGAAGGTGTCCGTCAAGACGCTGTGCGCGCTGGTGAAGCTGAGCGGCAGCGCGTCGCCGGGACCCGGCTGCTGAGGTGTCGCGGCTCCGGAACGTGCCCTTCGCGGTCCTCGCCGTCGCCGCACTGCTCGCGGGCACGGCCTGTGGCAGCAGGCTGCCGGAGAGCGACTTCGAGGCGCGGACGCCCACGTCGCGCGGCAACCCGCAGGGGCCGCCGCTGCGGGTCGGCATCATCGCCAGCGCCACCAGCCCCGTCGGCGGCTCCGCCTTCACCGGGCCGCGCGACGGCGCCAAGGCCTACTTCGCGCGCCTCAACGACCGCGGCGGCGTCGGCGGCCGCCCCGTCGAGGTGCACACCTGCGACGACGGCGGCAGCGGCGTCGGCAACAACGAGTGCGTGCACAAGCTGCTCGACGAGAAGAAGGTCGTCGCGCTCGTCGCCACCACCGTCCTCGACTACGCGGGCGCCGCGCGCGTGTCCCGCGCGCGCGTGCCCGACATCGGCGGCCAGCCCATCGGCCCGGCCTACGACACCCATCCGCACCTGTACGGCATCTACGGCAGCCTCGCCCCGCGCACGGGGAAACCGGGCTGGGACGGCAGTCTGTACGGCGGCACCGAGGTCTACCGCTACTTCAAGCGCGAGCACGGCGCCCGTACCGCCGCCGTCGTCTCCTACAACCAGGCCGCGTCGGCCGCGTACGCCCGCCTGGTGCAGCGCGGTCTGGAGGCCGAGGGCTACGAAGTCGTCACCGAGCAGGTGGACTTCGCGCTGCCCAACTTCCGCGCGGTCGCCGCCGACCTGAAGGACCGGGACGCCGACCTCGTCTTCGACGCCATGGACACCCACGGCAACGCGCAGTTGTGCGAGGCCATGGACGACGTCGGCGCCGAGGTCACCGCGAAGGTCACCAACGTCCAGAACTGGTCGTCCACGGTGGCCGACGACTACAAGGACGCGCCCCGCTGCCGCAACGCCCTGTGGGCGACGGGATCGAGCCGCAATCACGAGGACACCGGCCACCCGGCGGTACGCGCCTTCCGGGAGGCCACGAAGGACGCGAAGACCCACTCCCAGTGGCAACTGGAGGGCTGGGCCGCCGCGATGTGGTTCACGGACGCGGCCAGGTCGTGCGCGGCGTCCGGGGGCGACGTCACGCGGGCGTGCGTCGACCGGTACCTGGGCCCGGGCGCCCCCTATGACGCCGACGGTCTGCTGCTGCCCGTGACGTACGAGCGGAGGGCGAAGCCACCGAGGACCCGCCACACATGTCTGTCCGTGGCCCGTTGGAAGGACAGTGAGGGGTGGGTCACACAGGGCGATATGAACCGCACCTGCTTCGACGTACCACAGCTCTCCTACCAGCCCTGATGGCTGTACCAGTCATGGAGTTCCCGATTCCGGCTATCGATCTTGTATCCGTTGCAGAACAAGACGGAAAGGGGACCCAACCTTTGGCCCAAGTTTTCCGTCTAACCCCTCGGTAGGCGGACGAGACGGACTGTCCACAGGCAAGCGCGGAATACGGGGACGTATGCATATCTCTTTCCTGATCCACAACGCGTACGGGATCGGAGGGACGATCCGGACGACGTACAACTTGGCGAACACACTCGCCGAGCACCATGACGTCGATGTCGTGTCGGTGCTGCGGCACCGGGACGAGCCGGTCTTCACACCCGACGCGCGGGTCAGGCTGAGCCATCTCGTCGACATCAGGAAGGACAGCCCCGGATACGAGGGCGACACCGAGGCCTACCGGACCCCGGCGAAGGTGTTCCCGAGCGCGGAGGGCCGCTACGGCCAGTACAGCGCCCTGACCGACGAGCGCATCGCGGCCCACCTGACCTCCCTGCAGTCCGACGTCGTCATCGGCACCCGGCCCGGCCTCAACGTGCACATCGCCCGCCAGGCCCGGCGCGGCGTGCTGCGCGTCGGCCAGGAGCACCTCACGCTCGACAGCCACTCCAAGGCCCTGCGCCTGCAGTTGCGCAGCGTCTATCCGCGCCTGGACGTCCTGACCACGACGACCGAGGCCGACGCGGCGGCGTACCGCAAGAAGATGCGGCTGCCCGGCGTACACGTGCAGGCGGTGCCCAACCCCGTGCCCGCCCCCGGCATCGAGCCCGCCGACGGCTCCCACAAGTGGGTGGTAGCGGCCGGGCGACTCGCTCCCGTGAAGCGGTACGACCTGCTGATACGCGCCTTCGACAAGGTGCGCCGCGAGCGTCCCGACTGGCGCCTTCGCATCTACGGCGGCGGCAAGCAGAAGGACAAGCTGCGCAAGCTGATCGACGACCTCGGCCTGTACAACCACGTGTTCCTCATGGGCCCCGCGCACCCCATCGAGCCGGAGTGGGCCAAGGGCTCCATAGCGGCCGTCACCTCCAGCCTCGAGTCGTTCGGCATGACGATCGTGGAGGCGATGCGCTGCGGGCTGCCCGTGGTGGCCACCGACTGCCCGCACGGGCCCGGCGAGATCATCGACAACGGTGTCGACGGCAGGCTCGTCGAGGTCGGCAACGCCGACGCCATCGCCGGCGGTCTCCTGGAACTCATCAACGACGACGCGCTGCGGCAGCGGATGGCGGGCGCCGCGCTCCAGGACTCCGAGCGCTTCGACCCCGCCCACATCGCCGAACGCTACGAGGACATGTTCGACGGCATGCTCCAGCGGGGCGGCTCGCTGGGCGGCCGGGTGCGCGGCTCGATGCACCGGGCGCGGGGCGCGCTGCTCGGCGGCGCGTACGCCGTGCGGGACGCCGGAAGAACCGTACCGACGAAGGGGCGCTTGGCATGACGGCCGTGTTCACACGGGGCACGCTGGACGGCTCGCGGGAGGCCGCGGGCGCCGACGGGCAGTTGCTGCCGCCGCGCGCCGACTGCATCGCGGACTCCGCGGGCGGGCTCACCTTCGACGTCACCGACCCCGGTGAGGGGGGCGCCGCGCATCTGCTCCTCCGGCTGCGGGACTCCGACCCGGCCGTCGAGGTACGGCTGCCGCTCACCCCGGCCGGTGACGGGCGGCTGCGGGCCGCCCTGCCCAGCAGCGTCGAGCTGCCCGAGGGGCGCTGGAACGCGTACGCGCAGGTGGAGAGCGGTGAGCCGCGCCGTCTGATGCCGGGCGTGAACGATCTGCGCTCGCTGGTCGACCGCGCGCCCAGCGGTAGCCGTGGCCATGTCGCGGTGCGCATCCCCTACGCCACCAAGCAGGGCAACCTGTCGGTGCGGTCCTGGCTGCGCGCCCCGCACGCGGAGACCGGGGAGCTGGTCATCGAGGCCGCGGGGCTCGCCGGGCACGGCCGGGTGTACGGCACCGGGCTGACCGACGCCGCGTACGTCGAGGCCGGTCTGCGCGGTGAGCCGGGGCGGGTGGTACGCGCCCCGGTGACCGCGGGGTCCGCGGGTGCCTCGGAGTTCCGCTTCGATCTCGGGTACGGGGCGCTCGCCGAGGGCGTGGGGGTCTGGAACCTGTGGCTGTGGCCCGCCGGGGAGGAGGGGCCGCGGGTTCGGCTCGCCCGGCTTCTCGACGACGTCGCCGACAAGAAGCCGATCTTCACCTATCCGGTGAAGCGGGTGCCCGCCCGGGGTGGCGGTACCGTCGAGGTCGGCCCCTACTACACCGTCGACAACGACCTGTCGATCCGCGTCGCCTAGCCGACCCGCGCCGCGCAGTGTGGTGCCTCCCCTGGGGCTGCGCCCCTTTCCCCCCCATCGGCCCTCCGGGCCTCGTCCTCAAACGCCGGACGGGCTGAAACTTGCCCGCCGGAGCCCCGGGACGTCACGCAGGCGTGCACCTGACCGCCCGTAAGGGCGGGCGGGTGGGGAAAAAGACGATCTCGCCGAGCGACTGCGGGCGGTCAGGGACCGCCTGAGCCGGGCCCTGGACCGGGGTGATCCGTCTGGTCGTCCGGCGCCCGCAGCGCCGCGTACTCGGGATGGTGCAGGTCGAACGCGGGGGACTCCGAGCGGATCCGGGGCAGCGTCAGGAAGTTGTGCCGCGGTGGCGGGCACGAGGTCGCCCACTCCAGGGAGCGGCCGAACCCCCAGGGATCGTCGACCTCGACCTTCTCGCCGTACTTGGCCGTCTTCCAGAGGTTGTAGAGGAACGGCAGCGTCGACAGGCCGAGCAGGAAGGCGCCGATGGACGACACCGTGTTGAGCACCGTGAAGCCGTCCGCCGCCAGATAGTCCGCGTACCGCCGGGGCATGCCCTCCGCGCCCAGCCAGTGCTGGACGAGGAACGTGGTGTGGAAGCCCACGAAGAGCGTCCAGAAGTGGATCTTCCCGAGGCGTTCGTCGAGCATCTTGCCGGTGAGCTTCGGCCACCAGAAGTAGAAGCCCGCGAAGGTCGCGAACACGACGGTGCCGAACACGACGTAGTGGAAGTGCGCCACGACGAAGTACGAGTCGGTGACGTGGAAGTCAAGGGGCGGTGAGGCGAGGATGACGCCCGTCAGACCGCCGAACAGGAACGACACCAGGAACCCGACGGACCACAGCATCGGGGTCTCGAACGAGAGGGACCCCTTCAGCATCGTGCCCGTCCAGTTGAAGAACTTCACCCCCGTCGGCACCGCGATCAGGAACGACATGAAGGAGAAGAACGGAAGCAGCACCGCGCCGGTCGCGAACATGTGGTGCGCCCACACCACCACCGAAAGACCGGTGATGGCCATCGTCGCTCCGATCAGCGGGATGTAGCCGAACACCGGCTTCCTGCTGAACACCGGGATGATCTCCGTGACGATGCCGAAGAACGGCAGCGCGATGATGTAGACCTCCGGATGCCCGAAGAACCAGAAGAGGTGCTGCCACAGCAGCGCCCCGCCGAACTGCGCGTCGAAGACCACCGAGTGGAACCGCCGGTCGGCCTCCAGGACGAGCAGCGCCGCCGCGAGCACCGGGAACGCGAGCAGCACCAGGATCGAGGTGAACAGGACGTTCCAGGTGAAGATGGGCATCCGGAACATCGTCATCCCGGGTGCGCGCATGCCGATGATCGTGGTCAGGAAGTTCACCGAGCCGAGGATCGTGCCGAACCCGGAGAGCGCGAGCCCCATGATCCACAGGTCGGCGCCGATGCCGGGGGAGCGCTCCAGGCTGTTCAGCGGCGCGTACGCGAACCAGCCGAAGGCCGCGGGCCCGCTCGGCACGAGCAGGGAGCCGAGCACCATCAGGCCGCCGAAGAGGAACAGCCAGTAGGAGAGCATGTTCAGGCGCGGGAAGGCCACGTCCGGCGCGCCGATCTGCAACGGCATGATCTCGTTGGCGAAGCCCGCGAACGTCGGGGTCGCGAAGAGCAGCAGCATGATCGTGCCGTGCATGGTGAACATCTGGTTGAACTCTTCGTTGGACATGAGCTGGAGCCCGGGGCGGGCCAGCTCGGCCCGCATCATCAGGGCCATCAGACCGGCGATCAGGAAGAACGCGAACGACGTGATCAGGTAGAGGTGGCCGATCTTCTTGTGGTCGGTGGTGGTCAGCCAGTCGACGAGGATGCGGCCCGCCGTCCGCCGCGGTACCGGCCGCGCCGCCACCTGCTCCGTCTGCGTCCCCATTGCGTGCCCCTTCGCCGTCTGCGTCCTGGGCTTGCCCGAAGCACCCGCCATGATGCTCGCCGGGGACCCGGGTCCGACAGAGGGCGTACGACGGCGTGCCGCGAACGGTGCCGGGCACGGGGGCGCGCACCGCGGCGGAATCAAGAATTCCCTATGCCGTGTCACATCCCGCGGGGCGCCCGGTAATCGGAAATGCGCAGGATCGGCAAAGGGCGTGCGCGGGCATTCACGGAGCGGTCGAGTACCCCGCCCGGAGTACTCCGCCCGGCATTTCCCGTGCTTCTCCGAGGGGGCCCCGAACGGCCCCGAGTTCCTTCTGAATTACGCCCTTGACGGACTCGAACCGCTCGTACGTGTGACCAGTCGGCGATGAAACGCGCGTCGTGATCCTGTGACAAAAGCGTGACCGGAGGGGCGCCGGTGACACATGGTGCACGGCTCCGGGCTTCCCCGGAACGGACCCGCGGCCTAACGTGGCGGGTATGGCACCCCTACCGACACCCGCCGCCGAACCGCAGGACGAGCCGGACTGCTACCTCGGCCTCGCCGCCGAGGACGCCGAGCGCCGGGCCCGCGAACGCGGCTGGTCCACCGTCAGGTCGTTGCCGCCGGGCACGTTCATCACGATGGAGTACCTCGCGGGACGGCTGAACTTCGAGGTCGCGGACGGCGTAGTGAAGCGCTGCTGGAAGGGCTGAGCGCGCCACCGCCGACAGCCGAAGGCCCCGGGGACCTCGACGGTCTCCGGGGCCTTCGTCGTGCGGGGGCCGGCTGTGCGTACCGTTCCCGCGGTCGGTGGGGCGGCTCAGCCGCCGGCGAGCGGCCGTGCCGAGGTGCCGCGCACCCGCTCGGGGTGCGGCGGACGGCGGGTGCCCTGCGGGGTGACCGGCGTCCGCTCGCAGCGTGCGGTGTGCGGGCCGGGGGCGAGGTAGGCGGGGGCGCGGGAGCGGGCGGCGGTGACCGGCTCGCGCGCGGGTGCCTGCTCGTCGCGGGAGCCCGCGGGGGAGCGCTGCGGGAGCAGGGATGCGGGGGTGACCGGCAGCGGCACGGGTACGCCGCCGCGACGGCGCAAGGCGTCCCTGATGCCGAGGATCCAGGACTCGACGACGCTGATGAGCGGCTCGACCCAGGGCAGCGCGAGCAGGATGAGCAGGCCCGCGGCCCAGCCGAGGAGGACGTCGCTCAGCCAGTGCGTACCGAGGTAGACGGTGGTGAGGCCGACGCTCAGGGAGACCACGGCGGAGAGCGCCGACAGATAGCGCCGAGTGCGCGGGGTGGAGGCGAGATAGGCCAGGATTCCCCAGGTCACGACGGCGTTGGCGGTGTGGCCCGAAGGAAATATATCGCCGCCCTGGCCCATCTCGTTCGAGCCGATGACGGTGGCGTAGTGCGGGCCGAGACGGCCCATGCCGATCTTGGCGGCGCCCACCGTGGCGTTGAGGAGGAGCAGGGCCGCGCCGAACATGAGCAGCGGCCGCAGCGTGTGCTGCCGCCAGGAGCGCCAGCCGAGCCAGGCCGCGACCATCACGGCGGTCGGGCCGCGCTGGCCGAGGACCACCCAGTAGTCCAGGAAGCCGTGGATCTCGGGCCACTGCTGGTAGGGCCGGAAGAACATAACCTGCCAGTCGAACCGCACGAGCCAGGACGTGGTCACGACGGCGACGACGATGGCCGCGTAGAAGGCCAGCGTCGCGCTGAAGAGCACGACCCGGTGCGGGCTCATCCTCGGCTCGTCGAGGTGGGCCGGCCGTTCCGGCTCACGGTCTAGCCGGGCGAAGAGCCGGTCCAGACGGGTCAGACTTCGTTCGGTACGCACCCAATCGACGTTACAGCGAGTGAGTGCCGCACTCGGCCGAATCAGAGGCTTTGTGATGACGATGTGATGTGGCATTGATCTCAGGCCGTGGTTTATTCCGACCGGAATGCCTTTTCAATGGTGTCTGCTTTACCCAATGCGCTGATCATTACGCGGGCGGTTTTAGGCGGATTCCGAATTCGTTCACCCGGGGCTGGTGCGGAATTCTCCGGGTGCTCACCGGGCGCTCACCGGATGCGCGCTGAAACGATCTTGAGAGGTGATCTTGGCGGGATCACGGCGGCCCGGAGCCGTGCAGCCAGAAGGCCCCGTACACCGCCCCGGCCGCCGCGACCCCGCCCAGAATCCACGCCGACCGGCGCGTACGCAGCCGCGCGAGGGCGACCGCCAGCGGCAGGAGCACCGGGAAGGCGGGCATGAGCAGGCGCGGCTTGGAGCCGAAGTAGCCCGAGGCGCACAGCGCGAGCACCACGACGATGCCGGTGTAGACGAGCAGCGCGGGCGGCTGGTGCTGCCGCACCCCGGTGACATACAGCCAGATCAGCCCCGCGACCCCCACGATCAGGCCGATCCCGGCGAGCGCCCCCGGCAGGGACGTGAACTTCTCGCCGATGAAGCGGGCGAACGCGTAGCCGCCGTCGAAGCCGTTGCCCCACTGCTTCTGCACGTCCAGATAGCCGAACAGGCCGTCGCCCGTGCGGTGCCCCACCCACAGGACGTAGCCGGCCGCGCCGAGCGGGGCGAGCAGGGCGCCGAGCGCCGGGCGCGCGGCGAGCCGCCCCCGGCGGCGCGCGTCGAGCGCCACCGCCACCCACAGCGCGGCGACCACCGCCGCGCCCACGGGCCGGGTCAGCCCGGCCAGCGAGGCGAGCACGCCCGCCGTGACCCAGCGCCCGGTCAGGACCGCGTACAGCGCCCAGGCCGCGAGCGCCGTGAAGAGCGACTCGCTGTAGGCCATCGACTGCACGATCCCGACCGGGAGCACGGCCCACAGCGCGACCGCGCAGACACCGGCCCGGCTGCCGTACAGGCGGTCCGCGACCGCGAAGATCCCGCCCGCCGCGCAGAGCGAAGCCACCGCGCTCACCGCCAGGCCCGCGTCCGCGTACGACAGCGGGCTCACCGCCGAGAGCGCCCGCTCCAGCCAGGGGAGCAGCGGGAAGAACGCCAGGTTCGAGTGCACGCTGCCGTCCGGCAGCGTCACCTCCCAGCCGTAGCCGAAGTCGGCGACGCGGGTGTACCAGAGCGAGTCCCAGCGGGCGGAGAGCAGCGTGTGGGGACTCTTGCCCGCCGCGGCGCCCCACAAGGCGAGCGTCACGAGCCCCAGCGCGCGCACCCCGGCGTACAAAAAGAGCGCGGGCGCCGCCCGGCGCAGCGCGTCGGCGAACCCGTGCCCCGTGGCGGGGCGCTGATCAAGATCGGTCACGGGCTCGATTATCGACCGCACACGCCACTGCTCGCGCCCGCCGAAAGATCACCAGCACGAGCGAACGTGGTACATGCCACACCTCCGCAGCGCAACCATGAGAGGTCCGCCACGCGGCCCGGCCACGGACTCGCGTACGCTGACGGCCACTCGCCGTTCACAGCCGCCACAGCCGGACGACCGGATCCCGTAGGGTCCCGCCGGCCCCCCACCTGGCCGCACTCGCGAGGAATCACTGGGAGGAACGCACATGTCCGGGACGACCACGGCCGCCGCTGCATTCGGCCGTCGGACCCCCGGTGCGGGCGCGAACCGCTGGGTGGTGCTCGTCGTCCTCTGCGTCAGCCTGCTGCTCGTCGCCGTCGACGCCACCGTCCTGCACGTCGCCGTGCCCGCCGTCACCGAGGACCTGAGGCCCGGCGGGATCGAGCTGCTGTGGATCGTGGACATCTATCCACTGGTCTGCGCCTCGCTCCTCATCCTGTTCGGCACCCTGGGTGACCGTGTCGGCCGCAGACGCGTGCTCCTCTTCGGCTACGGCCTGTTCGGCGTGGCCTCGGCCGTCGCCGCCCTCGCGGACACCGCGCAGGTCCTGATCGCGGCCCGTGCGCTGCTCGGCGTCGGCGGCGCGATGATCATGCCAGCGACCCTGTCGATCCTGCGCCAGGTCTTCCCCGACCGGCGGGAGCGGGCCCTCGCGATCGGCGTCTGGAGCGCGGTCGCGGCCGTGGGCGCCGCCTGCGGCCCGCTGCTCGGCGGCTTCCTCCTCGAACACTTCTGGTGGGGTTCGGTCTTCCTCATCAACATCCCGCTGATGCTGGTCAGCCTGCCGGTCGGGCGCTGGCTCCTGCCCGAGTCGACGGGCGGGTACGACGGGCCGTGGGACGTGGCGGGCGCGCTGATGGCCGCCGGTGGCCTGTTCGGCCTGGTGCTCGGCGTGAAGCGGCTCGGTGGCGGGGAGTCGCCGCTCGGCGCCACCACGCTTGTCTCGCTCGCGGTGGGCGGCGGTCTGCTCGTCGCCTTCGTACGACGCCAGCGCCGCCGGTGTCATCCGCTCGTCGACCTGACGATGTTCACGCGCCCCGCGTTCAGCACGTCCGTGGGGTGCATCGTGCTCGCGATGCTCGCCCTGGTCGGCCTTGAGCTGATCGCCGCGCAGTACCTCCAGCTCGTCCTTGGCCTGTCCCCGCTGGAGACAGGTCTGCGGCTGCTCCCACTCACCATCGCCGCCATGGCCGCGGGCCTCGCCGGATCGCGGATGCTCCAGCGCTTCGGGCCGCGCACGATGGTCGCCACCGGCTTCGGCCTCACCGCCTTCGCCGTCGCCGCGCTCACCGGCATGGGCGCCGACGACAACGCGCCGCTGCTCCTCACCGGCTTCGTGCTGCTCGGCTTCGGCCTGGAGACCACGCTCTTCGGGGCGTACGAGTCCATGCTCAGCGAGGCGCCGCAGGCCCAGGCGGGTGGGGCCGCCGCGATCGGCGAGACGTCCTACCAGCTCGGCGCCGGTATCGGTATCGCGCTGCTCGGCAGTGTCATGAACGCCGCGTACGCGCCCGGGCTCTCGGCCGTGCGGGGGGTGCCCGCGGCGGACAGTGCCGCGGCGAGCCACTCCCTCGGCGAGGCCTATGAGGTCGCCGCCCGGCTCGGGGGCGGCCAGGGCGAAGCCCTCCGCGCTGCCGCGCGGGACTCCTTCGTGCACGGTCTGCATGTGACCCTGCTGGTCAGCGCCGGGTTGCTCCTTGTCGGGGCGTTGGCCGCGCTGCGGTTGCCGCGGGTCATGGACTGCGGGGTGCCTGCGGCGCGCGAGCGGGTGGGGGTCCCCGCGGAGCGCCCCAGTCCCGCCCCTTTCCCGTAACCAAGGGGCTCCGCCCCCTGGACCCCCGGTCCTCGAACGCCGGACGGGCTGAATATGTGCCGCAGGAACGGAGAAGGGGCGGGACTGGGGCGCACCGCGAGGACCCAAAGGCCCACAACCCCTGCTGGACGCCGGAGTGCGCGCGTCGTAGCGTCAGGCCCGTTCCCTGTGACTACCAGCGCTAGTCAAGTCCGCCGGAGGCCCTCATGTCGACCGCAAGCCGTCAAGCCCCGCCCCCCTTCGATCCCAAGGACCCCCTGGGCCTCGACGAAACGCTGGACGCGGAGGACCTGGCGGTCCGTGACACGGTCAGGGCCTGGACCGCGGACCGCGTTCTGCCGCACATCGCGGAGTGGTACGAGAGCGGCGAACTGCCGGGCGTACGCGAGTTGGCCAGGGAGCTCGGGGCCATCGGCGCCCTCGGCATGTCGCTGACGGGCTACGGCTGCGCGGGCGCGAGCGCCGTCCAGTACGGGCTCGCCTGTCTGGAGCTGGAGGCAGCCGACTCCGGGATCAGGTCCCTGGTCTCGGTGCAGGGCTCGCTCGCCATGTACGCCATCCACCGCTTCGGCTCCGAGGAGCAGAAGCAGCGCTGGCTGCCGGGGATGGCCGCGGGCGAGATCATCGGGTGCTTCGGGCTCACCGAGCCCGACGTCGGCTCCGACCCGGCCTCGATGCGCACGCACGCCAAGAAGGACGGCACCGACTGGGTCCTGACCGGGCGCAAAATGTGGATCACGAACGGGTCGGTCGCCGGGGTGGCTGTCGTATGGGCGCAAACCGACGAGGGGATCCGGGGGTTCGCGGTGCCCACGGACACCCCGGGCTTCTCCGCGCCGGAGATCAAGCACAAGTGGTCGCTGCGGGCCAGCGTCACCAGCGAGCTGGTCCTCGACGAGGTGCGGCTGCCCGCCGATGCCGTGCTGCCCGCCGTCACCGGGCTCAAAGGGCCGCTGAGCTGTCTGTCCCACGCGCGCTACGGCATCGTGTGGGGCGCGATGGGCGCCGCCCGCGCCTGTTTCGAGGCGGCCGTGGAGTACTCCAAGAGCCGCGAGCAGTTCGGCAGGCCCATCGGCGGCTTCCAGCTCACCCAGGCCAAGCTCGCCGACATGGCCCTCGAACTGCACAAGGGCATCCTGCTCGCCCACCATCTCGGGCGCCGCATGGACGCGGGACATCTGCGGCCCGAGCAGGTCAGCTTCGGCAAGCTGAACAACGTACGGGAGGCCATCGAGATCTGCCGCACCGCGCGCACGATCCTCGGCGCCAACGGCATCTCGCTCGAGTACCCCGTGATGCGGCACGCGACGAACCTGGAGTCGGTGCTCACCTATGAGGGCACCGTCGAGATGCACCAGCTCGTCCTCGGCAAGGCGCTCACCGGACTCGACGCCTTCCGCTGAGCGCGCGCGGCACCCCGCGGCGCGGGGGCGTGGGCGCGGCGAGCGGCCTTGCCTCAGCTCTGGTTGAAGAAACCGTCCGTACGGTTGGGGACTGCTTCCCCGTTGACGATCTCCGTGTGAGCGGGCGTGAGCAGGAACACACGGTGGGCCACCCGGTCGATGGAGCCGCGCAGGCCGAAGATGAGCCCGGCCGCGAAGTCGACGACACGCTTGGCGTCGGCGGGGTCCATCGCCGTCAGGTTCACGATGACGGGCACGCCGTCCCGGAACAGCTCACCGATGCCGCGGGCGTCGCGGAAACTGTCCGGGGTGACCGTGCCGATCCTGGGCGCCCTGTTCTCGGCGTTCTCGGCCGCGTCCGCCGTCACCTTGACGCGCGGGTCCGTGACCCAGGGCTCGGCCGCCTCGGGGCCGTCCGACCCGTCGTCTTCGTATCCGTCGTAGTAACGCTCGTCGTTGTTGTCGTCGACGAGGCCAAGCCAGGCACTCGCCTTGCGCACCGATCCCATGGACGCCTCCTCTCGCAGCGGTCTGCTTGCGTTCCGCATCCCTATGGTCGTCCATGATGCGGATGGTGCGCCAAGGGGATAGTCGCCGCGCACGGTTTTCGTGACGGTACTGGTGCACAGTAAAGACGGCGATAAACGTGGTTCTTCAAGGGTCGTGTCACGTACGGCTGCTGACTGAGAGTGAAATATGATGGTTGGCGGCGTACGGGTGACGGACGGTGCGTACGGGTGAACGGACTGCTCGCTACGATGCCGGAGTTCGACATCGGAGCCACGGGGGAGCCGTCTTGTTCGGAATCGTCAGGCCTTGCAGTCATCGACTCGGGGACCGTCTCAAGGCCGAGTGGATGGCGCATCTGTGCGGCCTCTGCCTGGCACTGCGCGGGGACCACGGGCAGTTCGCACGCGTCGTGACCAACTACGACGGGCTCATCATCTCGGTTCTGACGGAGGCTCAGGCCGAGCGGTCCGAGGGCCACAGGCGCACCGCGGGGCCCTGTCCGCTGCGCGGCATGCGTACCGCGTCCGTCGCCCAGGGGGAGGGGGCACGGCTCGCCGCGGCCGTCTCGCTGGTGCTCGCGTCGGCGAAGGTGCGTGACCACGTCGTCGACGGCGACGGCCTGTTGGCGCGCGGTCCTGTGGCCGCCGCCGCGCGCCGGGTGGCGGGGCGATGGGACCGTGCGGGGGCCGGTACGGGCGCTGACGTGGGCTTCGACACGGCGGTCCTGCTCGACGCCGTCGAACGGCAGGGGGGCATCGAGGCCTTGGCGGGCCCCGGCACCTCCCTGCTCACCGTCACCGAGCCGACCGAGACCGCGACCGCCGCCGCCTTCGCGCACACCGCCGTGCTCGCGGGACAGCCCGGCAACGCGGAGCCGCTGGCCGAGGCCGGGCGGCTCTTCGGAAGGCTCGCGCACCTCCTGGACGCGGTCGAGGACCGGCAGGCGGACGCCGCGGCCGGTGCCTGGAACCCGCTCACGGCTCTCGGCACGTCCCGCGCCGAGGCCCGGCGGCTCGCCGACGACGCGCTGCACGGCATCCGGCTCGCCCTCGCCGAGGTGCGGTTCACCGAGAGCAAGCTGGCGCACTTCCTGCTCGTGCACGAACTGACGCGCTCGGTGGACCGCGCGTTCGGCAACGGCTCGTGCGGCCACGCCCCGCAGCGGACAGGGGGCGAGGCCGGGCACGAGGTGACAGCGCGTGACGGTTCCTGGGGGACGGGCTCTGGTTCGGGCTCTGGTTCGTACGGCGGCGACGGGTCCTCGTACGGCTCCGGGAACTACTCCGGGAACTACCGGGACCACTACGGCGGCGGCGGGCACGGCGGTGGCTCCGGCGGCTGGTCGGCGGGGGGACAGCCGCCCAAGCCGCGGCGTGGGTTCTGGGCCGGGTGCGCCGTCGCGATCGGGCTGTGCTGTACGTGCCGACTGTGCTGCGCGAAGGAGTACGAGGGGCCGTGGTCCCGGAAGAAGCGCGAGGGCGTCTGCCGGGACTGCGACTGCGACTGCTGCGAGTGCTGCTCGTGCTGTGACTGAGCCGGGGCGGCGGGGCCTCGGTGACGGGCTATCAGTGGCGGGGTGCGGGCGGTGCGAGGGGAGGGGGCGCGTACACGTACGCGTGTGAAGGCTGAGCAACGGCGCCGGAGCGCGGATGAGTTCGGAGAAACTGAGACGGCTGTCCGCATCATGGGACGCGCGGGGCGAGGAGGCCGGGCGCGCGGCGCAGGCGGGACAGGTCAGCTCAGAAGTGCTGACGGGTCAGTTCGAAAAGCTGAAGGTCAGCTCGAAAGTGCTGACGGGCCAGCGCGGAAGTGCATCAACACGACGCCGACCACACGCGACCGAAGTCGATGTGGGAGCGCCTGACCAGCCACTGCTGTGGATGCATAAGCCCAAGTGGAACAGGCATCCATTTCTCCGTCAACTGCCCTGAGACGTACGGCTCATATTCTGGACAAGCCTGCGGGCTGCTTCCGGACAGCCTTGACAGGGGGCGCGAAGCTTCCCGTAATCTCGAAGAGGCGGACCCTTGCTGAGGGGCTGGGTCCGTGTCGGCCGCGCCCCGGCGCGCGCCCCATGTGAAGGCGGCATTGGCTCTGTCGTCTTGTTCGTCCTGCTCATCCTGACGAAAGCCTTCACATGTCATCCGAGACCCTCGCCGAAGTCCCCGTCCGTCCGCCGAACCCTGCCGGAAAGCGGACGCGATGACCGCCCCGCGGCCCGGGACACCCACCCTGGTGATCGTCGGCGCCGGCCCGCGCGCCACCGGCCTGCTCGAACGCATCGCCGCCAACGCCCCCGAGCTGTACGGGCACGCGCCCCTGACCATCCACCTGGTCGACCCCTACCCGCCGGGGCCCGGCCGGATCTGGCGCGAGCAGCAGTCGCCGCTGCTGTGGATGAACTCGCACGCGCGGGACGTCACGATGTTCACCGACGACACGGTCGAGGTCACCGGGCCCGTGCTGCCGGGGCCCGCGCTGCACGAGTGGGCGGACGTCGAGGGGCAGGCCTTCGCCGGACGGCGGACGCAGGGCGGCTATCTGCGCTGGGTGTACGAGAAGGCCGTGGCCGCCCTGCCGTCCGGTGTCACCGTCCGCCACCACGCCTGCCGTGCCACACGTCTGACCGGACCCCGCCGCGGCCCGCAGAAGGTCTGGCTCGAAGGCGGGAAGTACCCGCTCGTCGCCGACCTCGTCGTCCTCGCCCAGGGGCACCTGGACGCCGAACTCGACGACGAGCAGAGCGATCTCGCCGCCTACGCCCGGCGCCACGGACTCGTCCACCTGCCGCCCGACTTCACCGCCGACGCCGACCTGAGCGCACTGCGAGGCGGCGAGCCCGTCCTGGTGCGCGGGTTCGGGCTCGCCTTCGTGGACCTGATGGTGCTGCTCACCGAGGGCAGGGGCGGGCGGTACGAGGGTGACACGTACGTGCCCTCGGGCCGTGAGCCCGTCCTGCACGTCGGCTCCCGGCGCGGCGTGCCCTACCACTCCAAGATCGGCTACATCTGGGACGACGGCGAGCGGCCGCCACTGCCCCGCCATCTGGGGCCCGAGCAGATCGACGAGCTCCTCGCGCGCCCCGGCGGGTACGACTTCGCCCGCGACGTGTGGCCCCTGATCGAGAAGGAGCTGGGCTTCGCCCACTACCACCGCCTGTTCTCCGCCCACCCCGAACGCACCGCCGTCGCCTGGCGGGACTTCGACGAGAAGTACGCGGTCTGCCCGCCCGGCAGCCCCGAACTCGCCGCCCTCGTCTCGTCCGCCGTACCCGACCCCGCCGACCGCCTCGACCTCACCGCGCTCGACCACCCCCTCGACGGCGTCCGCCACCCCTCGTACGAAAGCCTCCAGGAGGGCATGCGGGCCTACGTCGCTGCCGACCTCACCCGCCGTCACGACCCCGCGCACAGCCCGGACCTGGCCGTCTTCCTCGGGCTTCTCTCCGTGTACGGGCAGTTGATGCGGCTCGGCGACATCGGGCCCTGGTGGCACGGCTTCTTCAGCTACCTCGCCTCGGGGCCGCCGGGGCCCCGCCTCAGGCAACTGCTCGCCCTCTCGCGGGCCGGGGTGGTGCGGTTCCTCGGCGCCGGCATGAGGGTGGAGACGGGCGGGGGAGTGTTCCGGGCACGGAGCGCGACCGTGCCAGGGGCGGTCGTCGAGGCCCGCGCCCTCGTCGAGGCGCGGCTGCCGCAGCCCACGCTCGCGCGCACCCGTGACCCGCTGCTTCGCGCGCTGCACCTGGACGGTGTCGCCGAGACCGCCGACGGTCTGCTGTCCGTCGACCCCGCCGACGGCCGCATCCGTGACGCCGGCGGCACCCCGCACCCCCGCCGCTTCGCCCTCGGCCCCCACACCGACGCCCGCGGCGCGGGCGCCTTCACCCGGCCCCGCACCAACAGCCCCTCGTTCCGCCAGAACGACGCCACGGCGCGCGCTGTGCTCGTGTTCCTCGCGGAGGCACGCGGTTCCCTCGCGGGGGCGCGTGGTTCTGCCGTGCGGGTGCGCGGTTCCCGCGCGGGGGTGCGTGACTCCCTCGCGGGGGCGTGTGGCTCCCTCGCGGGGGCGGGCGACTCCCTCGCGGCGGCGGGCGGCTCCCTCGCGGAGGCACGCGATGCCCTCGCGGGGGCGCGTGGTTCTGCCGTGCGGGCGGGCGACTCCCGCGTGGGGGTGCGTGGCTCCCTCGCGGGGGCGGGCGACTCCCGCGTGGGGGTGCGTGGCTCCCTCGCGGGGGCGGGCGACTCCCGCGCGGAGGTGGGTGACTCCCTCGCGGAGGTGGGTGACTCCCTCGCCGGGGTGCGTGACTCCCTCGCGGGGGCGGGTGACTCCCGCGCGGAGGTGGGTGACTCCCTCGCCGGGGTGCGTGACTCCCTCGCGGGGGCGGGTGACTCCCGCGCGGAGGTGCGTGGCTCCCTCGCCCGGGTGCGTGACTCCCTCGCCGGGGTACGTGGCTCCCTCGCGGGGGCGGGCGACCCCCGCGCGGAGGCACGCGAGGCCCTCGCCGGGGCGCGTGGCTCCCGTGCGGGTGAGCGTGGCTCCGGCGTCGGTGAGCGCGACGAGGGGGCCGGGCACCCCGCCCCGTACCCGTCCATCACTCCAGGCCCCGCACGGGCCGCGGAGCACTCCGGGAGCCCGGCGGCCCCGGAAGTCCCCCGCGGCTGCGGGCATCTTCCGTCGAGAGAGGTCCGACCCTCATGACACCGTCCGACCCGGGCCGCGGCCCCCTGCACCTCGCCGCCGCCCTCGACCTGCCCGGCGTCTTCGACGCCGCCCCCTACACCGAGCTCGCGCGGCTCGCCGAGAGCGGTGCGCTCGACTTCGTCACGCTCGGGGACTCCTTCGCGCGGCACGGGCCCGACGCCCTGGCCGTGCTCGCCCGGGTGGCCCCCAAGACCGGGCGCGTCGGTCTGGTGCCGACCGTGACGACCACGCACACCGAGCCCTTCCACGTGCAGGCGGCCGTGGCGACCCTGGACTGGGTGAGCCACGGCCGGGCCGGCTGGCACGTGGCCGTCTCGGCGACCGAGGCCGAGGCCAGGCTGTTCGGGCGCCGCCGGGTCGCATCCCGCGAGGCGCTGTGGCGGGAGGCGGGCGAAGTCGCCGACGTGGCACGGCGGCTCTGGGACAGTTGGGAGGACGACGCCGAGATCCGCGACGCGGCGACCGGCCGCTTCATCGACCGGGACAAGCTGCACCACGTCGACTTCACGGGCGGCACCTTCTCCGTGCGGGGCCCCTCCATCGTGCCGCGGCCGCCGCAGGGGCACCCGGTGGTCGTCGTCGACGCGACCGACGGCCACACCCGGGAGACGGCGGCCCGGCACGCGGACGTCGCCCTGGTGCGCGCCGCGAGCCCCGCCCGCGCCGACGCCGTACGCGCCGAACTGCACCGCCGCGCCGCTCAACACGGCCGCAGACCGGGGGAGTTGAGGGTGCTCGCCGCACTGGTCGTGGATCTGGGCGGCGGCGAACACGCGGCGCAGCCCGGACACGGCGGCGGCCCGCTGCCCACCGCCGAGGGCCCCCTCTACCGCGGCGGCCCCGTCGACCTCGCCGAGCTCATCGCCACCTGGCACGGCGCGGGTGCCGTCGACGGCTTCCACCTCACCCCCGTCGAACCGCGGCGCGACCTGGAGCGCCTGGTCAACGGCACGGTGGCACTGCTCCAGCACCGCGGTCTCTTCCGCACCTTCTACCCGGGCGCCACGCTCCGCGACCACCTCGGCCTGACCCGGCCCGCCAACCGGTACGCCGCACTCGCGGGGGACCCCACATGACCCGGACGCACAGCAGCAAGCAGATGCACCTCGCCGCCCACTTCCCGGGCGTCAACAACACCACCGTGTGGACGGACCCGCGCTCGGGGTCCCAGATCGACTTCGCCTCCTTCGAGCATCTGGCCCGTACCGCAGAACGCGGGCTCTTCGACTACTTCTTCCTGGCGGAGGGGCTCAGGCTGCGGGAGCACAAGGGCCGCATCCACGACCTGGACGTCGTCGGACGCCCCGAGTCGATCACCGTCCTGAACGCCCTCGCCGCCGTCACCGACCGGCTCGGCCTCGCCGCCACCGTCAACGCCACCTTCAACGAGCCCTACGAACTCGCCCGCAGGCTCGCCTCGCTCGACCACCTCAGCGGGGGCCGGGCCGCCTGGAACGTCGTCACGTCGTCGGACGCCTTCACCGGCGAGAACTTCCGGCGCGGCGGCTTCCTGGACCGCGCCGACCGCTACACCCGTGCCGCCGAGTTCGTCGCCACTGCCCGTGAGCTGTGGGACACCTGGCCGCCCGCGGGGCCCGACGGGCCGCCCGGGGCGCCGCACCCGTTCACGCACCGAGGGCAGCACTTCGACATCGCGGGGGAGTTCGGCGTCGAGCGCTCGCCGCAGGGCCACCCGGTCGTGATCCAGGCAGGGGACTCGCCCGAGGGCCGCGAGTTCGCTGCCTCCGCCGCCGATGTGGTCTTCACACGGCACGGCACCCTGGAGGCCGGGCGCGCCTTCTACGCCGACGTGAAGGGCCGACTCGCGGCGTACGGGCGCGCACCCGACGACCTGAAGATCATGCCCGGCGTCACCGTCGTCCTCGGGGACACCGCGGCCGAGGCCCAGGAGCGGGCCGCCGAGATCCGCCGGCTACAGGTCTCGCCGCAGAACGCGATCCTCGCCGCGGAGCAGGTGTGGGGCGTCGACCTGTCAGGGCACGACCCGGAAGGCCCGCTGCCCGCCGTCGACCCCGATCCGCACTCCGACCTGGTCCAGGGCCGGGTCGGGGTCGGCGACCCGTCGGCCGTCGCCGAGCGGTGGCGGGCCCTGTCCCGGGCCAAGGGCCTGTCCCTGCACCAGACCGTCCTGGAGACGACCGCCCGGCAGTCCTTCGTCGGCACCCCCGACGCGGTCGCCGGACAGTTGACGGAGTTCGTCGCCGCCGACGCCGCCGACGGCTTCATCCTCGTCCCGCACCTGACTCCGGGCGGGCTCGACGAGTTCGTCGAACGGGTGGTGCCGCTGCTCCAGGAGCGCGGCGTGTTCCGTACGGAATACGCGGGGACGACGCTGCGCTCACACCTCGGGCTGCCCGAGCCCGTACGGAAAGGCTGATCACCATGAGCACCACCACCGACGAGGCGCTGCGGGACTTCGCGCAGTGGCACGAGCAGCGCACGGCCACCGTCTCCGCGCCCTACGGCCCGCTGGCCCTCACCGGCACGCACTGGCTCGCCGACCACCCGGACGGAGAGCTCCCCGGCCTGCCGGGCCGCTGGGCCGACGCCGGCGACGAACTCGCCCTGACGGCCGCCGACGAGGACGGCCTCACCCTGGACGGGCGGCCCCTCACCGGCACCGTCCGGCTGACGCCCGACCCCGGACCCGTCACCGCCGCCCGGCTCGGTCTCGGTGAGCGGCGCCTCGTCGTGCTGCGCCGCGAAGGGCTCTGGGCGGTGCGCGACTTCGACCCGGACGCACCGGCGCGGCGCGCCTTCACCGGCATCGAGGTGACCGGGCCCGACCCGTGCTTCGTGACCGGGGGCCGCTTCACGCCGTACGCGGAGCACCGCACCGTGCGGGTCGGCAACGCGGACGGAGTGGAGCGCGGGCTCGGACTCGGCGGTGAACTCGCCTTCACGCTCGCCGGGCAGGAGCACACGCTGCGGGTGTCCGTGCAGGACGACGGCTCGCTGTGGGCGGTGTTCGCCGACGCCACCAGCGGCGTCTCCAGCTACCGCTTCCGCTTCCTGCGGCCCGCCGCGCCCGACGGACAGGGCCGCACGACGGTCGACTTCAACCGCGCCCTGCTGCCGCCGTGCGCCTTCGCCGACCACTTCATCTGCCCCTTCCCGCCGCCCGGCAACACCCTCACCGCTGAGATCGCCGCGGGCGAGAGGAACCTTTCGCGGCACCGGGACGTCTGACGGGGAGACGTCCGGCAGGGAGCGATGCCCCCAGCCCCGGTGGCGCGCCCCAGGGCGCGACAACCACCGGGGCCGGTCGGCGTGTATCCGCCGATCCGGCCGAAAGGCACCCTTGTGCGGTGCCACGGAGGCCCCAATACTCCCGAGCAGCGCTTGTCAGGGGCACGGCGCGACCGGAATCCGCCCTGGCTCTGACCGCGCCTCACGGACCCCCACCCACACGGGTCCCCTGACTTCCCTCGGGAGGAACCAGCAGTGAGGATCAAGCGCACCACCCCCCGCCGCGGTACCGCCAGACTCTCCCGCACGGTCGCCGTCGCGACCGGGCTCGTGGCAACGGCCGCCCTCGCGATACCCGCCGCAAGCGCGATGCCCTCCACCTCCGCCGACCAGGCCCGTACCTACAGCGGTTCCGACCTCACGGCGGCCGGTGACGCCGTCCTGCGGGCGGACGTCGCGGGCACCGCCTGGAGCATCGACCCGAAGACCGACCGGGTCCTCGTCACCGCCGACAGCACCGTCTCCAGGGCCGAGATCGCCGAGCTGAAGCAGGCCGCGGGCGACAAGGCGGGCGCCCTGAGGATCGAGCGGACACCGGGCAAGCTCCAGCGGTACATATCCGGCGGCGACGCCACCTACGCGAGCAGTTGGCGCTGCTCCCTCGGCTTCAACGTGCGCAGCGGCAGCACGTACTACTTCCTGACCGCGGGACACTGCACCGACGGTGCGGGCACCTGGTGGGCCAACTCGGCGAAGACCACCGTGCTCGGCAGCACACACGGCTCCAGCTTCCCGACCAACGACTACGGCATCGTGCGGTACACGAACGACTCGATCACCAAGTCGGGAACGGTGGGCAGTCAGGACATCACCCGCGCCGCCGACCCGACCGTCGGCCAGAACGTGACCCGCCGCGGCTCCACCACCGGCACCCACTCCGGCCGCGTCACGGGCCTGAACGCGACGGTGAACTACGGTGGCGGCGACGTGGTCTACGGCATGATCAAGACCACCGTGTGCGCCGAACCCGGTGACAGCGGCGGCCCGTTGTACGCCGGTTCCACGGCGCTCGGCCTGACCTCCGGCGGCAGCGGTAACTGCTCCTCCGGCGGCACGACGTACTTCCAGCCGGTCACCGAGGCCCTGCGCGCGTACAACGTGAGCGTGTACTGACCCTGATCCTCTGAATCCCCGTACGCGGTCGCCGCTCCGGCGGCTCCGAAGCCCCCGCCCGCATCCCGGGCGGGGGCTTCCTGTTGTCATCCGACCGCCGCCCGACCGTCGAGAACAAGACAGGACTAGTCCTCACCCACTGCCGATCACTCCTCGCACGCGGTGTTTGCATCGGGAACCGACGTGGCGTGACCACGGTCGGTCAACGGCCATGAGGCTTACGTTCGTTGCCGGTCGGGCGTCCGGAAGCAGCCCTTGTGTGCGGCATCGCGCGCTGGGAATAGTGGGCCGCGTCCTGATTGGCATGGACGCGGCTTATCCAGCGCCGCAGTCCGTGCGCGTACGCCTTTCGGACCGCCGAGGCCCCCACGCCGGAGCGGTTCGACCCCCCACAGGAGGACGCGAGTTGAAGCACCGCCGCATACCCAAGCGCCGTGCCGCCATGGCAGGCGCGGGCGTCGTCGCCCTGATCGGCGCGGCCGTCACCTTCCAGACTGCGAACGCGAGTGAGGACACCCCCACCCCCAAGCCGGACACGCTGTCCATCGCGAAGGCCGGAAAGCTCGCCTCCTCGCTCGGCAAGGACCTGGGAGCGGACGCCGCGGGCACGTACTACGACGCGCGGGCCAAGAACCTCGTCGTGAACGTGCTCGACGAGAACGCCAAGAACGCCGTCGAGTCGGCCGGTGCCAAGGCCAGACTCGTCGAGAACTCCCTCGCGGAGCTCAAGGGCGCCCGCACGACGCTCACCGACAAGGCCTCGGTCCCCGGCACCTCGTGGGCCACCGACCCGGCCACCAACAAGGTCGTCGTCACCGCGGACCGCACCGTCAAGGGCGCGGACCTGAAGAAGCTGACGTCGGTCGTCGAGAGCCTCGGTGGCAAGGCCGAGCTGAAGCACACCAAGGGAGAGTTCAAGCCCTTCGTCGCCGGCGGCGACGCCATCTTCGGCGGCGGCAGCCGCTGTTCGCTCGGCTTCAACGTGGTCAAGGACGGTGCGCCGCACTTCCTGACCGCGGGGCACTGCACCGAGTCGGTCACGAGCTGGTCCGACAAGCAGGGCGGCCCCGCCATCGGTGAGAACGCGGGCTCCAGCTTCCCCGAGAACGACTACGGCATCGTCAAGTACAGCGGCGACACCGCGCACCCGAGCGAGGTGAACCTGTACAACGGCAGCACCCAGAAGATCACCAAGGCGGGCGCGGCGACCGTCGGCCAGCAGGTGCAGCGCAGCGGTTCCACCACGCAACTGCACGACGGCAAGGTGACGGGCCTCGACGCCACCGTGAACTACGGCAACGGCGACATCGTCAACGGCCTCATCCAGACCGATGTGTGCGCCGAGCCCGGCGACAGCGGCGGCGCGATGTTCGCGGGCGACACGGCGCTCGGCCTCACGTCCGGCGGCAGCGGTGACTGCTCCGGCGGCGGTGAGACGTTCTTCCAGCCGGTGCCGGAGGCTCTGGAAGCCTTCGGGGCGGAAATCGGCTGACGCCTGGGTCCGCAACGGCAGGGGCCCCGGAGACCTTTCGGTTTCCGGGGCCCTTCGGCCACGTGCACGTCGGGCGAGCGGGCCCGGGGCCGTGATCCCGTGGCTCAGAAGTTGAAGACCTTCCCCTGGCCGCCCGTCAGCGCGCAGGCGTTGGCGAAGGTGTGCTCGTAGGAGACGCGGCGGCCCTCCCAGACGCCCTGGGCGGTGACCGTGATCGGCTTCCACTCCTTGGTGCAGGCGCGGTTCGACGGCGCCTTGGTCACCTTGTCGAACTTGCCGCCCACGGCGCGCAACTGGTCGCAGGCGCCCGCCGCGTCGGGGTGGCTGCCGACGCCGCCGGAGGAACAGCCGAGCGTCACGGCGCGCTGGATCGAGGCGGTGGCCGCCTTGTCGCCGTAGCCGATGGTCAGGACCAGCTCGGAGGGCGCGTAGCCGCGTGCGGAGGTGGCGGCGGCCGTGGGCGTGGCCGTGGGCACGGCGGTGGCCGCGGTGGCCAGGCCGCCGAGAGCCAGAGCGGCGCCCAGTGCGATTCCCCCAGAGATGTACCGCATTTCGAACACTCCCTTGCTTGTCGTTTCGGATAACGAACGGAACGGATCGGAGTCTTGCCCAAGGTGTCCCCGAAAGCACATCGGGAGCTGACTTTCAGTCGTTGATTGAAAACTGTGCGTAGTGGCGTGAAGGGGTGACTCTTCACGGTCGGTTGAGAACTATGCACCCCTCGTGACCGGTGGGAAGCGCTATCGGTGGAAGTTCCCCCGATAGCCGGAATGTGCCACCGACCCCCTTGGCGACCCCTCCGGGGTTGGCCGGAACCAAAGCCCCCCAAAGGGGCGCGGGGAACTGCGCGCCCAGCCCCCGCCGGGTCGCAGACAAAACACCCGGGGCTCCGCCCCTGGCTTATGGCGCTCCGCGCCTCGCCCTCAAGCGCCGGACGGGCTGAAACGTCAGTGGGCGCCCGCGCGTTCGCGGGTCTTGCGCATCGCCACCAGCAAGGTGACCACCGTCCCCACCACCGCCCACGCCGAAAGCACAAGCAGCGGACCGGTGACCGCGTTGCCCCGGAAGTAGGCGATGGAACGGGCCACCCAGGTCCCGGCGCCGGGTGGCAGGGCGGGCCCGATCGCGTTCCAGAACGGGGGGAGCATCGGGAGCGGGAAGGCGCCGCCCGCGCTCGGGTTGCCCGCGACCACGATGAGCAGCACCGCCAGGCCGATGCCGACGATGCCGGTGAGTTCCTCCAGGGCGAGCGTGACCGCGCCGACCGCGAAGGTGACGAGGGCGCCGAGGCCCCACAGGCCCATGATCGAGCCGGGCAGGGCGCCGAGGATCGGGCCGATGATGACCGCGCCGCCGATGCCCCCGGCGATGGCGAGCAGGGCCAGGGCGCCGAGCCGGATCGCCGCGCGCTGCGGATTGGGGGGCTTCGTTCCCGCGCTGATCGACATGATCGAGGCGCACAGATAGCCGCCCACGCACCAGCCGACGACCAGGTAGAACGACGAGAGCCCGTTGAAGTCCTGGGACGAGGCGGCGGCCACGTCGACGGTCTTCGCGGTGCGCTTCTCGGCGCCCTCGGTCTTCGTGGTGATCGTCTCCAGGGCGTTGGCGAGGGCCTTGCCGCCGCCGGAGGCGACCAGAAGGGTGTCCTGTGTGCCCCGGGGGTCGACGACCAGGGCGCCGTCGATCTTCCGGTCCATGATCTGGCGACGCGCCTCGCCCTCGTCCTTGAGCACGCGCGGATCGAGCGGCTTCCCGGGCAGCTTCGCCAGCTTGTCCTTGGTCTGCGCGGCCGCCTCACCGGGGGCGACGACCCCGAAGGCCACGTCCTTCGGCTTCGGGTTGTGCAGCGCCCCCACGTAGGAGGCGATGAACAGCAACTGCAGGGCCAGAACACCGATGACGAGCAGGGCTGCTCGCGGGGTGACGGCGCTCTTCAACTCGTCGGCGAAGGTCATGCCCCCACGCTCCGAGGCACCGGCGGCGCACGCAGGCGGAGCGGTCCGAACGGGTGACGCTCAGGTGGATGGCGGCTCGCCCACGGATATCGAACGCATATCGAACAGTACATCGAACGAAGGTTCGAAAGTGGTTTATGGTGGAGGAGGGGATTCAGCGAAGCGGAAGGTCAGGAGGTGCGTGTGCCAGGGTTCACGCATCTGCATACCGTCTCCGGGTTCTCCCTGCGGTACGGGGCCTCGCATCCGGAGCGCCTCGCCGAGCAGGCCTCGGAGCGGGGCATGGACGCGCTCGCGCTCACCGACAGGGACACCCTCGCGGGCACGGTCAGGTTCGCCAAGGCCTGCGAGAAGGCCGGGGTGCGGCCGCTGTTCGGGGCGGAGCTCGCGGTCGAGCCGCCTGCGGCCCCGGAGCGGGGTGGCCGTGACGGGCGGGGCGCACGGCGGCGGACCCCGGTGCGCGGCGGTGCCTTCATCGACGAGTCGACTCCCCGGGTGACCTTCCTGGCCAGGGACGGCGCCGCCGCCTGGGCCGACCTGTGCCGCCTGGTCAGCGCCGTGCACCGGGGCGGCGAAGGGCCGCCCGTCCTGCGCTGGGAGGACTGCGCGGGCGACGGCCTGACCGTGCTGCTCGGCCCGGCGTCCGACGTGGGCCGCGCGCTCACCGCGGGCCGCCCCGACCGGGCCGCCCGCCTCCTCGCCCCCTGGCGCGAGCGGTACGGCGACGCGCTGCGCCTCGAAGCCGTCTGGCACGGCCGCTCGGGCACCGGACCCGGCTCGCTGCGCCTGGCCGCCCGCACCGTCGGCTTCGCCGCCGAGCAGCGCCTGCGCCCGGTCCTGACCAACGCCGTCCGCTACGCCGACCCCGGCCAGGGACCCGTCGCCGACGTCCTGGACGCCGCGCGCCGCCTGGTGCCCATCGACCCGTCGGGCCCCCTCGACAGCGGCGAGCGCTGGCTGAAGGACGAGGCCGCCATGCTGGCCGTCGCCGAGCGGGTGGTGGAGGCCGCCGGGTTCCGCCGCGACACCGCGTACCGCCTGCTCGAACAGACCCGGGCGGCCGCCGCCGAGTGTCTGGTCGACCCTCAGGACGACATCGGCATCGGCTCCGTGCGCTTCCCCGAGCCGGGCCTGGTCGGCGCCGGGCGCCGCACCGCGCAGCGCGTCCTCGCCTCCAGGGCCGCCGCAGGCATGGTGCTCCGCGGCTACGACCGCCGCCGGGACGCCCGTACGTACTGGGAGCGGATGCACCACGAGCTGGACATCATCGCCCACCACGGGTATGCCTCCTACTTCCTGACGGTGGCTCAAGTCGCGGACGACGTACGGGATCTGGGCATCCGGGTGGCGGCGCGCGGCTCCGGCGCCGGGTCCCTGGTCAACCATCTGATCGGCATCGCGCACGCGGACCCGGTCGAGCACCGGCTGCTCATGGAGCGGTTCCTGTCCACGCGGCGGCCCGTCCTGCCGGACATCGACATCGACGTGGAGTCCGCGCGCCGCATCGAGGTCTACCGCGCGATCATCGGCCGGTTCGGCGAGGAGCGCGTCGCGACGGTCGCGATGCCGGAGACGTACCGCGTCCGGCACGCGATCAGGGACGTGGGCGCCGCCCTGTCCATGGACCCCGCCGACATCGACAGGATCGCCAAGGCCTTCCCGCACATCCGCGCCCGCGACGCCCGCGCGGCGATGGCGGAACTGCCCGAACTGCGCGAGGTGGCGGCCGGGGCGGAGCGGCACGGCAGGCTCTGGGAACTGGTCGAAGGGCTCGACGCGCTGCCGCGCGGGGTCGCCATGCACCCGTGCGGGGTGCTGCTCTCCGACGCCTCGCTGCTGCGGCGCACCCCCGTCGTGCCCACCAGCGGCGAGGGCCTGCCGATGTCCCAGTTCGACAAGGACGACGTCGAGGACCTCGGCCTGCTCAAGCTCGACGTCCTCGGGGTGCGGATGCAGTCGGCGATGGCGCACGCGGTCGCAGAGACCGAGCGGGCCACGGGGGAGCGGGTCGACCTGGACGCGATCGAGGAGGGCGACGAGGCGACGTACCGGCTCATCCGCTCCACCGAGACGCTCGGCTGCTTCCAGATCGAGTCGCCCGGCCAGCGCGACCTGGTGGGCCGCCTCCAGCCCGCGACCTTCCACGACCTGGTGGTGGACATCTCGCTGTTCCGTCCCGGGCCCGTGGCCGCCGACATGGTGCGGCCCTTCATCGAGGCCAGGCACGGCCGCGCACCCGCCCGCTATCCGCACCCGGACCTGAGGGAACCCCTTGAGGAGACCTACGGAGTCGTCGTCTTCCACGAGCAGATCATCGACATCGTGCACCTGATGACCGGCTGCGGCCGCGGCGAGGCGGACCGGGTGCGGCGCGGGCTCTCCGACCCCGAGTCGCAGGGCCGCATCCGCGTCTGGTTCGCGCAGGCGGCGGCCGCCAAGGGGTACGACGCCGAGACGATCGGGCGGGCCTGGGAGATCGTCGAGGCCTTCGGCTCGTACGGCTTCTGCAAGGCGCACGCGGTGGCCTTCGCCGTGCCCACGTACCAGTCCGCGTGGCTGAAGGCCCATCACCCGGCGGCGTTCTACGCGGGGCTGCTCACGCACGACCCCGGCATGTACCCCAAGCGGCTGCTGCTCGCGGACGCGCGGCGGCGCGGGGTGCCGGTGCTGCCCCTTGACGTGAACCGGTCCGCGGTCGCCCATCGCATCGAACTGGAGTCCGAATCTGGGAAGTGGGGCGTGCGGCTCGCGCTGTCCGACGTGCACGGCATCAGCGAGCCGGAGGCCGAGCGCATCGCGGCAGGACAGCCCTACACATCCCTGCTCGACTTCTGGGAGCGGGCCAGGCCGAGCCGTCCGCTCGCCACCCGCCTCGCCCAGGTCGGCGCGCTCGACGCGTTCGGCGCCAACCGCCGCGACCTGCAACTGCACCTGACGGAGCTGCAACGGGGCGCCCGGGGCGCACGCGGCCCCCAGCTCCCGCTCCCGGGCGGACGGCGGACCGCGTCCGCGGGCCTGCCCGACCTCGACGACGCGGAGCGTCTGAGCGCCGAACTCGGGGTGCTCTCCATGGACACCTCCCGGAACCTGATGGACGACCACCGCGCCTTCCTCGACGAACTCGGCGTGACCTCCGCGCGCCATCTGCGCTCGGCACGGAACGGCGACACGGTCCTGGTCGCGGGGGCCAAGGCGGCCACCCAGACCCCGGCGATCCGCTCCGGCAGGCGCATCGTCTTCACCACCCTCGACGACGGCACGGGCCTGGTCGACCTGACCTTCTTCGACGACAGCCACGAGACCTGCGCGCACACCGTCTTCCACTCCTGGCTGCTGCTCGTGCGCGGCGTCGTGCAGCGGCGCGGGCCGCGCAGCTTCAGCGTCATCGGCACGGCGGCGTGGAACCTCGCGGAGCTCGTGGAGCTGCGCCGCGAGGGCGGCCTCGAAGCGGTGGCGCCGCGCCTGGCCGAAAAAGGCCCGGCGGAACCGGTCGCCGCGGATGCCCCACCCGCCGCCGGGAATGACCCGGGCAACGGGCGGCGCGTCCGGTGGGAGACCGGATACGAGATGCATCCATGGGCGGACCTGTCGCCACCCGGGGAAAGGGCGGCGACAGGACGGAAGTTGTGGCACCAGAGTCCGGGGAGTGCGGGATGACCATCCTCTGCGTACGTTTCCAGTTGCCGCCGATGTACGAGGCGGCCCTGCCGGGGCTGCTCGGGCTCCTGGAGGAGTTCACGCCGGTGGTCGAGGCGCTGCCGCCGGACGGGGCGCTCGCCGATCTGCGCGGCGCCGAACGGTACTTCGGGCGCGGCGCCGCCGACCTCGCGTCGGTGATCCGCGTCCGCGCCCTCGCGCTGCACGGCGTCGACTGCGCGATCGGCGCCGGGCCTTCGCCGATGCTGGCCCGGATGGCGCTGCGCGAGGCAAGGACCGGAGGGGTGTGCGAGGTGGCCGGGGACGCCGTGCCGGAGTTCCTCGCCGGCCGGCCCGTCGCCGCGCTGCCGGGCGTCGGCCCCGCGACCGCCCGCACCCTGTGCGAGTACGGCCTCGACACCCTCGGCCTTGTCGCCGCCGCACCCCTGTCCACGCTCCAGCGCCTGATCGGCGCGAAGGCGGGACGCGAGCTGCGCGAGAAGGCGAGCGGCGTCGACCGCGGCCGGGTGGTCCCGAACGGGGTCTCCCGCTCCCTGGCCACCGAACGCCCCTTCGGCCGCGACGAACTGGACGCCGGCAGGCACCGCCGCGCCCTGCTCTCGGCCGCCGAGGAACTGGGCACCCGGCTGCGCGCCCTCGACAAGGTCTGCCGCACCCTGACCCTCACCGTCCGCTACGCCGACCGCTCCGCGACCACCCGCAGCCGCACCCTGAAGGAACCGACCGCGCACTCGGCGGCGCTGACGAGGGCGGCGTACGACATGTACGAGGCGCTCGGCCTCCAGCGCGCCCGCGTCCGGGTGATCGCCCTGCGCGCCGAAGGCCTCGACCCCGCCGAACACTCCTCCTACCAGTTGACCTTCGACCCCCTGGACGACAAGGCCCGCCGCATCGAGGAGGTGGCCGACCGGGCCAGGGAGAGGTTCGGCCCCGGGGCGATCGTGCCGGGCTCCCTCGCGGCCTAGCGGCTGCTGACGGGTCTCCGCGACCCCTGGCGGTTCGTGGCCCCTGGCGGTTCGTGGCGGTGCGGCCGCCTCCGCCGAAGACGACGTCCGAGCAGGTGTAGAACGCCTCGGGGGAGTCGGACCGGGTGTGCTCAACAGGCGGACACCCGGCTCACCGGGTCCGTCATCGAACCGTGCGCGACGGCGGGCGCGGCGGTGAACACGGTCAGGGCGAGCGGCGCCACACCCGCCGCGGAGGCGATCCTTATGCTCCCGTTAAGGACCCCCTCAGCCTCCCCTCAGGTCACCCACCGGTACCTGCGCTGCGGCCGTCCCGCACCGCCGTACCTCAAGGTCACCTCCGCCCGGCCCGTGACCACGAAGTACTCCAGGTAGCGGCGGGCGCTGACGCGGGAGAGGGAGCCCGCCTCGGCGCACTCGGATGCGGACAGGCCCGCGGGGTGGCCGCGCAAGGTGTGCTCCACCAGGTCCGCGGTGTGCGGCGCGAGGCCCTTGGGGAGTTCGCGGGAGCCCGGCGGGCGCGGGCCGAAGATCTGGTCGACATCCTCCTGGCGGGCCTCGGCGAGACCGTCGAGCCGGGCCCGCAGGGCCGCGACATGCCGCAACTGCTCTGCCAGGGCCGCCCGGTTGAAGGGCTTGATCAGATAGTGCAGGGCCCCGGCGCGCAGCGCGGCACGGACCACCTCCGCGTCCCGCGCGGCCGTGATGAACAGGACGTCCACCGGCGCCCTGCCGGGATCCCGCTCCTCCGCCGCCCGCAGCTCCCGCAGCACCGCGATGCCGTCCAGGTCCGGCAGATACACATCGAGCAGGACCAGATCGGGCCGCAGCCGCTCCGCCGCGCGCAGCGCCTGCGCCCCGCTGTGCGCCACGCCCGCCACCGTGAAGCCGTCCACCGTGGCGACATACCGGCTGTGCAGCTTGGCGACCATGAAGTCGTCGTCGACGACCAGCACCCTCGTCATCGGCACGCTCCCTCGCCCCCTCGTCGTCGCCGCAGGTTACGAGCGTGACCACAAGGACCACAACGTCCGTTGATTGCGGAAGAGAGACAGGTTCCGCACACCCGGGCAACATGTGGGCCACTTCACACCCGTATCCGGCCGGACAGGCGGAGGCACCCGTGCGACTACGCACCCCCCGGCGACTACGCACCCCCCTGGCCCTGTGCGGGGCCGCGCTGCTCGTGCTTGTGGGGCCGCCGCTGCTCACCACGGGCAGCGGCGACGACACCGGCACCAAGATCCCCGGACTGCGCCTCATGGTCCCCAACACCCCCGGCGGCGGCTACGACATCACCGCCCGCACCGCCGCCAAGAACGCCGAGGACGCCGGGCTCACCCACAACATCGAGGTGTTCAACCTGCCCGGCGCCGGCGGCACCGTCGGCCTCAGCCGCCTGGTGGGCGAACACGGCAACGGCAAGCTCGCGATGTCCATGGGCCTCGGCGTCGTGGGCGCCGTCCACTCCAACCACGCGCCCAAGACCCTCGCCGACACCACCCCGATCGCCCGCCTCACCGAGGAGCAGGACGTCGTCGTGGTCGCCAAGGACTCCCCGTACAGGACCATCGGGCAGCTCGTCGACGCCTGGAAGGCCAAGCCGGGCAAGATGCCCGTCGGCGGCGGGTCCTCGCCCGGCGGGCCCGACCACATCGCCCCCATGCTCATGGCCCGCGCCGCGGGCATCGCGCCCAAGGACGTCAACTACGTCCCGTTCGACGGCGGCGGCGAACTCCTCGCCTCGATCCTCGGCAGCAAGGTCGCCTTCGGCGTCTCCGGGGTCGGCGAGTACCTGGACCAGATCAAGTCCGGCGAACTGCGGCTGCTCGCCGTCACCGGACCGAAGCGGGTCGAGGGACTCGACGGGCCCACCCTCAAGGAGTCCGGCTACGACGTGGACTTCACCAACTGGCGCGGCATCGTCGCACCGCCCGGACTCTCCGACGCCGAACGCGACAAACTCACCGGCCTCGTCCGCGAGCTCCACGGCTCGCCCGAGTGGCGCGAGTCCCTGAAGAAGAACGGCTGGGACGACGCCTTCCTCCCCGGCGACAAGTTCGGTGACTTCCTCGCCGCCCAGGACCGACGCGTCGTCTCGGTACTGACGGAGCTGGGCCTGTGACCACCACCGATGTCCCCCCGGAGCGGCGGGACCGCCGCACCTGGCTGCGCGAGCACTCCGAACTCGGCGTCTGCGTCATGCTGCTCGCCCTCGGTGCCGTCGTCCTCACCGACGCCCTCACCATGGACGTCGAGATCACCCAGCGCGGCCCCGTCGGCCCGAAGACCGTGCCCGTCGCCGTCGGCATAGGGCTGCTCGCCGTCTCCGTCCTGCTCGCCGTCGACGTACTGCGCGGTGGCCGCGGAAAGGCCGAGGGCGGCGAGGATGTCGACCTGTCCGAACCCGCCGACTGGCGCACCGTGCTGCTGCTCGCCGGGGTCTTCCTCGCCACCGCCGTCCTCATCGAGCCGGTGGGCTTCCCCGTCGCCGGTGCGCTGCTGTTCTGGGGCGCCGCCTACGCCCTCGGCAGCCGGTCCTTCCACCGCGACCCGCTGATCGCGGCGGGCCTGTCCCTGGCCACCTACGTCGTCTTCAACAACCTGCTCGGAGTGCCGCTGCCCGGCGGCCCCCTGATGGGAGTGCTGTGACATGAACGCCTTCAGCTCCCTGATGGACGGCTTCGGCACCGCCCTGACCCCCATCAACCTCCTGTGGGCCGCCGTCGGCGTACTCCTCGGCACGGCCATCGGCGTCCTGCCCGGCATCGGCCCCGCGATGGCGGTGGCGCTGCTGCTCCCGGTGACGTACGGGCTCGAACCCACCGGCGCCTTCATCATGTTCGCGGGCATCTACTACGGCGCGATGTTCGGCGGTTCCACCACCTCCATCCTGCTGAACACGCCCGGCGAGAGCGCCGCCGTCGTCGCCGCCATCGAAGGCAACCCGATGGCCAAGTCGGGGCGCGGCGCCCAGGCCCTCGCGGCCGCCGCCATCGGTCACTTCGCGGGCGGCATGATCGGCACGGTCCTGCTCGTCGCGCTCGCCCCCAAGGTCGCCGACCTGGCCGTCGACATCGGCGCGCCCGACTACTTCGCCATCATGGTGCTCGCGTTCATCGCCGTGACGTCCGTCCTCGGCTCCTCCCGCATCCGCGGCCTCGCCTCCCTCCTCATCGGCCTCACCCTCGGCCTGGTCGGCCTGGACCAGATGACCGGACAGCAGCGCCTGACCTTCGGCTCGCTCCAACTCGCCGACGGCATCGACGTGGTGATCGTGGCCGTCGGCCTGTTCGCGATCGGTGAGGCGCTGTGGGTGGCCGCGCACCTTCGCCGCACCAGCGGACAGGCCATCCCCGTGGGCCGCCCCTGGCTCGGCAGGCAGGACGTCCGGCGCACCTGGAAGTCCTGGCTGCGCGGCCCCCTCATCGGCTTCCCCTTCGGCGCGATCCCGGCGGGCGGCGCCGAGATCCCCACCTTCCTCTCCTACGTCACGGAGAAGCGCCTCTCCCAGCACAAGGACGAGTGGGGCAAGGGCGCCATCGAGGGCGTGGCGGGCCCGGAGTCCGCGTCCTCCGCGTCGGCCGCGGGCACCCTCGTGTCGATGCTGACGCTCGGACTGCCCACGACCGCGGTGGCCGCCGTGATGCTTGCCGCCTTCCAGCAGTACGGCATCCAGCCGGGCCCGCTGCTCTTCGAGCGGGAGTCGGAGCTGGTGTGGGGCCTGATCGCGTCCCTGTTCGTCGGCATGGTGCTGCTGCTCGCCCTCAACCTGCCCCTCGCCCCGCTCTGGGCGAAGCTCCTTCGCATCCCGCGCCCCTATCTCTACGCGGGCATCCTGTTCTTCGCGGCGGTCGGCGCGTACGCGGTCGGCGGCGAGGCGATCGACCTGGTGATCCTGCTGATCATCGGCCTGATCGGATTCGGCATGCGGCGCTACGGGCTGCCCGTCCTGCCCGCCGTCATCGGCGTCATCCTCGGCCCCAACGCCGAACAGCAGTTGCGCCGCGCCCTGCAGATCAGCGACGGCAGCGTCAGCGGCCTGGTGGACACGCCGTTCTCGGTGTCCGTGTACGCCGTCGTCGCGCTGATCGTGCTCTGGCCGCTGCTGCGGAAACTGGCGCGCGGCCCGCTGAAGTCCCGTCGTAACGTGACGGAATGACACCCGAACCCCGCACGGCGTACGAGATCCGCCCCGCCGAAGCCGCCGACGTGCCCGCCGTGCAGGCGGTCACCGACGCGGCGTACCACCACTACATCGAGCGCATCGGCCGTGTGCCCGCCCCCATGGAGTCGGACCACGCCGAGAACGTGGCGGCGGGGCGGGTGTACGTCACCGGACCCGCGGCGGGCACGGTCACCGGCCTGGTGGTCCTCTACGCCCACGAGGACCACCTCTACCTGGACAACATCGCCGTCCACCCCGACGCGGCGGGACAGGGCCTCGGCCGCGTCCTGCTCGAATTCGTCGAGGACCGCGCACGCGCCCTCGGCCTGCCCGAGATCCGGCTCTACACCAACGCGATGATGTGGGAGAACCAGAAGATCTACCCCCGGTTCGGCTACGAGTTCGTGGAGCGCCGCGTCGAGGGCGTCTACGACCGCTTCCACTACCGCAAGCGCCTCACGCCCTGACGGCCACCGGCGAGCAGCCCGGGGCGGGCTACTCGGTGGGCCACCACACACGCAGCACGTCTCTGCGGACCTCGGGCCGCTCACGGGACGACCGGTCCGTGCCCTCACGGGCCTCCCGGCTCTCCCGCTCGCGGCGAACGGCGGACTTCGCGACGGTCTTGTGCACGGTCACTCGGCGCATACGGCCTCCCTGCCTGTTCGTCCTGCCGTACCCACACAACGGCCCGATGACACAAACCGGCGGGTCGGCTCCAGCACGACTCGATCGGAACCCAGGCTTCCGATCAGGGCCCGCGCCGCCGGTCAGAACTCACGTCTCCTGTCCCGAGCGGAGCCCGAGGCCCGCGCGCAGCCCCTCGGACCGGGCGAGCCGCTCCAGTGCGTCCAGGGCCGCACGGGCGGCCCGCGCGGCGGCCGGGTCCGTGGTGGGCAGGGAGCTCGCCGCGAACTCGTCCTCGTCCAGGCGCAGGACCGTGCAGCCGTCCGCGGAACACCACAGGTCGAGGTCCAGGTCCTCCACCGTCACCACGGCGCCCGCGCGCACGGCGGGCCGGGTCACGTCGCAGTACCAGCCCTTGAGGGTGCCGTCGGCGGCGTGGACCTCCTTGACCGCGTACCAGCGGTCGCGCCAGAAGTGCTCGACGAACACATCGCCGGGCTCGAACCGGACGAAACCGAAGTCCCGCACGCCCGCGCCCGCCCAAGGCGCCCGCACGGTGACGCGGGTGCCGTCGTCAGCGAGCAGTTGGGCCGGGTAGCGGATCTTCGTGCGGCCCGCCTTGCGGAGGTGGACCTCCACCTCGGCGGGCTCAGCCGAGGGTACGGACATGACGTACCTCCGTGTCACAGATCTCGTAGCCGAACCACTTGTTGATCGCGAGCATCGGGCCGTTCTCCGCGTCGTTGCCGGTGAACGCCGCCGTGCAGCCCGCGGCCCGGGCCCGGTGCAGCGAGTCGTTCTTGGCGAGCTTGGCGAGGCCGCGGCCGCGGTGGGCGCGCGCCGTGCCGGTCATGCCGCTGGCGTAGCGGAACGCGTCGTCCGTGCGGGCCAGGGTGAACGCCGCGGGGCGCCCTTCGACCAGCACGACGGTGGTCAGCTCGCGGTCGACGAGGGGATGCTGCCAGGTCTCGGCCAGCCAGTGTTCGTAGTCCGTGAACTCGGCCGCCACATCGCTCGGTTCGTCCGCCACGGTCTCCGCGTCCAGCTCGAACAGCGGGCGCGGGTCGGCCGCGAAGTCGGCGCCCGTTCGCAGTTCCACGCCGGCCGGGACCAACTGCCGGGGCGGCAGTTCGCCGCCGGCCAGGTCCAGCCTGAGGAAGTGCGCGGACCGGCTCGCGCGGTAGCCGCGGCGGGCGGCGAACGCCAGGTTCTCCGGGGCGTCCAGGACCCAGGAGTACAGTGCCGTCGCACCCTTGCCCGCCAGGTGCTCCTCCGCCGTGCGCACGAGCAGCGAGCCCGCGCCGCGGCCGCGGTGCTCGGGGTGGACATAGACGTTCGCGAAGCCCTGCCCCGGCTCGGGGCTGTCGTACGCGATGCCGACCTGCGCGGTACCGACCGGTTCGCCGCCGGACTCCGCGAGCAACTGGAGGTAGTGCGCGTCCGGATGGGCGTGCGCCGCGTCGAACGCCACGGAGGCGGAGGTCGCCAGCATGGCGGGCACACAGGCGCGGCGGATCGCCGCGAACGCGGAGGCGTCCGCCGGGCCGGTGGGGCGCAGGGCGCGGACCAGTACTTCTGTCATGGCCTGGACCGTACGCGGGAGCGCTCGGGGGGCGCCTCTCCTTTTTCTCCCGGGGGGTACGGGACAATCGCTGCGTGACGTTGACGATCGTGCTGGACGAGGGTGCGGAGGGGCGGGCCGTGGCCGCGCCCTACGAGCAGGTGCGGGAGCAGATCGCCGCGCAGGCGCGGAGCGGGAGTCTGCCCGTGGGGTACAAGTTGCCCACGGTGCGGGGGCTCGCCCAGACGCTGGGGCTCGCCGCGAATACCGTCGCCAAGGCGTACCGGGCCCTCGAGGAGGACGGGGTCATCGAGACGCGGGGGCGGAACGGGACGTTCGTGGCCGCGGCGGGGGACGCCGCCGCGCGGGGCGCCGCCGGGGCAGCGCAGGGCTATGCCGAACGGGTCCGGCGCCTCGGACTCTCCGAACAGGACGCTCTGGCCGTGGCCCGGGACGCCCTGCGCGCGGCGTACGGGGGATCCGCCCCGTAAGGGGCGCGGGGAACTGCGCGCGCAACCCCCACCGGCCCGCAGGCAACACTCACGGGGCTCCGCCCCTGGCCCCCGTATCGGCGCTCCGCGCCTCGTCCTCAAACGCCGGACGGGCTGGGGTTCCTGGCCCGCGGGCAACACTCACGGGGCGCCTCGTCCTCAAACGCCGGACGGGCTGGAATCCCGCAGCGGGAGCTACAGGTACAGCCCCGCGTCGGCCCCGTCCCGGGCGGAGGGAAGGGACGTGGGGGAGGACCCCCGCCGGAGGGCGTACAGCTCGGCCAGGGTCGCGCCCTCACGAGGGAGCCCCTCCGTCGTGCCGAGCCAGTCGGCAGACTCCGCGGGGGTGAGCGGCCCCACCTCGATACGAGCGAGACACCGTCCGGGACGCACGACCGCCGGGTGCAACCGCTCCAGGTCCTCGTTGGTGGTGACACCGACGAGGACATTGCGGCCCTGCCCGAGCAGCCCGTCCGTGAGGTTGAGCAGCCGGGAGAGCGCCTGCCCCGCCGTGTGCTTGGCCTCGCCGCGGATCAGCTCGTCGCAGTCCTCTAGGAGCAGCAGCCGCCAGCGGCCCTTCGCGGTGCCGTCGTCCTCACCGATGGCGATGTCCATCAGATAGCCGACGTCGGTGAAGAGGCGCTCGGGGTCCAGGACGCAGTCCACCTGGCACCAGTCGCGCCAGGACCGGGCGAGCGTGCGCAGCGCCGACGTCTTGCCGGTGCCCGGCGGGCCGTGGAGCAGAAGGAGCCGTCCTGAGATGTCCTCCGGCGTGGTCTTCATCAGCTTGTCCATGGCCCCGGCCACCGGCGCGGTGTAGTTCTCCCGCACCTCGGCCCACGTGCCCGCCGAGATCTGCCGCGTCGTGCGGTGCGGACCGCGCCGCGGCGATACGTACCAGAACCCCATGGTCACGTTCTCCGGCTGCGGCTCGGGCTCGTCCTGCGCGCCGTCCGTGGCCTCCTTGAGGATCTTCTCGGCCAGCTCGGCGGTGGCGGCCGTCACCGTGACGTCCGCGCCGCGGTTCCAGCGGGACACCAGCAGCGTCCAGCCGTCACCCTGGGCGAGCGTGGCGCTGCGGTCGTCGTCACGGGCGGCCCGCAACACCGTCGCGCCCGGCGGGAGCAGCGCGGACCCCGGTTTGACGCGGTCGATGTTGGCGCTGTGCGAGTACGGCTGCTCGCCCGTCGCGAAGCGGCCGAGGAACAGCGCGTCCACGACGTCCGCCGGAGAGTCGCTGTCGTCGACGTTGAGCCGGATCGGCAAGGCGTCCTGAGGGTTCGCAGACATGCCGCCATGATCCGTCACGCATGCGCCCTCGTGCACGCGGTTTCCCCAGTGCGCCGCCGCGTACCGGCGTGCACGCCGCACGGGGGCGGATGTCCGCAACCCGTGCCCTCACCCATGCCGGGCGTGTCGAGTGGAACCGGCCCCAGCGCGAAGACACGCCGCTACCCTGGCCCTTGATGCGACGGCATGGGTGGAGTTCGGATGCGCGGCGGTGGCGTCTCGCCGCCCTCATCGGTATTGGTCTGGCCGCTCTGGCCCTGGTCGTGACCGTGCTCAACGTCCCCGAGCAGAACCGGGGCAGCACGGCCGGCACCACTCCGGACGGCGACAAGGTGTACGGCACCCCCGCCATGCCTCCCGGCGACCCGGACCCGGAGGTCGGCTGGGGCTTCACGCACACGCAGTACAGCGCCGACGACGGCGAGGACGCGGCGGTCGGCCGCGCCAAGCGCCTCCTCGCCGACCAGCGGCGCCCGCTGCCGCAGATCCAGCACCTCATGGGCTGGGGCGCGGGCAACCCCGAGCCGGTCAAGGGGCGTTACGACTTCGAGGCGATGGACCAGCGCATCGACTTCATCCGGGCCACCAAGGGCGCGCCGGTCGTGACGCTGTGCTGCGCCCCGGACTGGATGAAGGGCGGCGAACCGGGCTCCGACAACACGGACTGGAGCCAGGAGTCCCTGGAGACCGCGCCCCGGCCCGAGCACTTCGACGACTTCGCCGCCCTGGCCGCGACCGTCGCGAAACGCTACCCCGACGTACGGCACTTCCTCGTCTGGAACGAGTTCAAGGGCTTCTGGAACACCCCCGAGAACCGCTGGGACTACGAGGGCTACACCAAGTTCTACAACCTGGTGTACAAGGCCCTGAAGAAGGTCAACAAGGACATCATGGTGGGCGGCCCCTACCTCGTGATGGACAGCGTCCACCCGCGCCAGACCGAGAACGCCTCGGACGTCAAGGGGCCCTGGGGCCGCCTCAACAAGCCGTCCGTCGAGGCCTTCGACTACTGGAACAAGCACAAGGCGGGCGCCGACTTCGTGGTCGTGGACGGGGCCACGTACACCGTCGACGACGAGCTGCTGCCCGACGAGTTCGGGGCCACGGACAAGTTGACCGCCGTCGGCCGCTGGGTGCGCGAGCGCACCGGAGGGCTGCCGCTGTGGTGGGCCGAGTACTACGTGGAGCTGGGCGACAGCGAGGACAACCGCGACGACTGGAGCGAGCCGCGCCGCGTCGCCGTACACGCCTCCGGCCTGATGGCGATGGCCCGCGGCGGCGCGACCAGCGCCTTCTACTGGAACCCGCAGAAGCGGGGCGAGAAGTGCGCGGGCTGCCTGTGGACCGCGACCCAGCTCCCCGACGGCGGCCGCGAACTGCCCATGCTGCGCACACTCGCCCGCTTCTCCCACGCCTTCCCGCCCGGCACCCGCTACGAGAAGGTGTCCGTCGCGGGCGACGCGTCGAACGTCCGCGTCCTCGCCGATGACGAGACGGTCCTGGTGGTGAACACCCAGGACCGGAAGATCAGCGCCGAGGTCGACGGTGAACGGTTCGCCATGGCCGCGTACGAAGTGAAGTGGCTCACCCGCTGAGCCGCCCGCTACGCCATCGTCAGGAACCGCTGGATCAGCGACGCGAGGAACACCGCGAGCAGCGGCAGCGAGAACCAGAAGCTGCTCTGCAGCCAGCGCTGCTGCCCCACGCTGGGCGCCGCCGCCACCCGTACGACCTCCCGCACCGAGAGGAGCGCGATCAGCGCGAGCACGGCGAGGCCGCCCACCACCGACCACGGGGTCCACGTCACCTTCGGCCCGACCGCGCCCGGTTCGGCCTTCGCGACGGGGGTCTCGGGCTGCGAGCGCAGCGCGTACAGCATCGAGTCGGCGTTGCCGTACACCTTCTTCAGCTCCGTGCGCTTGTCGAGGGAGCGGGCGAGACGGGTGTCCCAGTTGTCCGGATAGCCGGTGTCCATCTGGAGATAGACGGTCTGACTGCGGTTGATCATGAGGTACGAGTTCGGGCCCGCGTCCTTGAGCGCCTTCACCAGGCTCGACACCAGGGCCGGGTCCACGGGCGCAAGGGTGGGTACGTACTCGACCTTCTCGGCGTCCTGCTTGCCCCAGGGGATCGCGGGCGTGACGTTGTTGACGGTGTCGTTGCTCATCCACAGCAGCCGTACCGTCGGGTCGTCGTGCGCGTACACGTACTCCATGGCGGCGACCTCGCCGGTCCTGACCCGCTCGAAGGGCTCGTTGCCCCAGCGCGCCACCAGGAAGCCGCCGACGAGGACGAGTCCGGCGAGCAGCGCGGCCAGCGGTGCGCGGCTCCCCCTGTCGCGGTCGCGCTCCCCGGCCGTGACACCCGTACGCGGGAACAGCGCGAGCCCGGCGAGCAGCGCGGCACCCGGCAGCGCGAACATGAACACGCGCAGCGCCATCTCGCCGCCGTAGCTCTGCATGCCGAAGCCGAGGAACGGCACGAAGGTGAGGACGAGGAGCGACACCTCGCGGTACTTGTACCCGCGCCTGCGCCACCAGCCCCAGCAGGCGAGCGCCATCACCGAACCCGCGAGCGCCACCCGGACGTACAGGACCAGCTTGTGCGTCTCGCTGCCGCCCTCGATGCGCCCCGACACCGACGACGACACATTGCCGCCGACCCCGCCGACCCCGCCGAACAGCTCGCTGAAGTGCCCCGACCAGTAGGGCTCCGCGAAGAAGCCGAGCCACACGGCGACCAGGACACCGCACAGCAGCGGCATGCCGCGCAGTTCGCAGCGGCGCACCAGGACCAGGACCGTGAGGACGCCGAGCATCACGAACGGCGTGAGCTGGTGGGCGGGCACCGTGCCCGCGAACAGGCCCAGCAGGACGAGAAGGAGCACCGCCTGCTGGCGGCGGTCGGTGGGCTCGACCTCGGCCTCGCCGGGCCGCCACTTCGTCCAGACCACGCGCGGCGCGCGGAACCACACGAGCAGGACGGCCACGAAGGCGATGTACAGGAGATACGTGAAGCCCTGCGGCGAGAAGTAGTCCTGGCCGACCCAGCCGCTCAGGACGAAGATCCACAGGCCCGCCCACTTGGCGCGCCAGCTCGCCCGCAGGGAGCGGGTGAGCAGCAGCATCGGTACCAGGTAGAGCAGTTGGATCGCCGTCGGCCACCAGCGGATGACCTCGGTCATGTCCGAGACGCCGCACGCCTTCGCGATGAATGTGGCGGCGGCGAAGAAGCCGGGCCAGCTCCAGCGCGCGTCCAGGTCGGGCACCGCCGTGCCGGTCCGGTCGATGTACTCGAGGAAGCCCAGGTGCTGCCAGGCCGTCGCGAACCGCGGCTCCGTCTCGATGACGGCCGGGAGCGCGTGCAAAGACACGACGGTGGCGACCAGGGTCAGCAGGAGCAGCCGCCGGTGCGGGCGCTCCTGCCACAGCAGCGTCGCGAACACGCCCACGAGGAGCGCGGCCCCGAGGAGCGTGGGCAGCGGCAGCACGGAGACGAGGCCGAGCCCGCCCATGCGGTCGAGGTCCCGCTCGCCGAGCCCGGACACCGGCAGCCAGTACAGGCCGAGGGCCGCGACGAGGAGTGCGCCGAGGACGAGGGGGCGACGCCGTGCCGCCCGGTCCGCTCCCGGACGCGGCGTGGCACCCGTCCGGGGCGGGGACGCGGCGGCCGGGGTCGCGCGGACCGCGGGGGTTCCCTGTGCTGCAGGGGGAGTGGTGGGGGCCGCCGGTGTGGGTTTGGCTCCGCGGGTGCCGAGTGCCTGCGGGGGCACGGCGGCCGGCGGAGCCATCGGGTTCACCACGGTCGGCCAGGGTTCCTTCGCCGGTGGCTTCGCGGCGCCCGATCCGTTCAGACCGCCCAGACCGCCGAGGCCGTCCACGTCGCTCAGGCCGTCCAGCGCGTCCAGCGTGTTCGGTCCTTCCACCACTCCTTCTTCGGTTTCTGTTCCTGTTCCTGTTCCTGTTCCTGTTTCTGCTTCTCTTTCTGTTGCTGCGTCTGCCGCCGCTCGGGCTGTCTCGCCCGCCGCGTCGTGAACGTCGGCCTCGGCGGGCCCGGCCCCCGCCTTGCTGAGCACCACCCCGCGCTTGCCGGGTCGGGCGGCGGGCGGCGCGTCCTCGACCGCTTCGTCCTCGACCGCCTTGTCCTCGACCACCTCGGCCGCCTTGTCCGAGGAGGGCGTCGTGAGCGCCGACCTGACCGCCCACGTCGGCCGGTGTCCTGTCATCGAGTTGTCCCCCTCGCCCGCCCCCGCGGGCCCCCGTGCCGTCAGACCCGGACGTACGTCCGGACGCCGCTCCTGATGGTCCAGGTCGATCTGGACCGCCAGTTGCAGTGTGTCGGAGTCGAGGGACTCGCGCAGCGCCCACGCGGGCCCGTGCCGCCGCCGGTCCGGGTGCTGCGGATGCTCCTGACCGGCTTCGGCGGGCGCCGTGCGCGGCGCGGGGGAGCCCGGGGCGCCCAGATCCGCCAGGTCGCCGTCCGGTGCCGCGCGCTCTCCCGGTGCCGTCCGCGTGATCGCGTACAGCTTGGGCGCCGCGATCGCCACGATCAGCGCCAGGCTGGAGATCTCCGCGACGCCCGCGCCCGCCAGCCCCATCCGCGGCAGGAGCAGCAGCGTCAGACCGAGCACCAGGACGCACAGCAGTCCCTGCAGCCAGGCGAGTCCGGAGGTGCGGCTCTGGGCGCGCAGGACGGCGAAGTACGTCTCCATGACGACCCGCAGCACCGCGCCCACCGCGAACCAGCGCAGCAGCCCGGTCGCCGCCTCCGAGTAGCCGGAGCCGAAGACGTGCAGGATGTACGGCGCGCCGACGAAGAGGATCGCGCACACCGGAAGCATGATCCGGGCCATCCGGCGCAGCGCGGCCCGGGTGTTGGCGGCGAGCCGGGCCGGGTCGTGGGCGCCCTCCACGGTCAGGGACGCGCCCATGTTGATGGCGAGCAGGTTCGTGGTGCCGCCGATGGTCGTGGCGATGTAGAAGTACGCGTTGTCCTCGGAGCTCACCTGGGCGGCCACGATCACCGGTACGAGGTACACCACGGCCAGCGAGCACAGCGAACCGGTGTAGTCGCCCGCGAGGAAGCGCCATATCTCGCGCATCGAGGGCGGCCGTGTGCGGCCCTCGGTGGCCTCGACATGGCGTGGCACGAGCCGCCGGAACACCAGCCAGCCGAGCGGTATCACCGAGAAGGCGATCGCGGCCACCCACGACACGAAGACCCCGGCCGTGGGTATGGCCGCCGCGACGACGATCAGGAGCACCAGCTTCACGACCGAGAACACCGTGTTGCCCGCCGGCACCCACAGCGCGTTGCGCAGCCCGGTGAGCACGCCGTCCTGGAGCGTCAGGAGCGACCACGCGATCACCGCGGCGACGAAGCCGACACCGGCGAGCGGGCCGTGCAGGAAACGGTAGGACGACCCCCACAGGTCCAGGGTGAACAGGAAGGCGAGTGCCGCGAGGCCGACGACGACGGAACTTCCCGCGTAGGTACGGAAGATGAGCTTCCCGGTGGCACGGCCCGCCACCGGGATGAAACGGGCGAGCGCGCCCATGAGGGTGACGGCGGTGATGCCCGCGAGGAGCTTCATCGCCGCGATGGCCGCCGACCCCTGGCCGACCGCCGACTCCGAGTAGTACCGGGCGGCGGCCAGCCAGAAGCCGAGGCCGAGCAGGCCGGAGATGCCGGTGTTGAGCATGAGCGCGTAGGCGTTGCGGAAGAGCGGAGTGCTGCCCCCGCCCCTCCGCGCTCCGGGCAGCCGCAGGCGTCGCGCCCCGCCGTCCCGCGCATCGGTTCCTGTGACCTCTGCCGCTGCGGTGGTCTTCGTGTCAGACACGGGCGCGAGCTGCCTTCCGGCGGGCTTGTCGGGCTCTGCGGACGATGGCGTATCCCTTGCTGAGCACCCGGTCCCTGGCGAAGCACCGGGTGATCGAACGGCCGAGCAACAGGCGCTCGAACTCGTCGACACCCGTGCTGCGCCGCACCGTCACCCGGCGCAGAGCGTACGGGCCTTGACGGCGCCGGGCCAGAGCGTTGCCCACGGCGAGCGACTGCCCGAACCCGACACCCCGCACCGCATCCCGTACCCGGCGGCACGAGTAGCCGTAGGGGTAGGCGAACGACACGGGCGGCGTGCCCAGCTCGTCGGCGAGGATCTCACGACAGCGCACCAGCTCGAACCAGAGCGCGTCGTCACCGAGTTGGTCGAGCTGGGGATGCGTGTGGCTGTGCCCGCCGATCTCCGTGCCCGCCGCGGCCAGATCGCGCACCTGGTCCCAGTCGAGCATGGTGTCGAGGCCGCCCCTGTTGTCGTACGTCCCGCGCAGCCAGGCCGTGACGACGAACAGCGTCGAGGCGTAGCCGTGCCGGGCGAGGGCCGGGAGCGCGTGCCGGTGCACGCCCTCGTAACCGTCGTCGAAGGTGATCAGGACCGGGCGGGTGGGCAGCGGCCTTCCTGGGTTGCGCCAGTGCCAGGCCAGTTGGGCGGTGGTGAGCGGTGTGCAGCCGAGCGCGCGGACGACCTCCATCTGCTCGGCGAAGGCCTCCGGCGCGACGGACAGGTCGTGCGTGGCCTCGTTCGGCCGACGCGCGACCGAGTGGTACATCAGGATCGGTATGCCCGAGCTCATGCGGCGGCCTCCCCGCCCCCCGAGCCCTTGGCACCCTCCGAGCCCTCCGCGCCCTCCGAGCCCTCCGCGCCCTCCGAGCCCTCCGCGCCCTCCGAGCCCGCCGAGCCCTTGGCTCCTTCCGAGCCCGCCGAGCCCTTCGCGCTCTCCGAGCCCTCCCGGTCCGCTGTGCCCTCGGCGCCTTGCGAGCCCTTGGCGCCACTCGGGTCCGCCGGGTCCGCCGGGCCCCCGGCCGTCTCCGGTCCGGACGCCGCACCGGCGATATCCACGACCGAGAACGTCGCGCCCGACCGGCGCGCCCTGGCGCTCCCGACGACGTACCCGCCCGCGGCCGCGGCCACGCCCGCCACGATGGCGCCCGCGCGCCCGGCGCCGCCGGGACGGGCCAGGAGCGCGTCCCGCAGCCCGCGGCCGACACCGGCGGGCAGCACCCGGGTGGTGTAGCGCCGCTCCGACTCGAGTCCCTTGTCCGCTCCCACACTGCGCGACACCAGGGCCTTGGAGAGGCCTTCGGCGTACGCGCGGGTGCGGAAGTAGGCGAAGCGTTCCCTCGCGGGCGGCACCCGGTGGTGGATGATGGCGCGGTCGTCGATGAGCAGCACCGCGTCGGGCCGTGCGCGGGTGAGCCGGATGCACAGCTCCGTCTCCTCGCAGCCGAGCGGCAGCTTGTCGCCGTCGCGGCCGATGCCGTTCGCGAAGCCGCCCGCGATGTCGAAGGCGGTGCGCCGGAAGGAGGCGTTGCCGCCGAGGACGTTGCGCACCCGTGCCCGGCCCGTCGGATGGCCGCGGTACATGCATCCGACGACCCAGTCGAACTCCTCGGGGAACCAGCGGGGCCTGCGCCCGGAGGCCCAGGCGGGCAGGGTGCGCCCGCCGACCGCGAACACCTTCGGGTCGGTGTACCCCTCGGCGAAGCGGAGCAGCCAGTCCCGCTCGGCGACGGCGTCGTCGTCCAGGAAGGCGATGATCTCCCCGGTGGACTCCGCGATGCCGGTGTTGCGGCCCGCGGACAGGCCGCGGGGGCCCGCGTTGGCGAGCACCCGCACCTCTCCCGTTTCCTTGTACTCCCTGGCGAGGCGGTCGTGCAGTGGCGTGTTGTGGTCCACCACGAGCAGGGTCTCGTGGGCTTTGTGGGACTGCGCGCGAACCGAGGAGACCGCCGCGAGGATGTCCTCCCAGCGGTCCTCGGTGTACACGCAGACGACCACCGAGATGGAGGTCAAGAAGTTTCTCCCCGGTGTGGTCGGCCCGCGGTGCGCGCGCCCTGTCGTTGCGTACGCCTGTTGGAGCGTTCGGTGAGGATCACCTTGAGGACCCGCAGGCCGTCGCGCACGGCGCGGAGGTTGCTCACGCCGTGGATGCGCAGGTACTCGTGGCTCGGGATCTCCTGCACCTTGAGTCCGGCCTTGACGACGCGGATGTTCATCAGCGTCTCGACCTCGAAGCCGGTGCAGTCGAGTTCGATCTTGTCGAGGCAGTGCCGCCAGAAGGCGTTGTAGCCGTAGCACAGGTCCGTGTAGCGGGCGCCGAACTTGGCGTTGACCACGGAGCACAGGACGTGGTTGCCGAGCTTGCGGATGAAGGTCATGTCGTCGGTGCCGCCGCCGTTGGCGAAGCGGGAGCCCTTGGCGAAGTCGGCGCCGGAGACGAGCGCGGAGACATAGCTGACTATTTCGTGGCCGTCCGCCGAGCCGTCCGCGTCGACCATCACGATGATGTCGCCGGTGCAGGCCTCGAAGCCGGTGATGAGCGCGTCGCCCTTGCCCTTGCCGAGCTGGCGCACCACCTTCACATCCGGCCACAGCTCCCGGGCCACGGCGACCGTGTCGTCGGTGGAATTGCCGTCCACCAGGACGACTTCATGAACCCACGCGGGCAAGGTCTTGAACACGTAGGGAAGATTCTCCGCCTCGTTCATGGCGGGAATGACCACACTCACCGGTGGCGCAATGGCCAGGTGTGAGGAGACCGGCCGGTATTCGTGCTGACTGGGAATGGCGGGCAATCCCACAATGACCGGTTCTTCGGGCAGTACGGCCTTTTCGGAGCCCGCCGCCGAGTTAGCGGTCGGCTCCATCAAAGGATCTTGTCCCGGGCCGGCCGGGCACACAGCAGAACTCATGAGTCTGATCCCTCTCGTCCGGTGGACCGCCCGCCCCCGGGTGGTCCGGTTGTCGATCCGGTTCGAAAGGGGGGATTCTCACTGCGGCCATGCCGGAATCGATCTCCAGGCATGCCGAGCGAGCTGGCATAACTGCGCGGCACGTGTTCCGGCAGAAATTCGATCACCGGACACGGGCACCCCCCTACCGCGCCCCACGCCGGAACCATCGCGGTCTTGAGCCCTCCCCTAGACCGACAGCCGATGAACCGATGCGGGTTGATGTACGACGGTATTGATGCTTGCGACGGTATAGCAAGACCTGGAACGGGGTCTCACGTTTCGGATATTTGACCGTCTCTTCAGACACTGAACAGATGTCCGGAACTCTATTTTTCGGTGACGTTCCTTGTCGCTTCCTGTGCGATTCCTACTCTTTCCGCTGCCAGGAACGGATCTTTCCCAGGCTCTTGAGCAGGTGGTCTGCCGGTCCGAACAACGCCGGTCGCCCGACGACGGTGTTGCGCAGCGCGCGGGCCGGAGCGCGGCGCGCACGATGGCCGAGAGCCATGGGGTGGCGCGATGCCACCCACCCTTCGGACACGGTGAGCTCACGTGTCTTCAGCGAATCCTTGTACTGTTTCCGGCCCCGGCCCAGATCGAGGTGCGCGATGCCGTCCGCGGCGGCCGCCTCGGCCATGCGCAGATGGAGCAGCAGACCCGGCGAGTGCCGGGCGAAGTCCGGGTCGTACGCGGGGAACCAGTTCACGAGCACCCGCTCGCTGCGCAGCCCGAAGTGCCCGGCGACCGGGACGTCCCCGGCGTAGAGCATGGACAGCGTGCCGGCGAAGGTCTCGCGGCGGGTGTGGAACAACTGGTGCACGAGGCTCGTGATCCAGTTGTGCGCGAAGCGATCGCTGCGGCCCGTCCTGCGGTACTGCGCGGACTTCCAGCCGAGCAGTGTGCGCAGCATCCTGGGGTCGCGCTCGTCGTGCACATAGCGCAGCTCGCCGTGGTCGCGGCTGAGCCTGCGGCCCTTGGCGAGGGTGGAGCGCAGGAACTTCGGCGAGCGGGCGCGCACCCGGTCGAGGTAGGCCTCGTACCCCTGGTCGAGATCCATCACGGGGGAAGGGAAGAAGCCGGTCGCCCCGGTCTCGAAGGCGGTCTGGCCGGCCGTGAGGTGGTCGAACTCCCACAGCACGAGGCCGCAGCCCCGCAGGAGTTGGTGCGCGTCCCAGGTGTAGCCGGGGCGGTGCAGCACGCCCTGGCAGTCGGACACACCCAGGCCGACGGCCCGGCCCACGCCGGTTCTCGACCTCTGGAACGGGAGGTACGCGGCCGGCTCGCCGTCCTCCGTGACGACGGCGACGCGTACGTTCTTGCGGACGCGTCCCATGGCGAGCGTGAACTCCGGAGACAGGAACGGGTTCGAGAGGCCGGGGCTGCCGTTCAGATGGGCCTTGGACTGCATGCCGGTCCATGCCACCCGGTCGGCGGCGCTGAGTTCACCGGGACGGTACACGGTGATGTCCACGTCATGGGGTCCGTCCACTCGGGGCGCGCCGTCGCCGTCGCCGCGCCAGTGCCGACAGGAAGACGAGTGCGCTGACCCCGCCGACCGCCACGACACCGCCGCGGACCGACCACACATGAAGGGCCAGCATGGCCTGGGCGACGAACAGATTGACCACGACCGCCCCGGAGGCACAGGCCACGGCGCGGCCCCGGATGTCGAGTCCGCGCAGCCAGGGCGACAGGGCGAAGCCCGGCGCCCCGAGGAGGAAGAAGAGCACGAACGGGCCGCGCAGCGGCGAGGAGAGGTCGAGCAGCGCGAAGGCCGCTCCCACGCATCCGGCGGCCACGCCCACGCCCGCGAGGAGCGGTACGTGGTCGGCGTCCTGCCCATATCGCGCGTATGTGCTTCTGATGCTCTGCATGGGCGAATTTGCCCCCCAAAAACGCCGGATGCCGGGCTTCAATGTGACCCAGTCTCCGGCGGCCCGTCAAGATGCGGAGGGTGTGTGCAGATGTTCGTTGTCGGACCGCCGTCCGATCGATGAACTCCTCTGGTGGGCAAAGAAATTACTGAAGAATTAATTGACATGGACACTACCCGCGATTCGGGGTGCGTGCTACCACTGTCGAGGCAGAAATCCTGCTAAGGGAGGTTCTATGAGATTGTCCCGATTCACGGCTTATGCTTCCTCGCTTCTCCTGGCCGCCGCGAGCACCCTCACCGGGGTCGCCGCGGCGCACGCGGATTCCGGCGACAAGAAGGCCGCGGCACCCGCCTATGTGGCCCTCGGCGACTCCTACTCCTCCGGCGTCGGCGCCGGCAGCTACGACAGCGGCAGCGGCTCCTGCAAACGCAGCACCCGTGCCTACCCGGCCCTGTGGGCCGCCCAGAACGGACCCGCGAGCTTCAGCTTCACCGCGTGTTCCGGCGCGCGCACCGGCGATGTCCTCTCGGGCCAGCTCGGCCCGCTGAACTCCGGCACCGGCCTGGTGTCCATCAGTGTCGGCGGCAACGACGCGGGCTTCGCCGACGTGATGACGACCTGTGTGCTCCAGTCCGAGTCCGCCTGCGTCAACCGCGTCAACCAGGCGAAGGCGTACGTCGATTCGACCCTGCCCGGCCAGCTCGACCGGGTCTACTCGGCGATCGAGAGCAGGGCGCCGTCCGCGCGCGTGGTGGTGCTCGGCTACCCGCGCTTCTACAAGCTGGGAGGCAGTTGCCTCGCCGGTCTCACCGAGGGGGAGCGGCGCGCCATAAACGGTGCCGCGGACCACCTCAACACCGCCACCGCCAAGCGCGCCGCCGACCACGGCTTCACCTTCGGCGACGTCACCTCCACCTTCTCCGGGCACGAGATCTGCTCCGGCGACGCGTGGCTGCACAGCCTCAACCTGGGCAACATCGGCGAGTCGTACCACCCGACGGCCGCGGGTCAGTCCGGCGGCTACCTCCCCGTCTTCCGTGGAGCCGCCTCCTGAGGGGGCATCACTGGCCGTAGGGCGATGAGGAGCCCCCGCCGGTCGTGGGCTCCTCCTCGTCCTCGCAGGTCACGGCGTAACCGACGGAGTTCGACGTGACGTTCGCGGGGCTTCGGACCTCGACGTGGGCGGCGCCCCGGTGCGTGCCCGCATCCGTCCAGGACGGCACCTCGACATGCCGCGCCTCCTTGATCCTGCCGCCCCCCGCGGGGAAGGACAGGGACTTCCACCCCGGATCGCTCGACTCGCCCGCGGCGGCGACCCAGCGGTACCGCACGGTCACGGGCGTCCGCCCCACGGTGAACCGGGCCGTGACCGACGGCGCCGCCGCGGACGGCGCCGGGCACGGGCCGGTGTACGAGGTGCGGTGACCGGTGACGGTGACGTGCACGGACTGGGGGGTGTTGTCGCCACCGCCACCGCCCCCGCCGCCGTTCCCTGCGCCGCCGTTCTTGCCGCCGGTGGAGCCGCCGCCCGTCGAACCGCCGTCCGTGCCGCCGCTGTCGCCGTTCCCGCCGCCGTCGGCACCGGACCCGCCGTCGGAGCCGCCGTCTGCGCCCCCGCTGCTTCCGCCCGTGCCGTTCCCGCCGGTGCCGTCGCCGTCGCTCCCGCCGCCGGTGTCGTAGCTGGTGTCGTTGCCGCCTTCGCCGCCCGAGTCGTCGTTCACCAGGGCGTACGTGATGCCGCCGATGGCCAGGGCCAGGACGGTGCAGCCCGCGATCAGGGCCGTGCGGGCGCGGCGCTCGCGGGGCCCTGACGTCGTGGTGGTGCCGGGGGCGGGCGTCGTGCTGGTCGGGGCGGTGGAGCGCGGGCCTGCGGGCGGGAGCGGGGGAGTGGCGTCGGGCCGCCGGTGGGCGGTGACGGTCGGCTGGTAGGACGGTGACGAGGAGGACTCCGCGCGCGGGGGGTGCCCCTCGGCCACCAGGCGCAGATCGCGCTCGGTGTCCGCCGCGAGCGAGCGCTCCGCCGGGTCCTTGCGCAGCAGCCCCTCGATGACGGGCGCCAGCGGTCCCGCGCTCCGCGGCGGCGGCAACTCCTCGTCGACGACGGCGCGCAGCGTGCTCAGCGGGGTGTTCTGCCGGAACGGCGACACGCCCTCCACGGCCGCGTACAGGAGCACGCCGAGGGACCAGAGGTCGGACTCAGGCCCTGGACGGCGCCCCAGCGCACGCTCCGGCGCGAGGAACTCGGGCGAGCCGACGACCTCGCCCGTCATGGTGAGGGCCGAACTGCCCTCCACCATCGCGATCCCGAAGTCCGTGAGCACCACACGGCCGTCGTTGGCCAGGAGTACGTTGCCCGGCTTGACGTCCCGGTGCAGCACCCCCGCGTCGTGCGCAGCCCGCAGCGCCGCCAGGACCTCCGCGCCGATGTACGCGGCCCGCCGCGGGGGCATCGGACCCTCGGACTCCAGGGCGTCGGAAAGGGACAGGCCGCGCACCAGCTCCATCACGATCCACGGCCGGTCCTCGTCCATGGCGACGTCGTACACCGTCACCACATTGCGGTGCGGGATACGGGCGGCAGCCCAGGCCTCGCGCTCCAGGCGGGTGTAGAGCCGCTCGACCTCGCTCGCCGGAAGACCCACGGGCGCGCGGACCTCCTTGACGGCGACCTCGCGGCCGAGGACGTCGTCTCTGGCGCGCCACACGGTGCCCATGCCGCCCTCGCCGAGCGGGGCCAGGAGGCGGTAGCGCCCCGCGATCACTCGTGCTCCGTCGGTCACGAGGCCCCCCTTCGCAGCCGTGCGATTCTCCACAAAAGTAGCTCAACCGAGCGCGGTTGCGGCCCCCTTGAACACCAATCCCCCTCCGGGGGCTCGCTCTGCTCCACTGCCGCGTCCAGAATTGGCGCCCGGGAGCGGGACCGGTGGGGGGGGAGGGCAGGGACACAGTGGACGCCGACTGTCTGCTGCCACGGGTGGCCCGGGGCGACCAGAAGGTCTTCGAGAAGCTGTACGGCCTGGTCTCCGGACCGGTGTACGGGCTCGCCCACCGGGTCCTGCCCGGCGCCCGGCACCTCTCCGTCCCGCTCGGCACCGTCAAGACGCAACCGCGGGACGGACTGCTGCGGCTGCGCGACTGTCCGGGCGCCGCCGCATGAGACCGGGCGCCGGCCTGTTCGGCCGGATCCGGCAGCACGCGGGCGGCCTGCGCGTCGGCCGCAGCCCGCACTCGCTCGCCGTGCCGTACGCGCTCCACGCCCTCGACCCGCCGGAGACGCGCCGCTTCGAGACGCATCTGGAGCGGTGCCCGCGCTGCACCGACGAGGTGCGCGCGCTCGCCGCCGACACCGTGCGCCTGGCGCGGGCCGCCGCCGTACCGGCGCCGCCGGATCTGCGGGAACGGATCCTGGCCGCCGTGCGCGCCATGGAACAGGAAGCGCCGCATCCGCGGCCGCAGTCGGATGCGCCGCCCGATCCGCAGTCAGCGCCCGTGCCGGGAGTGCGGGGCGGCCGGAGCGCCCCGGTGCGTGTCTGTGCGCCCGTTCTCGCCGCGCTCGCCGCTTCCGCCGCCGCGCTCGCCCTGGTCGCTGCCGGTCTGCTCGCTTTCGCCCTGGTCCGTGCCGACGCGCGGCTCGACGAGGAGAAGGCCGCCGCACGTGAGATCGCCCACGTCCTCGCCGCGCCCGACGCCCGCGCGGCCCAGGCGCGGGACGCGCGCGGGCGCGGTCTCGGGGTCGTCGCCTCTCGGGAGCGACGACAGGCCGTGGTGACCGCCGCCGGTCTCGGCGGCCCGCCCGAAGGCCGGGCGCATCAACTGTGGGTGACCCGCGCCGGGGCGCCGCCCCGCTCGCTCGGCCTCCTCGACGGCGAGACGCCCGTCGTCGCGCACGGTCTCCGTACCAGCGCGGAGTCACTCGCTGTGACCGTTGAACCGGCCGGGGGCTCGTCACGGCCCACGTCTTCGCCGGTTGTCCAACTCACCCTGAAATCAGTTGGATTCGGAGAGTAATCGTCAACCTCCTTGCAGGGAAGGTGAATCCTGTGACCGGGATACACGAGTGTCACGGTGGGGCGATAGGGTTAACCTGCCCTGGGCCGGGTGCCCTCGACGGGTGGGGAGTGACATGGAACAGATAACAGTGCGCAGCAGGGCGAGGGTCCCTGCGATCACTTGTGGGAGCGGCGCGAGCAGTTCGCGCCTCGACCGTCATCTCTCGGTGCTGGGCGGTCCCGCCGTCCCGCAGCGCGAGGCGGCCGAGGCGACGCTGCTGATGCGCGAGCTCACCTCGCGTGACGTCGCGCACGACCGCAGCGGCGGGAGGCGTGCTCGGGTACGCAGGGTCTCGCTGTTCGCACCGCTGCGCAGGTTGCGGCGCTCGCTGTTCGGCAACCACTAGTTTCTGGCGTGGGCGCCGCTGGCATCGGGCCGTGGCGTCCCGCCGTCTCTTCCCCACTCTTCTCTGGCGTGGGCGCCGTCCGCACCGGGCTGTGGCGCCCCGCCGTCCTTCTTCCCACCCACTCGCCCTTTTCCCCCGGCGGGCCCCACGGCCGAGAACTCACTCGGTCCGCTCTGCCTGGCTGAGCCGCACCCGTCCCTTTCCCTACGGGCGGGCCCCAAGGGCCGACAATCCGCTCGGCCCGCCTCCCCGGCTGAGAACCACCTCCCCCCGGCCGTGCCCCGACTCGGCCTCGCGCTGGGCGTTCGCCGCCCGCGTCAGCGGGAACGTGACGCGGACGTGGACCCGCGGCAGCCCCTCGGCGTACAACCTGGCCGGGCTCCCCGGGACGGGTGGGATGCCGTGAGCGGCGGGTGTGGCGGCCCCCGCCCCTGGCGTCGCGCTCACAGCAGCGCGAACTGGCCCCCCGGCCCCTCCTCGTGATGGTCGAGCACGGACGCGGGACGGCGTGCCCACTCCGGTACGGGGAGCACCCCGGCAGCCCGCAGCTCCGCGCCGGTGATCAGGTCGCCGTCCCCCACGGCGAAGGGCTCCTCCTCGGCGAGGAGCGCGAGGACCGTGATCAGTTCCAGGAGCTGGGACGTCCAGGTCTGGGGCCAGACGGCGGGGCGGACGGCCTCCAGGGTGCCCGGCTCCGCGGCGGCCACGCGCCGGTCGAACCACAGCGGGAGCACCCGTACTCCGCTCACCCGGAAGTCCCAGGCCCCCGCGGGCACCGGCGAGACGACCCCGCCGTCGCCCACCAGGAGGGCTTCGTCGTCGGGCGCGTACGCGAGCGCTCCGGGCCGCGCGGGCAGCGGCGAGCGTACGTAGGGCCGCCGCCCGCCCGGCAGCCTGGGCCGCTCACCGCCCGCGCCGCGCACATGCAGCCACCGAAGGCGCCGCCCCGCGGCCACTCCCCGCGCCCACGTCCCGGCGTCGGCGGGCAGCGGCACCGCGCAGTTGGCCGCCGAGGCCCGCGCGGCGGCGAGGACCCACGCGAGGACGTCCTCGGCGGTGACGTCGGTGCCGTACACGGTGGCGAGGAACGGCAACAGGCCGGGGGCCAGGTTGGGTTCGGCGCCGCCGGGGCGCCGGAACAGCGGCCGGATACGGCCGGGCCGCCCCGCGGGCGAGCGTCCGTCGGGCAGCACGGTGGACGCCAGGACCGGGGGGCCCGCGCCGGCGTCGGCGACGTATCCCTGCTCGGTCAGGAACAACTGTCCCTCGCCGAGGACCCGCCACAGCTCGGGCCGTGCCACGTCGATGAGCCGGTGGTCGGGGATGAGCCACTGCTCGTCGAAGGGCCCGTGCAGCACCCGGACGGGCTCGGGACACGGCCCCGCCGCGCGGGCGAGCCGCTCCGTGGCGCCGTCGAAGCCCGGCAGTTGCGCGACGGCGGTGTGCAGGGTCCGCGCCCGGGTGGGCCCGAACAGCGCCTCACGGTCGGCGCCCTCGGCACGGACGAACGCGTCCCACCGTGCCTTCAGGGACGCGGCGTCGGGCCCCATCGGCCACCCGCGCCCCGGCCTGAGCGGCGCGACGGACCACGGCATGAGATCCGCGAGCAGCGGCGCTTCGTCGTGCGTCACGCCCGGCATCGTACGACGGCACCGGGGGTCGCCATCAGGCCGCCGCCGTCAGCCGCCGTCAGGTCGCGTCCAGCGTGACCGTGAAGGAGAACCGGTCCCCCCGGTAGTGGATCCGCACCACGTCGAGGGCCCGCCCGCGGTCGTCGTAGGTGATGCCGGTGTAGTGCAGGATCGGGCTGAGCAGCGGCACTTGGAGGAGGCGGGCCGTCTCCGGGTCGGCGAGGCGGGCCTCCACGGTGTCGGTGATGCGGGAGATCTCCACGCCCACCACGTCCCGCAGGACCTTCGTCATCGGCCACCGCTCCAGGGCGGCGGGGTCGACGCGGTCCGCGAGGTCGGGACGGACGTGGTTGCGGGCGTGGTTGGTGGGCTCACCGGTCTTGGCGTCGCTGCGAAGCCGGTGGTACGTGGCGACCCGGTCCACGTCCGGGAAGTACTCGGCGAGTTCGGCGGGCACCGGCTCCTGCCCGTGGGACAGGAGCTCGGTGTCCATGCCGGACTGCTGGGCCACGATCGCGTCGACGGAGCCCAGCAGCCGCACCGGCGACCCGCGCTGCACCCCGGGCTCGATGAACGTGCCCCGCCTGCGGTGCCTGCTGATCAGGCCCTCGTCCTCCAGCTCCTTGAGCGCCTGCCGCATGGTGAGCACACTGACGCCGTAGTGCCCCGCCAACTGCTCCTCGGTGGGCAGGCGCAGCGGGGCCTCCGGCGCCCGGCCGAGTATCGAGGCACGCAGCGACTGCGACACCTGATACCAGAGCGGCAGCTTTCGGTTCAGGACGATCGAGTCCGGGGCGAAAGCGGTCACGAGCGACTCCGTACTTCCGTAACGACGCGGACAGCGGCCGGAAGTGGGGGTACTACGGCCGGAAATGACGCTCAAGACCCTGCCACACGTCGTCGTAGCCGCGCTGCAGGTGGTCCGCGTTCGCCGCCTGCTCGGTGGCCGTGACCGGCCAGCGGGTCTCGAACATGAACGCGAGGCCGTCGTCGATCTTCTGCGGCTTCAGCTCGGCGGCACTGGCCTTCTCGAAGGTCTCCCGGTCGGGGCCGTGCGCCGACATCATGTTGTGCAGCGAGCCGCCGCCAGGCACGAAGCCCTCCGCCTTGGCGTCGTACGCGCCCTCGATCAGGCCCATGTACTCGCTCATCACGTTCCGGTGGAAGTACGGCGGCCTGAAGGTGTCCTCGCCGACCAGCCAGCGCGGCGCGAACACCACGAAGTCGACGCCCGCGAGGCCCGGGGTGTCCGATGGCGAGGTGAGCACCGTGAAGATCGACGGGTCCGGGTGGTCGTACGAGATGGAGCCGATGACGTTGAAGCGGCGCAGGTCGTACACGTACGGGACGTGGTTGCCGTGCCAGGCGACGACGTCGAGCGGGGAGTGGCCGTAGGTCGCCGACCAGAGGTTGCCGCAGAACTTGTTGACGACCTCGACCGGCCCTTCGACGTCCTCGTACGCGGCGACGGGAGCCTGGAAGTCACGGGCGTTCGCCAGGCCGTTGGCGCCGATCGGGCCGAGGTCGGGGAGCTGGAAGGCCGCGCCGTAGTTCTCGCAGACATAGCCGCGGGCGCTCTCGTCGAGCAGCTCGACGCGGAAGCGGACGCCGCGCGGGATCAGGGCGACATGGCCGGGCTCCGCGCGCAGCAGCCCGAACTCGGTGCGCAGCAGGAGCCCGCCGTGCTCGGGCACGATGAGCAGCTCGCCGTCGGCGTCGCTGAACACCCGGTCGGTCATGGCGGAGTTGGCGTGGTAGAGGTGCACCGCCATGCCCGTGCGCTGGGTGGCGTCGCCGTTGCCGCCGAGCGTCCACAGGCCCGCGAGCCAGTCCGTGCCGGGCGCGGGCGCGGGCAGCGGGTTCCAGCGCAGCCGGTTGGGGTCGGGCACCGCCTCGGTGAAGGGGGCCGTGCGGAGCGCTCCGTTGTCGACGCGTGTGAACGCCGGGTGCGCGGCCGACGGGCGTATGCGATAGAGCCAGGAGCGGCGGTTGTGGGCGCGCGGCTCGGTGAACGCGGTGCCGCTGAGCTGCTCCGCGTACAGCCCGAGGGGGGCGCGCTGGGGGGAGTTGCGGCCGTGCGGCAGGGCGCCCGGCAGGGCCTCGGAGCTGTGCTCGTTGCCGAAGCCGGAGAGGTAACCCAGGCCCTCGGCGGTCTTGCGTGTGTCGTTGCTCGGGTGTTCCCCGCTCATCACAGCTCCCTTGGCTCCCCGGTCAGTGAGGCTGACCCTGAGGCCCGGCCCTGCGGCACGGACCTGATTCCTATGGAGCACCGTAGGATTCGCTTTTTCCCTGCGCAAGAGGATCGATGAAATGTGAACGGTGCTCTACCCTCCCGGGATGCCCGAATCTCCCGGGACGCCCGGCCCGAGCACCCCCGGGCACCGGCCCGCCGCCACCGCCGCCGCCCTGCGCCGCGCCCCCGTCCAGCGCCGCAGCGCCGAGCGCCTGACCCGCATCCTCGACGCCTGCGCGGCGCTCCTGGACGAGGTCGGCTACGAGGACCTGACCACCCGGGCCGTCGCCGAACGCGCGGGCGTCCCCATCGGCTCCGTCTACCGCTTCTTCGGCAACAAGCGGGCGATGGCCGACGCGCTCGCCCACCGGAACCTGGAGCGCTATGCCGAGCGGGTCACCCACCGCCTCGCCGCGACCGGGACGGCCGACTGGCGTACGGCCCTCGACGTGGTGCTCGACGAGTACGTCACCATGAAGCGCACCGCCCCCGGCTTCACCCTGGTCGACTTCGGCACCCAGATCCCCGTCGGTGACCCCGGCGCCGCCCCCAACCACCGCGTCGCCGACCACCTCGCGCGCCTCCTCGCTCCCTACTACCTCGCCCGGCCGCCCGACGCGCACCTCGCCCGGCCGCCCGACGCGCACCTCTCCCGCCCGCCCGGCCCTGCGTTGCGCCGCGCCTTCCTGGTCGCCGTCGAGACCGCCGACGCGCTCTTCCGCCTGGCCTTCCGCGTCGACCCCGCCGGGGACGAGGCGATCGTCGCGGAGGCGGGGGTGGTGCTGCGGGCGTATCTGGCGGGAGTTCTCGACTGACGTGCCGGGGGCGGCGCTCGGCCCTCGCCAGCATGCATACCGGTCGGTACGCTCGCCTTGTCCGCGCGCCGTCGCCACGTTGCCGCCGCTGCCGCCCTGGAGGCCGCCATGCCCCGCACCGCCCCGCGCATCTGCCCCCTCTGCGAAGCCACCTGCGGTCTCACGCTCACTGTCGAAGGCAGCCGGGTGACCGGTGTGCGCGGCGACAAGGACGACGTGTTCAGCCGGGGGTTCATCTGCCCGAAGGGCGCGTCCTTCGGTGCCGCCGACGGGGATCCGGACCGGCTGCGGCGGCCCCTGGTGCGCCGGGGCGGACGCCTTGAGGAGGCGACCTGGGAGGAGGCGTTCGACGCCGTCGCGGCGGGGATCCGGCCAATCGTCGAGCGGTACGGGCCGCACGCCGTGGGCGTCGTGCTCGGCAACCCGAACGTGCACACCATGGCGGGCGCCCTCTATCCGCCGCTGCTGCTCGGCGGGCTCGGCACCCGCAGCCTGTTCACCGCGAGCACCGTCGACCAGATGCCCAAGCATGTCTCCAGCGGGCTGCTCTTCGGCGACCCGCTCGCCATCCCCGTACCGGACCTGGACCGCACGGACCACCTGCTCGTGCTCGGCGCCAACCCGGTCGAATCCAACGGCAGCCTGTGCACCGCACCCGACTTCCCCGGCAGGCTCAAGGCGCTGCGCGCACGGGGCGGCAGGCTCACCGTCGTCGACCCGCGCCGCACCCGTACCGCGAAGCTGGCCGACCGGCATGTGGCGATCCGGCCCGGCGCGGACGCGCTGCTGCTCGCCGCGATGGTCCAGGTCCTCTTCACGGACGGGCTCGTCGCCCTGGGCAGGCTCGACCGGCACGTGACCGGGGTCGAGGAGGTCGCCGACGCCGTACGGGAGTTCACCCCGGAAGCCGTCGAGGACGCCTGCGACGTGCCCGCCGCCACCATCCGGGACCTGGCCCGTGACCTCGCCGCCGCGCCGAGCGCCGCCGTGTACGGACGCGTCGGCGCGAGCACCGTGGCGTTCGGCACCCTCACCTGCTGGCTGGTCGACGTCCTGAACGTCCTCACCGGCAACCTCGACCGGCCCGGCGGCGCCATGTTCCCCCTCGCCGCCACGGACCGCGCACCGCGGCCCGCCGGACCCGGCAGGGGCTTCGCGCTCGGGCGCTGGCGCAGTCGGGCGAGCGGCCACCCGGAGGCGAAGGGCGAACTGCCGCTCGCCGCCCTCGCGGAGGAGATCGACGGCGTGCCCGGCGGGGCGGAGGGGGGTCTGGGCGCTGGGCCCGGCGGGGTGGAGGGGGGTCTGGGCGCTGGGCCCGGCGGGTCCGCCGGAGGACTGGGCGCCGCGCCCGGCGGGGGTCTCGGTGCGAGCCCCGTTCGTGCCGTCGTCTGCATCGCCGCCAACCCCGTCCTCTCCGCCCCCGACGGGGACCGCCTCGACAAGGCCCTGGCATCCCTGGACTTCATGGTCAGCGTCGACCCGTACCTGAACGAGACCGCGCGGCACGCGCATGTCGTCCTGCCGCCGCCCCCGCCCGCGCAGAGCGCCCACCACGCCTTCGCCTTCAGCGCCTTCGCCGTACGCAACCAGGTCCGCTACACCCGCGCCGCCGTGCCCCTGGAGGAGGGCAGGATGGCGGAGACCGAGATCCAGGCCCGTCTGGTGCTCGCCGTCACGGGCCTGCACGGCGCCGACCCGGCGGCCGTCGACGCTCTGGCCGTCCAGCGGGCGCTCGCCAAGGCCGTCACCGAGCCGCACACGCGCGTGCACGGCCGCGACCCCGAGGAACTCGCGGCCCGGCTCACCGGGGAGAGCGGCCCCGAGCGGCGCCTCGACATGATGCTGCGCCTCGGCCCGTACGGCGACGGGTTCGGCGCGGAGCCCGAAGGACTCAGCCTCCGGCGCCTCCTCGACCACCCGCACGGCATCGACCTAGGCCCCCTCACCCCGCGCGTCCCGCAACTCCTCAAGACCCGCAGCGGACACATCGAACTGCTGCCGGGGCCGATCGCCGCCGACATCCCGCGCCTCAGGACCGCCCTGGAGGACGCACGTGCGCGGCGCGCCGCGGGCACGGACGGGGGCGGGCTCGTCCTGGTCGGCCGCCGCCATCTGCGCTCCAACAACAGTTGGATGCACAACGTGCCCACCCTCGTCGGCGGCTCCAACCGCTGCACCCTGCACGTCCACCCCGACGACGCCGCCCGGCTCGGCCTCGACGACGGCGGGCCCGCGCGGGTCGGCGCCGCGGGCGGCGAGATCACCGTACCCGTGGAGATCACCGACACCGTGCGCCCCGGCGTCGTGAGCCTGCCGCACGGCTGGGGTCACGACCGGCCCGGCACCAAGCTGAGCGTGGCCGCCGCCGACCCGGGCGCGAACGTCAACCAGCTCCTGGACGGCACCCTCCTCGACCCGCTCTCCGGCACCGCGGTGCTCAACGGCTTCCCGGTCTCCGTCACCTCGCCACGCCCGGCGGAACTTCGCTGACCTGGAGTTTTGCGCTTATTGCTCGCGCGTCAACATCTTGTTAACGCTGGATCGCCGGTCCTACGGTCATCCGAAACCGCCAGACCTGGTGGGAGTTCGATGGTGAACGTTAGGTAGCCCCCATGCTGACAATCCTCGGATTCGTCATGATCGCCACCTTCCTGGTGCTGATCATGATGAAGAAGATGTCGCCGATCGCGGCACTCGTGCTGATTCCCGCGCTCTTCTGTGTCTTCGTCGGAAAGGCCGCCCACCTCGGGGACTACGTCCTCGAAGGCGTCGGCAATCTCGCGCCCACGGCCGCGATGCTCATGTTCGCCATCGTGTACTTCGGCGTCATGATCGACGTCGGCCTCTTCGATCCGATCGTCCGCGGCATCCTGCGCTTCTGCAAGGCGGACCCGATGCGGATCGTGGTCGGCACCGCCGTGCTCGCCGCGATCGTCTCGCTCGACGGCGACGGCTCCACCACCTTCATGATCACGGTCTCGGCGATGTATCCGCTCTACAAGCGGCTGAAGATGAGCCTCGTGGTGATGACCGGTGTCGCCGCCACCGCCAACGGCGTGATGAACACGCTGCCCTGGGGCGGCCCCACCGCCCGCGCGGCCACCGCCCTCAAGGTCGACGCCGGCGACATCTTCGTCCCCATGATCCCGGCGCTCGCCTGCGGGCTCGTCGCCGTCTTCGTCCTCGCGTACGCCCTCGGCCTGCGGGAGCGCAAGCGGCTCGGGGTGCTCTCGCTCGACGAGGTCCTGACGAAGGAGACGGAGACCGAGACCGAGACGGAGACGGCCGGGGAGACGGTGCTCGTCGGCGCCGGGGCCGGGGGCGGTACGCGCGCAGGTGCGGCGCGGGCGGACCTGACGAAGACGTCGCCGTCCGGCGGGGCGGGTTCCGGAACGGGTGCCGACACCTCCGGCGAGGGCACTTCCGGCGAGACCGCCTCCGGCGAGGGCACTTCCGGTGGAGCCGCTGCCGGTGGAGCCGCCGCCGGTGGGGACGCCCCCGGTGGGGAGCCCGACGACGACGGCTTCCAGGGGCTCGACCCCCACCGCCCCACCCTGCGCCCCAAGCTCTACTGGTTCAACGCCGGTCTGACGGTCCTCCTCCTCACCGCGATGATCATGGAGTGGCTGCCGATCCCGGTCCTGTTCCTGCTCGGCGCGGCCCTCGCCCTCACCGTCAACTTCCCGCACATGCCGGACCAGCGGGCCCGCATCGCCGCCCACGCCGAGAACGTCCTCAACGTCACCGGCATGGTCTTCGCCGCCGCCGTCTTCACCGGCGTCCTCACCGGCACCGGCATGGTCGACTCCATGGCCGACTGGCTCGTCGGCACCGTCCCCGACGGCATGGGCGGCCAGATGGGCCTGGTGACCGGCCTGCTCTCGATCCCGCTCACCTACTTCATGTCCAACGACGGCTTCTACTTCGGCGTCCTGCCGGTCCTCGCCGAAGCGGGCCAGGCGCACGGCGTCTCCACCCTGGAGATCGCCCGCGCCTCCATCGCGGGCCAGGCCCTGCACATGTCGAGCCCGCTCGTGCCCGCCGTGTACGTCCTCGTGGGCATGGCCAAGGTGGAGTTCGGCGACCACACCCGCTTCACCGTCAAATGGGCCGTGCTCACCTCGCTCGTCGTGCTCGGCGCGGGCATCCTCTTCGGCATCATCTGATGCGGCCAGGACGCGGCACCGGCTCCCGGCCGCCCGGCCGGGGCTGGCTGCTGCGTCTCGTCATCGCCTTCAGCTTCGCGCAGGGCGCCGTGTCGATGGCGCGGCCCGCCGTCTCCTACCGGGCGCTGTCCCTCGGCGCCGACGAGCGGGCCGTCGGCGTCATCGCCGGGGTGTACGCGCTGCTTCCGCTGTTCGCCGCCGTGCCGCTCGGCCGCCGCACCGACCACGGCCGCTGCGCACCGCTCCTCCCGGTGGGTGTCGCCCTCATCGCAGGCGGCTGCGCGCTCAGCGGTACGGCGTCGTCCCTCGGCGCGCTCGCCGCGTGGAGCGGGCTCATGGGCCTCGGCCACCTCTGCTTCGTCATCGGTGCCCAGTCCCTCGTCGCCCGGCAGTCGGCGCCCGCCGAACAGGACCGCAACTTCGGCCACTTCACCATCGGCGCCTCCCTCGGCCAGCTCGTGGGGCCCATCGCCGCGGGCGCCCTCATCGGCCCCGACATGGACCGCAGCAGCGCCCTCGCCCTGGTGGCCTCGGCCGCCGTGGCCGCGGCCGCGGTCACCTCGCTGTGGCGGATCGAGTACGTCACCGGGCGCGGGCCGGACGGGGCGCCCCCACCCACGGGGGCGACCGGCGCGCCCGGGTCCGCGGGGCCGCCCCGCACCGCGGCCAAGGTGCCCGTACTCGGGATCCTGCGGGCGCGGGGCGTGCCCGCGGGCATCTTCATCAGCCTCGCCGTGCTCTCCGCGACGGACATTCTCACCGCCTACCTGCCGGTCGTCGGCGAACACCGGGGGATCGCCCCCGCCACCGTCGGCATCCTGCTGAGCCTGCGGGCGGGCGCCACGATCGCCTGCCGCCTGGTGATGACTCCGCTGCTCCGGCTCCTCGGGCGGCGCGCGCTGATCACCGTCACATGCTTCCTCGGCGGAGTGCTGTGCGCCGCGATCGCGCTGCCGGTGCCCGTGTGGGGGCTCGCCGCCCTGCTCGTCCTGCTCGGCTTCTGCCTCGGCGTCGGCCAGCCGCTGTCCATGACGACGGTGGTCCAGGCGGCCCCCGTGGAGGCGCGGTCCACGGCACTGGCCCTGCGGCTCACCGGAAACCGCCTCGGCCAGGTCGCCGCCCCCGCGGGCGCCGGTGCCATCGCGGGCGTCGCGGGGGTGGGGGCGCCGTTCGTGACGCTCGGCGCGCTGCTCCTGGTGGCGGCGGGTCTGGGGCTGCGGCCGGCGCACCCGCTGGGCCGCCCCGACAAGAGCGCCCTGGCGGCAAAAAACTAACGGCGCTAGTTTGGGTCCCCGACGAGTGCCGGACGGCACCCGTGCGCGGTTGTGCTGGGGAGGAACGGGATGAAGGCCCACGACGGGATGTACATCGCGGGCGCATGGCGCCCGGCCACGACGGGGGACACGATCCCGGTCGTCAACCCGGCCGACGAACAGGTGGTCGCCCACGTCCCCGCGGGCACCGCGGACGACGTGGACGCGGCCGTGCGCGCTGCCGGGGCCGCGCTCCCCGCCTGGTCGGCGACCCCGCCCGCCGAACGCGCGGCGAAGATCGGTGCCGTACGCGACGGCCTCGTCGCCCGCAAGGACGAGATCGCCGAGACCGTCACCGCCGAACTGGGCGCCCCGCTCGCCTTCTCACAGGCCGTGCACGCCGCCGTCCCGATCCTGGTCGCGGGGTCCTACGCGGACCTCACGGCCACGTATCCCTTCGAGGAGACGGTCGGCAACTCCACGGTGTACGCCGAGCCCGTGGGCGTCGTCGGTGCCATCACGCCCTGGAACTACCCGCTCCACCAGATCGTCGCCAAGGTCGCCCCGGCCCTCGCCGCCGGCTGCACGGTGGTCCTCAAGCCCGCCGAGAACACCCCGCTGACAGCGCAGTTGTTCGCGGAGATCGCCCACGACGCGGGCCTGCCCGCGGGCGTGTTCAACCTCGTCACCGGCCTCGGCCCGGTCGCGGGCCAGGCGCTCGCCGAGCACGAGGGCGTGGACCTGGTGTCGTTCACCGGCTCCACGGCCGTCGGCAAGCAGATCGGCGCCATCGCGGGCGCGGCCGTCAAGCGCGTCGCCCTCGAACTCGGCGGCAAGTCCGCCAACGTCATCCTGCCGAGCGCCGACCTGGTCAAGGCCGTCAACGTCGGCGTCGCCAACGTCATGGCCAACTCCGGCCAGACGTGCAGCGCCTGGACCCGGATGCTGGTGCACACATCCCGGTACGACGAGGCGGTGGAACTCGCCAAGGCCGCCGCCGCCAAGTACGGCGACCGCATCGGCCCGGTGGTGAGCGAGCGGCAGCGTGCGCGCGTACGCGGCTATATCGAGCGCGGCGTCGAGGAGGGCGCCCGCCTCGTCGCGGGCGGCCCCGACGCCCCGCGCGCGCACGGCTACTACGTACGCCCGACGGTCTTCGCCGACGTCACCCCGGACATGACCATCGCCCAGGAGGAGATCTTCGGCCCGGTCCTCTCGCTCCTGCGGTACGAGGACGAGGCCGACGCCGAAGCCATCGCCAACGGCACCGTGTACGGCCTCGCCGGCGCGGTGTGGGCGGGCGACGACGCGGAGGCCGCCGCCTTCGCCCGCAAGCTGCGGACCGGACAGGTCGACATCAACGGCGGCAGTTTCAACCCGCTGGCGCCGTTCGGCGGTCACAAGCAGTCCGGGGTGGGCCGCGAACTCGGCGCCCACGGGCTCGCCGAGTACCTCCAGACCAAGTCCCTCCAGTTCTGACCGGCTCCTCCACCACCGCCTCCGCCTTCCGCCGCTAGGAGTACGCCATCGTGGTCCGCGTCCGTGCCGCCGTCCTGCCCGCCGTCGGCTCCCCCCTGGAGATCACCGACATCGACCTGCCCGAGCCGGGCCCCGGCCAGGTGCGGGTGCGGCTGGCCGCCGCCGGGGTGTGCCACTCCGACCTGTCGCTGTCCGACGGCACGATGCGGGTGCCCGTTCCCGCGGTGCTCGGGCACGAGGGGGCGGGCACGGTGGTGGCCGTCGGCGAGGGCGTCGGGCAGGTAGTGCCCGGCGACGGTGTGGTCCTCAACTGGGCCCCGTCCTGCGGCCGCTGCCACGCCTGCGAGCTCGGCGAGGTGTGGCTGTGCGGGGACGCGCTCACGGGTGCGGGCACGGTGTACGCGCGGCGGGCCGACGGCACCGACCTGTACCCCGGCCTGAACGTCGCCGCGTTCGCGCAGGAGACGGTGGTCCCGGCGGCCTGCGTGCTTCCGGTGCCGGACGGCATCCCGCTGACCGACGCCGCCCTGCTCGGCTGCGCGGTCCTGACCGGGTACGGGGCCGTGCACCACGCGGCGCGGGTGCGTACCGGCGAGACGGTGGCCGTGTTCGGCGTCGGCGGGGTGGGCCTCGCCGCCCTCCAGGCCGCCCGTATCGCCGGTGCGGCGCAGATTGTCGCGGTCGACGTGTCGCCGCAGAAGGAGGAGTTGGCGCGTGCCGCGGGAGCCACGGAGTACGTGGTCGCCTCCGGCGCCACCGCCCGTGACATCCGCAAGCTGAGCGGGGGGCACGGGGTGGATGTGGCCGTGGAGTGCGTGGGGCGTGCCGTGACGATCCGTACCGCCTGGGAGTCGACGCGGCGCGGTGGGCGCACCACGGTCGTCGGTATCGGCGGCAAGGACCAGCAGGTCACCTTCAACGCCCTGGAGATCTTCCACTGGGGCCGCACCCTGTCCGGCTGCGTCTACGGCAACTCCGACCCCGCCACCGACCTCCCCGCCCTCGCCGACCACGTCCGCGCGGGCCGCCTGGACCTCGCCGCCCTCGTCACCGACCGCATCACCCTCGACGACATCCCGATGGCGTTCGAGAACATGCTGGCGGGCAGGGGCGGACGGGCGCTCGTGGTGTTCTGAGGGTGCGTGGGGCCGGACGCGCCCTTCCCGCCGTACCGGACGCGTCCCTCACCCCGTACGCCGCGCCGCGGGCAGGCGCTCGTACTGGACCGCCAGGCCGTCGAGCAGCGCCCGCAATCCCGCGTCGAAGGCCCTCTCGTCCACGACCTCCTGACGCTCGGCAAGCAGATGCGCCTGCCCGAGATGCGGATAGTCGGCGGGGTCGTACGCGGCCTCGTCGTCGACGAACCCCCCGGCGAAGGACCCGAGCGCGGACCCCATGATGAAGTACCGCATGAGCGCGCCGATCGACGTGGCCTGGGCGGGCGGCCACCCCGCGTCGACCATCGCCCCGAACATCGCGTCGGCGACCCGCAGCCCGGCCGGGCGCCGCCCCGGCCCGCGGGCCAGGACGGGGACGATGTTCGGATGCAGGGTGAGGGCCGCGCGGTAGGAGACGGCCCAGTCGTGCAGCGCGCCGCGCCAGTCCCTGCCGTCCTCGAACATCGACAGGTCGACCTGTGCGCTGACCGAGTCCGCGACGGCTTCGAGGATCTGGTCCTTGGTGCGGAAGTGGTTGTAGAGCGAGGGCCCGCTGACGCCGAGTTCGGCGGCAAGCCTGCGGGTGGACAGCGCGGGAAGGCCCTCGGCGTCCACGAGGGCGCGCGCCGCTTCGACGATGCGATCTCGGCTGAGGAGGGGCTTGCGCGGTCGGGCCATGCGGCACATAGTAGGGCTGCCACCAGAAACTAGCAGTGCTAATTTATGTCCGGAAGTACGTCCGGAAGCGAACGTGGGGTGCCCGCGATGGACCTGGAGCTCAGTACGGAGCAGGAAGCCGTCAGGCGGCTCGCCGAGGACTTCGTCGCGCGCGAGATCACCCCGCACGTGACCGCCTGGGACCGTGCCGAGAGTGTCGACAAGTCGATCGTGCGGCGCCTCGGCGACGTCGGGTTCCTGGGGCTGACGATCGACGAGGAGTACGGCGGCTCGGGCGGCGACCACCTGGCGTACTGCCTGGTGACGGAGGAGCTGGGGCGGGGCGACTCCTCGGTGCGCGGGATCGTGTCCGTCTCCCTCGGCCTTGTCGCCAAGTCCGTCGCGGCCTGGGGGAGCGAGGAGCAGAAGCGGCGCTGGCTGCCGGGGCTCACCTCGGGTGAGTACATCGGGTGCTTCGGGCTCACCGAACCCGGCACCGGCTCGGACGCGGGAAATCTGGCCACCCGGGCGGTCCGTGACGGGGACGCGTACATCGTCAACGGGTCCAAGATGTTCATCACGAACGGGACCTGGGCCGATGTGGTGCTGCTCTTCGCGCGCACCAACGACGCCCCGGGCCACAAGGGCGTCTCCGCCTTCCTCGTGCCCACCGAATCCCCGGGGCTGACCCGCAGGACCGTGCACGGCAAGCTCGGACTGCGCGGGCAGGCCACCGCCGAGCTTGTCCTCGACGATGTGCGGGTGCCCGCCGACGCCATGCTGGCGGACGAGGGCAAGGGGTTCTCGGTCGCGATGTCGGCCCTCGCCAAGGGGCGGATGTCGGTCGCCGCCGGGTGCGTGGGCATCGCCCGTGCCGCCCTGGACGCGGCCGTCGCGTACGCGGGGGAGCGTGAGCAGTTCGGCAAGAGCATCGCCCGGCACCAGTTGGTGCAGGAGCTGATCAGCGACATCGCCGTGGACGTCGACGCCGCCCGGCTCCTCACCTGGCGGGTCGCCGACCTGATCGACCGGGGCCTGCCGTTCGCCACCGAGTCCTCCAAGGCCAAACTGTTCGCGTCGGAGGCCGCGGTGCGCGCGGCGAACAACGCGCTCCAGGTGTTCGGCGGCTACGGCTACATCGACGAGTACCCGGTGGGCAAACTCCTGCGCGACGCCCGCGTGATGACCCTCTACGAGGGGACCAGCCAGATCCAGAAGCTGGTCATCGGACGGGCGCTCACCGGGGTGTCCGCCTTCTGACCGCCGCGATGTGGCCAGCCACGGAAGGGCACGCTTGCCTAAGCGCTTGCTCACCCTCAGGGTAGGGTGTCTGTCCTGATCGGTGGAAGGAGCACGCATGGGTGCGGCGAAGGAGACCCTCGGCGAGGAACAGCCGTGGGCCGAGGTCAGTCCCGATGCGGCGAGGCGGCTGCTGATCGCCGCCGTGGAGGCCTTCGCCGAGCGCGGCTATCACGCCACGACCACCAGGGACATCGCGGGCCGCGCCGGTATGAGCCCCGCCGCGCTCTACATCCACTACAAGACGAAGGAAGAGCTGCTCCACCGCATCAGCAGGCTCGGGCACGACAAGGCGCTCGACATCCTGCGCTCGGCCGCCGACGGCGAGGGCACCCCGGCCGAACGGCTCTCCGCCGCCGTACGCTCCTTCGTCCGCTGGCACGCCGGACACCACACGACCGCCCGGGTCGTGCAGTACGAACTCGACGCGCTCAGCGACGAGCACCGCACCGAGATCGTGGCGCTGCGCAGGCAGTCCGACGCGGCGGTGCGGGAGATCATCAACGACGGGGTGCGGGCGGGCGAGTTCGACGTGCCCGACGTGCCCGGCACCACGCTCGCCGTGCTCTCCCTGTGCATCGACGTGGCCCGCTGGTTCAACGTCGAGGGGCGGCGGACGCCGGACGAGGTCGGCGCGACGTACGCCGACCTCGTGCTGCGGATGGTGGGGGCGGTGCCGCCGGGCGGGGCCGCGCCGCAGAGGTAGCCCCAGCCCCGAAGTAACGCGTCAGCCGTTCAGGACTGGTTCAGAAGTAGTAGCGGGACACCGACTCCGCCACACATGCGGGCTTGTCGCCACCGTCCTCGCGCTCCACGGTCACGCGCGCCGTGACCTGGACGCCGTCGTCCTTGGTCGGCTCGACCGCGGCGAGCACCGCGGTCGCCCGCACCCGCGAGCCCACCGGCACGGTGGCGGGGAAACGCACCTTGTTCGTACCGTAGTTGAGGCCCATCCTCATACCCTCGACCCGCATCACCTGCGGTACCAGGGCGGGCAGCAGGGACAGGGTCAGATAGCCGTGCGCGATCGTCGTCCCGAAGGGGCCCGCGGCCGCCTTCTCCGGGTCGACGTGGATCCACTGGTGGTCGCCGGTGGCGTCCGCGAACAGGTCGACGCGCTTCTGGTCGATCTCCAGCCAGTCGCTGTACCCGAGCTGCTCGCCGACCGCGGCGCGCAGTTCGTCGGCTGACGTGAAGATCCTCGGCTCTGCCATGCCCCGGCCTCCCGGATGTAGGTGTACTAAGCGCTTGCTCAGCATGCGGGGTGGCGCCGACCGCTGTCAACGGACCAGCCAGTAGGCTTCGATGAGTGCCCCAGATCCCAGAGAAGATCCACGAACTCACCGTCGGCCAGTTGGCCGCGCGCAGTGGTGCGGCGGTGTCCGCGCTGCACTTCTACGAGACCAAGGGACTCATCAGCAGTCGGCGTACCTCGGGCAATCAACGGCGCTACCACCGTGACACGCTGCGCCGCGTCGCCTTCATCCGTGCCGCCCAGCGGGTGGGGATTCCGCTCGCCACGATCCGGGACGCCCTCGCGGAGCTGCCCGAGGGGCGCACGCCCACGCGTACGGACTGGGCCCGCCTCTCCGAGACCTGGCGGACCGAGCTGGACGAGCGCATCACGCAGCTCGGACGGCTGCGCGACCACCTCACCGACTGTATCGGCTGCGGCTGCCTGTCCCTGGAGACCTGCGTCCTGTCCAACCCCGACGACGTCTTCGGCGACCGCATCATCGGCTCCCGCCTCCTGGGCGAACGCCGCACCTGACGCCGCCCGGGGGCGACGCACTCTCCTTGGCTGCCGCCGGCGTGGGGGGTGTGCCTCGTACGAGGGGTGCGGGTGGTACGCGCCGGCGGACGGCATGTCCTGGCGGGCGGCGTTCGCTCGCGCGGGCGGCACGCTTGTGTGCGGCACGTGCCTTGCGGGGATCTGCGCCTGCCGCGGGCTGCCCTGCGGGCCTGCGGCTCCTCCCGCCCACCCCGGCCGAAGCCGTCGCCCGGCCCCCGGCGACGGGGCGGGCCCCCTCAGAGCCCCAGCCTCAGCGCCGCCGTCACCAACTCCGCGTTGGAGCCCGCCCGGCGGCCGTCCGGTAGGTGGAGGGTGTCCTCCAGGCCGATGCGGCGGGACAGGTGCAGGCGGGTGGCCAGGGTGAGTACGGGCCAGGTGCTGCCCTCCTCGCCGTGCAGGAGTACGGGGCGGCCGTGGGCGGTGCCGATGGTGGTGAGGAGGTGGCGGGCCGTGGCCTCGGCTGTGGCCGGGTCGGGGTCGGTGACCTCCGCGAGGACCCGAAGGACCCGCGGCCCGAGCGGCGACGCGGCGAACCGCGCGGCGCCGTCCGTGCCGGACCAGATGCCCGCCTCCACGCCGACCCCGCGATCGAGGAGGGCCCGCGCGAGCTCCTCCGCGCCCGGCTCGTGCCAGTTCACGGACGCGTGGTCGGGCAGCACCGTCCACTCCCGCACCTGTGCGACACGCGCCGCCGGGTCGGGTTCGGCCCACGCGCCCGTCGTCACCCCCACGGTCACGCTGACGGCGGCACGCACCGCTTCGAGCGTCGCCGCGACCGCTCGGGGCGCCACGGTGTCTTCCCCACACGGGGTCTTGGGGTGTACATGGACATCGAGTGCGCCGACGGCGGCCGCCTCCGCGGCCGCCGTGGCGAGCGCTCCGGGGGACAGCGGCACGGCCGCGCCGTCGTCCGCGCCCCTGGCGCCGTTCAGACATACCTGCATGACGTCATCACAGCACGGGGGAGGCCACATGAGCATCGCGGTTTGTTCGTTGAAGTGGGAAGCGGCCCGCAGTGGACGCCAGAAGATCGTCTACGACAGTGACGGGTACCACCTGGTGCGCTTCCCCTACGTCCACGGCGAGGAGCAGTACGACCCCTGGCACATGCACGACCCGGGCCGCGGCGGCACCACCACCCCGTCGAAGTTCCCCGACGCCCGCTCCGGTCTGATCTGGCCGAGCCACGACGGGTGGGGCACCCTGACGGCGCTGGTCTTCTGGGAGCCGGACAGCAGGCCGACGGAGTACCGCTCGCGGTTCGTGCGGGACCCGCTGAACCTGTCGACGGGGTACAACTCCACGGCGACCACCGACTCCGTACCGACTCGCGGAGGGCAGTACCGCGCGTACTCCTGGCAGATGTTCGTGCACCCCGGAACCCCGGTGGGCCTGAAGGTATCCGCACGCGGCCCGGGCGACGTGAAGATCGCCGCGCCGCTGATGCTCGCCGAGTTCAAGCTGGCCATCCAGACGGACGTCGTCAGACCCTGAGGCACCCGCGGCCCCGGCTCACCACGGCAACGGCGGCCTCACCACATGACCGGCGGCCTCACCACATGACCGGCGGGCTCACGCGGAGACCAGCGTGCGCGAGCGCCGCCTACGGGACTGCCGCACCGCCTCGGGGGTGAGGACGGGGGCGGGCACCACGATGCCGCAGCTCGTGCAGACCGGGCCCGACGAGGGTTCGTGGGCCAGGCCGTAACGCCACTCCAGGTCAGGCTCGGCGCACACGGGGCAGACGCCGTCCGGGTCCCGTTCGAGGGCTGTGATGAGTTTGCGCAGTACGTCGGCGAGCGGCGCGGACGGATGGACGCCGGGGTCGTCGCACCAGGCGACCCCGTGCCCGCCCCATGTGCAGCGGTGCCAGTCGTCGACGCTGCCGGGGCGGCGAAGCCCGTCGTGCTTCTCCTTGCGGCGGCGGCGCGCGAAGCCCTCCTCGTAGGCGAGCCAGACAGCGCGGGCCGCCTCCAGTTCGTCGAGCGCGGCCACGAGCCGCGCCGGTTCGGGCGACCGGTCCTCGGGACCGAACCCCGCGCGGGAGCACAGATGGTCCCAGGTCGCCCGGTGGCCATAAGGGGCGAATCTCTCCAGGCACTTGCGCAGTGAGTACCGCCGCAGCGCCAGATCGCTGTAAGGATCACGCACCTGTCTCGCGAGACTCCGGAATCCGGCCATCGCCCTGCACCTCCGTCACCCGATCTCGGTCGTCGCCCGGGGCTCCGTGCCGGTGGATCCCGCGGACAACGAGTAGACGTATCGACTCGCGTTTTGGTGCCATCCGATTTTCGGTGGCTTCCTCGATCGCGTGCCCCGCAGGCCAACGGTGATGCATGAGAAGGCGCGACATGGCCGGGAACGGAGGTGCCGGACCGCAGGTCGTGGGGACAGGGAGCAGGCGCCGTGTGGCGGTTGTGAAAAGGCGACGGTTGTTCACCTTTCAGGTTCGTCAACTCGACAGTAACCTCCGCCCCGACGGCCTTCCGAAGCACTCATGGCCGGCCGGTGGCACTCATGGCGGCCGGCACCCATGGTCATCCGCAGGACCGGAGGAGCGCACCCATGCGACGACGCACCGCACGGCTCAGAACCCTCACCATGTCAGCGGCCCTGGCCCTCGGGGCCTCCCTCCTGCTCGCCCCGGGCCCCGGCGCCGCCGCGGCCGAGCCGCCGCCCGTCACCGACTACTGCGGCGACAACTGCGCGGACATCCTGCCGCCCGGCGCGAACGGCAACGCCACCCTCGCCGAGATACTCAGCCACCGCGTCCTCGGCACCAAGCCCCCGCACGCCGACGACCAGTTGGGTCCCTACGACGCGCTCTCGTCCGGTTATCCCGGGCTCACCGACGAGAAGCTGACCGAGTTCTTCAACGACGCCTCCTTCGGCGTCGAACCCGGCCAGGTGGCCTCCGTCACCAAACCGCGCGACGACGTCACGATCACCCGCGACAAGAAGTACGGCATACCGCACATCCAGGGCACCACGCGGTACGGCACCGAGTTCGGCGCGGGCTTCGCCGCCGGACAGGACCGGCTGTGGCTCATCGACCTGTTCCGGCACATCGGCCGCGGTCAACTGACCCCGTTCGCGGGCGGCGCCCCCGCCAACCAGGGACTTGAGCAGCAGTTCTGGCCGCAGGCCCCGTACACCGAACAGGACCTGGAGCGGCAGGTCGACTACATCAAGTCGGCGCAAGGAGAGCGCGGCAAGCAGGCCATGGAGGACGCGCAGGCCTACGTCGACGGGCTCAACGCCTACCGCGTGAAGTCCAAGAACGGCCGCTACTTCCCCGGCGAGTACGTCCTCACCGGCAAGATCGACGCGATCACCAACGTCGGCGAGATCGAGCCCTTCAAGGTCACCGACATGATCGCGCTCGCCTCGGTGGTCGGCGGCCTGTTCGGCAACGGCGGCGGGGGCGAGGTCGAGTCCGCGCTCTCCCTGCTCGCGGCGCAGCAGAAGTACGGCGTCGAGAAGGGCTCCGAGATCTGGGAGACCTTCCGCGCCCGCAACGACCCCGAAACCGTGCGGACCGTCCACGACGGCACCTCCTTCCCGTACGCGGGCAAGCCCGAGAAGGCCCGCGGCACCGCCCTGCCCGACCCGGGCTCGGTGGCGCGCGAACAGCTCGTGTACGACCGTCAGGGCGGTGCGCGGAGCCCGGACCGGGCGGCGAAGGACCCGGTGCGGGCGCCGGAGAGGCTGAAGCCGCTACAGGGCATGTTCGACGACGGCGTGCTGCCCGCCGACCTCTTCGGCGGCGCGGCGGGCGACCCCGCCCACCGCAAGGGCATGTCCAACGCCCTGATGGTCTCCGGCGAGCACACCGCGAGCGGCAACCCGGTGGCCGTCTTCGGCCCGCAGACCGGCTACTTCGCGCCCCAGCTCCTCATGCAGCAGGAGCTGCAAGGGCCCGGCATCAGCGCGCGCGGCGTCTCCTTCGCCGGGGTCGGCATGTACGTCCAGCTCGGCCGCGGCCAGGACTACGCGTGGTCGGCGACGTCCGCGGGACAGGACATCACGGACACCTACGCCGTCGAGCTGTGCGCCCCCGGCGGCGGCGCCCCGGCCAAGGACGCCACCCACTACCTCTACCGGGGCACGTGCACCCCGATGGAGAAGCTGGAGCGCGAGAACGCGTGGAAGCCGACGGTCGCCGACTCCACCCCCGCGGGCTCCTACCGCATGCAGGTCCTCCGCACGAAGTACGGCATCGTCACGCACCGCGCGACCGTCGACGGCAAGCCCGTCGCGTACGTCTCGCTGCGCTCCACCTACCGCCACGAGGCCGACTCGATCATCGGCTTCCAGATGCTCAACGACCCCGGGTACGTCAAGGACGCCGCGTCGTTCAAGAAGGCCGCCGAGAACATCTCCTACGCCTTCAACTGGTTCTACGCCGACTCGCGTGACACCGCGTACTACAACAGCGGCGCCAACCCCAGGCGCGCCAAGGACATCGACCCGTCCTTCCCGGTGCACGCCCGACAGGACCACGAATGGCAGGACTTCGACCCGAAGGACAACACCTCGGCGCAGACACCTCCCGCCGAGCACCCGCAGTCGGTCGACCAGGACTACTACATCTCCTGGAACAACAAGCAGGCCAAGGACTTCAGCGCGGCCAGCTTCGGCATGGGCGCCGTGCACCGCGGCGACCTGCTCGACGACCGGGTGCGCGAGCTCGTGAAGCAGGGCGGCGTGACCCGCGCCTCGCTCACCCGGGCCATGGCGGAGGCCGCCGTCACCGACCTGCGGGGCGAACAGGTGCTGCCCGAGCTACTGAAGGTGGTCCGCGGCAAACCGGTCCAGGACCCGCAACTCGCCAAGGCGGTCGAGCAGTTGGAGGCGTGGCGGAAGGCGGGGTCGCAGCGCAGGGAGACCGCGCCGGGCTCGCACGCCTACGCGCACCCCGACGCCGTGCGCATCATGGACGCCTGGTGGCCGCTGCTCGTCGATGCCATGTTCAAGCCGGGGCTCGGGGACGGCCTCTACGGCTCGCTCACCGCGCAACTCGGCGTGGACGAGGCGCCGTCCGCCGGGCACGGCCCGACCGGCGCGCACGCCGGTTCCGCCTTCCAGTACGGGTGGTGGGGCTACGCCGACAAGGACCTGCGGACCGTGCTCGGGCAGCCCGTCAAGGGCTGGACCAAGGACGCGTACTGCGGGGGCGGCGCACTCGACGCCTGCCGGGACGCACTCATCGGGACCCTCGCCAAGGCCGCTGCCGAACCGGCGTCGAAGGTCTACCCCGGCGACGCGAGCTGCAAGGCCGGTGACCAGTGGTGCGCGGACGCCGTGATCCACCGGGCGCTCGGCGGCATCACGCACCGGGCCGTCCAGTGGCAGAACCGGCCGACCTACCAGCAGGTGGTGGAGTTCCCCCGGCACCGGTGAACGGACCGGTGCGCCGGAATCCGTGAACGGACCGGTGCGCCGGAACCGGTGAGCGGACGGCCGCGTGGGCTCCCACCACCCGCGCGGCCGTCAGTGGCTGTCAGCGGCTGTCACCGGCCGTCAGCGGCTAGGGCGATCCGGCCCGCGGCACACACGGTGCGTGCCAGTTCCTCGTGACAGATGTCGCTGTGCGCGCCGTTGGGCGCCCCGCCGCGCCGCACCACGGCCGCGGCGTCCACGCTCACGCAGCCGCGGGCCGGAAGGGCGGCGCCGAGCCCCACCCTGCGGGCGCCGTCGACGGCCTTGATCCCGTCGAAGCCGAGCGCGCCCCACCGCTCCCACAGACCGAGGAAACCGCAGGAGTCCCCGGCCAGCTTGGAGGCGAGCGGATAGAGCCGCCCGAGCGCGTCGTCATGACGCGAGTAGCAGCACACGAGCGGGCCGTCGATCCGTCTCGGCACCCTGTGCAGCGCGCCGCCGCGCGACCGGTCGTGCGGCAGCCTGCCGCTGAACGCGTAGTGCGAGAAGGCGCCCTGGAGCAGCGTCACGGACTTCACGCAGCGCGCCCCGGCAGGCATCCCCTGCACCCCGTACGACACCAGGCGGGCCCCGAAGCTGTGCCCGACGAGGTGCACCCGGATGTCCGGCACGTCACCGGCGAGCAGACCGAGGGCGGGGCCGAGGCCAAGGCGGCCGATGGCACCGGCCCGTCGCTTCATCGCGTAGTACGTGGCCTGGCGAAGGAGTTCCTTCGCGCCCCGCCACAGCCGCCCAGGCGCCCCGCCGAGGAACTGCCGTCCCTCGCGGTCCTCCAGCATGGCGAGGAACACCTCGCAGACCTCGACGGCGTCGTCGGTGAGCATGGCGGGCTCGCCGCCGCCGATGTCGTGGCCGAACTCGTGCGCCGGGCTCGGCTCGCGCACCGCCACCAGGTCGCGCACGATCCGCACGAACTCGTCGAGGCGGGAGCGGACCGCGGAGCGCTCCTGGAGCAGCAGGCCGAGGCGGTCGATGCGGGCCGCGTCCGCCGGGCCGGGGAACACCCTGGCGAGGAGGTGGAGGGTGGGCTCGTCGAGCGCGACGTCGTCCGGGTCGCGGACGGGAGCCGGGGTGGCCGCGCGGGGTGTCGCGGACGGCTCGAAGTCGGGGATCGGCTCGTCGGGGAAACGGCTCGCGGGCCACAGGACGCCCGCGTAGCCGAGGCGCACCCCGGAGCCCGCGAGCCGGGCGAACGGCGTGAAGAACCTGCGGTACAGGTTCCGGGCCGTCCGCAGGTCGTTGTTCCAGCCGTGCGCGAACACCAGCAGATCGGTGACGCGCTCCCGCTCCGCTCCCGAGAGGAGCCGGCCGCGCTGTGCGGCGTCGACGTCGCCGTCGGAGTCAAAGGTCAGTTCCCAGTAGGGCTTCACGCCCGCATGGTCCTGCCGGGAGGCGGCGCTGACCAGACGCGCGGCGGAACACGCGGGAGACCCGGCACCCGACCCGCTGCGGGGCGGGCGCTACCGCACCCGGTGTGCCGCCGTGGTCTTGTGCAGATGGATGAGGATGTCGTGGGTGGCGCCGAGCCGGATGCCGTGCGGGCCGTCGGGGTAGGCGGTGCCGATGCTGCGGGTCGGGCGCTTCTTGCCCAGCCACTTCCGCGCGGCCGCGGGGGCGGTGCGCGTGTCCACGTAGTAGTTGTCGTGGGACACCTTGTCGAGGGTGTACTCGTTCATGCCGCGCGTGGCCGCGCCGACCGTGCGCGGCTTGTACACCTCGTCGTCGGTGTTCGTCGCCATGAAGGAGCCCCGGGCGAAGGTGAATCCGATGCTTCGGTACTTCGTGCCGAAGGTGTCGCGCAGGAAGGCGCCCTGCATCCGCGGATAGCGCGGGTCGTAGGACTCGTACCCGAGATGGGCGTTGTGCGCCGACACCAGGACCTTGTCGCCGGTCTGCCGGTGCCACCACGCGGTGTTCTCCGCCATGATCCGGTCGCGGTAGAGCATCGCGCCGCTCTGCCCCTGCGGGGTCGCGGTGTCGAAGGCGTAGATGTCCGCCGTCTGCAGGATGGACCGTGCGTGCTGGAGGGTCCAGGCGTACGTGGTGTCGTGCCCGTCCGGCCGCACCTTCTTGACCAGGTCGTACGCGGCCCGGGCGTTCTTCGCGAGGCGGGCGCGCTCGGCGAGGGGCAGGGCCATGTAGGCGTCGCCGTCGGACACCTTCCTGATCGGCCGGTACAGGGACGTGATCCGGCCGAGGAGCGCGGGCTCGTTGCGGCGTACATGGTCGGTCACCGCGTCGAACAGCTCGGCGCCGATGGCCGGGTGATTGAGGTCGTTGCCCATGAACCGCACCGGGTCGTCCGGGTGCCGTTCGTTGTACTGGCGCATCCAGGTGAGCAGCCGGATGTACTCCTCGGTGTACCAGGGGCCCTTCGCCAGTTCGCGGCGGGCCAGCTCCCGTACGTCGCCCTTGCCGCCGCGGACGTAGGCGTCGAAGCGCAGGCCGGTGGTCCAACTGGTCTCCAGGGCGAAGGTCCGAAATCCCTTCTCCTCGACGAGATGGCGGAAGAGGCGGTCCTTCATGCTGAAGAACTCGTGCGTGCCGTGCGTGGCCTCGCCGAGCCCCACGACATCGGCGGCACCCACCATGCGGTCCAGCGGCCGCAGATCCTTCGTGGAGCCACCGGGCCCTGTGGTGCGCAGCGGGTGCGCGGCGCTCTCGATGGCCCGCACCGGATCGTCCGCGCGCGGAGCCGCCTGCGCCACCCCCGGCGCGGTGAGCGTGCCCGCTCCGATCGCCGTGACCAGTACCAAAGAGGCCCGCAGGGGGGCGGTCCTTGCCATGTGTGTCCTCCTGGGATCGTGTTTCCCTCGCGAAGATCACGATCCCGTGCGGCGGGCCGTCGCCGCCATCGTGGAGGCACCCCGACGCGTGGTGGGGCCTGCTCCACCACGGAGGTGCGCCCGCCGGTGCGCAGCCCCCTTCCGCGACGACATACCGACTGGTTAGTCTGCTGTCGATACGTGATCGAGGCCGAAGGAGACCGCCCGTGGAGAGCCTGCAGGGCAAGGGAGTCGTCGTCACCGGTGCGGGCGGCGGGATCGGGGCCGAACTGGCCCGCCGCTTCGCCGCGGCCGGGGCCCGTGTCGTCGTCAACGACCTGGACGCCCCGAGAGCCGCGGCGGTCGCCGACGAGGTGGGCGGCGTGGCCGTGCCGGGCGACGCCTCCGCGATCGTCGCCGACGCCCTCGCCGCGCTCGACGGCACCGTGGACGTGTACTGCGCCAACGCTGGCCTCGCGTCCGCCGGCACGGAGGCGGCGGCCGAGCAGGTGTGGGCCGACGCCTGGGACGTGAACGTGATGGCGCACGTCCGGGCCGCGCACGCGCTGCTGCCCGACTGGCTGGAGCGCGGCGAGGGCCGGTTCGTGTCCACGGTGTCCGCGGCGGGCCTGCTCACCATGGTGGGCGCGGCCCCGTACAGCGTCACCAAGCACGGCGCGTACGCCTTCGCCGAATGGCTCTCGCTGACCTACCGGCACCGCGGCCTCAAGGTGCACGCGATCTGCCCGCAGGGCGTCCGCACGGCGATGCTCACGGCCGCGGGCTCCGCCGGCGAGCTGGTGCTCGCCCCCACCGCGATCGAGCCCGAGGACGTCGTCGACGCGCTGTTCGCCGGGATGGCCGAGGACCGCTTCCTGATCCTGCCGCACCCCGATGTCGCCGAGTACTACCGGGCACGGGCCACGGAACCCGACACCTGGCTGCTGAACATGAACCACATCCAGCAGAAGTGGGAGGCGTCCGAGCAGTGAGCCACCCCCCGACCGCCGAGGGCGCCCTCCCCGAGCACCCCGGCCCCGCCGCCACCGCGACCACTTCTTCCTCCCGCTACGCGGCCAAGCCCTGGCTCGGGCTCCTGAACGACGCCCAGCGCGCCCCCGTCGCCCCCGCCGCGTCCGTCGTGCACGCCTTCCGCGCCGCCGTCGTCGGCGCGCCCGACCGCACCGCGCTCGCCTACTTCGACGGCCGCCTCAGCTACCGCGAGGTCGACGCCCTCAGCGACTCCGTCGCCGGGCACCTCGCCGGCCGCGGCCTCGTGCGCGGCGACCGCGTCGCGATCGTCCTGCAGAACACCCCGCACTTCGTGATCGCGCTGCTCGGCGCCTGGAAGGCCGGCGCCACCGTCGTGCCCGTCAACCCCATGTACAAGTCGGCCGAGACCCGGCACCTGCTCACCGACGCCGACGTGACCGCGCTGATCTGCGCCGACCAGGCCTGGGAGACCCATCTGCGGGACACTGCCGCGGGCACCGGCGTGCGCATCGTCCTCACCACCTGCCAACTGGACCTCCAGTCCCGTAACGACCCGCGCGTCCTCGGCTTCGAACGGCTGCCGCAGGCCGCGGACGCCGACGACCTGGTGACCGTCGCCCGGCAGGGGCTCCCCGCCCCCGGCGGCCGCGAACCGGGCCCGGCGGACACCGCGCTGATCAGCTACACCTCGGGGACCAGCGGCACCCCCAAGGGCGCCACGAACACCCACGGCAACATCACCTACAACGCCGAGCGGCAGCGCGCCGGATCCGGCATCCCCGAAGGCTCCTGCTACTTCGCCCTCGCCCCGCTCTTCCACATCACCGGCATGGTCGCCCAACTGGCCGCCTGCCTGACGAACGCGGGCACGCTCGCCCTCACGTACCGCTTCGAGGCGGGCGTCGTCCTCGACGCCTTCGCCGAGCACCGCCCCGCCTACACCGTCGGACCCGCCACCGCCTTCATGGCCCTGGCCGCCCACCCGGGGGCCACGCGCGCCCACTTCGACTCCTTCGTGCTGATCTCCTGCGGCGGCGCGCCGCTGCCGCCCGCGCTCGTGGAGAAGTTCCGCGCGGGCTTCGGCCCCTACCTCCACAACGGCTACGGCCTGACCGAGTGCACCGCGCCCTGCGCCTCGGTGCCGCCCGGCCGCACCGCGCCCGTCGACCCGGACTCCGGGACGCTCGCGGTCGGCGTGCCGGGGCCCGACACCGTCGTCCGCGTCCTCGACGAACACGGCGCGGAGGTGCCCTTCGGCACGCCCGGCGAGATCGTGGTGCGCGGCCCGCAGGTCGTACCCGGCTACTGGAAACGGCCCGACGCCACCGCGGCCACCTTCCCCGGCGGCGAGCTGCGCACCGGCGACATCGGCTTCATGGACGCCGACGGCTGGCTGTACGTCGTCGACCGCAAGAAGGACATGATCAACGCCTCCGGGTTCAAGGTCTGGCCGCGCGAGGTCGAGGACGTCCTGTACACGCATCCGGCGGTGCGCGAGGCCGCCGTCGTCGGCGTGCCCGACGCCTACCGCGGGGAGAGCGTCAAGGCGTACGTGAGCCTGCGCGCCGGTACGGAAGCCGACGCGGGTGAACTCGTCGCGTACTGCAGGGAGCGGCTCGCCGCGTACAAGTACCCACGCGTGGTGGAGGTCCTGACGGAACTGCCGAAGACGACAAGTGGGAAGATCCTCCGGCGGGAACTGCGTTCTCGCTCATGAAGCAGACTCGCGGGTCCGACCCGAGAGATCCGACCCGGAAGAGCTGAGGACCATGGAACGGAAGGCAGGTGGCGGCAGTGGCCAGAACGACGGACGGTGACGGCACGCCCGTCCCGCAGCGGCTGCTCGCCGCCGCCACCCGGCTCTTCGCCGACCGCGGCTACGACCGTACGTCCGTGCAGGAGATCGTCGAGGCGGCAGGCGTCACCAAGGGCGCCCTGTACCACTACTTCGGGTCCAAGGACGACCTGCTGCACGAGGTGTACGCGCGGCTGCTTCGCGTACAGCAGGAGCGGCTCGACGCGTTCGCCGACGCGGACGAGCCGGTGGAGCGGCGGCTGCGGGACGCGGCGGCCGACGTCGTCGTCACGACCATCGCGCACCTCGACGACGCCTCGATCTTCTTCCGCTCCATGCACCACCTCAGCCCGGAGAAGCACAAGCAGGTGCGGGCGGAGCGGCGGCGCTACCACGAGCGGTTCCGCGCCCTGATCGAGGAGGGCCAGGAGGCCGGGGTCTTCTCCACGGCCACCCCGGCGGACCTGGTGGTGGACTACCACTTCGGCTCCGTCCACCACCTGTCCACGTGGTACCGCCCCGACGGGCCCCTGACGCCCCAGGAGGTCGCGGACCAGCTCGCGGACCTGCTGCTGCGCGCGCTGCGCCCCTAGAGCCGCCCCCGGGCCGCCCCCGGCCTCGTCAGACGTACTTCTTCAGCTCCCGCCGCGCCAGGGAGCGCTGGTGCACCTCGTCGGGGCCGTCGGCGAGGCGCAGCGTACGGGCCGCCGCCCACAGCTCCGCCAGCGGGAAGTCCTGGCTCACACCGCCCGCGCCGTGCAACTGGACGGCCTGGTCGAGGATGCCGACCACGGTCCGCGGGGTGGCGATCTTGATGGCCTGGATCTCGGTGTGCGCCCCCTTGTTGCCCACCGTGTCCATCAGCCACGCGGTCTTCAGGACGAGCAGGCGCACCTGCTCCACCGCGACCCGGGCGTCCGCGATCCACTCCTGGACCACGCCCTGCCGGGCCAGCGGCTTGCCGAACGCGGTGCGCTCCACGGCCCGGCGGCACATCAGCTCGATGGCCCGCTCGGCCATGCCGATCAGCCGCATGCAGTGGTGGATCCGGCCGGGACCCAGGCGCGCCTGGGCGATGGCGAAGCCGCCGCCCTCCTCGCCGACGAGGTTGCTCACGGGCACCCGCGCCTGGTCGAAGACCACCTCCGCGTGGCCGCCGTGGGAGTGGTCCTCGTACCCGTACACCCGCATGGCGCGGCGCACTTCGACGCCGGGGGCGTCGCGCGGGACGAGCACCATCGACTGCTGGCGGCGGATGTCGGGGCCTTCGGGGTCGGTCTTTCCCATGACGATGAAGACCTTGCAGTCGGGGTTCATCGCCCCGGAGATGTACCACTTGCGGCCGCTGACGACGTACTCGTCGCCCTCGCGCCGGATGTGCGTGGTGATGTTCGTGGCGTCGGAGGAGGCCACATCGGGCTCCGTCATGGCGAACGCCGAGCGGATCTCACCCGCGAGCAGCGGCTCCAGCCACTGCTTCTGCTGCTCGTCGGTGCCGAACTGGGCGAGCACCTCCATGTTGCCGGTGTCCGGCGCCGCGCAGTTGACGGCGGTCGGCGCCAAGTGCGGGCTGCGGCCGGTGATTTCGGCGAGCGGCGCGTACTGGAGGTTGGTCAGGCCCGCACCGTGCCGGGCGTCGGGCAGGAAGAGGTTCCACAGCCCCTGGCGGCGCGCCTCGGCCTTCAGCTCCCCGACGACGGCGGGCGTGTCCCACGGCGAGGCGAGCGCGGCGCGCTGTTCCTCGGCCACCCGCTCGGCGGGCAGGACGTGCTCGTCCATGAAGGTGAGCAGCCTCGCGCGCAGTTCCTCGGTGCGGGTGTCGTAACCGAAATCCATGGTGTCCGGGTCCTCTCAGCCTTCGTTCAGGGTGGTCAGGCCGCGCTCGATGAAGACGGGCACGAGATCGCCGATGCGGTCGAAGCCCGCGCCGACCGTCTGGCCGAGCGTGTAGCGGTAGTGGATGCCCTCCAGGATCACGGCGAGCTTGAACCAGGCGAAGGCCGTGTACCAGGAGACGGCGGAGACGTCACGGCCGGAGCGGGCCGCGTAGCGCTCGATCAGCTCGGCGGGGTCGGGGTGCCCCGCCGCGCTCGCCGTGGTGCTGACCGGCGACTCGGGCACCTCCAGCTCGACGCTGTACATCACGAGCAGGCCCAGATCGGTGAGCGGGTCGCCGAGCGTGGACATCTCCCAGTCCAGGACCGCGGTGATGTGATCAGCGCTGCCGGTGCCGCCGGAGGTGTCAAGGAGGACGTTGTCCAGGCGGTAGTCGCCGTGCACCACGGTGGGGGCGGGCGAAGGGGGCAGCGCCCTGCCGAGGGCCGCGTGCAGCTCCTCGACGCCCGGCAGGTCGCGTCCGCGCGACGCGGCCAACTGCTTGCCCCAGCGGCGCAGTTGCCGGTCGAGGAACCCCTCGGGCCGGCCGAAGTCCCCGAGCCCCACCGCCGCCGGGTCCACGGCGTGCAGGTCCACCAGCGTATCGACGAGACCGAGCACGGCGGCGCGGGTGCGCTCGGGGCCGAGCGGCGCGAGCTGGGCGGCCGTGCGGTACGGCGTGCCCGCCACGAACTCCATCACGTAGAACGGGGCGCCGAGCACCTCGTCGTCCTCACACAGGAGCACCGTGCGCGGCACCGGCACGGCCGTCGGGTGCAGCGCGCTGATCACCCGGTGCTCGCGCTTCATGTCGTGCGCGGTGGCGAGGACATGACCGAGCGGCGGGCGCCGCACCACCCAGTGCCCGGTGCCGTCCGAGACGGCGTACGTGAGGTTGGACCGGCCGCCCTCGATCAGCCGACCCGTGAGCGGACCCGCGGCGAGGAGGCCGGGCCGCTCCCGGTCGAGGTGGGCGCGCAGTCGGTCGAGGTCGAGGCCGGGCGGGCCCGGGGGGCGGTCTGGGCTCATCAGTGGGTCGCTCCTGATCGTGAACGGCGGACGGCGGACGGCGGACGGTGAACGGTGAACGGTGAGCGGTGCTTTCGGCGCGTTGCCGTTCATGATGCCGACCAGTCGGTATGTCGTCCAGAGGGTCCGCGTCGAACGTGATCAGGATCGCGGGGGTGCGCATGGGCGGGCGCCCGGCCGGGGAAGGGGGACCGGGCGCCTCTGGGGGGATGGTTCAGTCGGCCGTGGGCCTGGTGGGCCTGGTGGGCCGGTGGGTCTAGCGGGCCTGGTGGGACTAGCGGGTCTAACGGTCGTCGCGGGTCTAGTGGTCGTCCCAGTGGCCGTCGTGCTCGGCGTGCCGGTGGCCGTCGTGCACATAGTCGAGGTGGTCCCCGTGCGGCACGGCGCGGTGGCCGCAGTCCTCGCCGTGCCGGTGGTCGTGCCCCTCGTGGGCCACGTGCGCGGCGGGCTCGCACTCGTCGTAGTGGCCCTCGTGCGCGCGGTGCAGATGGCCGTCGTGCGCGTAGTCGACGTGGTCGCCGTGCGGGACCTCCGGGTGCCCGCAGCCCGGGCTGTGGGCATGCTCGTGCGCCGGGTGTTCCTGGTGAAGCGTGGTCATGGCGTACACCTTCTGTGCGGGAACCCTCTCCGGACGTGCCGGTGCGACCGCCGCGGGCCGTGCCGGTGTGACTCTCTCAGGCTAGTACTCGATGCCGCTTTGATCCCGTTATGAAAGTGTTTCGCATGCATCCGTGACTCCGCAAGGCGATCCGATGGGGCGACTCGATGAAGGCGATCAGCTACCAGGCGTACGGCGGGCCCGAGGTCCTCGAGTACGGCGATGTGCGCGACCCGAAGGTCGGCCCCGACTCCGTCCTGGTGAAGGTGCGGGCCACCGCCCTCAACCCCGTCGACCACAAGTGCCGCGAGGGACATCTCGACCAGGCCCTGGACGCCGTCTTCCCGGTGATCCCGTGCTGGGACGTGGCCGGGGTGGTGGTGCAGCCGGGTGTGGCCGCACCGGAGTTCGCCGTCGGTGACGAGGTCATCGGCTACGTACGTGAGGACTTCCTGTCGCGCGGCACACTCGCCGAGTACGTGGCGGCGCCCGTGCGCACGCTCGCGCGCAAGCCCCGCAATCTGTCCTTCGCCGAGGCCGCGGGGGTGCCCCTGGCCGGGCTCACCGCCTACCAGGTGATCGTCAAGGTCCTCGCCGTCACCGAGGGCGACACCGTGCTCGTGCACGCCGCCGCGGGCGGGGTCGGCTCCTTCGCCGTGCAGCTCGCCCGGCACGTGGGCGCCCGGGTCATCGGCACCGCGAGCGAGCGCAACCACGCCTACCTGCGGGATCTCGGCGCGGAGCCGGTCGAGTACGGGGACGGGCTCGCCGGACGCGTGGCCGCGCTCGCCCCCGGCGGCGTCGACGCCGCCTTCGACACGATCGGCGGTGCGACGCTCAAGACCTCGGCCGACCTCCTCGCCGCCGACGGCCGCCTCGCCTCCGTCGCGGACGGCGCCGTCGTGGGCCTCGGCGGCCAGTACTGCTTCGTGCGCCCCGACGCCGAGGACCTGACCCGCCTCACCGAACTCGCCGAGCAGGGCGTCCTCACCGTGAACGTCCAGGAGACGTTCCCCCTCGACCGCGCGGCGGACGCCTTCCGCCTGATCGAGCAGGGCCGCACCCGGGGGAAGATCGTGGTGACGGTGGACTGGGCGGAGTAGGACGGGCCCTCACGCCGGTCAGGGCTGACCCGGCCGTCACGGTCGTCACAGGCGACCCTGGACGCGGCCGCACCTGGGACGAGCACGCTCCCGCGGTGTACGGCATAGGGTTCCGGTGATGACAGCATCCCTGACGTGCAAAAAGGTTGCTTGCCTCGAAGCGGGCGCCGCCGTCTACACCTGGGAGACCGCGGAAGGAGCCACCGGGAACGTTCTGATCGACCCGGAGGCATCGGTCGCCCGCCCGTGCACGGCGGAGGGACATCCTCTCGGCGCCATGCTCCTCGACAAAAGCGTCGGGAACGTGGAGAACCCCGACCCGGACCCGGGAATCCGGCGCGCTTTCCTGATGGCCGCCTCGGTGATCTTCCAGGAGCGGGAGCGGCAGGGACACCTGCCTGACACGATCACGCGCACCTACTGGTAGGCGCGGGTTCGCCGTCCGAGAGGCCGGGTCCTTGGCGGGCCCGGCCTCTCGTCGTGTGCGCCGCCTCAGGTGAAGAGCATCCCCATGGCGCACACCGCGAGGGCCGTGGTGCCTAGGGCCGCGGCCACGGCGACGCGTGGTCCGAGGGGGCGGGGGCGGGCCGTGCTGAGTGCCGTCATCCTGCGGTGCGCGACGGCCAGGACGCCCAGCCACAGCAGCAGACAGAGCGCACACATGACGGCGTCCGCCGCCGACGCGCCGTCGTGCAGCACCGCCCGCACCCCGAGCGCCGTGGCCACCGTGCACGCGAGCGTTGTACGCCGCCACGCGAGGCGGGTCCGCTCCGGCTGAAGCCCAGGGTCCCGCGGCACGGCCTGTGCCACGCTCACCCCTCCCACCCGAACACCACGATCACCACCATGGCGAGCGCGACCACCGCCACCAGCGCTCCGAGCAGAGCCGGGAAGCGCGACGCGGGCAGGTCCTCGCCGCGCCGCATGGCCCGCTCGCAGCGCACCCAGTGGTTGACCGCGCGCAGCGCGCAGAGCACCCCCGCGACGAGCAGGGCGAGCGCGAGGCCGACGCGCACCCCCCAGCGCAGGTCGGGCAGGAACTGGTCCACGGCGAACCCGCCGCCGATCAGGGCCAGCGCGGTGCGCAGCCAGGCGAGGAAGGTGCGCTCGTTGGCGAGCGAGAAACGGTAGTCGGGCGTCTCGCCCTCCTCGCGGAGCCGCCCGGGGGCGAACCACAGTTGCAGGCTCTGTACGAAGGTGATCACTCTTGCACGATAGGCGTACCTTCCGCCCGGGGCTCCCGGACCCCATGTCGGCGCTCCGCCCCGGACCCGTATCGTCGCTCCGCGCCTCGCCCTCAATCGCCGGACGGGCTCACATGAGCCCGCAGGGCCCGTAGGCGGTCGTACGCGGCCAGGCCGTCCGGCACCCATTCCCATTCGCCCACGCGGGCGGCCAGCTCCCCGTCGGTGAGGAAGTCGTGCCAGGCGACCTCCTCGGCCTGCGGGGTCACCGGCTGCGCGCACCGCACCTCGTACACCGCCGACCACCAGGTGCGGCCGCCGCCGTCGTCGTACAGGAATTTGAACAGCGGCACCGGACGGGGGAGGCCCGTCACCCCGAGTTCCTCCTCGGCCTCGCGCAGCGCCGCGTCGTCGTAGGACTCGCCCGCCGCGACGACGCCGCCGACAAACATGTCGTACAGGGAGGGGAAGACCAGCTTCGTCGGGGTACGGCGGTGCACGAACACGCGGCCCTCGGCGTCGCGGGCCTCGATGAACACACAGCGGTGCCGAAGGCCGCGGGCGTAGACCTCGCCGCGCGGCACCTGCTCCACCACGGTGTCGTGCTCGTCGACGACATCCAGGATCTCGTCCGCCGGGTCGCCCGCCAGGTCGCCCCGGCCCGCGGAAACATCTGCGCTCATTCCGCCATCCAACCGTACGGCCCCGCCGGGAAGGTTGACTGCGCTCTCCGCCCGACCCAGGATCTGACCCACCGGTAACCACCCCCCGCCCGGCAGCGGCAGCACACCCTCGGAGGAGCCCCATGGCCTACGACGCAGACGTCATCGTGATCGGCGCGGGCCTCGCGGGGCTCACGGCGACCGCCGAGCTCGTCGACGCGGGCCGCCGGGTGATCCTCGTCGACCAGGAACCGGAACAGAGCCTCGGCGGCCAGGCACACTGGTCCTTCGGCGGCCTGTTCTTCGTGAACTCCCCGGAGCAGCGCCGCCTGCGCATCAAGGACCACCGGGAGCTGGCCCTCCAGGACTGGCTGGGCACGGCCGGGTTCGACCGCGAGGAGGACCACTGGCCGCGCAAGTGGGCCGAGGCGTACGTCGACTTCGCGGCCGGCGAGAAGCGGTCCTGGCTGCACGGCCAGGGCGTGCGGTTCTTCCCCGTGGTCGGCTGGGCCGAGCGCGGCGGCTACGACGCCCAGGGCCACGGCAACTCGGTACCCCGCTTCCACATCACCTGGGGCACGGGCCCCGGCCTCCTCGCCCCCTTCGTCCGCCGCGTCAAGGAGGGGGCGGACCGGGGCCTGGTCCAGTTCAAGTTCCGCCACCGGGTCACGGGTCTCACCCGCACCGGCGGCGTCGTGGACACCGTCACCGGCGAGGTCCTCGAACCCTCCGGCGTCGAGCGGGGCAAGGCCAGCAGCCGCGAGGTGACGGGCTCCTTCGAGTTCCGCGCCCAGGCCGTGATCGTCACCTCCGGCGGCATCGGCGGCAACCACGACCTGGTCCGCGCCAATTGGCCGCAGCGCCTCGGGAGCCCGCCGGAGAAGATGATCTCCGGGGTGCCCGCACACGTCGACGGCCTCATGCTCGGCATCGCCGAACGCACCGGCGGGCACCTGATCAACCGCGACCGCATGTGGCACTACACCGAAGGCATCGAGAACTGGGCCCCGATCTGGGACAAGCACGGCATCCGCATCCTGCCGGGACCGTCCTCGCTGTGGCTGGACGCCCGCGGCAACCGCCTGCCCGTACCGCTGTTCCCCGGCTTCGACACCCTCGGCACGCTCAGCCACATCATGGGCACCGGGTACGACCACACCTGGTTCGTGCTCAACCAGCGCATCATCGGCAAGGAGTTCACGCTCTCCGGCTCCGAGCAGAACCCCGACCTGACCGGCCGGTCCGTGCGCGGCGTGGTCGAACGGGCGCGGGCCGACGTACCGGGACCGGTCAAGGCGTTCATGGACCACGGCGTCGACTTCGTCGTCGAACGGGACCTCGGCGCCCTGGTGCGCGGCATGAACGCCCTCACCAAGGAACCCCTCATCGACGAGGCGCTTCTGCACCGCACCATCGCCGCGCGCGACCGCGAGATCGTCAACCCGTACACCAAGGACCTCCAGGTCAACGCCATCCGCGGGGCCCGCAAGTTCATCGGCGACCGGCTCGTGCGCACGGTCGCGCCGCATCCGGTCCTCGACCCCAAGGCAGGACCGCTCATCGCCGTCCGGCTGAACATCCTCACCCGCAAGACCCTGGGCGGCCTGGAGACCGACCTGTCCTCGCGCGTCCTCCAGGAGGGCGGCGACCCGCTGCCGGGGGTGTACGCCGCCGGGGAGGCCGCGGGGTTCGGCGGCGGGGGAGTGCACGGCTACCGGTCCCTGGAGGGGACGTTCCTCGGCGGCTGTCTGTTCTCGGGTCGCGCCGCCGGGCGGGCGGCGGCGAAGTCGGTCGGATAGGGCCAAGTCGGGTTCCCGGTACGGAGGTTGACGGGCGTCGCGTCCGTACCGGCCGAACCGAAGGGCGAACAAACGGACGAAGAACCGCTGGTAAGGGGCTGGGCAAGGTTTCAACAATGACGGAGTCTTGACGCGGAGAGTCACCTACCGGTTGGCTGTGCGTGATCACACGCTCGCCCAACGCGTCGGGGAGGACGTCCCGCGGTGTCTCCACCTCCGCCCCCGCCGCTCGGCCGCTCCCGAAAGAAGGCCGCGCACGGCTTCGACGCCGCCCTCGACGACGCCGAACTCGTCGCCGCCCGCGCCGCGCTCGCGCAGGGACGCTGGACCGAGGTACGCGCGCTGCTCGCCGACACCGGCGACGACTGGGACCGCAGGGGCCACCGCTGCGACGTGCTCGGCCGCGAGCCCACCACCGCGGCCTGGGCCCGGGACTGGCGGATCACGGAGCCGGAGAGCGCCGACGCCGTGGTCCTGCTCGCCTTCGCCGCCGTGCACCGGGTGCTGCGCGGCAAGGGACGCTCCGAGAAGGCCCGCGCCGCCTGCCGCGAGGCGGCCGCCCTGGCCCCCGCCGACCCCACCCCCTGGCTCGCGCTGATGCTCCTGGAGCGCTCGCTCGGCCACGAGGAGGACGTCGTACGCCTCTTCGACGAGGTACGTCACCGGCACCCCGAGCACCACCACGCGCACCACCTGATGGTCGCCCGGCTCGCCGAACGGCGGCCCGGCGCCGGCCAGGACCCGCTCCACGAGGTCTACGACTTCGCCTCCTGGGCGGCCGAACAGGCCCCCGACCACTCCCCGTTGGCCGTGCTCCCGGTGATCGCGCACACCGAGCGCTACCGCGTGCTCGCCACCGCGGGCACCGAGAACAGGGACCCGGTGGCCTCGGGGCACTGGTCGACGCGGCGGGCCAGGCAGGTGATGAAGGCTTCCTTCGACTGGTGGCTGGAGTGGGAGATGCCGCACGAGTCGGTGCACCCGCGCGCTTTCGTCGACCTCAACTTCCTCGCACACGCCACGTTCTGCGAGGGGCGGGCGGCCGAGGCCGCCGCGCTGTTCCACCGCATCGGCCGGTACCCGACCGAAGTCCCCTGGTCGTATCCGGACCGCGACCCGCACCAGGCCTACTACGCCGCGCGCGGCGCGGCACTCGGCAAGGCCTGAGAGACCAAACGGCCCCCTGACGGGCGGAGAGGATCACCGCACCATGGCGACGGGCAGATCGAGCACCAGTGCAGACAGCGCGGGGTCCCGGGGCGGTACCGGCCCCCGGGGCGGAACCGGCCCCCGGGGCGGTACCGGATCACGGGGCAGGACGGTTCCGCCCCAAGGGGGTATCAACACCTACAAGGGCGAGGAACGGGCCCTGCGGGCGGGCCGCCTCGGCACGGCGGGCCTGCTGCTCTCCGTGCTCGCCGCCACCGGGCCGCTCCTCGTCGTGGCCGGTGTCATGCCCACCACCTACGGCGTGATGGGCGTCGTGGGCCAGCCCCTGCTCTTCCTGATGCTCGGCGTCGTCCTGGCCCTGTTCAGCTTCGGGTACGCGGAGATGAGCCGCCACGTCCACAACGCCGGCGCCTTCTACGCCTATATCGCGCGCGGTCTCGGCGGCACCGTCGGCGCGGGCGCCGCCGCCGTCGCGCTCGTGGCGTACAGCGCCCTGCAAGCAGGCCTGTTCGGCATCCTGGGCTTCGAGGTGTCAGGGCTGCTCGACAAGTACCTGGACATCACCGTCGGCTGGTGGATCCCCGCGCTCGTCGCGGTCGCCCTCGTCGGCGCGCTCGGCCTGCTGAAGATCGACCTCAACGCGCGCGTCCTCGGCGTCCTGCTCCTGATCGAAGTGGCCCTCGTCGTCATCTTCGACGTCGCCGCCGTCGCCGACCCGGCGCAGGAGGGGCTCTCGCTGCACGCGTTCAACCCCGACACCCTCACCGGCGCGGGCGTCGCCACCTCGCTGTGCTTCTGCATAGCGGCGTTCACCGGCTTCGAGCAGGCACCCGTGTACGCCGAGGAGACCAGCCGCCCCCAGGTCGTCGTCGCCCGCGTGATGTTCTTCGCCGTCGGCTTCGTCGCCGTCTTCTTCGCCCTCAGCTCCTGGGCGCTCACTGTCGCAGCCGGACCCTCCGGCATCGTGCCCGCCGCCCGGGAGCAGAGCGCGGGCCTGCTGTTCGGGCTCACCGAGCCCCGCCTCGGCGGCACCTTCACCGATGTGATGCACGTCCTGTTCGTCACCGGCATGTTCGCCGCCGTCCTCAGCTTCCACAACGTCGTCGCCCGCTACGCCTTCGCCATGGGCCGCGAAGGTCTGCTGCCCGCCGCGTTCGGGCGCACCAACAGCGCGAGCGGCGCACCCGGCACGGGTTCCCTGCTCCAGACCGTCGTCTCCGTCGTCATCGTGATCGGCTTCGCCCTCACCGACGACGGCCCGCACGGCGACCCCACCGCGCCCGTCCTGCACCTGTTCACCTGGGGCGGCAACGTCGGCGCCCTCGGCGTGCTGCTCCTGATGGCCACCGCGTCCATGGCCGTGATCGTCTTCTTCGTCCGGCGGGGTGCCGCGCGCGTCCAGATCTGGCGCATCACCGCGTCGGCACTCGCCGCCGTCGCCCTGCTCTTCATCGCCGGCTACACCGTCAAGGACTTCGACGTCCTCGTCGGCACGGGCCCCGACTCCACCCTCGCCTGGGTCCTGCCGGGCATCATCGGGTCGGCGGCGGTGGTGGGGCTCGGGTACGGGGCGTACCTGAAGTCGGCCAGGCCTGCGGCGCATGCGCGTATTGGCCTCGGTAACGAGGCGTTCCAGTTGGAGAAAGCAGCGGATTCTGGCCAGGGGGCCCAGCGGGGGGCCTAGCGGGGCTAGGGAGGCGCCCGGTCCTGGGGCTCCGCCCCAGACCCCGTATCGGCCTGCGGCCTCGTCCTCAAACGCCGGACGGGCTGAAACTCTCACCGGTGCGGCAAAGTCCAGCCCGTCCGGCGATTGAGGACGAGGCGCGGAGCGTCGATAAGGCTGGGGTCCAGGGGGCGCAGCGCCCCTGGTTTCGGGAAGGGGCGGGGTGGGGGACTACAACACCAGCGAAAGCAACATCACAAACCCCAGCGCCACCACCGAGATGATGGACTCCATCACGGACCACGTCTTGATGGTCTGCCCGACATCCAGCCCGAAGTACTCCTTCACCAGCCAGAACCCCGCATCGTTGACATGGCTGAAGAAGAGCGACCCAGCCCCGATGGCCAGCACGAGCAACGCCGTGTGCGAGGTGGACATGTCCGCGGCCAGCGGAGCCGCAAGCCCGGCAGCCGAGATCGTGGCGACGGTCGCCGACCCGGTGGCGAGCCGGATCGCGACGGCGATGAGCCAGGCGAGCAGCAGCGCGGGAATCGACCAGTCCTCGGAGAAGTCGAGGATCATCTGCCCGACGCCCACGTCGATGAGGGTCTGCTTGAAGCCGCCCCCCGCCCCGACGATCATCAGCACACCCGCGATGGGAGCGAGCGACTTCTCCACGGTGGCGGAGAGCCGGTCCTTGGTGAACCCCGCGGCCCGCCCCAACGTGAACATGCCCACGAGCACCGCGGCAAGGAGCGCGATCAGCGGCGACCCGACGACGTCGAACACGCGCTGCACGGTCGCCTCGGGATCGTCCACGACGATGTCGACGAGCGCCTTGGCGAGCATCAGGACGACGGGCAGCAGCACGGTGGCGACCGTGACACCGAACCCGGGCCGCTTCTCAAGCTCCTCCGATGCCCGCTGCGGGATCATCTTCTCCGGCGGCGCCACGTCCACCCAGCGCGCGGCGACCTTCGAGAACACCGGACCGGCGATGATCACGGTGGGGACCGCGACGAGCACACCGAGGGCGAGCGTCACGCCGAGGTTGGCCTGCACGGCGTCGATGGCGACGAGCGGGCCCGGGTGCGGCGGGATCAGGCCGTGCATCACGGACAGACCGGCGAGCGCCGGGATGCCGATCCGCATCAGCGAGTAGTTGCCGCGCTTGGCGACCATGAGGACGACCGGGATCAGCAGCACGATGCCGACCTCGAAGAACAGCGGAAGCCCGATCACCGAGGCGATGAGGACCATCGCCCACGGCATGGCACGCCCGCCCGCCCTGGCCAGGATCGTGTCCACGATCTGGTCCGCACCGCCGGAGTCTGCGAGCAGCTTGCCGAGGATCGCGCCGAGCGCGATCAGCACGCCGACACCCGCGACGGTGGACCCGAGCCCGGTGGTGAAGCTGCTGATCGCCTTGTCGAGCGGGGCGCCCGCGAAGGCGCCGAGCGCCAGCGAGCCGATGGTCAGCGCCAGGAAGGCGTGGACCTTGAACTTCGTGATGAGCAGAACGATGACGGCGATGCCCGCGAGGACGGCGATCCCGAGCTGGGCATGGCCCGCCGAGGTGATCGGTTCGACGGGATCCGCTGCCAGCATCTCGACGCTGAGACTGGTCACGGTGGGTTCCTTGTACGTGGACGTGAGGGTGCTGTGTGCGAGAGAGCCGGTGGTCAGCCGTCGAGCTCGGTGAGGGCGGTGACCGCCCGGTCCGCGATGTCCTCGGGGCTCCCCGCGACATCGACAGCGACGCCCGCCTCGTCCGCACCGAGCGGCTGAAGCGTCGCGAACTGCGAGTCCAGGAGCTTGGCCGGCATGAAGTGGCCCTCGCGGTGGGACATCCGGTCCTCGATGAGGGCCCGGTCACCGGTGAGGTGGACGAAGACGAGGCCGGGGGCCGCCGCGCGCAGCCGGTCCCTGTAGGCCCGCTTCAGCGCGGAACTGCTGACCACGCCGCCGAGGCCGGACCGGCCGTGGGCCCACTCGCCGATGGCGTCCAGCCACGGCATGCGGTCCTCGTCGGTCAGCGGGGTGCCGGCCGACATCTTGGCGATGTTCGCCGCGGGGTGGAAGTCGTCGCCCTCGGCGTACGGGACACCGAGCCGGGCCGCGAGCAGGGGGCCGACCGTGGTCTTCCCGGTGCCCGCTACGCCCATCACTACGACGACGTGGGTGGTGCTCATGGCTGCTGTTGCCTCGCTGTCCTCGTCGACATCGATCAGTTCACGCCACTGAAACCCATTAGGTCTGACGAATTCAAGAGTCTGTGATGTAAAAGTCTGACTTTTTGAGCACAGTGCCTCCCTCGTACGCTGACGTCATGACCGCACAGGCCCGGGGGCTGCACGCCCGCGTACTGGACAGCCTCGGGCCCGCCATCACCGCGGGCGAGTACCCGCCCGGCAGCGTCCTGCGCACGGACGAACTCGCGCAGCGGTTCGAGGTGTCACGTTCGGTGATGCGTGAGGTGGTGCGCGTCCTGGAATCCATGCATCTGGTCGCATCGCGCCGCCGCGTCGGCGTGACCGTGCTGCCCGCCGCGCAGTGGAACGTCTACGATCCGCAGGTCATCCGCTGGCGCCTCGCGGGCGCCGACCGCCCGCGCCAGTTGCGCTCCCTGACCGTGCTGCGCTCGGCGGTCGAACCGGTGGCCGCGGGCCTGGCCGCGCGGCACGCGAGCGCCGAGCAGTGCGCGGCCCTCACCGAGTGCGCGCTCGGCATGGTCGCCACCTCGCGGGGCCGCCGCCTGGAGGAGTACCTCGTGCACGACATCGCCTTCCACCGCATCGTCCTCGACGCCTCCGGCAACGAGATGTTCGCCCGGCTCGGCGACGTGGTCGCCGAGGTCCTTGCGGGCCGCACCCACCACGACGTGATGTTCGAGGACCCCGACCCGGCCGCCGTCACCCTGCACGTACGCGTCGCCGAAGCGGTACGGGAGGGCGACGGCCCCCGCGCCGAGGCCCTCACCCGCGAGATCGCCGAGGGCGCCCTGCGCGAACTGGACATCCTGGCCCCGCCGCCCACTCGCTGACCGCCCCCGCCGGGGCGCGGGGAGCCCGCCCCCCAGCCACGGCGCCCCAAGGGGCGCGGGGAACTGCGCGACCAGCCACGACGGCGCTGCAGACGCACGAGAACAGGCTCCCGGCAGACGAACCCGCGTCTCCCTGGTGGGGGGAGAATGTCCCCATGCCCCGACAGCAGCCCCGCCGCCCCCGGCGCACCACACCCCAGCCCGCAGCCTGCGCCTGCGGCCACCCCGTACCGTACGAGGACTGCTGCGGCCGCCTGCACCGAGGCGAGGCCACCGCCGCGACCCCCGAGGAACTGATGCGCTCGCGCTTCACCGCCTTCGCCCGGCGCGACGAGGCGTACCTGCTGCGCACCTGGCACCCGCGGACCCGGCCGCCGCGCGTCGAGTTCGACCCGGCGTTGCGCTGGACGGGGCTCGACATCGAGGAGACGGCCGACGGCACCGCCTTCCACACCACCGGCACCGTCACCTTCCGCGCCCACTACACCGACGGCGGCCGCCCCGACGCCCTGCACGAGCGCAGCCGCTTCGAGCGCGTCGACGGAGCGTGGGTGTACGTGGACGGCGACTTCATCGACTGACCGGACGTCGCCGGACTGACCGGTGTCACCCGTCGGGACCCGGCCATTCGGGGGCCCCGGCGGGTGGGGCTGCCGGAGAAGGAGACGCGCACGGGACATCCGGCGGGCCACCACCCGGGGGCGCCGCGCGCCCCTGACGGGCCCAAACCCCGCCAGTCGACCGGCAGTTCGAGGCCCTGGTGGAGCCGTGGCGCGGCCACGCACATAGGCGGGTTCGCCCGCTGCGGGCGGGCGGCGGCACCAGTAGCGTCGACGCGCCCTGCCACCTACCCGCTACTCTCCGTTTCCTCCTGCGTACGAAGGAAGCGCCCGATGGTCTCTTCAGGACAGTACGAGCCAGGACAGCACGAGCCGGGACAGCACGACCCAGGACAGCAAGAGCCGGGACAGCACGAGCGGAGTTACGAGCGTTATCTCGGAGGCAGCCCCGAGGCGGAGCGCGTCCTCTTCGAACGCATCGCCCGTGAACTGATGAAGGTGCAGGCCGCCGACGCGCGCGCCGCGGGCGCCGGCGCGCCCGCACGTGCCCAGCACGCCAAGGCCGTGCTCGCGGTGCAGAACGCCCGCCTGCGCTTCCGCGACGACCTGCCGCAGGAGCTGCGCCACGGCTTCGCGCAGCCCGGCGCCGAGTATCCGGCGACGGTACGCCTGTCCAACGCGAGTGGCATCCGGCAGGCCGACGCGGTACCTGACCTGCGGGGCGTCGCCGTACGGGTGGAGGTGTCCGCGGACGAGAGCCACGACCTGATCGCCACCAACTGGCCGGTGTCGCACGCCAAGGACGCCCGCGAGTTCATCGCCTTCGCCAAGTCCATGGCGGGCGCCCGCACCCCGCTCCAGAAGGCCTTCGGCCTCTTCGTGAAACTCCCGCTCGCCGTCGGCCTCGCCACCGCCGACCGCATGCGCCGCAACATCAGGGCCGCGACCCGCCACACCGTGACCAGCCTCGCCGCCGAGACGTTCTGGAGCCGCGGCGCCATGCTGTGGGGCGACGCGGGCCCCGTACGCTATCTGCTGCGTCCGGCGGGCGGCGCCGCCCCGGGACCCCGCCCCGACCGCCGCGACCCCAACTATCTGCACCGCGACCTCGCCCACCGCCTGGTGACCGCGGACGTCGCCTTCGACCTGTGTCTGCAGCGGTACGTCGACGAGCGGCGCACGCCCATCGAGGACGGCTCGGTGGAGTGGCGGGACGCCGTCGCGCCCGCCGTGCCCGTCGCCCGGCTCACCGTCCCGAGCCAGGACGTGGACACCGCGGAGGCCCGCTCGGCCGCGCTCCGGGTCGACGAACTCGCCTTCAACCCCTGGTACACCACCGACGGGTTCCGCCCTCTCGGCAACCTCAACCGCGCCCGCAAGGCCGCCTACGAGGCGAGCGCGGCGTACCGCGGGGGCCTGCGCTTCCGCACCGAGGAGCCACCGCGCAACAGGGTCCTCGGGGCGCCCGTGGGCGCCGCCTTCAGGACATTGAACCGGGTCGTGCCCTGGCACCGGCTTCCGCTGCAACTGAGCCTGCTCAACCTGGTGTTCCTGCGCAAGGCGCTGCGCCGCTTCAACCTCATCGACACCGATGTGCACGAGGCACCGCCGAAGGCCGTACCGGTGCCTCTGCCCCCGCACGAGAGCCTGCGCACCTCGCGCTCCTACGACGGTACGTTCAACGACCTGTCCGCCCCCGCCATGGGCGCCGTCGGCGCCGCCTTCGGGCGCAACCTCGAACCCGTCTACCGCCCCGACCTCTTCGACACCCCGAACCCGGTCACGGTCAGCAGGCAGCTCCTGCACCGCGAGAGCTTCGTGCCCGCGACCTCCCTCAACGTCCTTGCCGCCGCCTGGATCCAGTTCCAGGTCCACGACTGGGTCAACCACCGCCGCCATCCCGCGGGCACCAAGACCGTCGAGGTGCCGCTGCCGCCCGGGTCCGCCTGGCACAACACACCGGGCGGACCCGCCGAGCACGTCATGCGGTTCGCCGAGAACGAGGGCCTGCCGGTGCCCGGCGGACGCCCGCCCGTCCTCTTCGCCAACACCGCGTCCCACTGGTGGGACGGCTCCGAGGTGTACGGCGCGGACGAGGCGACCGCGCGGCAGTTGCGCGCCCCCGACGGCGGCGCCGACCTGCGCCTGGAGCAGGGGCACCTGCCCATCGGCCCGCACGGCGTCCCGCTGTCCGGCTTCACCGACAACTGGTGGCTCGGTCTGAGCCTGATGCACACGCTGTTCGCCCGCGAGCACAATGCGGTCTGCGCCGCGCTGCGCCGGACGTACCCCTCCATGAGCGAGGAATCCGTCTACCACACGGCCCGGCTCGTGGTCTCCGCGCTCATCGCGAAGATCCACACGGTGGAGTGGACCCCGGCGATCCTCGCCACCGACGCCATCGACCTCGGGCTGCACACCAACTGGGAAGGACCGCCGGACAGTTGGCTCCAGAAGCTCGGTCTCTGGCTTCTTGAGGCCCACTCCCTCTCGGGCATCCCGAAGACCCTGCCCGACCACCACGGCACCCCGTACTCCCTCACCGAGGACTTCGTCACCGTCTACCGCATGCACCCGCTGATCCCGGACGACTTCGACCTGTGCGAGCACCACTTCGGGCAGCGCCTGGAGACGGTCGGCTTCCTCGACATCAACGGCGGTGCGGCCGAGGGCGCCCTGCGCAAGACGGGCCTCGCCAACAGCCTGTACTCCTTCGGGATCGCCCACCCCGGCGCGATCACGCTGCACAACTTCCCGCGCGCACTACAGAAGTTCGAGCGCGAGGGCGAGATCATCGACCTGTCCGTCGTCGACCTCGTCCGCACCCGCCGCCGCGGGGTGCCGCGCTACAACGACTTCCGCGCGGGCCTGCACAAGCAGCGCATCCGCGCCTTTGAGGACCTCACGGAGAACCCCGAGACCCTCGCCCGCCTGAAGGACGTCTACAACACGGTCGACGAGATCGACACCATGGTCGGCCTCTTCGCCGAGAACCCGCCCACCGGCTTCGGCTTCAGCGACACCGCGTTCCGCATCTTCATCCTGATGGCGACCCGCCGCCTCCAGAGCGACCGCTTCCTCACGGTCGACTTCCGCCCGGAGATCTACACCCCCCTGGGCATCGACTGGGTCCAGAAGGGCGGCATGAACTCGGTGATCCTGCGCCACTGCCCCGAACTGGCATCCCTGATCCCGCGCACGGGCACCGCCTTCGCCCCCTGGCGCCAGGTGCACCCGACGAGCAACGGCACGTGACGCTCCGCCCGGTCCTCCAAGCCCCTGAGGGCCACGCCGACCGCTCCGCCCGTAGCCCTGGTGACGTGCTCCCCGAACCGGGCCGGACCGTTGGTCACGTGGTGGGTCACGCCACTGCCCAGAAACGCAGAAAACCCCACGTGAAGTGGGGTCTTAGCTGGTGTCCGAGGGGGGACTTGAACCCCCACGCCCGATAAAGGGCACTAGCACCTCAAGCTAGCGCGTCTGCCATTCCGCCACCCGGACAAACATTCGAGGGCCCCTGATCACACGGGTCCCGGGGGTGAACGGTGTATGACGAGGGGGGTCGGGCCTTGGGCCCGGAGGCGCGGCGCGGGAGGATGGGAGGGACCGTAAGGGCAACAGCGGGAGGAACAGCGTGAGCGAGCCGACCACGGGCGGCAGGGCGAACGGGACGCGGGCCGTCTCCGGTGAGGACGAGGTCGTCGACCTGTGCCGGGACCTGATCCGGATGGACACCAGCAACTACGGAGATCACTCCGGCCCGGGGGAGCGCAAGGCGGCCGAGTACGTCGCGGAGAAGCTCGCGGAGGTGGGGCTCGAACCGCAGATCTTCGAATCGCACCCGGGGCGCGCCTCCACCGTGGCGCGCATCGAGGGCGAGGACCCGTCGCGGCCCGCGCTGCTCATCCACGGCCACACCGACGTCGTACCCGCCAACGCCCAGGACTGGACGCACCACCCCTTCTCCGGGGAGATCGCCGACGGCTGTCTGTGGGGCCGGGGCGCCGTCGACATGAAGGACATGGACGCGATGACCCTCGCGGTCGTACGCGACCGGCTGCGCAGCGGCCGCAAGCCGCCGCGCGACATAGTGCTCGCGTTCCTCGCCGACGAGGAGGCGGGCGGCACGTACGGCGCGCGCCACCTGGTGGACAACCACCCGGACCTCTTCGAGGGCGTGACCGAGGCGATCAGTGAGGTCGGCGGTTTCTCCTTCACGGTCAACGAGAACCTGCGCCTCTATCTCGTGGAGACCGCCCAGAAGGGCATGCACTGGATGAAGCTGACCGTGGACGGCACCGCAGGCCACGGCTCGATGATCCACAAGGACAACGCGATCACCGAGCTGTCCGAGGCCGTCGGGCGGCTCGGACGCCACAAGTTCCCGATCCGCGTCACCAAGACGCTGCGGCACTTCCTCGACGAGCTGGGCGACGCCCTCGGCACCGAGCTCGACCCGGAGGACATGGACGCCACGCTCGCCAAGCTCGGCGGCATCGCCAAGCTGATCGGCGCCTCGCTGCAGAACACCGCCAATCCGACCCAGCTCGGCGCCGGCTACAAGGTGAACGTGATCCCCGGGCAGGCCACCGCGCACGTCGACGGCCGCTTCCTGCCGGGGTACGAGGAGGAGTTCCTGGCCGACCTCGACCGCATCCTCGGTCCGAACGTCCGGCGGGAGGACGTGCACACGGACAAGGCCCTGGAGACCACGTTCGACGGCGCGCTCGTGGACGCCATGCAGTCGGCGCTGCAGGCGGAGGACCCGATCGCACGGGCCGTCCCCTACATGCTCTCGGCCGGCACGGACGCCAAGTCCTTCGACGACCTCGGCATCCGGGGCTTCGGCTTCGCGCCGCTGAAGCTGCCGCCGGAGCTGGACTTCGCGGGCATGTTCCACGGCGTCGACGAGCGGGTGCCGGTGGACGGACTGAAGTTCGGTGTACGCGTCCTCGACCGGTTCATCGACGCGTCCTGAATGACGATCGGTTCATCGAAGCGCCCTGCGTCATGTCGGCTTTCCGTCAGCTTTGCGCCGGTTTTCCGTAGGCCTTCCGTAGGCCTTCCGTCGACGTCTGCTGAACGCGCGGCCAAGCGCCCCGGCCGAAACGAATCTTCAATAATCGTCCATGCGTGCGTAGCTAACCGAAAAGAGTGAAAGCAGCTTTGTCCACGTAGCCCCCACCATTCCCCCTCGTTACAGGTGGTGCGGTCCGCGGCTGGGACCGCATTGTCAACTAGGAGGAATAATGATCAAGAAGATCGTCGCGGTTGCGGTAGCCACCGGAGGCCTGGTGCTCGCCGGTGCGGGCATCGCTGCCGCCGACGCCGGTGCGCAGGGTGCTTCCGTGGCCTCCCCGGGCGTCGTCTCGGGCAACACTGTGCAGGTGCCGGTGCACGTCCCGGTGAACGCGTGCGGCAACACGATCTCCGTGATCGGGCTGCTGAACCCGGCTTTCGGGAACTACTGCGTCAACAAGTGACGCCACTGTGCCTCACCCCGTGAGGGGCCGCGCCCCTTGAGGGTGTGAAGTCCGTCGGCCCCGGAGCGCCCATGAAGCGCTCCGGGGCCGACGGGCATTGGGCGCACGGCGCACTGGGCCCGTGCGCATTTCCGGAAGGCAAGGCAGGAACAAGCTATGCGACAGGTCACGCGCAAAGGCCTGATCACCGTTGCGGCCGCCACCGGCGTGCTCGCGGTCACCGGTGGTTACGCCCAGGCCGACTCGAACGCCCGCGGCGGCAGTTCGAATTCCCCCGGAGTCCTTTCGGGTAATTCCGTCCAGGTCCCCGTGAACGCCCCCGGCAATGTCTGCGGGAACACCGTGAACGTCGCCGGGGCCCTGAACCCCGCAATGGGCAATAGGTGTGCCAACGAGTCCCGCGACGACCACGGCGGCGGCTATGGCGACGACCACGGCGGCGGCTACGGCGACGACCACGGCGGCAAGCCCTCGGGCGGCGCCACCGCCGACGGGTACGCCGGCGGCTCACCGGGTGTGGGCTCCGGCAACAACATCCAGTTGCCGGTGGACGCGCCCGTGAATGTCTGCGGCAACAGCGCCAGCGGGGTCGGCCTCGGCAACCCCGCCTCCGGCAACGAGTGCACCAACGAGTCCGGCTACGGCTCCACCCCACCCGGTGAGAAGCCGCCCACGAAGCCCGAGGAGCCCGGCAACCCCGGGAACCCGGAGGAGCCCGGCAACCCGGGCAACCCGGAGCACCCGGGCAAGCCCGAGCGGCCCGGCAACCCCGGAACGCCCGAGCACCCGGGCTCGCCGCAGGAGCCCGGCTCGCCGGGCAAGCCCGGACAGAAGCAGCCGGACCGCGCGGGCGGGCCGAACACGCCGGTCGCCCACATGGTCATGCCGCCCGAGGGCAAGGACGAGCTCGCGCAGACCGGCGGCACTCTGCCGCTCGGCGTCGCGCTGCCGGTCGGCGCGGGCATGCTGCTCGCGGGCACTGTCCTGTACCGGAGGGCACGTGCCTGACACGGGCGTGCCGATGCTCGGCATGGGCGTGCCGACGCTCGACGTAGGCGTGCCGACGCTCGACGTGGGCGTGTCCGGTATGCCTGGTACGGGCGTGCCTCACGTGGGCGTGCCCGGGACGCGGCGGCGGGTTCCGGTCTTCTGAGCGGCCCCGGCCGTCAGGCACAACGGAGCGGGCCCCGCGATCGCGGGGCCCGCTCCGTTTGCGCACCGCCCGTCAGTCCGGGCATCGGCACGGCGGTCCGCCCGTCCGTCCGGCCGCCCGTCACCAAGTGGCTCGCACCTGGCGGATGATGCGCCGCCGCAACCGCACCCGCCGACTTCCGTCGGCATGCAGGCTGAGACGGTCCAGCTCCCAGTGTCCGTACTCTGCGTGGTCGGTCAGCAGACGAGTGGCCTCCTTACGGGACACCCCGCGCGGAACGTACACGTCGACAAATTCGTATTCCGGCATCGCATCTATTGTGCGGGCACCGGCCCGGTACGGATAGCGTCTGCACTATGTCTGATGCTGCGCAGCCCACCGCTGCCGAGGTACGTGCCGCCGCCGAGGCGGTCAAGACCGCGCTCGACCGCCACCTTGCGGCGGTCGAACGCAGGTCGGGCGAGGACGATCCCGACGTCTACGAGGCGTTCAACGAGCTTGCCGCCGCCGCGGAGGCGTACGACGAACTGCTCTACGACCGGTACGACGAGGTCACCCCCTTCGAGATCCCGGGGGCGGAGGACGCCCTGCCGCCGTATCAGGGACCCGCGGAGCCGAACGCCCTGAGCGTGCTGATCCGGCGGGACTACGCAGTCGTGGAGCCGCAGCGGCTCCTCGCCCAGGCCGAGCGGGTCGAGGCCGCGGACCAGGACATCGAGTCGGGCCGCCTCGCGGGCACCGTGCCGGGCGCGCTCGGACTGCTCTTCGGCGAGTTCGAACCGGACGAGATCGCCTCCCGGCACAAGGAGTTCGGCCTCGAAGAGGGCGACTCCACGCTGTGGGTCACCGCCGCGGACGAGCCCGCGGAGCCCGGCGAGTGGCTGGAGTCCCCCTTCGACCAGCCCGACACCCAGCGGGTGGTCTGCCGCTTCGACGTCAGCGCGGTCTTCGACGACGACACCGATGACGACCTCGACGAGGCCGACCGGGCGGTGCGCTCGGCACGGGTCCGCAGAGGCTCCGACTCCGACGACCTCGACCTCGACCTCGACCCCGACCTCGACGCGGATCTGGACTTCGATCCGGACGAGGTCGTGCCCTTCGACGTTGCCGAGGACGCCGTCGACGTCGATGTTGACGACGCCGATGGGGCGGGCGACGTGGAGGTCGTCGAGCGGGGGAAGAGCGGGGGCGTCGGCTAGCGGAGGTGTCGGCCGCGGGATGGGGCGGGGCGATCACGGGTTGCCGCTTCCCGTGACGTGCCCGCGGGTGTGCGCCTGGCGTGCCCATCGGACGCCCCGGGGGTACCCGTGGCGTGCCTGTTGGGTGCCTGTGGGTGTGTGCGTGGCGTGCCTGTCGGGTGGCTGTGGGTGTGTGCGTGGTGTGCCTGTCGGGTGCCTGTGGGTGTGTGCGTGACGTGCCTGTCGGGTGCCCGTGGGGGTGCCCGTGACGTTCCCGTCGGGTGCCCGTGGGTGTGTGCGTGGTGTGCCCCTCGGGTGCCCGTGGGTGTGTGCGTGGTGTGCCCCTCGGGTGCCCGTGGTGCCCGTCCTTGCGGACGGGGCCGCGGGCGGGCAACGGCCCCGCGCGGCCCCGGCGGCCCGGCCTAGCCCTCTGCCTGCGGTGGCTGCGGCTGCGGGCGCAGCAACGTCCGCAGCCGGGTCGTGCGCTCCTTGGCGGGGCGCTCGGCGACCGCCTGGGGCAGCGCCTGCGCGACACCCTGCACCACCGACAGATGACGCTCGGCCCGGCTGAACGCGGAGTAGATCCACGGCCGGGTCAGGGTGCCGGCCGCGTCGCCCGGCAGGACCACTACCGCCGCGGGCCAGCGGCGGCCCACTGCCTGATGCGCGGTGACGGCCCAGGCGTGCCGCACCGCCTGCTCCACGCGGTCCTTCGGTACGACGACGGACGCGCCCTCGCAGTCCAGGCGCAGCCCCTGCGGGTCGGCGCCGACGACCCTGCCGAGCGCCGTGCGGCCCGGCACCGGGGCGTAGACGACGCGGTCGCCCGGGTCGAAGCCGCCGAACCGGCCGGGGCCCGGGTTGAGGCGGTCCTTCAGCGCCGCGTTCAGCGCCCGCGTGCCCGCCGCTCCGCCGTGGCCGGGCGTGATGACCTGCGTCTGCTCGGCCGGTACGCCGATGGCCCGCGGCACCGAGTCCGCGACCAACTGCACCGTGCGGTGGATCGCGTCGGCCGCGTCCCGCACCGGGACGATCACGACTTCCTTGCCCGGTGCCTCGACCTGGACCAGCTCGCCCACGCCGATGCCGGAGACCAGCTCGCCGAGGGGGCCGGGGTCCGGGGTGCGCGAGACGACCTGCGGGCAGCAGCGGGCCGCCAGGAGGTCCGCGAACACCCGGCCTGGGCCCGCGGACCACAGCACACCGGGGTCGCCGCTGAGCACCAGCCTGGCCCCGTCCGGCAGCGACTCGACGAGCGTCGCGGCCGTCTCCACGTCCAACTGCGGGGCGTCCAGGACCACGAGCAGGTCGACGGCGAACGCGCCGTCCGCGTCGCGCCCGGGGCCCTGGCGCCCGGAGAGCAGCCCCGCCACGGTGACGGCCACCTCGGAGGCTGCGCCGCCGGAGCCGGAGCCTCCCGCGGGGGCAAGGCCACCGGCACCCTCGGAACCCCCCGGCCCACCGGAACCGTCCGGCCTGCCGGAACCGTCCGGCCCATCGGAACCCCCCGGCCGATTGGAACCGTCCGGCCCACCAGGACCACGGGAGCCGTCAGAGCCGTCAGAGCCGTCAGAGCCACGGGAGCCGGGGGAGCCGCCAGACCCGCCGACGCCGTCAGAGTCGCCGGGGCCACCGAAGCCGTCAGCGCCGCCAGACCCGCCCGGGCCACCGGCACCGTCGGCGCGACCAGCCCCCGGAGCGCCGTCGACACCGCCGCCCAGGCGCCCCGCCAGCCTCCGCTGTCCGTCCGGGCCGTGCGTCGCCGCGCACACCCGCAGGCCCAGCGCGCGCGCCGCCGTCACCAGGGCGGCGGGCTCGGCGCGGGCCTCCTCGCCGCCGGTGTGCAGCACGAGGCCGTGGCCTGCGACGGCGCGGATCAGCTCGGCGGCGGAGCCGGAGGCACGGCTCGCCGCCTCCTCCCACTCGGTGGCCGAGGGGCTCGAAGTGTCGTCCTTCGGGAGGGAGTTCAGCACCCGGGCGAGGCCGTCCGCCAGGCTCTCCTCCGCCAGGGCGTAGCGCTCGAGGCCGAGCAGGATCTGGACGGGCACCGCCGCTTCCTCGGCCTCCTCCGCGCCTTCACCGGCCGGGGCGGGCGGGGCCGGGGCGGCTCCGGGCCCCGCGTCCAGGGCGTCCTGGAAGACGAGCACATCGCCCTCCGCGACGGCACGCTGCACCGCGTCATCAGGCTCCGGCACCCCGCGCTGCCCGAGGGCGGCGCCGAGCGCGGCCGACGTGAGCGCCGTGTGCCCGGCGAGCGCGGCCTGTTCGAGCAGCCACACCGTGAGGGCGGTGCCCCTGCGCTCGTCCCCGGGGCCGCAGTCGGGGCCGAGGAGCGCCCGGGCGAAACCGTCGACCTGTTCGAGGCGCATCCCGGGCACGCGCAGCAACTGCCAGGGGTCCGCGCGGAGCACGTCGTCGGCACCCTCGCCGAGCACCGCCGCGGCGCGGGCCGCGAGCGCCGCGGGCGCGCCGCCCTGAGTCAGCACGGCCGACACCGCCTCGACGGTCTCCTGCGCGGGCTCGGCGACGGCGGACGAGGCCTCCGACACCGGACGGCGTGCGGCCTCGGGGGCGGGAGCGGGCCTGCGCGGCACGGTCGGCTCGGGGTCGTGGAACGCCGAGGCGACGGGTTTTTCGCCGCTCTCCACGGCTCGCACCGCCGCCAGCAGGTCGGCGGCCGTCCCCTGAAGCGCCGTACCGGCCTCGACCGGGCCCTTCTTGGAGGCCTTGCGCTGCTCGATGCGCTCCCGCAGCTCCCGCTGCGCCGCCAGCTCGGCCTCGGCCTCGGACACGGCGGCCGCAGCATCACCGTCCCCTCCGCCGCCCACGCCGTCGCCGCCCGTCACGCCGCCGTCGCCGCCGTCCTCCGCGTCGGCACCGACGCCGGTTACCTCGGCCTCGTCCCCGGCGCCCCCGCCCGCGTCACCCTCGTCCCGGGCGTCCGTGCCCGCGTCACCCTCGTCCCGGGCGTCCGCGCCCGCGTCACCCTCGGCCACGGCGTTCGCGCCCGCGTCACCCTCGGCTGCCCGCGGAGCACCCGCGGCCTCGTCCCCGGCTTCCGGCACGGCTTCTTCGGCTGGGACGGCCCCGGCTTCGGGGGATTCGGCCACGGCGTTCGCGCCCGCGTCGCCCTCGGCTGCCCGCGGAGCACCCGCGGCCTCGTCCCCGGCTTCCGGCACGGCTCCCCCGGCCGGGGTGGCCCCGGCAGCCGGTGCGGTCCCCCCGGCGGGGGCGGCCCCGGCCTCCGGGGCCTCGGGCTCGGTGGCCTCCGCGGTGGTGGACTCCGTACTCACAGCGTGCTCCAGTCCTGGTCTGGGTAGCGGTGCACGGGCGCCGACACGTCGTCGAGCGCCTGGCAGATCTCGTCAGGAAGACTAAGGGTCTCCACTGACAACGCGGCCGTGAGCTGCTGCGCGTTGCGCGCGCCGACGATCGGGGCGGCCACTCCGGGGCGGTCGCGCACCCAGGCGAGAGCCACCTGCTGGGGCGTGACGGCGAGGCCGTCCGCCGCTATCGCGACGGCGTCCACGACCCGGCTCGCGGCGTCGTCGAGATACGGCTCGACGAACGGCGCGAACTGCTCGGACGCGCCGCGCGAGTCAGCGGGTGTCGCGTTGCGGTACTTGCCGGTCAGGACGCCGCGGCCGAGCGGTGAGGACGGCAGCAGGCCGACGCCCAGGTCGAGGGCTGCGGGCAGCACCTCGCGTTCGACGCCGCGCTGGAGCAGGGAGTACTCCATCTGTGTGCTGGCGAGGCGGGTGCGGGTGCCCACCGCCGCGAGCTGCCAGGTCGCGGCCTTGGCGAGCTGCCAGCCGCTGAAGTTGGAGACGCCCGCGTAGCGTGCGCGGCCGCTGCTGACGGCGATGTCCAGGGCCTGCAGGGTCTCTTCAAGGGGCGTGCCGGGATCGAAAGCGTGGACCTGCCACAGGTCCACGTAATCGGTACCGAGGCGGGCCAGGGAGGCGTCGAGGGCGGACAGCAGATGGCCGCGCGAGCCGTCGAAGCGCCGGAGGGGGTCGGGCACACTGCCCGCCTTCGTCGCGATGACCAGATCGCGCCGCGGCACGAGCCGTTCGACGAGCCGGCCGAGGAGGTACTCGGCCTCCCCGTCGCCGTACACGTCGGCCGTGTCCACGAGGGTGCCGCCCGCCTCCCAGAAGACCTTCAACAGGTCGGCGGCGTCGTTCTCCCCGAGCTCGTCGGAGTGCCCCCACGTGAGGGTGCCGAGCCCGATCCGGGACACACGCAGACCTGTTCGGCCGAGATGCCTCTGCTCCATGGCCGCGAGATTATCGGCCACGCATCGGCGCCGGGCGGGCGTGTGGACAAACCGTCGGCTGTGGACAACTCGGTGACCCGTACGGGGACCGGCGGCGACGCGTACGGGCAAGCGCCCCTGACGGATGGACCGCCCGCGCGCTACAGTCCCCGGCACAAGCACGTTACTCACGGGTAAGGGGATTCGGCCATGCAGCTCGGGATCAACCTCGGCTACTGGGGCGCCGGGATGGACGCGGACAACCTCGCCGTCGCCAGGGAGGCCGACAAGCTGGGCTATGCGGTCTGCTGGGCGGCCGAGGCCTACGGCTCGGACGCGGCCACCGTGCTGTCCTGGGTGGCGGCGCAGACCGAGCGCATCGACGTGGGCTCGGCGATCTTCCAGATTCCCGCACGTCAGCCCGCGATGACCGCGATGACGGCGGCGACCCTCGACTCGCTGTCCGGCGGGCGCTTCCGTCTCGGACTCGGTGTCTCGGGGCCGCAGGTCTCCGAGGGCTGGTACGGGGTCAAGTTCGACAAGCCGCTGGCCCGCACGCGCGAGTACGTCGACATCGTGCGCAAGGCCATGGCCCGGGAGCGTCTGAGCCACGACGGCGAGCACTGGACGCTGCCGCTGCCCGGCGGCCCCGGCAAGCCCCTCAAGCTGACCGTGCACCCGCAGCGCGAGCACATCCCGCTGTACATCGCGGCGATCGGCCCGAAGAACCTGGAGCAGACCGGCGAGATCGCCGACGGCGCGCTCCTCATCTTCCCTGCCGCCGAGCACCTGGAGGAGACCGCGCTGCGGCCGTTGCGCGCCGGCCGGGAGAAGGCGGGCAAGACGATGGACGGCTTCGACGTGGTGCCGACGCTGCCGCTCGCCCTCGGCAAGGACGGGGCCGACGACATCAGCGCGCTCGCCGATGTGTTCCGCCCCTACACGGCGTTGTACGTCGGCGGCATGGGCAGCCGGAAGCAGAACTTCTACAACAAGCTCGCGCAGCGGATGGGGTACGAGAAGGCGGCCGCCGAGGTCCAGGACAAGTACCTGGCCGGTGACAAGGACGGCGCGGCCGCCGCCCTGCCGCAGTCCCTGATCGATTCCACCACGCTGCTCGGCTCCGTGGACCGCATCGCCGACCGGATGCGCGCCTACGCGGAAGCCGGTGTCACCACGCTCACGCTGGCACCCGCGGGCTTCACGCTGGACGAGCGGATCGCGGCGCTGCGCGCGGGGACCGAGGCCCTGGAGCGGGCCGGACTCACGTAGTACCGGGCCGGACTTGCGTAGCGAGGTTTCCGCGGCCGTGGTGGGGGCTCGGGGGTCTTCCCCGCCACGGCCGTCATCGAGCACAACGCCCTGACGAGCCCTCCGGTTACGGCTCCGCGACCTTGCGTCCGGGCCGGGCCGCAGGGTCCCGTTCGGCCGTCCGAGTCCTTCTGCGGCTCGTCGGTTCCTTCGTTCGGTGGAGCTGACGCGCACATGTGTTGCCTACTGCCTCGCTGCGCATTTGACTCGTTCTTTGCGTAAGTCCGCGCACGCTTCTCGGAAGTCCGCGCGCGGTCGGTGACGGCATGGAGGTGCCTGCGATGCTTTCGGCCAGGAGTCTCTTCCGGGAGATCCTCGACAACGACGAGTCGTTCCGGCTGTTCTGCTCCATCGCGGCGAGCGGTGAGGCCCAGGGCGGCTGGGAGAACGGGCGCATCGCCGCGCTCGTTCCGGAGAGCCAGCGCCCGCTGGCGGCAAAGATCGTCCGGCACGGTGCCGACGAGGACAAGCACGGGCGGATCTTCAACGCACTCCTGAAGAAGCGCGGCCTCGAGCCGGTCGAGGTCCCGCACGAGACCGACTACACGATGCTCCTGGAGAGGCACGGCATCGGCCTCGCCCACGACAAGCTCCGCGCCGACGAGCCGCTCACCGAGCAGGACATCATCACGTACCTGGCGCACAGCCGTGTCACCGAACAGCGGGCCGCCGACCAGATGGACATGCTCCGCAAGCACTTCGGGCACGACCCCGAGGTCGGCAGGGCCGTGAAGATGATCTCGAATGACGAGGACAACCACCTGGCGTACTGCCACGAGGAACTGCTGCGCTTCGCGCACGCCGGGCACGGCCGCGCCATCCAGCGCACGCTGCGCGAGTGCGCGCTCGTCGAGATCGGCGTCTACCGCGACGTCAGCCTCGCCGTCATGGAGTGCATGGGCCGCATCCTGGGCTGGTCCCCGACCAAGGCGAGGACACTCGCGGCGGGCATCCACAGCCTGCACGGGTTCGAGCGCATGGGCGGCTGGCGGCGGATGGTGTCCCTGAAGACGCCGCAGCGTCGCGACGCCCTCGGCGGACCGGCCACCTCGGCACCCGAATTCGCCTGACGCGACCGGCCCTGATGCCACCCGCCTGACGCCACCCGCCTGACGCCACCCGGCGGATGCCTGACGGCGCGCTCCGGGCGCCGGGCGGCCTACATCCACCCCCGCCGCTTGAACATGCGGTACAGGGCGACCTCCAGGACGGCCATGAGCAGGATCACCGCCGGATACGCCCACCCCCAGGAGAGTTCCGGCATGTGGTCGAAGTTCATGCCGTACACACCCGCGATCATCGTGGGCACCGCGGCCATGGCCGCCCACGCGGAGATCTTCCGCATGTCGTCGTTCTGACGCACGCTCATCTGCGCCAGATGCGCCGAGAGGATGTCCGACACCAGGCGGTCGAGCCCTTCCACGGACTCGTTCACGCGCGTCAGGTGGTCGCTGACATCCCGTAGATACGGCTGCGCCGACTCGTCGACGAACGGCACGGATCGGCCGTAGGGATTCACGCCCGCGAGGCGGGCGATCGGCATCGCGAGCGGCCCCGTGGCCCGCCGGAACTCCAGGATCTGGCGCTTGAACTGGTAGATCCGCGCCGCCGAGCTCCGCGAGCCGCCGACGTCCGGCGAGAACACCTCCGCCTCCAGGACCTCCAGGTCCGTCTGGAGCTCGGCGGCGACCTCCAGATAGTGGTCCACGACGGCGTCGGCGATGGAGTACAGGACGGACGTCGACCCGTGCTCCAGCACGTCGGGGTCCGCCTCCAGGCGGTGGCGTACGGAGCTGAGCGGCGCGCCGTCGCCGTGCCGGACCGTCACCACGAAGGAGTCGCCCATGAAGATCATGAGCTCGCCGGAGGACACGGTGTCGTTCTCCTGGTCGTACACCACCGGCTTGAGGACCACGAAGACGGAGTCGTCGTACACCTCGAGTTTCGGCCGCTGGTGGGCCTTCAGGGCGTCCTCCACCGCCAGGGGGTGCAGCGAGAACTCCTTGGCCACCAGGTCGAACTCGTCCTCCGTCGGCTCGTGCAGTCCGATCCAGACGAACGCGTCGCCCGTCGCCCGCGCCGCGTCCAGGGCGTCGGAGAAGTCCTCCGGTCCCTCGGTGGCGCGGTGGCCGTGGCGGTAGCTGGCGCAGTCAACGATCATGTTCTGCATTCTTCCCAGCCTCAGCTTCTTACGCACCCCATCGCGGCTTAGGCTGGCCCGCATGCCCACGCTGATCCTTGTGCGCCACGGACGCTCGACCGCCAACACCGCGGGCCTGCTCGCCGGCTGGACGCCCGGCGTCGGCCTCGACGAGCGCGGTTCCGAGCAGGCCGCGGCGCTGCCCGGACGGCTCGCCGCGCTGCCGCTCGCCGAGGTCGTCACCAGCCCGCTCCAGCGGTGCCAGGAGACCCTGGCACCGCTGCTCGCCGCCCGCCCCGGACTCGACGTCCACACCGACGACCGCATCGGCGAGTGCCACTACGGCGACTGGTCGGGCCGCAAGCTCGCCGAACTCGCGGACGAGCCCCTCATGGAGGTCGTACAGCAGCATCCGTCCGCCGCGGCCTTCCCCGGCGGCGAGTCCATGCGCGCCATGCAGACGCGGGCCGCGGAGGCCGTACGCGAGTGGAACGCGCGCGTGGAGCGCGATCACGGTGCCGACGCCGTCTATCTGATGTGCTCCCACGGCGACATCATCAAGTCCCTGGTCGCCGACGCCATCGGACTGCACCTGGATCTGTTCCAGCGCATCTCCGTGGAGCCCTGTTCCGTCACGGCGATCCGCTACACGCGCCTGCGCCCGTTCCTCGTCCGCCTCGGGGACACCGGGGACTTCGGTTCCCTTGCCCCGCGCGAGGCGCCCGTGAGCACGGATGCTCAGGTCGGGGGCGATGCGGGCGCACCGTGATCGTCGCCCGCAGTAGGGTGCAGTGGTCACGCCAAGTACATGCAGTCGATTCCAATGGAGACAGGACGTGTCCCGTCAGGTGTTCCTCTACGACCCGCCGGAACGCTTCGTCGCCGGAACCGTCGGACTCCCCGGTCGGCGTACCTTCTTCCTCCAGGCGTCCGCAGGGGTCCGCGTGACCAGCGTCGCCCTGGAGAAGACCCAGGTGGCCGCGCTCGCCGAGCGCATGGAGGAACTGCTCGACGAGGTCGTCCGGCGCAGTGGCGGCAGTGCCGCGGTGCCCGCCGTCGCGCCCGCCGAGGTCGCCGACAGCGCGCCGCTCGACGCGCCCGTCGAGGAGGAGTTCCGGGTCGGCACGATGGCGCTCGCCTGGGACGGCGACGAAGAGCGCATGATCGTCGAGGCGCAGGCCCTGGTCGAGCTGGACGCGGACTCCGACGAGGACCTCGCCGAGGCCGAGGAGAAGCTCCTGCAGGACGAGGAGAACGGCCCGCCGATGCTCCGCGTACGGCTCACCGGCGCGCAGGCGAGGGCCTTCGCCAAGCGCGCGCTCGACGTCGTGAACGCGGGCCGACCGCCGTGCCCGCTGTGCAGCCTCCCGCTCGACCCGGAAGGACACGTATGTCCGCGCCAGAACGGATACCGGCGGGGAGCGTGACCGCCGTGGACCTGCTCACCCGCGGTGAACTGACCGTACGCGGACAGATCCGGGAGGCCTCCAACGCGGTGCTCTACTGCACGATCGCGTACGAGGAGCAGCGCGCCGCCTGTGTCTACAAACCCGTGGCCGGTGAGCGCCCCCTGTGGGACTTCCCCGACGGGACGCTCGCCCAGCGGGAGGTCGCCGCCTACGAGGTGTCCGAGGCCCTCGGCTGGGGGCTCGTGCCGCCCACCGTGCTGCGGGACGGGCCCTACGGCGAGGGCATGGTCCAGCTCTGGGTCGAGGCCGGGGACGCCGGCGAGGCCGACACCGACGCCCCAGCGGACGAGAGCGCCGTGGAATCCTCCGGGAAGCGGGCCGGTGCGGGCACCGAACTGCTCGCCCTCGTCGAGGGCGACGAGCCCGGTGACGGCTGGAAGGCCATCGGGTACGCCCAGGTGGAGGAGGGCCGCACGGCGCTGCTCGTGCACGCGGACGACGCGCGACTGCGACGGCTCGCCGTGCTCGACGCCGTGATCAACAACGCGGACCGCAAGGGCGGACACCTCCTGGCCGGACACGACGGGCGGCTCTTCGGCATCGACCACGGCGTCACGTTCAACGTCGCGGACAAACTGCGCACGCTCCTGTGGGGCTGGGCCGGTGAGAAGCTGCCCGACGAGGCGGTGACGGCGCTCGAATCCCTGCGGGAGGCGCTCGCCGGCGGGGAACCGCTCGCCGAACGGCTCGGGGCACTGCTGACCGCCGCCGAGGTGGACGCGGTCCGTGAACGGGTCGCCGCGCTGCTCGCCACGGGACGGCATCCCGTGCCCTCGGGGGAGTGGCCGGCCATACCGTGGCCACCGGTGTAGGAGAGGCGCGCGAGTCGCTGCCCCCGCTGTGGGCAGCGCAAACCTGTCGAAGATCTCGTTGCCCCGGGTCGTATGTGGATGGCGCGTCCGGTTACGCTCAAGGCATGTATGCCTGGCCCGCTTCTGAGGTTCCCGCCCTGCCCGGCAAGGGCCGCGATCTCCGGATCCACGACACCGCGTCCGGTGGCCTCGTCACCCTGGACCCCGGTCCCGTCGCCCGCATCTACGTCTGCGGCATCACTCCGTACGATGCGACCCACATAGGTCACGCGGCGACCTACAACGCGTTCGACCTCGTGCAACGCGTGTGGCTCGACACCAAGCGGCAGGTTCATTACGTGCAGAACGTGACGGACGTGGACGATCCGCTCCTGGAGCGGGCCAAGCGGGACGGCAAGGACTGGGCCGACCTCGCGGAGAGCGAGACCGCGCTGTTCCGTGAGGACATGACCGCCCTGCGGCTGCTCCCGCCGCAGCAGTACGTCGGCGCCGTCGAGGCGATACCGGGCATCGTCCCGCTCGTCGAGCGGCTGCGGGACATGGGCGCCGCCTATGAGCTCGAAGGCGACGTCTACTTCTCCGTCGAGTCCGACCCGCACTTCGGCGAGGTGTCGGGGCTCGACGCCGCCGCCATGCGGCTGCTCTCCGCCGAGCGCGGCGGCGACCCGGACCGCGCGGGCAAGAAGAACCCGCTCGACCCGATGCTGTGGATGGCGGCCCGCGAGGGCGAGCCGAGCTGGGACGGCGCCTCCCTCGGCCGCGGCAGGCCCGGCTGGCACATCGAGTGCGTCGCGATCGCCCTCGACCACCTCGGCATGGGCTTCGACGTGCAGGGCGGCGGCTCCGACCTGGTGTTCCCGCACCACGAGATGGGCGCGTCGCACGCGCAGGCCCTGACCGGCGAACACCCCTTCGCCAAGGCGTACGTACACGCGGGGATGGTCGCTCTCGACGGCGCCAAGATGTCCAAGTCCAAGGGCAACCTGGTCTTCGTCTCCAAGCTGCGCCGCGACGGCGTGGACCCGGCCGCGATCCGCCTCGCGCTGCTCTCGCACCACTACCGCGCCGACTGGGAGTGGACCGACCAGGTACTCCAGGACGCCGTGGAGCGCCTCGCCCGCTGGCGCGCCGCCGTGTCCCGGCCCGACGGGCCCGCGGCCGAGACTCTCATCGCGGAGATCCGCGAGGCCCTCGCCGAGGACCTGGACGCGCCCGCCGCACTGGCCGCCGTCGACCGCTGGGCCGCCCGCCAGACCGCCGACGGCGGCACGGACGAGGGCGCCCCGGGAGTCGTGTCGCGCGCCGTGGACGCGCTGCTCGGCGTCGCGCTGTAGGCCTCGCCCGGCAGGGACGTGAGAAGCGGCGCCGGACGGGAAGGACTCCGCCCGGCGCCGCGGTGTCGCGGGACGGCTCAGCCGCGGGTACGCGGCACCGGATGTGCCGCCATCGGTTGTGCCGTCACCGGACGGGCCGCTACCTGGTGATCACGATCGCGAGCAGCAGACCCGGGTTGTTGGTGTCGTAGTAGCCGATCACCGGCTGCCCGTACCCGAACGCCTCCTGTACCTGGTCGCGGGTGCGGTCGTCGGGGTTGATGTACACGCGCCACTCGCCGTCCACGTGCAGGTACAGCAGTGCGGCCTGGCCGGGGAGGGGCTGGACGACGTCCCAGAAGCTCTCGGCGACAGCGCCGGAGAGTGCCTGCGTGGAGATCTCGGGGGCCTGCGCCTGCGGGACCTGCTGCTGCCCGAACTGCTGGAGCAACTGCTGGAACGGCTGCTGCTGGCCGAGCTGTTGCATCTGCTGGCGCAGTTGCGGGGGGATCTGCTGCATCTGCTGCTGGCCGGGCTGCCCCTGCTGGCCCGGGAACTGCTGCTGTCCCTGCTGGCCGGGGAACTGCTGCTGGCCGATCTGGCCCTGCTGACCGATCTGCCGCTGCTGGCCCTGCTGCCCGATCTGGCCTTGCTGCCCGATCTGGCCCTGCTGCGGAGGCGCGGTGCTCGGGCCCTGCTGGTGCTGCTGCTGGCCGTAGCCCTGCTGCTGTCCGTACTGCTGGCCCTGCTGGCCCTGCTGACTCATCTGCGGGGTGGTGCTCATGCGGGTGCCACCTTCCGTCAATGGTCGGTCGTTGATGTCTTCCTTCGGTGCGTTCCGACGCGCGTGGTTCAGCCCGTGACGACCAGGCCCACGACCTCCTCGTCCGAGAACCACACGCGTACGTCGGGTGCGCCTCCGCCGAAGGCGGCGTGCACCGCATGGCGGATCTCGGGCGTGGGATTGTTCAGGTTCCGCCACTCACCGGCCACGTACAGACGCAGCCGCGGCGGCAGTTCGGGCGGGTACGGGATCAGTTCGTCCCAGTAGCGTTCGGCGCGGCCCGAACCCACCGCCGACGGCAGCAGCTTGGTGACCGCCGCCTTGATGTCGGGGCGGTTGCCGATCCGCTGGGAGGCGGGACGGCCCGGCGCGTCCTGCTGGGGCGAGCCGGTGGCCCGCAGCAGCGCGCGCGCCCGTGACGACGTCATCGGCTGCTGGCCCGCGGCCTTGAGCATGCCCTGGAGCGCGGCGACGGCGCCGGCGACGACCGGGGACGCCGATGAGGTGCCGGAGAACGTGTCCGTGTACCAGGCGATCTCGTCCACGCCGCCCTGCAGATCGCCCGGCTGGTTCCAGAAGCCGCCGGTGGTCGTGGTCTCGCGGCCCCAGCCCTGGGCGTCCACGCGCGCACCGTAGTTGGAGAACGCGAGCCGCGAGCGGTCCGGGCCGTGGTCGCGGCCGTGGGTGCCGGGCGGCGGTGCGCCCGCGCCCACAAGGACGGCGTCGGACGACGGATTGGAGGGGTTGAACGGGTTGCGCCACCACGACGGGAACTCGTCGGGACGGCGCTCGTACACCGCGTCGTCAAGGGACTCCGACCCGTTGCCCGCGGCGCCGACCACGATGACGCCCTTCGCCGTCGCGTAGCGCACCGCGGCGAAGTCGTCCGGCCACCATTCGAGGGCGATGTACCCCTTCTGGTCGTCGCGCGCCTCGAACTCGCACTTCGGACCAGGACGGTGCAGTTGGACGAGGATGACGTCGCCCGGCGCGAGCCGGTCCGCCGCGGCGTGGATGGTCGCCGCCGTGCCGGACGGCATGAAGGACGCGGCCGCCGTCGCGGTGTCCGGCGCGATGCCGGTGATGCCGAACGTGTTGCGGTCACCGGCGATGACGCCGAGCACGGCGGTGCCGTGGTTGCGCCAGGCGAGGTCCTGGACGGGTGTCCCGATCACGACGCCGGCGAGCTTCGCCGTCAAGTCCTCGTGGCTGAGCTGCCAGGCGCCCTCGATGTCGATGACGGTCACGCCGTCGCCGCCACCGCCGAGCCGCTGCCAGGCCCAGTACGCGTCCACGCCCTCGGGCGCCGGGCGCAGATAGCCCTGCCGGCCGCTGAAGTCCGGTGTGACGGGCATGCCCTCCTTGCGGCGCCGGGTCTCGTCCGGCTCGCCGGTGCTGCCCTCATGCCCGGCCCGGCCGAGCGTGGCGGGCACGGCGCCCGGTTTCACGTACGCGGTGTCGATGCCCGGCAGCGCGGCCATCCGCGCGCGCAGTTCGTCGGCGCGGTCCTCGCCGCCCCGCACCCGGTAGAAGAGCGCCAGGTCGGGTACGTCGTCCGCCTGCTCGGGCATGGCTGCCCGGAGCCGGTCCTCGCTGCCGAACAGCGGCTCCAGGGTGAGTTGTTCATCAGTCAGGAACATGTTCAGGGCGGTCACGTCGGAGCCCGTGGCCGAGCGGACGCCCTGCTCCTGGGCGCGCAGTTGGGCCTCGGGCCGGGCCACGAGAATGAGCTCCTGCTCGGCGCCACGGTAGGTGAACCCCGCGCCGTCGGGTCCCGGGCCGCTGCCCCCGGGGTCGCTGCCCCGCTGCACCTGGTCGGTCATCGCTCCACCGCTCCCTTCGGTCCCGCGTCCCGCCTGCCTTCCGGTCGCTGCACACCCTGCTACCGCCGCGCCCACTCGTCCAGACCCTTTTCGCCCAACAGAGTTTGAAATCAAGTTGAGTTGGGAAACGTGTGCAATTCATCAAGAAACCCGTGTCACGCCTCATACCGGCCAAAGGCGTGCGGGGCGGTTGTGTTGAGCTGAGCCTTGGGCAACGAGAAGGGGCGACACCCTCGCGGGTGTCGCCCCTGTGTGCCTCGGCCGACGTGCCGTGCCCCGGGCCGGGCCGGGCCGGGCTTGGCCTTGGTCCTGGCCCTGGGCCGGGCCTCGGTTCGGGCCTTGGCCCTGGCCGTGGGTCGGGCCTTGGTCCTGGCCTCGGTTCAGCCTCGCTTCGGGCCCTGCTTCTGGCCCGGGGTCGGGAGCCTGTCCCGGTCTCGTCCGGGCTGTGGTTCCGGCTGGGCCGGATCGTATGCCGGGGGGCGGGCCGGGGGAGGGCGTCGTGTGCTCCCCCGGGCTAGTCCTCGGAGGAATCTCCTGACGAGGAATCGTCGGTCGCGGCCTCACTCCGGCCACGGTCCGCGCCGCCGGTGTCGTTCGCGCTGCCGCTGCCGCTGCCACCGTCTGCGCTGCTGCTGCCGCCGTCCGCGCCGCTGCCGCCGTCCGCGCCGCTGTCGCTTTCCGCGCCGCTGTCGCTGCCGCCGTCCGCGCTGGTGCTGCCGCCGTCCGCGCCGCCGCTGCTGTCACCGCCCGCGCTGCTGCCGCTGTCGCCGCCGCTGCCGACGTCGCTCGCGCCGCCGCTGTCGTTGCTGCCGGTGCCGTTTTCGGCGTCCTCCCGGGCGTTCTTGCCGGAGGCCTTGCCCGGTCCGTCCGGCCTGTCCGGTCCGTCCGAGCTGTTCGGTCCGTCCGGACCGCCCAGTGCCGGGGTGCCGGAATCCTGGCTCGGCGCGGCATCGGTACCGGCGGCGGGCCGTGCGTCAGCGTCCTCGGTGCCCTCCGCGTCGGCGGAGGCGTCACCGGGCGCGGAACCCGCACGCGGGTCGCCGCCCGCGCCCCCGGCCGAGGCATCCGTACCCGCCCCGGGTCGCGGCTGCGGCTTCGGAGGGCGGGTGCGGTCGCTCGGGGCGTCGCGCAGATAGGCCGCACCCTCGCCGCCGTCCGTGGCATGCCCGCCCAACTGGCCGGGCCCGCCCACGGACCCCGGGCCGCCCGGACCCGAGCCCGCGACCTGGCCGGGCCCGCCGCCGTCACGCCGCCGGAGATACCGCTCGAACTCCCGCGCGATGGCTTCGCCGGACGCCTCCGGAAGCTCCGCGGTGTCCCGCGCCTCCTCCAGGGACTGGACGTACTCGGCGACCTCGCTGTCCTCGGCGGCGAGCTGGTCGACGCCCAACTGCCAGGCGCGCGCGTCCTCCGCCAGCTCGCCCAGCGGGATCCTGAGGTCGATCAGGTCCTCCAGGCGGTTGAGGAGCGCGAGCGTCGCCTTCGGGTTCGGCGGCTGCGAGACGTAGTGCGGCACGGCCGCCCACAGGCTGACCGCAGGGACGCCCGCGTGCGTGCACGCCTCCTGGAGAATGCCGACGATGCCCGTCGGGCCCTCGTACTTGGTCTCCTCCAGGTCCATGGTGCGCGCCAGATCCGCGTCCGATGTGACGCCGCTGACCGGGACCGGACGGGTGTGCGGTGTGTCACCGAGCAGCGCGCCCATGATCACGACCAGCTCCACGCCCAGCTCGTGGGCGAAGCCGAGCAGTTCGTTGCAGAACGAACGCCAGCGCATGGACGGCTCGATGCCCCGCACCAGGACGAGGTCCCGCGGCTTCGCACCGCCGACGCGGACCACCGAGAGCCGGGTCGTCGGCCAGGTGATCTTCCGCACACCGCCGTCGAGCCACACCGTGGGACGGTTGACCTGGAAGTCGTAGTAGTCCTCGGCGTCCAGCGCCGCGAACACCTCGCCCTTCCACTCCTTGTCGAGATGCGCGACCGCGGTGGAGGCGGCGTCGCCGGCGTCGTTCCAGCCCTCGAACGCGGCCACCATGACCGGGTCGATCAGCTCGGGTACCCCCTCGAGCTCGATCACCCAGGCCTCCTTCCGACGTTCTCCTCATAAGTACGCCCCAACCTTACGGCGTCCCGCGGGGCCCTCCGCAGCCCCCCGGCGGCGCCGAGTGCCGGGATCACTGCCCAGGTCAACTGCCCGTCACGCATGCTTCACAAGGTGAAGCGCAGCCACTGCTCCACGCTCGCGACGTGCACCGTCGCCCAGGCCCCGCCACCGCCGCCGTCGCCGAGCAGGAGGTTCAGCCGAAGCGTTCGATCCTGATCCTGTCCACCGGCTGGCCGCCGTCCACCAGGAGCCGTGAGGCGTGCTCGGCGAAACCGTTGGAGCCGCAGATGTACGCCTCCCAGCCGCCGTCGGGCTGCCCGGCCCCCAGGTGAGGGGCCAAGTGCCCGGCGTTCAGGCGGCCTTCGGTACGGGTGAGGACGGCCGTGGTCTCGTCGCCGTACTCGTCCGCGTAGATCAGATCCGTACGGGTGCGTGCAGAGACGATCAGGCGCAGCGGCACGGTCAGACCCGCGCGGCGGTGGTGGCGGATCATCGACATCAGCGGTACGACGCCGGAGCCCGCCCCGAGCAGCAGCGCGGGCCGGTCACCGGGCCAGGCGAAGAAACCGGACAGCGGGCCGCGCACCTCCACGGTGTCGCCGACGCACGCGACGGTGTGCAGATGCCCGGACACCTCGCCGCCCGGCGCGTGGTCGAGGGTCAGCTCGATCTCGCCGCTCTCGTCGGGCGCGGACGCCAGCGAGTAGTGGCGTTGGGCGACGTACCCGTCCGGCGCGGTGAGCCGCAGCATCAGGTGCTGGCCCGGCAGGTGGCCCTGCCAGTCGGGCACCTTGAGCCGGAACGTCGAGGCGGCGGGCGTCTCGCGGCGGATCTCCGTGATGAGGGCGGGCTGCCACAGGGACGCCGATCGGCTGCTCACGGCGATGCGGCCGGGGACGGCGAAGGCGGTCGGGGGCACGAAGGACCTGTCCATGGGCTCAGTCCCCCGCGTACCGCTGCTCGCGCCACGGGTCGCCCCGGTGGTGGTAGCCGTTCTGCTCCCAGAAGCCCGGCTCTTCGTGGTCGAGGAGGGTGAGGCCCGCGATCCACTTGGCGCTCTTCCAGAAGTACAGGTGCGGGACGATCAGGCGGGCGGGCCCGCCGTGCTCGGGCGGCAGCGGCGCGCCGTCGTACTCCCAGACGATCCACGCCCGGCCGCCGCTCACATCGGCGAGCGGCAGGCCCGCGGTGTAGCCGGTGTGGGAGTACGCGACGACATGCGTGGCCACGGCCGACGGCTCGGCGGCGCCGAGGAACGCGTCCAGGCTCACACCGCCGAAGCGCACCCCGAACTTGGACCAGCTCGTCACGCAGTGGATGTCGCCCCGGTACTCGGACGCGGGAAGCGCGTGCGCCTCGTCCCAGGTCCAGGTGCGCGGACGCGCCACGAGACCGTCGACGCGGAACGTCCAGTCGGCGGCCGCCAGGCGCGGCGTGACCTCGGCGGAAAGGACGGGCCAGCCGTCGCGGGCGTCGTACTGCCCCGGGGGCAGGCGCGGGTCGCGGTCGGCGGCGCGGGCGCGGCCGGTGAAGCCGCGGGTGGGTTCGGAGCTCATGTGCTGACGTTTTTTCCGGTCAGGTTCTCGGGGGTGGTGCGGGGGCGGGGGAGCGGGGCGCCCACCGCGTCGCGCAGACCGCGGACGGCCTGGCGCTCGTCGACGGTACGCAGGGTCCACTCGCGCATCAGGACGCGGCCGTCCACGACGGTGTCGCGCACGTCGGCGGCGCCGGCGGCGTACGCGAGTGTCGAGTACGGGTCGTGCGGGGGCGCCAGGTGCGGGCGGTCCAGGCCGACGACGACCAGGTCGGCGCGTTTGCCCGGCTCCAGGGAACCGAGCTGCTCGCCGAGCCCGAGGGCCCGCGCGGACTCGATGGTGGCCATCCGTACGGCCTGCTCGGCCCCCACGGCCGTCGGATCGCCGCCCGCCTTGTGCACGAGCGCGGCCATCCGCACCGCGCCGAGCAGGTCGAGCGTGTTGGAGCTCACCGCGCCGTCCGTGCCCAGGCCCACGGTGACGCCCGCCGCCGTCAGATCCGGCACCCGCGCTATGCCGCAGCCCAGCTTGAGGTTGGACACCGGGCAGTGCGCGACTGCCGTGCCCGTGCGGGCGAGCGCCGTGATCTCGGCGTCGGTCAGGTCGACGGCGTGCGCGAGGAGGGTGTCCGGGCCGAGCACGCCGAGCGAGTCGAGGAGTTCGACGGGCCGCATGCCGTGCAGCTCGGTGACGGTCGCCACCTCGGTGCTGTTCTCGGCGGCGTGCAGGTGCAGCAGCGCGCCGTGCGCGCGGGCCAGCGAGGCGATCGCGGTGAGCTGCTCGGGCGCCAGGGTGTACGCGGAGTGGGCGAACACCACCGGCCGGGTGCCCGGCGCCGGGGTGCGGGCGGCCAGGTGGGCGTCGGCCCAGCCGAGCCGGTCCGCGTAGGGGCGGCCGTCCGGCGGCTCCGGGACATCCATGAACGTCGGCCCCGTCAGCAGCCGCCACCCGGCCGCGCGGGCCACCTCCTCGGCCGCCTCATGGAACCAGTACATGTCAAGGGCGGCCGTCACCCCGCCGCGTATGGACTCCGCGATCGCCGCCCGGATGCCCGCCGCGACCGTCTCGGGGGAGAGCAGCTCGGCCTCGCGAGGGATGACGCGCTCCAGGAAGCCCTGGAGCGTCAGGTCGTCGGCGGAGCCGCGCAGCAGCGTCATCGCCAGGTGCGTGTGCGTGTTGATGAGGCCCGGCAGGACCAGACACCCGCGCGCGTCGATCTCCTCGGTCGCCGTGTACGCGGCACGCAGCCGCGCCGCGGGGCCGACCTCGACGATCTCACCGGCACGCACGGCGACCGCGCCGTCGGGGACGACGGTGCCGGACGCGTCGACGGTGAGGACGTCGCCGCCGTGGACGAGGAGATCAAGGGGAAGCATGCGTTCCGTTCCATGTGGAGGGGGCCGAGGCCGCTACCAGGGGCTGCGCCTCAAGGGGTGATGACGGTGCGGGGGACGGCTACGGGGCGGGCGTTCGCTGCGCGGGCAGCCCGGCGTCGTCGGCGGCCAGCAGGCGCAGTGCGTCCAAGGTTATCCGGGCGCCGCGGGCGACCCCGTCGGCGACCACGGAGCGGTGCGGGTCGTAGCCGCCGGTGGCCTCCTCGTCGACCAGGTCGTCGGCGTTGGCGCCGTCGACGACGAGCGCGCCGCCCGCGAGCAGGCCGCGCGTCGAGGCGAACACGTACAGCGCCGAGAGCTCCATCTCGATCGCGGCGATCCCGGCCCGCTCGTAGACGTCGGCGGGCAGCGGCAGGAAGCCCGACTGGAAGGCCGCCCGGGTCCACACCACGCCACGGTGGAACGGGGCGTGCGCCGCGCGGGCCGCGCGCTGCAGAGCGAGCACCGCCTCCGGCGCGGCGAACGCCGGGTACTCGGCCGGGATGAGCTGCTGGGTCACGCCGTCGTCGCGCACCGCCGCGTCCGCGATGACCAGATCGCCGTCCCCGACGCCGGGCCGGATCGCGCCCGCCGTACCGAGCCGGATGAAGTGCGTCACACCTGCTTCGGCCAGCTCCTGGAAGAGGCACAGGGCCCCCGGCGCGCCCACGCCGTGCGACGACACAACGACCGGCAGGCCCTGCCAGGTTCCGGTGAAGGTGCGGTACTCGCGGTGGTACGAGACCTCCTTGGCGTCGTCCAGGAGGTCGGCGACCGCCGCGGCGCGGGCGGGGTCGCCGACGACGATCGCGTGGGCGGGGAGGCCGGTGCGGGGGATGCCCGAGATGGGCAGGGTCTCTTGAGCGGTCGACGTCATCCGGGGCTCCTGGTCGGGGCTTGGGGGGCGGGCGTGGGTGGGCCTCGCGGTGCGCCCCAGTCCCGCCCCTTTCCCGAAACCGGGGGCTGCCGCCCCCTGGACCCCCGCTGATCGCCGCTTCGCGGCTCGTCCTCAATCGCCGGACGGGCTATCTATAGCCCCTCCGGCGATTGAGGAGCGGGGGTCTGGGGGCAGAGCCCCCAGTTTCGGTGAAGGGGCGGGTCTGGGGCGCCCCGCGAGGCCCCCCACGCCGCTGCGGATCGTAACCCCACCGGCATGCGTAAGGGGCGGTCGCCATGGCGATCGCCCCTTACCAACCCTCACCAACTGCTAAGGGCTCAGCTCTTCTTGCCCAGCAGGTCCTCGACCTTGCCGCGGATCTCGTCCGTGGCAAGGCCCCGGATCGTCAGCGTCGTACGGCGGCGCAGCACGTCGTCAGCCGTCTCGGCCCACTCGTTGTCGCGGGCGTACACGACCTGGGCCCAGATCTCCGGCGCGTCGGGGTGGACGCGCTCGGCCAGCTCCGGGTTCTCGTTCGCCAGGCGGGCGATGTCGAAGGACAGGGAGCCGTAGTGCGTGGCCAGGTGGCGCGCGGTGTCGGGCGCCATGCGCGGGCCGGGGGCCGGGCCGTCCACGAGGAGGCGGTGGGCGACCGCGCGCGGGTTGGCGATGCCGGGCAGCGGCAGCTTCTTCGGCAGCTCGGAGATCGGCACGAAGTCCTCGCCGGCCCCACCGAGCGGGTGGCCGGGGAGCGACTCGAGCTTCTTCATGACCGTACGGCCGATGTGACGGAACGTCGTCCACTTGCCGCCCGCGACCGACAGCATGCCGCCGCGGCCCTCGGTGACGACCGTCTCGCGCTTGGCCTTGGAGGTGTCGCCCGGGCCACCGGGCAGCACCCGCAGACCCGCGAAGGAGTACGTGATCAGGTCGCGGGAGAGCTGCTGGTCGCGGATGGAGAACGCGGCCTCGTCCAGGATCTGCGCGGTGTCGGCCTCGGTGACGCGGACGTCGGCCGGGTCGCCCTCGTACTCCTCGTCGGTCGTGCCGAGCAGCAGCATGTCCTCCCAGGGCAGGGCGAACGTGATGCGGTACTTGTCTATCGGCGTGGCGAGCGCGGCCTTCCAGGGGGCGGTGCGCTTGAGGACCAGGTGCGCGCCCTTGGAGAGGCGGATGGAGGGTGCCGAGTCCGGGTTCTCCATCTTGCGCAGGTGGTCGACCCAGGGGCCGGTCGCGTTCAGGACCAGGCGGGCGTTCACACCGAACTCGGCGCCGTCCACGCGGTCCTTGAGGTCCGCTCCGGTGACCCGGCCGCCGGTGAAGCGCAGGCCGGTGACCTCGGCGTGGTTGAGGACGGCGGCACCGGCCTCGGCGGCGGCGCGGACCGTCATCAGGGCCATGCGGGCGTCGTTCATCTGGTCGTCGCCGTACACGGCCACGGCCTTCAGGTTGTCGGTGCGCAGCTCCGGCACGTCCTGCGCCGCCTTGGCGGGGGAGAGCAGGTGGCCGACGCCGTCGCCGAACGCGGAGAGCGCGCTGTAGGCGAAGACGCCCGCGCCGAGCTTGGCGGCGCCGTGCGGGCCGCCCTTGTAGACCGGCAGGTAGAAGGTGAGCGGGTTGGCGAGGTGCGGTGCCACCTGACGGGACACCGCACGCCGCTCGAAGTGGTTCTCCGCGACCAGCTTCACCGCGCCGGTCTGCAGGTAGCGCAGACCGCCGTGGAGGAGCTTGGAGGAGGCGGAGGAGGTGGCGCCGGCGAAGTCGCCGGCGTCCACCAGGGCCACCCTGAGACCCGACTGCGCGGCATGCCAGGCGGTGGAGATGCCCAGGATTCCGCCACCGATCACCAGGAGGTCGTAGGACGCCTTGGAAAGACGGTCGCGGGTCTCGGCGCGGCTCGGCGCGCTGCCGGCGGCCGGGGGCGTACCGAGGGCCGGGAAGGCGGGGCCGCTCTGCAGGGTGGTCATGATTGATTGACTCCTCGTCAGGCGAGCTGAGTGCGGTTCAGCTCTCGTCGTCCTCGAGCCAGCCCATGGACCGCTCGACGGCCTTGAGCCAGCTCTTGTACTCACGGTCGCGGGTGGCCGCGTCCATGCGGGGGGTCCACTCCGCGGCCCGGCGCCAGTTGGCACGCAGGTCGTCGGTGGAGGACCAGAAGCCGACGGCGAGACCGGCGGCATAGGCGGCGCCGAGGCAGGTCGTCTCGGCGACCATGGGGCGCACCACCGGTGCGTCAAGGAAGTCCGAGAGGGTCTGCATCAGCAGGTTGTTGGAGGTCATGCCGCCGTCGACCTTGAGGGCCGCGAGTTCGACGCCGGAGTCCTTCGTCATGGCGTCGGTGATCTCGCGGGTCTGCCAGGCGGTGGCCTCCAGGACGGCGCGCGCGATGTGCGCCTTGGTGACGTACCGGGTCAGACCGGCGATCACACCGCGGGCGTCGGAGCGCCAGTACGGGGCGAACAGACCGGAGAAGGCCGGTACGAAGTACGCGCCGCCGTTGTCCTCGACCGAGGACGCGAGGGTCTCGATCTCGGCGGCGGAGTTGATCAGGCCCATCTGGTCGCGCATCCACTGCACCAGCGAACCGGTGACGGCGATGGAGCCCTCCAGGGCGTAGACCGGCTTCTGGTCGCCGATCTGGTAGCCCACGGTGGTGAGCAGGCCCGAGTAGGAGTTGATGGCCTTCTCACCGGTGTTCATCAGCATGAACGTGCCGGTGCCGTACGTGGACTTCGCCTCGCCCTCCTCGAAACAGGTCTGGCCGAACAGGGCCGCCTGCTGGTCGCCGAGGGCGGAGGCGACCGGGATGCCGCCGAGCAGGTCACCGAGCTTGCCGCCGCTGACCTCGCCGTAGACCTCGGCCGAGGAGCGGATCTCGGGGAGCATCCGCATCGGCACGCCGATGGAGTCGGCGATGCGCTCGTCCCACTTCATGGTGTGCAGGTTCATCAGCATGGTGCGGGAGGCGTTGGTGACGTCGGTGACGTGCTTGCCGCCGTTCACACCGCCCGTCAGATTCCAGATGACCCAGGAGTCCATGGTGCCGAAGAGGATGTCGCCCGTCTCGGCGCGCTCGCGCAGGCCCTCGACGTTGTCGAGCAGCCAGCGGGCCTTGGGGCCTGCGAAGTAGGAGGCGAGGGGCAGGCCCGTCTCGCGGCGGAAGCGGTCCTGGCCGACGTTGCGGCCGAGCTCCTTGCAGAGGCCGTCGGTGCGGGTGTCCTGCCACACGATGGCGTTGTGCACCGGCTCGCCGGTGGTCCTGTCCCACAGCAGCGTGGTCTCACGCTGGTTGGTGATGCCGATGGCCTTGATGTCGTCGCGGGTGATGCCGGCCTTGGAGATGGCTCCGGCGACGACTTCCTCGACGTTGTTCCAGATCTCGGTGGCGTTGTGCTCGACCCAGCCCGGCTTCGGGAAGATCTGCTCGTGCTCCTTCTGGTCGACGGAGACGATGCGGCCGTCCCGGTCGAAGACGATGCAGCGGCTGGACGTGGTGCCCTGGTCGATGGCCGCGATGAAGGGGCCGTCGTGCGAAGGAGTGCCTGCGGTGTGCGCGTCGGTCACGGTGTGCTCCTGAAGTACGTGGTGGTGTGGTCGGCGGGTTCGCTCAGAACAGCTTGAAGATGTATGCGGCAAGAGCGCCGCCGATCAGCGGACCTGCGACCGGAATCCACGCGTACGACCAGTCCGAGCCACCCTTGTTGGGGAGCGGGAGCAGGGAGTGCACGATGCGGGGGCCCAGGTCGCGGACCGGGTTGATGGCGTAGCCCGTGGGGCCGCCGAGCGAGAGGCCGATGCCCACCACGACCAGTGCGGTGATCAGGGCGCCGAGGGTGCCGAGGCCGTTGCCGCCGTCGTTGAGACCCTGCGTGAGGATCGCGAGGACGAGCACGGTGGTGGCGATGATCTCGGTGACGAGGTTCTGCGCGACGTTGCGGATCTCGGGACCGGTGGAGAAGACGCCGAGCACGGGGCCCGCCTTCGGCGCCGCCTTCTGGTCGACCATGCCGTCCTCGACGGGCTGGGCGGCGATGATCTCCGGGTCGGTGAGATGGGCCTGGAACTGGCCGTAGTACGTGGCCCACACCAGGAGCGCACCGATCATGGCGCCGAGCAACTGCGAGGCGAGGTAGATCGGGACGTCGCTCCACTTGGTGCCGCCGTCGACCGCGAGGCCGATGGTGACCGCCGGGTTCAGGTGGGCGCCCGAGACACCGCCGGCCAGATAGGCGCCGGTCAGCACCGCGAAGCCCCACCCGAAGGTGATGGCGAGCCAGCCGGCGTCCTTGGCCTTCGAGCGCTTGAGCGTGACGGCGGCGCACACGCCACCGCCGAGCAGGATGAGCACGGCGGTACCGATGGTCTCGCCGATGAAGATGTCGGAGCTGGACACCCGCGACTCCTTTGTCCTTCGTCCAGGGGAAGGCGAACCCCGGGTCCCTCCGGTGGTCCGCGCCCTCAGGTGAGGGCGTTGCCGGCCCTGGCCTGTCCCACTGTAACGCGTAATGCCGTTAGGTGTTCGACAATGCCGACCGGTGGACGCGAGTCTGGCCGTGGGGTTACCAGCACGTCAAGACTTCTGTAATTGAAAACACGATCGTTATTGATCGTTCTGAGCTATCAGGAGCACCGCGACCGCAGGAGGCCGCGGAGGGGCGCCGACCCGGGCCCAGCGCGGGCTGTCAGAACCGGCTTGCGCCCAGGTCCCGGGAGACCGCACGGGCGCAGTCCCGCACCGCCGCGATCAGCTCGGACCGCAGCTCGCCCTCGGGGCTGACCCGCTCCACGGCCCCCGTGATGCCCACCGCGCCCACCGGCATCCGCCGGCGGTCGTGGATGGGGGCGGCGACGGACGCGATGCCCTCCCAGGTCTCCTCGGTGTCGGCCGCGTAGCCCCGCGCGCGGGTGAGGTCGAGGACCCCTTCGAAGGACTCGGCCTCGGTCACCGTGTGCGCGGTGAAGGACTGCCGCTCGCCTTCCATGACCTCGCTGTGCGCCACCGGGTCGTACGCGGCGAGCACCTTGCCGAGTGCCGTGGAGTGCAGTGGCTGCATCGCCCCGACCTCCAGGACCTGCCTGCTGTCGTCGGGCCGGAAGACGTGGTGGACGATCAGGACGCCCTGCTGGTGCAGCACGCCCAGGTACACGCTCTCGCCGCTGGAGCGGGCCAGGTCGTCGGTCCACACCAGGGCGCGGGCGCGCAGCTCGTGCACGTCCAGATAACTGTTGCCAAGACGCAGCAGCTCCGCGCCGAGCTGATAGCGCCCCGAGGCCGCGTCCTGCTCGACGAACCCCTCCTGCTGGAGGGTGCGCAGGATGCCGTGGGCCGTTCCCTTGGCGAGCCCGAGGGAGGATGCGATGTCCGAGAGGCCGAGCCGGCGCTCGCCGCCCGCGAGCAGCCGCAGCATCGCGGCGGCCCGCTCCAGCGACTGGATGTTCCGTGCCATCGCAGTCCTGTCCTCCATCCCCGTTTGACGTTCGGCAATGCTGAACACTATCGGTCGTTGCCGACCTCTGGCTAAGGGTGCGTGTGCAGGATTCGCGCCGGACGGGGCCGGGCGAACACTTCCGGCCACATGGCAAAGGGGTCCGCTCACTGGGACGCTCTCACGGTGGGACCAAGGTCCCGGCTACCCTGACCGGGTGCGGGTCCCCAAGGAACCCGCAAAGCCGACAGCCGTCGCACTCCAGGGAGCTCATTCATGGCCTCGTTGCCGACCCCCTCATCCGTTTCCGCAGCGGAGTCCTCCGCCGGGAAGCGGGCCGACGCCCTCCGCGAAGCACTGGCGACCCGCGTGGTGGTCGCTGACGGCGCGATGGGCACCATGCTGCAGGCACAGGACCCCAGCCTCGAGGACTTCGAGAACCTCGAGGGCTGCAACGAAATCCTGAACGTCACACGCCCCGACATCGTGCGCTCCGTACACGAGGAGTACTTCGCCGCGGGCGTCGACTGCGTCGAGACCAACACCTTCGGCGCGAACCACGCCGCGCTCGCCGAGTACGACATCCCCGAGCGCGTCTTCGAGCTCTCCGAGTCCGGCGCCCGCATCGCCCGCGAGGTCGCCGACGAATTCACCGTCGCCACCGGACAGCAGCGCTGGGTGCTCGGCTCCATGGGCCCCGGCACCAAGCTGCCCACCCTCGGCCACGCCCCGTACACGCTGCTGCGCGACGCCTACCAGCAGAACGCCGAGGGCATGATCGCGGGCGGTGCCGACGCCCTCCTGGTGGAGACCACCCAGGACCTGCTGCAGACGAAGGCCGCCCTCCTCGGCGCCCGCCGCGCCCTCACCGCCACCGGCGCCAACCTGCCCCTCATCTGCTCCGTGACCGTCGAGACGACCGGCACCATGCTGCTCGGCTCCGAGATCGGCGCCGCGCTCACCGCCCTGGAACCCCTGGGCATCGACATGATCGGCCTGAACTGCGCGACCGGGCCCGCCGAGATGAGCGAGCACCTGCGCTATCTGGCCCGGCACTCCCGGGTCCCGCTGGCCTGCATGCCCAACGCCGGTCTGCCCGTGCTAGGCAAGGACGGCGCGCACTACCCGCTGAGCGCCCCCGAGCTCGCCGACGCCCAGGAGACCTTCGTCCGCGAGTACGGCCTGTCCCTGGTCGGCGGCTGCTGCGGTACGACGCCCGAGCACCTGCGCCAGGTGGTCGAGCGGGTCCGCGGCCTCACCCCGCCCGAGCGCGACCCGCGCCCCGAGCCGGGCGCCGCCTCGCTGTACCAGACTGTCCCGTTCCGACAGGACACCTCGTACATGGCCATCGGCGAGCGCACCAACGCCAACGGCTCGAGGAAGTTCCGCGAGGCCATGCTGGACGGCCGCTGGGACGACTGCGTGGAGATGGCCCGCGACCAGATCCGCGAGGGCGCGCACATGCTCGACCTGTGCGTCGACTACGTGGGCCGCGACGGCGTACGGGACATGGAGGAGCTGGCCGGACGCTTCGCCACCGCCTCCACGCTGCCGATCGTCCTGGACTCCACCGAGGTCCCGGTCATCCAGGCGGGCCTGGAGAAGCTGGGCGGCCGCGCGGTCATCAACTCGGTGAACTACGAGGACGGCGACGGCCCCGAGTCCCGCTTCGCCAAGGTCACCGCGCTCGCCCAGGAGCACGGTGCCGCGCTGATCGCCCTGACCATCGACGAGGAGGGCCAGGCCCGCACCGTCGAGAACAAGGTCGCCATCGCCGAGCGCATCATCGAGGACCTGACGACGAACTGGGGCATCCACGAGTCGGACATCCTCATCGACACCCTGACCTTCACCATCTGCACCGGTCAGGAGGAGTCCCGCAAGGACGGCATCGCGACCATCGAGGCGATCCGCGAGCTGAAGAGGCGCCACCCGGACGTTCAGACCACGCTCGGCCTCTCCAACATCTCCTTCGGCCTCAACCCGGCCGCCCGCGTCGTCCTCAACTCCGTCTTCCTCGACGAGTGCGTCAAGGCGGGCCTGGACTCCGCCATCGTGCACGCCTCCAAGATCCTGCCGATCGCGCGCCTGGAGGAGGAGCAGGTCAAGGTCGCACTCGACCTGATCTACGACCGCCGTGCCGAGGGTTATGACCCCCTGCAGAAGCTCATGGAGCTCTTCGACGGCGTCAACATGAAGTCCATGAAGGCCGGCAAGGCCGAGGAACTCCTCGCCCTGCCGCTGGACGAGCGGCTGCAGCGCCGCATCATCGACGGCGAGAAGAACGGCCTCGAGGCCGACCTCGAAGAGGCCCTCGTCGACCGCCCCGCCCTGGCCATCGTCAACGACACGCTGCTCGAGGGCATGAAGGTCGTGGGCGAGCTCTTCGGCTCCGGCCAGATGCAGTTGCCCTTCGTGCTCCAGTCCGCCGAGGTCATGAAGACCGCGGTGGCCTACCTGGAGCCGCACATGGAGAAGACCGACGCCGAGGGCAAGGGCACCATCGTGCTCGCCACCGTGCGCGGCGACGTCCACGACATCGGCAAGAACCTCGTCGACATCATCCTGTCCAACAACGGCTACAACGTCGTCAACCTCGGCATCAAGCAGCCCGTCGCCGCCATCCTCGACGCCGCGCGGGAGCACCGGGCCGACGTCATCGGCATGTCAGGCCTCCTGGTGAAGTCCACGGTGATCATGAAGGAGAACCTGGAGGAGCTGAACCAGCGCCAGATGGCCGCCGACTACCCGGTCATCCTCGGCGGCGCCGCGCTGACCCGTGCCTATGTCGAGCAGGACCTGCACGAGATCTACGAGGGCGAAGTCCGCTACGCCCGCGACGCCTTCGAGGGCCTGCGCCTGATGGATGCCCTGATCGCGGTCAAGCGCGGCGTGCCCGGCGCCACCCTGCCCGAGCTCAAGCAGCGCCGCGTGCCCAAGCGCGAAACCCCCGCGGTGGCCGTCGAGGAGCCCGAGGGCCCGGCCCGCTCCGACGTGGCCGTCGACACCCCCGTGCCGACGCCGCCGTTCTGGGGCACCCGCGTCATCAAGGGCATTCAGCTCAAGGAGTACGCGTCCTGGCTCGACGAGGGCGCACTCTTCAAGGGCCAGTGGGGCCTGAAGCAGGCCCGCGCCGGTGACGGACCGACGTACGAGGAACTGGTCGAGACCGAGGGCCGCCCGCGCCTGCGCGGCCTCCTGGACGAGCTGCAGACCAAGAACCTCCTGGAAGCGGCCGTGGTGTACGGCTACTTCCCGTGCGTCTCCAAGGGCGACGACCTGATCATCCTGGACGAGCAGGGCAACGAGCACACCCGCTTCTCCTTCCCGCGCCAGCGCCGCGGCCGCCGCCTGTGTCTCGCGGACTTCTTCCGCCCCGAGGAGTCCGGCGAGACGGACGTCGTCGGCCTCCAGGTCGTCACCGTCGGCTCCAGGATCGGCGAGGCCACGGCCGAGCTGTTCGCCGCCGACTCCTACCGCGACTACCTTGAGCTGCACGGCCTCTCCGTGCAGTTGGCGGAGGCGCTCGCCGAGTACTGGCACGCCCGTGTCCGCTCCGAACTCGGCTTCGCCGGTGAGGACCCGTCCGACGTCGAGGACATGTTCGCCCTCAAGTACCGGGGCGCCCGCTTCTCCCTCGGCTACGGCGCCTGCCCCGACCTGGAGGACCGCGGCAAGATCGCCGAACTCCTGCAGCCGGAGCGCATCGGCGTCCAGCTCTCGGAGGAGTTCCAGCTCCACCCCGAGCAGTCGACGGACGCGATCGTGATCCACCACCCGGAGGCGAAGTACTTCAACGCGCGGTAGACGTCCCAGCCCGCCCGGCAATGGCCGGCCCGCCCGGCGAGGCTGGATCTTCCAGCCCGTCCGGCGAGGTTGGATCCTCCGGCTCGTCCGGCGAGGCCGAATCTTCCAGCCCGTCCGGCGTTTGAGGACGAGGCCGAAGGCCGATAAAGGGGGCCCGGGGGCAGAGCCCCCGCAACGGCGCCGAGCCCCCGGGAGATATCCCAGGGCGCACGGGACGCAAGCCCCGTACACTGAACGGTCCAGCTCAGGCCGGTCCCCCTTGGGGGACCGGCCTTCTCGTCCCTGATGGAGGTGTGCCCGTATGACCAGTACGGTCCCCGCGCTCGGTACCCGAACGGCGGAAGGCTCCGCGCTGCAGGCGGTTCTCCTCGACATGGACGGAACCCTCGTGGACACCGAGGGCTTCTGGTGGGACACCGAGGTCGAGGTCTTCGCCGGGCTCGGCCACGCCCTGGACGAGTCCTGGCGGGACGTGGTCGTTGGCGGCCCCATGACGCGCAGCGCCGGCTTCCTCATCGAGGCCACGGGCGCCGACATCACCGTCCCCGAGCTGACCGTGCTGCTCAACGACGGCTTCGAGGACCGCATCAGCCGCACCCTGCCGCTGATGCCCGGAGCCGCGAGACTGCTCACCGAGCTCGCCGCCCACGACGTGCCGACGGCGCTCGTCTCCGCCTCGCACCGGCGCATCATCGACCGGGTCCTTGACTCCATCGGCGCCCATCACTTCCGTCTCACCGTCGCCGGTGACGAGGTGGCGCGCACCAAACCGCACCCGGACCCCTATCTGGTCGCCGCCGCGGGCCTCGGCGCCGACCCGGCCCGCTGCGCCGTCATCGAGGACACCGCCACCGGGGTTGCCGCCGCGGAGGCCGCGGGCTGCCGGGTCGTCGCCGTGCCGTCCGTCGCGCCGATCGCGCCGTCCGACAGCCGGACCGTCGTCCCTACACTCGAACACGTCGACCTGCGCTTCCTGCGCGGGCTCGTGCGGACCTGACGGACGGGACCGGCGAACCGGCCGCCGACAGCCGCCGATGGCTGAAACACCCAGGCCCCATGGCCAGTTGAAAGTGTGACGTTTCCCACCTCGAAGAGGGTCGACAGAGGGCCTCTCCTGTGCAGGAGAGCCCTTACTCCCCGAGGGCGGCATGACCTTGTGTCCTGATTGGGTCAGTCGTGCACGAAACCTTCCAGTGTCGGGTTATCGGTGCGTCCACGCCCTGTATCACTGCGTGATGGGAGCTCAACTCCAGTCCCCTCCAATGCCCCTGGTGGCGCGGACTAATCTCGTCGCGAGAACATCGCCCCACCCCCCCCGTGCCTCATCAACCCCACCCCGCCGTTGTCGGAATCACGGGATCAAGAGCTCTGGAGAACGTCCAGCATGAACCGCAAGACTCTGGTGCTGCCGGCCCTCATAGGCCTGCTCGCCCCCACGCTCGCCGCGTGCGGCGGTTCGGGCAGCGGGGACGGCGACGGTCCCATCGCGGTGGGCACCACGGACCGGTTCGCCGTATCGAAGGAGATCCCGGCTCCCTTCGACCCGGCGTACTCCTATGACGCCGGTACCTGGAACATACTGCGCCAGACCTTGCAAACGCTCATGGCCATGCCGCGCGGGGGCGGCGAGCCGGAGCCCGAGGCGGCCCAGAAGTGCGGTTTCACCGACACCGGCAACGAGCGGTACGCGTGCACCCTGCGCAAGGACCTGAAGTTCGCCGACGGCAAGCCGCTGACCGCCGCCGACGTGAAGTTCTCCATCGAGCGCGTGCGCGACATGAAGGTGGCCAACTCCAGCGGCGTCGACGGCCTGGTGTCGAACGTGGAGACCATCGAGGTCCAGGGCGAGCGCGGCATCGTCTTCCACCTCAAGAGCCCGGACGCGACGTTCCCGTTCAAGCTCGCCACTCCGATCGCGGGCATCGTCAGCCCCGACAAGTACAGCAAGAACAAGCTGCGCGACGGCTTCGATGTGGACGGCTCCGGCCCGTACACCGTCAAGTCGGAAGTGAAGAACGGCCAGGTCGTCAAGGCGGTCTTCAGCAAGAACTCCCACTACAAGGGTTCTTACACGCAGTCGAACGACAAGGTCGAGCTGCGCACCTTCATGAACACCGCCAGCATGGGCAAGGCGCTGGACAAGGGCGACATCGACCTGATGACCCGCACCATGTCGCCGCAGCAGATCAAGGATCTCGACGAGAGCCCGGGCAAGGACATCGACCTCGTCGAGATGCCCGGCCTCGAAATCCGCTACCTCGCCTTCAACACCACCGCGCCGACCGTCAAGAACAAGGCCGTGCGGCAGGCGATGGCCCAGATCGTCGACCGCGGCGAGGTCGCGAGCAGCGTGTACGGCTCCACCGCCGACCCGCTGTACTCCCTGGTGCCGACCACCATCACGGGTCACTCCAACTCGTTCTTCAACAAGTACGAGAACCCGGACCCGAAGAAGGCCAAGCAGTTGCTCTCCCAGGCCGGCATCGACACACCGGTCAAGCTGACCATGCACTACACCACGGACCACTACGGCCCGGCCACGAAGAAGGAGTTCGAGACGCTGCAGAAGCAGCTCAACGACAGCGGCCTCTTCGACGTGCAGATCAAGGGCGAGATCTGGAACACCTTCCGCCCGGCGGAGCGCGAGGGCAAGTACGACGTCTACGGCATGGGCTGGTTCCCCGACTTCCCCGACGCAGACAGCTTCCTGGCACCGTTCCTCGGCGAGGACAACTTCCTCGGCTCGCCCTACCGCAACCGCACCATCAACGACGAACTCATCCCCACCTCCCGCCGCGAGGCCGACCGCCTCAGCGCCAGCAAGAGCATCGAGAAGATCCAGGACATCGTCGCCGAGGACGTCCCGGTGCTACCGCTGTGGCAGGGCAAGCAGTACATCGCCGCGCGTGACGACATCACGGGCGTCGAATGGGCCCTGAACTCCTCCTCGAATCTGCAGCTCTGGGAGCTCGCCCGCGGTGTGAGCGACTGACCGGTCGCGGCACCCGTGTACGGAAACAACGACAAGGCACGTAAGTGAAACTGCGCAACCAGTGGCTGACCGTTCCCCTCACCTCCGGCCTCGCCGCGACCCTGCTCACGGGGTGCGGGTCGGAGACCGGCGGCTCGGCCAAGGACAGCGACTCCGTGGTGGTGGGGATGTCCGACGACGTCCTCGCCACCGACCCCGCCTCCGGTTACGACCCGGGCTCGTGGCTGCTCTTCAACAACGTCTTCCAGTCGCTCCTGAGCTTCCCCAAGGGAGCCACCGAGCCGGAGCCCGAGGCCGCGCGCAAGTGCGGCTTCAGCGACCAGCAGGCCAAGGTCTTCACCTGCACGCTGCGGGACGGCCTGAAGTTCAGCAACGGGAACTCCCTGACGTCGAAGGACGTCAAGTACTCCTTCGACCGCATGCGGAAGATCGACGTCGAGGGCGGTCCTGCGACCATGCTGTCGATGCTCGACACCGTCACGACGCCGAACGCCAAGACGGTCGTCTTCAAGCTGAAGTTCCCCGACGCGACCTTCCCCAGCAAGATCGCTTCCGGCGCCGGCTCCATCGTCGACCACCGCGAATACCCCATGGACGAACTGCGCACGGACGGCGAGGCCGTGGGCTCGGGGCCGTACAAGCTCGACTCGTTCAGCAAGGACGAGGCGCAGTTCTCCGTCAACTCCCGGTACCAGGGCACCGCCAAGACCCGCAATGACGGCGTCACCCTGCGCTTCTTCAAGAACGACCGCAAGGGCCTGAAGCAGGCGATCACCGACCACGAGATCGACGTCGCCTATCGAGGCCTGGCCGCCGCGGACATCGACGACATCGAGAAGAACGCCTCCGACCAGAAGATGGAGATCATCGAGGGCACCAGCGCGGAGGTGCAGCACCTGGTCTTCAACATGAAGGACCCGATGGCCGGCAAGTCCGGCGTGCGCAAGGCCATCGCCTATCTCCTGGACCGCGAGGCGCTCGTCGACCAGGTGTACCAGGGCACGGCGACGCCGCTGTACTCGATCGTCCCGGCCGGTATCGGCGGCCACAACACGGCCTTCTTCGACACCTACGGCGCCCGCCCGCAGCGGGACAAGGCCGCGGCCGCGCTGAACCAGGCGGGCATCGACGGCAAGGCCAAGCTGACGCTGTGGTCCACGCCGTCCCGCTACGGCCCCGCAACCGACCAGGAGCTGCGCGCGATAGCCAAGCAGCTCAACGCCAGCGGTCTGTTCGAGGCCGATGTGAAGTCCGTCGAGTTCGAACAGTACGAGAAGGACATCAAGGCCGGGAAGTACGGCGTGTACGTCAAGGGCTGGGTGCCGGACTATCCGGACCCGGACAACTTCACGCAGCCGTTCTTCGGCAAGGACAACGTCCTGTCGAACAACTACGAGAACCCGACCATCACCGGGAAGATCATTCCCAATACGGCCGCGCAGAGCGACCGCACGTCGACCGACAAGGACTACGGCCGGCTCCAGAACATCGTCGCCGAGGAGCTGCCCATCCTGCCCGTCTGGCAGGCCAAGCAGTACGCCGTCGTCCGCGACAACGTGTACGGCGTGGAGTCCTGCCTGGACGCGTCGACCGTCTTCCGCTTCTGGGAGATCAGCAAGGGCTGAGCGCCGGGCCGAGCAGAGCAGCGAGGGCTGAGCGCCGCGCCGAGCGGAACAGCAAAGGGGGGCGGATCCCGTACGGGATCCGCCCCCCTTTCCTTGCTTGCTGTCCCGGGCGGGACTTACTGCGCCCCCGGCCGGACGAGGCCGCTCTCGTAGGCGTAGACGGCCGCCTGCACCCGGTCCCGAAGGCCCAGCTTCGTCAGGACGTGTCCCACGTGCGTCTTCACGGTCGTCTCGCTGACGAACAGGTCCGCGGCGATCTCGGCGTTGGACAGCCCTCGGGCGACCAGCTTCAACACCTCCACCTCACGCTCCGTCAGCGTGTGCAGCGTGTCGGGAACCGGCTCGTCCCCGGACGGCAGATGCCCCGCGTACTTGTCGAGCAGCCGCCGGGTGATGCTCGGCGCCAGCATCGCCTCGCCCCCGGCGACCACCCGGATCGCCTGCACCAGCTCGTTGGCCGGGGCGTCCTTGAGGAGGAACCCGCTGGCGCCCGCGCGCAGCGCCTCCACCACGTACTCGTCGAGATCGAAGGTGGTCAGGACGAGGACCTTCGCCGGGCCGTCCCTGCCGGGTCCTGTGATCTGCCGGGTGGCCTCCACCCCGTCCATCCGCGGCATGCGGATGTCCATGAGCACCACATCGGGCTGTAGTGCCCGCACTTGGTCCAGAGCCTGCAGGCCGTCTCCGGCCTCGCCGACGACCGCGATGTCCTGCTCGGCCTCCAGGATCATGCGGAAACCCGTGCGCAGCAGCGGCTGGTCGTCGACCAGTAGGACGCGGATGGCCACGTAATTCTCCTTCGCCTAGCCCGGGCCCATTCTGCCCTGCTCGTCACCGGGCGACTCCGGCGGCCTCACCGCGAGCGGATACGGCGGGGGCGTGCCGCCGAATTCCGGACAGACCGCCCGGTGGTCGCACCAGCCGCACAGCTTCGTCGGCCGCGGCCGCCACTCTCCCGTCTCGGTGGCACGGACGATGGCGTCCCACAGGGAGAGCAGCTTCCGCTCGACCCGCTCCAGGTCGGCCTCGACCGGGTCGTATGTGATGACGTCGCCGCTGCCCAGGTACACGAGCTGGAGGCGGCGGGGGACGAGGCCCTTCAGGCGCCACACCACGAGGGCGTAGAACTTCATCTGGAACAGGGCGCCCTCCGCGTACTCGGGGCGGGGGGCCTTGCCGGTCTTGTAGTCGACGATGCGGACCTCGCCGGTCGGGGCGACGTCGACGCGGTCGATGATGCCGCGCAGCTTCAGGCCCGAGGCCAGCTCGGCCTCCACGAACAGCTCCCGCTCGGCGGGCTCCAGGCGCGTCGGGTCCTCCAGCGTGAACCACCGCTCGACCAGGCGCTCGGCGTCGGCCAGCCACCGGGCCAGGCGCTCGCCGACGCCGTCCGCGTCGCCCGTGCGGTCGTCCGTGGCATCGGCGTTCTCGGCGTCGTCGTCCGCGAAGAGCTCTGCCAGCTCCGGCTTGGCTTCGCGCAGGCGCTCCCACTGTCCCGGGATCAGGGCCTTGGCCCGCGGCGCCGTGCGCTCGGTCGCGGGCGCGTCGAACAGTCTCTCCAGGACGGCGTGGACCAGGGTCCCGCGGGTGGCCGCCTCGCTCGGCTTCTCCGGCAGCTTGTCGATCACTCGGAAGCGATACAGCAGCGGGCACTGCATGAAGTCGCTCGCGCGCGAGGGCGACAGGGACGCCGGGCGCGCGGCCACCCGGATGTCGTCGGTCCTGGTTTCCATGACCTCAGACCCTACGACCCACCACTGACAACCGCCGCATACCATCGACGACAGACCCTCCCGCCCTGCATGATCGTGCGTGTACCGCGCCGGAGCAGGAGCGGGGGACGCATCGAACGAGGGGACATCGTGGACGAAAGCGGCGGCAGCGGCAGGCCGCAGTCCGAGAACGCGCCCGCCCAGGCGGAGAGCGCGCCGTCCAGCACGTCCCGTCCGGCGGCCGGCCACCGCCCGTCCGACGAGCCCGGCCCGGCGTCGGGCCCGTCCCGTCCGGTGGGCGGGTCCCTCGACGAGGGGTCCGACTCGGGGGAGCATCCGTCCCGTCCGGCGGTCGGCCGTGACCCGGCAGATGAGCCCGGCCCGGCAGATGAGCCCGGTCCGGCCGATGAGCCCGGTCCGGCGGTGGGGCCGTCCCGTCCGGCTGCCGGGCCCCTCGGCGAGGAGTCCGCCCCGGGGGAACATCCGACCCGGCCCGGCGATGAGGCCGGCCCGTCTAGGCCCACGGGCCATGACCCCGCGGAAGGCGAGCCCGGCGCGCCGACGAGCCCGGCACAGCCCGAGGTCGACCCCGCTCCCCCCCGTGACGGCGAGCACGGCACGGCGCCGGGCGGGACGCGGCCGGGAGACGCCCCAAGGACCGACGACACGCCCGGCCCGGCAGGTGAAGGTGAGCGCCGCGTCGGCAGCGAGCCCGACCCGGTGGGCGGCGACACGGCCGGGTCCCCGGGTGAGCGCCCGGCGCCCCCGCGCCCCGGTGCTTCCGTGTCCGTCCGGAAGGAACACCCCGCCGACCGAGGAGCCGACGGGAGCGAGGCCGCCCGGGCGGCGCGCACCCGGCGGGCGCAAGCCCACCACACGCCGGGCGAGCCGCCCAAGGAGGAGCCGAAGAACCCCGGTGGCGGTCTGCTCATGGGGCGTCCCTTCGGGGTGCCCGTGTACGTGGCCCCGAGCTGGTTCCTGGTGGCCGCGCTGATCACCTGGGTGTTCGGCGGGCAGCTCGACCGCGTACTGCCCGAGCTCGGCAACGCCCGCTATCTCGTGTCACTGTTCTTCGCGGTCGCCTTCTACGCGTCCGTGCTCGTCCACGAGCTTGCCCACACCGTCGCGGCCCTCCGCTTCAAGCTGCCGGTGCGCCGCATCCAGCTCCAGTTCTTCGGGGGCGTCAGCGAGATCGAGAAGGAGAGCGAGACGCCGGGACGCGAGTTCGTGCTCGCGTTCGTCGGCCCGCTGCTCTCCCTCGTCCTCGCGGGCGTCTTCTACGCGGGCATGCAGGCCGTGGAACCCGGCACCGTGCCGGGCGTACTGCTCGCCGGTCTCATGATCTCCAACCTCATCGTCGCCGCCTTCAACCTGCTGCCCGGCCTGCCCCTCGACGGCGGCCGCATGCTGCGTGCCGTCGTCTGGAAGATCACCGGCAGGCCCATGAGCGGCACCGTCGCCGCCGCCTGGGTCGGCCGCGCCCTCGCCATCTCCGTACTCGTCGGCCTGCCGATCCTCAACCAGTCCGGCGCCCTCGGCGGCGAGACCCAGGACATCGGCGGCATGGACACCGTCACCGACGCCCTGCTCGCCGCGATCCTGGCCGCCATCATCTGGACCGGGGCCGGCAACAGCCTGCGCATGGCCCGGCTGCGCGAGCACCTGCCCGAGCTGCGCGCCCGCGCGCTGACCCGGCGCGCCGTCCCGGTCGAGACGGACACCCCGCTGTCCGAGGCCCTGCGCCGCGCCAACGCCGCCGGGGCCCGCGCCCTGGTGGTCGTCGACGCCGACGGCGACCCCCTGTCGGTGGTCCGGGAGGCGGCCATCGTCGGCGTGCCGGAGCACCGCCGCCCCTGGGTGACGGTCGGCGGGCTCGCCCAGGACATCACCGAGGGCATGCGGATCCCCGCGGACGTGGCGGGGGAGGACCTCCTGGACCGGCTGCGGACAACCCCCGCGAGCGAGTACCTGGTCGTCGAGGAGTCCGGCGAGATCTACGGCGTCCTGTCCGCCGCCGACGTCGAGCGCGCCTTCGTCAAGGCCATGGCACGGCCGAACTGACACCCCGCGGCGGCGGCCCCCGGCCGGCCTCGGTGGTCGGCGGGCCCTGTCGCGGCCGGTAGGCTGGTCACATGTCCGAACCGACCGGTGCCGCCCGCCGACGCGGGCCCTTCAAGGTCGGGGACCAGGTCCAGCTCACCGACCCCAAGGGACGCCACTACACGTTCACGCTCGAGGCCGGGAAGAACTTCCACACCCACAAGGGTTCCTTCCCGCACGACGAGCTGATCGGTGCTCCCGAGGGCAGTGTTGTCCGCACCACGGGGAACGTCGCCTACCTCGCGCTGCGCCCCCTGCTCCCCGACTACGTCCTGTCCATGCCCCGCGGCGCCGCCGTGGTCTACCCCAAGGACGCGGGGCAGATCCTGGCCTTCGCCGACATCTTCCCCGGCGCGCGCGTCGTGGAGGCGGGCGTGGGCTCCGGCTCGCTGAGCGCCTTCCTGCTGCGCGCCATCGGCGACCAGGGAATGCTGCACTCCTACGAGCGCCGCGAGGACTTCGCCGAGATCGCCCAGCAGAACGTGGAGCGCTACTTCGGCGGCCCCCACCCCGCCTGGCAGCTCACCGTCGGCGACCTCCAGGACAATCTGTCCGACACCGAGGTGGACCGCGTCATCCTCGACATGCTGGCGCCCTGGGAGTGCCTGGAGGCTGCCTCCAAGGCCCTCGTGCCCGGCGGCATCCTGTGCGCCTACGTCGCCACGACGACGCAGCTCGCCCGCACCGTCGAGTCGATCCGGGAGATCGGCGGCTTCAACGAGCCGACCGCCTGGGAGTCGATGATCCGCAACTGGCACATCGAGGGCCTGGCCGTCCGCCCGGACCACCGCATGATCGGCCACACCGGCTTCCTCCTCACCGCCCGCCGCCTCGCCGACGGCGTCGAGCCGCCCATGCGCCGCCGCCGCCCCGCCAAGGGCGCCTACGGCGAGGACTACACCGGACCGAACGCCGACGGCGGCAACCCCCGCTGATCGCCCGCACCGGGGCACGGTCCGCCGTCCCTGATGCCCGTACAACGCACCGGCGCTGCCGACGACCCCGGTGTTCCGCGGCGGTGTGAGGTGTGGCACCATGCCGCCAACCCCACCGGCACAGCCCTCACAGGAGACACTCCTCGTGCAGCAACCCGCCGTCCCGGAACTGGCCCACACGGTGGACCGGCCGTGGGCCTCGCGCCCGATCCACTGGCTGGCGACCGCCGCCGCGCTCGCCGCCGTCGTCGCGGCCTCCGGCTTCCTGCAGTCCGACCCGGCCACCGCCGCCCAGACCGGCTCCGAGCCGCAGTCCAGGAGCGCCCCGGCGCCCGCGCCCGCCCCGGCCGCCGCCGACCTCCCGCTCGTCTGTCCCACCAAGCCGGTCGTCGCCAAGAAGGCGAGCGGTGACCTCGACGGCGACGGCAGCCCCGAGACCGTGGTGTCCGCGCACTGCGAGGCGGGCTCCGGCACCCCGCCCGAAGCCCTGTACGTCATCACCCGCCCGCGCGCGGGCGAACCGCGCGTCGTGGCCACGCTTGTGGACACCAAGGACCAGCTCACGGTCAGTGACCTCGCGGTGCGCGGCGGCGCCGTGACCGCGACACTGCTCGGCTACTCCTCGCTCGACGTGCCCCGCTGCTGCCCCGACCGCCGCGACGAGGCCAAGTGGCAGTGGAAGAACGGCGCGTTCACCCGCTCGACACCCGCCGCGGCGGGCAGGGCCTGACGTACCGCGCGCCCCAGCCGCCCCACGCGCCGCCGCACCGCGGGACCCGTGGGCCCCGCGGGAACCCGCCGGACACCGAAGAGGGCCCGTGGATACCTTCGGACGGTAACCACGGACCCTCTTTTGCTCACGGAGCGAAATAATCAGGTCACTCTGCGTCCGGACCGTAGACCTCGACCCTGTCTGAAACTCGCCGTACGTGAATACAGTCACCCGGGCACTCCTTCGCGGAGTCGGTGACGTCACGGAGAAGCGGCAGCGGCACGGGCGTTGTCGCCCCTGGCGCCTGCAGCAGCTCGTCGTCGGCGCTCTTCACATACGCCAGTCCGTCGATGTCCAGCTCAAAGACCTCCGGCGCGTACTGGACGCAGATGCCGTCGCCCGTACACAGGTCTTGATCGATCCAGACCTCGAGCAGATCATGGCTCTCGCCCGCGGTCTGCGCCTCGTGCTGCACGGTCATCTCTCCTGCCGAAACTGCGTCGAGCAGGGCCGACTTTGCCGCAAGTCCGGCCAGCCCTGACGGGTGTTGAACAGTTCGACCCTACAACCGGCGGCTTTCCGATGTTGTTGGGTGGGTATTCCCCTGGCGTGAGGGAGAGCGCAAGGGTGAAGATCGGACACACCCCCACCGTCTTTGTGATCTAGGGGTTTCAATCAGCACCCACCCAGGTAGGGTCAGGAAGCGTCCAGCTCCCCTTGGAGGAGGTGAGGACCGTGGCAGCCCACGACGACGACATCAACCGCGGCATCCGGCCGGGGCGAGGGTCTGAGGACCCAGCCGGTCAGGTTGCCTATCTCGAGCAGGAAATCGCCGTCCTGCGACGCAAGCTCGCCGACTCTCCGCGGCACACGAGGATTCTCGAAGAGCGGATCGTCGAGCTGCAGACCAACCTGGCGGGCGTATCCGCACAGAACGAACGACTTGCGAACACGCTCCGCGAGGCCCGCGATCAAATCGTGGCCCTCAAGGAAGAAGTCGACCGGCTCGCACAGCCGCCGGCCGGCTTCGGGGTCTTCCTCTTGGCGAACGAGGACGGCACCGCCGACATCTTCACCGGCGGCCGCAAGCTCCGCGTGAACGTCAGCCCGAGCGTCGAACTCGACGAGCTCAGGCGCGGCCAGGAAGTCATGCTCAACGAAGCGCTCAACGTGGTCGAGGCCATGGAGTACGAGCGAGTCGGAGACATCGTCACCCTCAAGGAGATCCTTGAGGACGGCGAACGAGCCCTGGTGCTCGGGCACACCGACGAGGAACGGGTGGTGAGGCTCGCCGAGCCGCTCCTGGACGTCACCATCCGCGCCGGCGACGCCCTCCTGCTCGAACCCCGCTCCGGCTACGTCTACGAGGTCGTACCGAAGAGCGAAGTGGAGGAACTGGTCCTCGAAGAGGTCCCGGACATCAGTTATGAAAAGATCGGCGGCCTCGGCGGCCAGATCGAGATGATCCGTGACGCGGTCGAGCTCCCGTATCTCCACCCCGATCTCTTCAAGGAGCACGAACTGCGGCCGCCGAAGGGCGTCCTGCTCTACGGCCCGCCGGGTTGCGGCAAGACGCTCATCGCCAAGGCCGTGGCCAATTCGCTCGCCAAGAAGGTCGCCGAGGTCACCGGACAGCCCGCGGGGAAGAGCTTCTTCCTCAACATCAAGGGCCCCGAGCTCCTCAACAAGTACGTCGGCGAGACCGAGCGCCACATCCGCCTGGTCTTCCAGCGCGCACGCGAGAAGGCGAGTGAGGGCACCCCCGTCATCGTCTTCTTCGACGAGATGGAATCCCTCTTCCGCACCCGCGGCAGCGGCGTCAGCTCGGACGTGGAGAACACCATCGTCCCGCAGCTTCTCGCCGAGATCGACGGTGTGGAGGGCCTGGAGAACGTCATCGTCATCGGCGCCTCCAACCGTGAGGACATGATCGATCCGGCCATTCTGCGGCCCGGACGCCTCGATGTGAAGATCAAGATCGAGCGCCCGGACGCCGAGGCGGCCAAGGACATTTTCGCCAAGTACCTCACGCAGCGCCTGCCGCTGCACTCCGACGACCTCGCCGAGCACGGCAGCGACAGGGCCGCAACGGTGCACGGCATGATCCAGTCGGTCGTCGAGCAGATGTACGCCGAATCCGAGGAGAACCGCTTCCTCGAGGTGACGTACGCCAACGGCGACAAGGAAGTCCTGTACTTCAAGGACTTCAACTCCGGCGCCATGATCGAGAACATCGTCGGCCGCGCCAAGAAGATGGCCATCAAGGCCTTCCTCGAACAGAACCAGAAGGGCCTCAGGGTCGCTCACCTCCTCCAGGCTTGCATCGACGAGTTCAAGGAGAACGAGGACCTGCCCAACACCACCAACCCGGACGACTGGGCCCGTATCTCCGGCAAGAAGGGCGAACGGATCGTGTACATCCGCACGCTCGTCACCGGAAAGCAGGGCGCCGACACCGGACGCTCCATCGACACGGTGGCCAACACCGGTCAGTACCTGTAGGCGAGCGGGCGGCTGCGGGTGCCCACCTCGGGTACCCGCAGCCGACTGTTTTCCGCCGGTCGCGGGCGCCTCGCAGCCGCGTCATCGACCCAGCGAGAGCAAAGCAGGAAATGATCTCCCCACCAGCGCAGAGGCGTTCTAGGCTCTTCCGTACCGCCGAGTCGCGCAGTGCGGGGACGGGCACCGCACACGCACCGGAGAACCAGCGGTACTTGAGCGGCGCCCCCGACCGAGGACGCCGCCGGGCAAGGAGGGCCGCATGACCGTACGGCGAGTAATGGGCATCGAGACGGAGTACGGCATCTCCGTCCCCGGCCACCCCAACGCCAATGCCATGCTCACCTCGTCCCAGATCGTCAACGCCTACGCAGCGGCGATGCACCGGGCGCGACGTGCCCGCTGGGACTTCGAGGAGGAGAATCCGCTACGGGACGCGCGGGGCTTCGACCTCGCCCGCGAAGCCGCCGACTCCAGCCAGCTCACGGATGAGGACATCGGCCTCGCCAACGTGATCCTCACCAACGGGGCGCGTCTCTACGTGGACCACGCGCACCCCGAGTACAGCGCGCCGGAGGTCACCAACCCCCGCGACGCCGTCCTGTGGGACAAGGCCGGCGAGCGGATCATGGCGGAGGCGGCGGAACGCGCCGCGGCGCTCCCCGGCGCCCAGCCCATCCACCTCTACAAGAACAACACCGACAACAAGGGCGCCTCCTACGGCACGCACGAGAACTATCTGATGAAGCGGGAGACCCCCTTCTCGGACATCGTGCGCCATCTCACGCCCTTCTTCGTCTCCCGCCAGGTCTTCACCGGCGCAGGCCGTGTCGGCGTCGGCCAGGACGGCCACGAGCACGGCTTCCAGCTCAGCCAACGGGCCGATTACTTCGAGGTCGAGGTCGGTCTGGAGACCACCCTCAAGCGGCCCATCATCAACACCCGCGACGAGCCCCACGCCGACGCCGAGAAGTACCGCCGTCTGCACGTGATCATCGGCGACGCGAACCTCTCGGAGATCTCCACCTATCTGAAGCTCGGCACCACCTCCCTGGTCCTTTCCATGATCGAGGACGGCTTCATCGCGGTGGACCTGGCCGTGGACCAGCCCGTACGCACCCTCCACCAGATCTCGCACGACCCGAGCCTGCAGCACCTGGTCACGCTGCGCAGCGGTCGTACGCTCACCGCCGTACAACTCCAGATGGAGTACTTCGAGCTGGCCCGCAAGTACGTCGAGGAGCGGTACGGCGCGGACGCGGACGACCAGACCAAGGACGTCCTCACGCGCTGGGAAGACGTCCTGAACCGGCTCGAGAACAACCCGATGAGCCTCTCCGGAGAGCTGGACTGGGTCGCCAAGCGGGAGCTCATGGAGGGCTACCGCCGCCGTGACAGCCTCGACTGGGACGCGGCGCGCCTGCACCTGGTCGACCTGCAGTACGCGGACGTACGCCCCGACAAGGGCCTCTACAACCGCCTCGCGGCCCGCGGCAAGATGAAGCGCCTGCTCGACGAGAGCGAGGTCGAGCGGGCCCGCAGCAAGCCTCCCGAGGACACCCGCGCCTACTTCCGGGGCCGATGCCTCGAGCAGTACGCCGACGACGTGGCGGCGGCCTCCTGGGACTCGGTGATCTTCGATCTGCCGGGGCGGGACTCGTTGCAGCGCGTACCTACCCTCGAGCCGCTACGCGGAACGCGTAATCACGTCAAGGAGCTGCTCGACCGCTGTCGCACGGCAGAGGATCTGGTCAGGGTGCTCTCCGGCGGTTGAAAAGCGGCTGAAAGCACGGCGCCCGGGGAATCACAGAGGTGGGCCCCGCACGTTGCAGAAAGTGCGGGGCCGATGTCGGACCCGGATTGTAGGGTCTGATCAAGAAACGTCGAACCGAGCGGGGTGAGGTAGATGGCGACCAAGGACACCGGCGGCGGACAGCAGAAGGCAACGCGTTCCACCGAGGAGGTCGAGGAGCAGGCGCAGGACGCGCAGTCCTCGGAGGACCTCAAGGAACGCCAGGAGAAGCTGAGCGACGACGTGGACTCGGTGCTGGACGAGATCGACGACGTGCTTGAGGAGAACGCAGAGGACTTCGTCCGTTCCTTCGTGCAAAAGGGCGGCCAGTAGCCGGTCCGCCCTTCGATTCCAAGGCCGCATAGGTTTCGCCTCGCTCTGCACGCCGCGCACGGCGGCTGCGGGGCGGGCGAGTCGGCCTGTGACGTAGTGTGCTTCAACTGCAATTCGGCCACCGGCACGTTGGGAGCACATCCCGACCCGTCAGTCGGGCCATCAATTACCTGGAAGGAAACGCGTGGAAGCCAACACTCGTAGCACCGGGCGTCTACCGGCTGCCTTCCTGACGCCCGGTTCGTCGTCCTTCATGGACTTCCTCTCCGAGCACCAGCCGGAAATGCTGCCGGGAAAGCGGCAGTTGCCTCCGACGCAGGGCGTGGTCGAGGCGCCGCACGGCACGACCATCGTCGCGGCGACGTTCCCCGGAGGCGTGGTGCTCGCCGGTGACCGCAGGGCCACGATGGGCAATGTCATCGCGCAGCGCGACATCGAGAAGGTCTTCCCTGCCGACGAGTACTCCGCGGTGGGCATCGCCGGCACGGCGGGCCTGGCCGTGGAGATGGTCAAGCTCTTCCAGTTGGAGCTGGAGCACTTCGAGAAGGTCGAGGGGGCGACGCTCTCCCTCGAGGGCAAGGCCAACCGCCTGTCGACCATGATCCGGTCCAACCTGGGCATGGCGATGCAGGGCCTGGCGGTCGTGCCGCTCTTCGCGGGGTACGACATGGACCGCGGCAAGGGCCGCATCTTCTCGTACGACGTGACGGGCGGCCGCAGCGAGGAGCAGGGCTTCGCGGCGACGGGCTCCGGCTCGGTGTTCGCGCGCGGGGCGATGAAGAAGCTGTTCCGCGCCGACCTGACCGAGGAGCAGGCGACGACGCTCGTCGTGCAGGCGCTGTACGACGCGGCGGACGACGACTCGGCGACGGGTGGCCCGGATGTCGCCCGGCGCATCTATCCGATTGTGACGGTGATCTCCGAGGAGGGATTCCGGAGGCTGGCGGAGGAGGAGACCTCCGAGATCGCGCGCTCGATCCTGGCGCGCCGTCTTGAGCAGCCGGACGGCCCCAGGGCCGCGCTGCTCTGAGTGCCCCGTCGTTGTTGTGAATTTTTGACAGAAAGGGACGGATAGCCGGTGTCGACGCCGTTCTATGTCTCACCCCAGCAGGCCATGGCCGACCGGGCGGAATACGCCCGCAAGGGCATCGCCCGCGGTCGCAGTCTGGTCGTGCTGCAGTACGCCGATGGCATTGTGTTCGTCGGTGAGAACCCGTCCCGAGCGCTGCACAAGTTCAGCGAGATCTATGACCGCATCGGCTTCGCCGCGGCCGGCAAGTACAACGAGTACGAGAACCTCCGCATCGGCGGCGTCAGGTACGCCGACCTGCGCGGGTACACATACGACCGCGACGATGTGACGGCCCGCGGCCTGGCGAATGTGTACGCGCAGACGCTGGGCACGATTTTTTCCAGCAATGCCGAGAAGCCCTATGAGGTCGAGCTGGTCGTGGCGGAGGTCGGCGCGACCCCTGACGGCGACCAGATCTACCGGCTGCCGCACGACGGTTCGATCGTGGACGAGCACGGCTCGGTCGCGGTGGGTGGCAACGCCGAGCAGATCAGCACCTATCTCGATCAGCGCCACCAGGACGGCATGACCCTCGCCGAGGCGCTGAAGCTCGCGGTGCAGGCGCTCTCGCGGGACACCAACGGCAGCGAGCGGGAGATCCCCGGCGAGCGCCTGGAGGTGGCAGTCCTCGACCGTACGAGGCCGCAGCAGCGCAAGTTCAAGCGGATCGTGGGCCGCCAGTTGGAGCGGCTGATCGGCGGGGACGGATCCGGCGACGCGTCGGCGGACTCGGACTCCGAGGACGAGTCCGAGTCCGAGTCCGAGTCGAGCACGGACACGACGGACACGACGGACTCGACCAAGCCGTCTGGTTCAAAGGATTCGAAGGGTTCGAAGGGTTCGAAGGGTTCGACAGATCCGTCCGAGGAGTCGTAGCCACGTAGCCCCATAGCTGCGTACATCTGAAGGAAGGGCCCCGTGCCCCGGCGTTCAGCGTCGGGGTGCGGGGCCCTGTGCCGTGGAGCCGCGGACGACCAGGCGCACCGGCAGCGGCTGGGGTTCGAGGGTGCGGCCGTCGAGGACGGCGATGAGCGTGTCCATGCCCTGCTCGCCGAAGCGTTCGGCGGGCAGGGACACGGTGGTGAGCTCGGGTTCGACGGCGGTGGCGAGGGTGAGGTCGTCGAAGCCGGTGACGCTGAGGTCGTCCGGCACATGCAGACCGAGGCGGCGCGCGGCCTTGCAGGCGCCCGCGGCGAGCACGTCGTCGTCACAGATGACGGCGGTGGGCCGGGTGCCGGAGGCCGTCAGGGCGGCCTCCGTGGCGGTGCGGGCGGCGTCGACGGCGAGGGCGGACCTGGCGGGTGCCACGGTCGCGCCGGTGCCGTGCAGCACGCTCCGCAGGGCGTCGCGGCGGACGTCGAACGTCCAGGAGTTGATGTCCGCGGCGAGATGCAGGAAGTCGCGGTGGCCGAGTGCGAGCAGGTGCTCGGCGGCCAGGCGCATGCCCTGGGCGATGTCGAGGTTGACGGTGGCGGCCCCGAGGCTGTGGGCGGGGTCGCTGTCGAGCATGACGAGGGGGAGTTCGTCGCCGCGGATGGTGGCGAGGGCCTCGGAGGCCATGGAGGAGGCGAGAACGCCGTCGAGGGAGGCGCGCGCCGAGTCGAAGGGGTCGCGGGCCGGGGCGGTGACGTCCGGCGCGGGGTAGAGGACGACGCCGAAGCCGTGCCGGGCGGCGACCCGGGCCGCGCCGGTGTGCACGCGGGCGAAGAACTCGTTGGTGAGCGCGGGCACGACGAGCAGGGCGGTGCGGGTGCGGCCGAGCCGCAGGTTGCGGGCGGCCAGATTGGGGCGGTAACCGAGGTCCCGCGCGGCGGCACGGACACGCTCGGCGGTCCGCTCGGCCACCCGGCCCTGCCACTTGTCGCCGAGCACGAGGGAGACGGTGGCCTGGGACACGCCCGCGGCGCGGGCGACGTCGCGGCTGGTGGGGCGGGGGGCCGCGGTGTCGTGCCGGGATCCGGCCACGAGACGCCTCCTGGTCGCTGTGGGCCCCGGGCGGGCCGGGGCGATGCTGTGTGCTGTGCGGTGCTGTGTGCCGTGCGGCGCTTTGTGCCTGCGGCGCTGTGTTGTGCGGTGCTGGGCCGTACGGCGCTGTGGGTGCGTGCTCTGTGCCGCGCGGTGCTGTGCCATACGGCGCGCGTGTTGTGCGGTGCCGTGTGGCGCTGTGCCATGCGGCACCTGTGTTGTGCGGTGCTTCGTGTCGTGCGGTGCTGTGTCGTACGGCGTATGTCGTGCCGTGCGGCGCTGTGCCATGCGGCCCCTGTGTTGTGCGGTGCTCTGTGCCGCGCGGTGCTGTGTCATACCGCGCTGAGTTGTGCCGTACGGCGCTACGTGTGCGGTGCTCTGTGTCTGTCGTGCGGTGCCGTGCCACGGCGCTGGTCGTGCCGTGCGGCGCTGTGTGTGCGGTGCCATGCCACACGGCACCGTGCCACATGGCACACGGCACCGTGCCACGCGGCACCGCGCCGTGCGATGCCATGCAGTGTGCTGCGTCCCGGCCTCGCCGCGCACCGCGGCGGTGCCGCGCGGCGCGCCGCGGTGCGTGTGCGGTCGGTGGACTGGTGGACAGCGCACATGGTACGTATGACCCGCGAAGTTATACGTACAACGTGAGGCGCTGCGGCGCGCGGGCGGGGCGAGAAGAGGCTCACTGATGGCTTCCGGATACGGCGAGATCCTGCGGGCGCGGTACGCCACGCGCCTCCTCGCGGGCACCCTCGTGGGCCGTCTTCCGAACGCGACGGCGGCGATCGGCATCGTGCTGTTCGTCCGCGCGGAGGGCGGCTCCTACAGCTTGACCGGCGCGCTCGCGGCGGTGTACGGGGTGGCGAACGCGATCGGTCAGCCACTGCTCGGCCGCCTCGTCGACCTCTACGGCCAGCCCCGGGTGATGCTGCCGGCGGCGGTCGTCTCGGCGCTCGGCATGACGGCGTTCGCGTGCACAGGACCCGACACCCCGGGCGTCGCCTACGGAGCGATGGTGGTGGCCGGCCTGTTCACCCCGCCGCTGGAGGGCGGCCTCCGCGCGCTGTGGTCCGACGTGCTCCACAAGGAGGAGCAGGTCCACACGGCGTACGCGATGGACGCCGTGGCCCAGGAGGTCATGTTCACCGTCGGGCCACTGCTCGTGACGGGCCTGGTGTCGCTGTGGTCGGCCCCGGCCGCGCTGCTCGTGGTGAACGCGATCGGTGTGCTCGGCGCGCTGTCCGTCGTGGCGTCGCGACCGTCGCGCGCGTGGCGTTCGGCGCCCCGCGAGGCGCACTGGCTCGGCGCGCTGCGCTCCCCGGGCCTGCTCGCGCTCCTCGGCGCGTTCCTGTTCGTCGGGACGGCCCTCGGCGCCATCACGGTGGCCGGTGTCTCGTACGCGGACGGGCACGGCGGCGACGCGGTGTACGGCTGGATGATGGCGGGCGTGGGGATCGGCGCGCTCATGGGCGGGACGGTCTACGGGGCGCGGCAGTGGAGCGGCGTGCCGGAGCGTCGCCTCATGGTGCTCGTCGCGCTGCTCGCGGTCTGCTACGTGCCGTTGGTGCTGACGCCGGGGGCGGTGGGCATGGTGACCCTGACGGTGCTCGCGGGGGTGTTCCTCGCACCGGCGCTCGCCTGTGCCTTCATCGTGGTCGACCGGCACGCTCCGCGCGGCACGGTGACGGAGGCGTTCTCCTGGTTCGTCACGACGTTCACGGTGGGCACCTCGGTGGGTACGGCGGCGGGCGGCCCCGTGGTCGAGTGGGGCGGCACGGCATGGGGGTTCGCCGTTCCGGGGCTCGCCGGTGGCGCCGCGCTGCTCGTGTTGGTGTGCACGGCGCGGGTGTTCGCGTCGGCGCAGGTCGACGCGGTCGTTGCGGCTTCATCGGAAAATGATCGAAACGGTGCTGCCGAACCCGGTTTCAGTGCGGGGCATCGGGCGTAATGTTCAGTCATGGACCGCCGCATTTTCGGGCTGGAGAACGAGTACGGCGTCACGTGCACGTTCAGGGGACAGCGCCGTCTGTCGCCTGACGAAGTGGCGCGCTACCTCTTCCGCCGTGTTGTGTCATGGGGCCGCAGCAGCAACGTCTTTCTGCGGAACGGCGCCCGCCTGTATCTCGACGTGGGCTCACACCCGGAATACGCGACCCCCGAGTGTGACAACGTGACCGAGCTGGTCACCCACGACAAGGCCGGCGAGCGCATTCTGGAAGGCCTGCTCGTCGACGCCGAACGCCGCCTGCACGAGGAGGGAATCGCGGGCGACGTCTACCTCTTCAAGAACAACACCGACTCGGCGGGAAACTCCTATGGTTGTCACGAGAACTATCTCGTGGCCCGGCACGGGGAGTTCTCGCGGCTCGCGGACATCCTCATTCCGTTCCTCGTCACCCGGCAGTTGCTGTGCGGTGCGGGCAAGGTGCTCCAGACCCCGCGTGGCGCGGTGTACTGCGTGAGCCAGCGCGCCGAGCACATCTGGGAGGGCGTCTCGTCCGCGACGACCCGTTCGCGGCCGATCATCAACACGCGTGACGAGCCGCACGCGGACGCCGAGCGCTATCGCCGACTGCATGTGATCGTCGGCGACTCGAACATGTCCGAGACGACCATGCTCCTGAAGGTGGGCGCGACCGATCTCGTCCTGCGGATGATCGAAGCGGGCACGGTGATGCGCGATCTGACGCTTGAGAACCCCATCCGGGCCATCCGCGAAGTCAGCCACGACATCACGGGCCGCCGCAAGGTCCGCCTCGCCAGCGGCCGCGAGGCCTCCGCCCTGGAGGTCCAGCGTGAGTACTACGAGAAGGCCGTGGACTTCGTCGACCGCCGCGGCATCCGCACCGGCACCGTGGAGCAGGTCCTCGAGCTCTGGGGCCGCACCCTCGAAGCCATCGAGACCGAGGATCTGGACCGTATCGCCACCGAGATCGACTGGGTGATGAAGTACAAGCTCATCGAGCGGTATCGCGCCAAGAACAATATGACGATGTCGCACCCGAGGGTCGCGCAGATAGACCTCGCGTACCACGACATCCACCGCCGCCGCGGTCTGTACTACCTCCTGGAGAAGAAGGGCCAAGCCGCTCGGATCTGCAACGACTTGAAGATCTTCGAGGGCAAGTCGGTGCCCCCGCAGACCACCCGGGCCCGGCTGCGCGGCGACTTCATCCGCCGTGCTCAGGAGCAGCGCAGGGACTTCACGGTGGACTGGGTGCACCTGAAGCTCAACGACCAGGCACAGCGCACGGTGTTGTGCAAGGACCCGTTCCGTTCCGTCGACGACCGGGTGGAGAAGCTCATCGCCGGAATGTGACCGGCGAAGCGCCGCCGGGGGACCGGCGGGACATCGCTGGACACCGGTTCGTGGCCACTGAGACGCCGGGGTGTTGTGGGAACGCAACGCGGGGCGCCGTACGTTCCTCGTACGGCGCCCTTCTCACTGCGTAGAGTTGCGCGCACGCCAACCCACAAGATCGATCGATACGAGGCCCCCACCGTGCGCCGACGCTCACTTCTTCTGGCCGTTCCGGCCGGCCTGCTGACCCTGGCCGGATGCGGCGACGACGACAAGTCCGACAAGTCGAAGGTCAAGGACAAGGACAGCCCGTCCCCGTCGAACTCCACGCCGCCGAAGGCGAAGGTCGTCGACGGTCCGGTGCCCGACGTGACCAAGGGCACCAAGTTCGGCGAGAAGCCGACCGTCGCCAAGGGCTCCGGCAAGCCGTCGTCCGACCTCGCGGTCAAGACCCTCATCGCGGGCAAGGGCGTCGAGGTCGCCAAGGGCGACTATCTGCAGGCCCACTACCTCGGCCAGATCTGGGACTCGGCCAAGGTCTTCGACAACTCCTACGACCGCAAGGCACCGACGATCTTCCCGATCGGCGTCGGCCAGGTCATCCCTGGCTGGGACCAGAGCCTGGTCGGCAAGAAGGTCGACAGCCGCGTCGAGCTCGCCATCCCCCCGGAGCTGGGGTACGGCAAGCAGGGCAACAAGCAGGCGGGCATCAAGGGCACGGACACCCTGGTGTTCGTCGTCGACATCGTGAACACGTACAGCACCAAGAGCTCCGCCAAGGGCAAGGAAGTCGCCCAGGACAACATGGACCTGCCGAAGGTCGGGACGAACACCGACGGCAAGGCCCCCAAGGTCGACGTGCCCAAGAAGGACGCCCCCAAGAAGGTCGTCGGGAGTTACGTCATCGAGGGCGACGGCGACGAGGTCAAGGCGAGCGACACGCTGCTCTGCCAGTACCGGGGCGTGCTCTGGGCCGACGGCAAGGACTTCGACTCCTCGTACAAGAGCGGCCAGCTCGCGCAGTTCTCCCTCGCGCAGGTCATTCCGGGCTGGCGGGAGGGCCTGACCGGCAAGAAGGTCGGCAGCCGCGTCCTGGTCGTGGTGCCGCCGAAGCAGGGCTATGGGGACAAGCCGCCGCAGGGCAGCTCCATCAAGAAGGACTCCACGCTGGTCTTCTCCGTGGACATCCTCGCCAAGATGTGATCACCCCCGGGGGTGGATGGCAGACTGTCCCGGTTGCCCCTCACGCACATGAGCAGGAGTTATTCGTGAACATCGACAAGCCCGAGATCGACTTCCCGGAGGGCGACGCGCCCACGGAGCTCCAGATCGACGAGATCTGGGAAGGCGAAGGCCCCGTGGCCAAGGCGGGCGACTTCGTCAAGGTCCACTACGTGGGAGTGTCCTTCTCCACCGGCGAGGAGTTCGACGCCTCCTGGAACCGCGGCAACCCGCTGGAGTTCCAGCTCGGCGCCGGTCAGGTCATCGCCGGCTGGGACCAGGGCGTGCAGGGCATGAAGGTCGGCGGCCGCCGCAAGCTGACCATCCCGGCGCACCTCGCGTACGGCGACCGCGGGGCCGGTGGCGGCCGCATCGCCCCCGGGGAGACCCTGATCTTCGTCTGCGACCTGGTCTCGGTCTGAACGCGTTGAGTCTTGGTCTGACGCGTCGCGTCTTGGTCTGACGCAACGCGACTCGGTCTGACACATCGCGTCCCGGTCTAACGCATCGACCGAACGCGACCGTGTCCGACCGGACGTGTCCGACGAGGGCCCATGCCTGCTCGGCATGGGCCCTCGCGTGTCCGGTACCGGAACCCCTCAGGACCGCATCACCTGCCCTCGGCTTTTGCCGCGACACCCCCTGGCGGTACGGTCATCGGTCGGGAGAGAGAAAGGGCGTCGATGGCCATTGCCAAGGCCGAGCGGCTCATGAACCTGGCGCTGTGTCTGCTCGGGACCAGGCGGCCGCTCAGCAAGCGTGAGCTGAGGGAATCCATCGAGGCCTATGTCGAGGCCTTCGGGCCGGGCCCCGGCGCGGCCTTCGGCCCCGGCCGCAGCGCGCTCTCCGGGCCGCCGGCCGGATCCGAGGACTCCTTCAGCCGTATGTTCGAGCGGGACAAGGACGACCTGCGTGAACTCGGCCTGGTCATCGAGACGGTGGAGAACATGGACGGCGAGGTCGGCTATCTGGCCCGCCGCGACAGCAACCGGCTGCCGCCCGTCAGGCTCGACGCCGAGGAGGCCGCCGCCCTGGGCCTCGCCGCGAAGGTGTGGCAGCAGGCCAGGCTCGCGGGCGCCGCGAGCGGCGCCCTGCAGAAGCTGCGCGCCGCGGGCCTGCCCGAGGACGTCGACCCCTACGAGGCACACGGCGCCCTTGAGCCCCGCATCCCCGTGCACGAGGCGGCCTTCGAGCCGCTGATGCTGGCCTGCCGCGACCGGCGCCTCGTCGTCTTCGAGTACCGCAAGGCCACCGCCGCGCGCCCCGAGCCGCGCCACGTCGAACCCTGGGCCCTGGAGTGCTGGCGCGGCCACTGGTACCTGGCGGGCTGGGACCGCGACCGTGAGGCCGAGCGCGTCTTCCGGCTCTCCCGCATCACCGGCAAGGTCCGCTCGCGCGCGGGGAAGTTCCGGGTCGAGGTGCCCGACGTGGTCACCGTGCGGGAGACGGTGGCGAGCTGGGCGGGCGAGAAGGCCGACCGCACCGCGCTGATCCAACTGCGCAAGGGCGCCGGCTACCCGCTGCGCGCCAAGGCCGTCGGCGCGCGGGAACTGGACGAGGACTGGGACGAGTTGGAGATTCCGTACGGGCACGGGCTCGACGCCTGGCTGGTGGAGTTCGGGCCCGACGTGGTGGTCCTGGAGCCCGCCGAGCTGCGGGCCGACGTCGTGGACCGGCTGCGCGCCGTGGCCAAGGGCTGAGGGGGAACGTAACCAGCAATGGTCACGAATGCCATCGATCAGACCAGGCGGATGCTGTCCCTGGTGACCTATCTGCGCGAGCGCCCCGGCGCCCGTGTCGCCGACGTCGCCCGGGCCTTCGGCATCAGCCAGGACGAGCTGATTTCCGACCTGGACGTACTGCCGCTGTGCGGGACCAGCTTCCGCGGCGGTGACCTGCTCGACATCGACACCGACGGCGAGCGCATCTGGTGGCACAACCCGGACGACGTCGCCGAGCCGCTGCGGCTCGCCGCCGACGAGGCCACGGCGCTGCTCGTGGCCGCCCGCGCGGTGTCCACGCTGCCCGGCCTGCGCGAGAGCGACCGGCTCGCGCTGCTGCGCGCGACGGCGAAGCTGGAGGAGGCGGCGGGCGAGGCGGCCGGGGCCAGCTCGCGGCTCTCGGTCACCTTCGAGTCCGAGGGCGGTGTCTTCGCCGACGTCGACCGCGCCATCTCCGAGCGGCGCAGACTCTGGATCCGCTACTACTCCCCGGCCCGTGACCAGCTCACCGAGCGGGAGATCGACCCGATCCGCCTGGTCAGTGTGGGCCACACCTATGTGGAGGCGTGGTGCCGGCGCTCCGAGGCGCGGCGCACCTTCCGGCTCGACCGGGTCGCCGAGATCAAGATCCTCGACGAACCTTCCGCGCCCCCGGAGGTGGAGCTGCGGGACCTCTCCGCCGGGCTCGTGCAGCCCGCGGCCGAGGACCCGGAGGTCGTGATCGAGGTCGGACCCGGGGGCCGCTGGGTCGCCGAGTACTACCCGCACGACAGCGCGGAGGAGCTGCCCGACGGCGGTCTGCGCATCACCCTGCGCACCCCCGAACCGGCATCCCTGCGCCGCCTCGCCCTGCGCCTCGGCCGAGAGGGCCACATCGTCTCCCCGCAGGACCTGGCGGACAACGCCCGGCGCGCGGCGCGCGAAGCGCTGGCCGCGTACGAGACGGAGGCGCCGGGGGCCGACGCCGACCCGTCGGACGGGTCCGACCGGTGACCGCGCCGCGACGTGCCCCCGGGCAGGGGAGCGATCGGGCGTGGGGCTGCGCCCCGGGGGCCGGAGCACGAGCGGGTGGGTCGTGAGAGTCCGGGTGGGTCGTGAGAGTCGAGGAGAGTTGCACAGTATGACACTGATGCCCCTTTCGTCACCTTCGGTGGCCGCGGTCCTCTTCAAGGCCGCCTGCCCCGACTGCCGGGCGCGTTTCGAGCTGTCCGCGGGCGCGTTGCGGTTGGCCATCGGTGCCAGCCGGCGGACGACCTTCTACTCCTTCACCTGCCCGGAGTGCGGCAACGCCGTGCGCAAGCCCGCCGGTGAGCGCATCGTGGAGCTCCTCACCGGGGGCGGGGTGCGGACGCTGCGGCTGCACTCGACCGTCTAGGCTCGACCCCATGTTCTGGGCGATGCTGGCGGTGGGCCTCGGATTTTGCGGCCTCGCCGTCCTGAGTGTGTTCGCGATCAAGGTCTTCGTGGAGGCCCAGCGGCTCGGCCGCCAGGTGACCGAGACCACGCAGAAGATCAACCGCGCCGCCGAGGACCTGGAGAAGGCCGCGGCGGGAGTGGCCCGGGCGGGCCGGGACCTCGGCTGAGCCTGCCGCGCGGCGGTGGCCTGTCGACTCCCGGGGGCAGCCGGGTACGCTGCTGAAGTGGTCCGAAATGTGAGGCGCGGGCCGCAACTGGGAGTATGCACGGGGATTGCCCTGCGTTTACTCCAGGGGGTTACGATCGCTGCCAAGCCCGGCGGTCGGACGACTGTCCGACAGCCGGTCCGAAATCTGACGCCTCGGTGAAGAAGGTAGACAGCTATGGGTAGGCTCGGCCCCACCGAGATCATTCTGATCCTCGTCATCCTGGTCCTGCTCTTCGGTGCGAAGAAGCTGCCGGACATGGCCCGTTCCCTCGGCAAGTCGGCGAGGATCCTCAAGAGCGAGGCCAAGGCGATGAAGTCGGACGGCAAGAAGGACGAGGAGGCCCCGGCCGACCCGCCCCCGCCCGCCGACCAGACCGCTCCGCACCAGCGCACCATCCAGGCGGCCCCCGGCGACGTGACCAGCTCGCGTCCCGTCGCCGAGCCGACCGACACGACGAAGCGCTGACCCCAAGGCCGGCCCCGACGAGCCGGCCTGCCGCACGAGATGAGGACGTGGGTTGCTTAAGTCTGCCCGCAACAAGGAGCGGGACCCCGAGGGGCGGATGCCGCTCGCGGACCACCTGCGCGAGCTACGCAACCGGCTCGCCAAGGGGATGCTGGCGATCGCGATCGTCTCGATCGTCGCCGCGTTCTACAGCGAGGACCTGATGAAGTTCCTCGCCGACCCCGTGCCGCGCTGCGAGGAGGGCGAGGCGACCACGGGCGGCGTCTGCGCCAAGGTCGCTTACATGGACCTGCTCTCGCCCTTCACCACCACGGTGAAGGTGTCCCTCATGGTGGGCATCGTCGTCGCGAGCCCGGTCTGGCTTTACCAGCTCTGGGCCTTCGTCGCGCCCGGACTGCACAAGCACGAGCGCAAGTACACCTATGCCTTCGTGGCCGCGGCCGTACCGCTGTTCTTCGGCGGCGCCTGGCTCGCGTACGAGATCATGCCCATCAGCATCCGGGTTCTCCTCGGCATCACGCCCGAGGGCTCGGAGAACATCCTGCCCATGGACAAGATCCTCGACTTCAGCGTCAGGATGGTCCTGGTCTTCGGTGCCTCGTTCGAACTGCCGCTGCTGCTCGTGATGCTGAACATGACGGGCATGGTCACCGGACGCCGCATGCTCGGCTGGTGGCGGGGCGTCGTGATGGGCGTTTTCGTCTTCGGAGCGGTCGCGACCCCGACCACGGACCCGGTCGGCATGCTCGCGCTCGCCGGTCCCATCGTGGTCCTCTACTTCTTCGCGGTCGGCTTCTCCGTCCTGAACGACAAGCGCCGCCGCCGTCGCGACCCGGACGCGGAACTCGACGACGACGAGGCCTCCGACCTCGACCTCACGCCCGACCCGGTCGACGCCCTCGACTCCGTTCCCGCCGCCAAGGCACTGCCGGAGCAGGTGAACGGCGACAGCTCCCGGTCGGCCAAGTACAACGGCTACGACGACGTGACCTGACCGGGGCGAGAGCCGCCGGGACAGGGGTCGGACGCCCATCGCGTCCGGCCCCTTCTGGTTGCCGGGGCGCACCGCCTTGTAAGGTCCGCCCGTGACCAGCGAGATCACCCTCTTCGTCAATCCCACCGCGGGCCGCGGCCGCGGTGCGCACGCCGCCCAGCCCGCCGCGGCGGCCCTGCGGGCGGCGGGATTCTCGGTGCGCACCGTCATCGGCGAGGACGCCGGGGACGCGCTGCGCCGGGCCCGCGCGGCCGTCGACGGGGGCACCGGCGCCCTGATAGCCGTCGGCGGCGACGGCATGGTGAGCCTCGCCCTGCAGGCCGTGGCGGGGACCCGAACCCCGCTCGGAGTGGTCGCCGCCGGCACCGGCAACGACTTCGCGCGCGCCCTCGGACTGCCCGTGCGGGAGCCCGCAGCCGCGGGCGGCGTCGTCGCCACCGCGCTCAAGGAGGCCCGGATACGGGACATCGACGCGGGGCGGGTGGGCGCGACCTGGTTCGGGACGGTGCTCGCCGCCGGCTTCGACTCGCGGGTCAACGACCGCGGCGACCGCATGCGCATGCCCGCCGGGCGGTTCAAGTACGACCTCGCCATGATCGCCGAACTGGCCGCGTTCAAGCCAATCCGCTACCGCATCACGCTCGACGACACCGACGTCCACGAGGTGGACGCGACCCTCGTCGCCGTCGGCAACGGCTCCTCGTACGGCGGCGGCATGAAGATCTGCGCCGGCGCGGACATGGCCGACGGGCTCTTCGACGTCACGGTGGTGGGGGACTGCAGCCGCACCACGCTGCTCAAGGTGTTCCCGCGGGTCTACAGGGGCACGCACCTCGATCACCCGAAGGTCACCGTGCACCGCGCCGCCAAGGTGGAACTCGCGGCGGCCGCAACCACCGGGTACGCGGACGGCGAACGGCTCGGCGAGCTGCCGCTGACCGCCCGCTGCGTGCCGGGGGCGGTGCGGATCCTCGGGCCCTGAGCCCGCCCGCCGTACCGCTGTCACCTGCGGGTTTCTTCCGGGCGGCGGTCATCTGCGGGTTTTTCCGGTCCCGATAATGATCGTCCGTTGTCAGTGGTGGCCGGTAGGCTCGAAAGCACGATGACAGAGGACCTCTCACCGGCCGAGCGGTATGCGGCGGCGCGCAAGCGTGCCGTCGAGCAGGCCACCGCACTCGCGTCCTTCCGCGAGATGTACGAATTCGGCCTCGACCCCTTCCAGATCGAGGCGTGTCAGGCGCTCGAAGCCGGCAAGGGCGTGCTCGTGGCCGCCCCCACGGGCTCAGGGAAGACGATCGTCGGCGAGTTCGCCGTGCACCTCGCCCTCCAGCAGGGCAAGAAGTGTTTCTACACCACGCCGATCAAGGCGCTCTCCAACCAGAAGTACGCCGACCTCGCCAAGCGGTACGGCGCGGACAAGGTCGGCCTGCTCACGGGCGACAACAGCGTCAACTCCGAGGCGCCGGTGGTCGTGATGACCACCGAGGTCCTGCGGAACATGCTGTATGCGGGCTCGCAGTCCCTGATCGGCCTCGGCCACGTGGTGATGGACGAGGTGCACTACCTCTCGGACCGCTTCCGCGGCGCCGTCTGGGAGGAAGTGATCATTCACCTGCCGGAGTCGGTCACGCTGGTGTCCCTGTCGGCCACGGTGTCGAACGCGGAGGAGTTCGGCGACTGGCTCGACACGGTCCGCGGTGACACCGAAGTGATCGTTTCCGAGCACCGCCCGGTCCCGCTGTTCCAGCACGTGCTCGCGGGCCGGCGGATGTACGACCTCTTCGAGGAGGGCGAGGGCAGGCGCAGGACGGTCAACCCGGACCTGACCCGGATGGCCCGCCTGGAGGCGAGCCGGTCGTACAACCCGCGGGACCGCCGCAAGGGCAAGATGGTCCGCGAGGCCGACCGCGAGCGGGAGCGCAGGTCGCGGTCGCGGATCTGGACGCCGGGCCGTCCCGAGGTCATCGAGCGCCTGGACGCCGAGGGACTGCTCCCCGCCATCACGTTCATCTTCAGCCGCGCGGGCTGCGAGGCCGCCGTGCAGCAGTGCCTGTACGCGGGCCTGCGCCTGAACGACGACGACGCCCGCCTGCGGGTGCGCGAGCTGGTCGAGGAGCGCACGGCCTCGATCCCGAACGAGGACCTCCACGTCCTCGGGTACTACGAATGGCTCGAAGGCCTGGAGCGCGGCATCGCCGCCCACCACGCGGGCATGCTGCCGACCTTCAAGGAGGTCGTGGAGGAGCTGTTCGTGCGCGGCCTGGTGAAGGCCGTGTTCGCCACCGAGACGCTGGCGCTCGGCATCAACATGCCCGCCCGCAGCGTGGTCCTGGAAAAGCTGGTGAAGTGGAACGGCGAGCAGCACGCCGACATCACGCCGGGCGAGTACACCCAGCTCACCGGCCGTGCCGGGCGCCGGGGCATCGACGTCGAGGGCCACGCGGTCGTCCTGTGGCAGCGCGCCATGAGCCCCGAGCACCTGGCGGGCCTCGCGGGGACGCGCACCTATCCGCTCCGCTCCAGCTTCAAGCCGTCGTACAACATGGCGGTGAACCTGGTCGAGCAGTTCGGCAGGCACCGCTCGCGCGAACTCCTCGAGACCTCCTTCGCCCAGTTCCAGGCCGACAAGTCGGTCGTCGGCATCTCCCGGCAGGTGCAGAAGAACGAAGAGGGCCTCGAGGGCTACAAGGCCTCGATGACCTGCCACCTCGGCGACTTCGAGGAGTACGCGCGGCTGCGCCGCGAGCTCAAGGACCGCGAGAACGAGATCGCCAAGCAGGGTGCCGTCCAGCGCCGCGTCGCCGCCGCGGCCGCCCTGGAGAAGCTCAAGCCGGGCGACGTGATCCATGTGCCGACGGGGAAGTACGCGGGCCTCGCCCTGGTGCTCGACCCCGGTCTGCCCGCGGGCCGCGCCAACGGCCATCGCGGCTTCGAGCACCAGGACGGGCCGCGCCCGCTGGTGCTCACCGCGGAGCGGCAGGTCAAGCGGCTCGCGTCGATGGACTTCCCGGTGCCGGTCGAGGCCGTGGAGCGGATGCGCATCCCGAAGTCGTTCAACGCGCGCTCCCCGCAGTCCCGCCGCGACCTCGCCTCCGCGCTGCGCACCAAGGCCGGGCACATCGTGCCCGACCGGCACCGCAAGGGCCGCGCGGCGGCCGCCGACGACCGCGAGATCGCCCAACTGCGCACGGAACTGCGGGCGCACCCCTGCCACGGCTGCGACGAGCGCGAGGACCACGCCCGCTGGGCCGAGCGCTATCACCGCCTGCTGCGTGACACCTCGCAGTTGGAGCGCCGCATCGAGGGGCGCACCAACACCATCGCCCGCACCTTCGACCGCATCGTCGCTCTGCTCACCGAGCTCGACTATCTGCGCGGCGACGAGGTCACCGAGCACGGCAAGCGCCTCGCCCGGTTGTACGGCGAGCTGGACCTGCTGGCCAGCGAATGCCTGCGCGCGGGCGTGTGGGAGGGCCTCGGCCCGGCCGAGCTCGCGGCATGTGTCTCCGCCCTGGTGTACGAGGCGCGGGTCGGCGACGACGCGCTCGCCCCGAAGCTGCCCTCCGGCAACGCCAAGGCGGCGCTCGGCGAGATGGTCCGCATCTGGGGCCGCCTGGACGCCCTGGAGGAGGAGTTCCGGATCAGTCAGGCGGAGGGCGTCGGACAGCGCGAGCCCGACCTCGGCTTCGCCTGGGCGGCGTACATGTGGGCGAGCGGCAAGGGCCTCGACGAGGTGCTGCGCGAGGCGGAGATGCCGGCCGGTGACTTCGTGCGCTGGTGCAAGCAGGTCATCGACGTACTGGGGCAGATCTCCGCGGCGGCGCCGCGCGCGGGCGGCACGGTCGGGAAGAACGCGCGCAAGGCAGTGGAGCAACTGCTGCGCGGAGTGGTGGCGTACAGCTCCGTCGGCTGACGTCCGCGGCATCGCAGTGGCCCCCGCCGGGTGAATCGGCGGGGGCCACTGCTGTGTCCTCGGCCCGCCCGCGCCCGCGGCGCACGCCGGGGGGCGGCCCGCCATGCCGGGGTGACTCCATGCGGTCGGACGGTAGCCACGCGTGCAAATGGGGCCGAGTGTATGCCTGTTCGCGGGCGCTCGCAGAGGGTTGCCGAATATGACTCCAGCGTGATGCGAGCGGACTAAGCTCGCCCGGAGCGCGGCGAGTTGAACAAGTTACAGCAGATTCGTGCGCTTGTTCCCTGAAATTCGATAGTTCGTTCTTTCGTGCAGGGGACCCCCGCATCCTTCCCCTTTCTCCCCCCCAAGACGAGTGTTCAGAGGGCATACATGGTGAGTGTTCAATCGCCTCCCGGTGGCCGAGAAGTCCCTTACGCACGCGTGCTGTTGCTGCCGGCCATGGTCATGGCGGCGGCGACGGGAGCCGCCGTCGCCGTGGTGACGGAGCCGGCGCGGACCGCGGTCGCCCTGTGCGGTGCCGTGGCCACGCTCCTGGTCGTCGCCGTCGGCGCCGAGGCCGCACGCCGCGGGCGCGCCCTGCGGGACCTGCGCAGGAGCCACGCGGCGCAGATCGCCCACCTGGAGCACCGCATCGCGACGCACGACGAGGACACCGTCCGCCTGGGCCGCGACGTGCTGCCCGAGGCCTTCTTCCGGGTCCGGCAGGGCGAGGCCCCCTCGGAGGTCATCCGGAACGTGATCGACGGCGACGAGGTCAACCGCCGTCTGCCGCAGTCCCAGCGCATCCTGTTGCGCTCCTTCCTGGAGACCATGGACCGCGAGGAGGCGATGCGCGAGAACGCGCAGCGCGCCTTCGTCAACATCGCGCGGCGCGTGCAGTCCATCGTCCACCAACAGTCCGCGGAACTGCGCGACATGGAGGAGTTCCACGGTCGCAACCCCGAGGTCTTCGACGACCTGCTCCGCATCGACCACGGCACGGCCCTCATCGGCCGCCTCGCCGACTCGGTCACGGTGCTCGGCGGCGCCCGCCCCGGCCGCCAGTGGCCCAAGCCCGTACCGCTGTTCAGCGTGTTGCGGGGCGCCATGTCCCGGATCCTGGAGTACCGGCGCGTAGCCCTGCACTCCATCGCCGACGTCGCCATCCACGGCACCAAGGTGGAGCCGCTGATCCACGCCTGCGCGGAACTGCTCGACAACGCCACGCGCTACTCGCCGCCCCAGACGAAGGTGCACGTCACCGCGATCGAGGTGCAGACGGGCATCGCCGTGGAGATCGAGGACGGCGGCGTCAGCCTCAGCGAGGAGGGCCGCAGGCGGGCCGAGAAGATGCTGGAGGAGGCCCGGCAGGGCATGGGCCTGACCGACCTGAGCGAGACGCCGCGCCTCGGCATGGCCGTCGTGGGCCGACTCTCGCAGATGTACAACCTCCAGGTGTCGCTGCGCCAGTCCGCGTACGGCGGGGTGCGCGCGGTGCTCATCGTGCCGCGCGAGATGATCACGCCCGAGGAGGCGCCGGGCGTCGCGCACGGCATCGGTGCCTCCGCCGTGCCGCGGGTGAACGAGGACGGCACGTTCATCGAAGAGGCCCGCGACATCCGCCGCAAGAAGCCCCGCAAGGTCACCACGGCGCCCCGCCCCTCCATGCCGATCGGCTTGTCCATGGAGGACGAGGTCCCCGAGGTCACCGAGTGGACGGCCAACGGCCTGCCGCAGCGCAGGAGCCGCGCGACGATGTCGCTCAGCGAGCGCTACGCGCAGGAGGCCGAGGCCCAGCGCCGCACCGAGGCGGCCATCGCCGCGCAACCACCGGCGCCGCTCGTGCCCGCCAAGAAGGAGGAGAAGGAGCCCGGCCTGTGGGTCGAGGCCTTCATGGCGGGTCTCAACGGCGATGCCCCACCCGCACGCGGGAGCGCGGGTGACCAGGCGGCCAAGGAGCAGTCCCGCGACCAGAACGACCACGGCAGCACCGACAACGCCGACGAGGGGGGCTGGAAGTGATCCAGCAGCGCGCCAACTTCGACTGGATGCTCAAGGAACTCGCCGACGGCGTGTACGGGACCCGGCAGATCGTGGTGCTCTCCGCGGACGGCCTGCGCATCGCGCGGTACGGCGGCGACCCGGACGGCGCCGACCGCCTCGCCGCGGCCTGCGCGGGGCTGCAGAGCCTCGCCACCGCCGTCGCCACGGAGATCCCCGAGAGCGACGGCAACATGCGTATGGTCATCATCGAGATCAACGGCGGCTACTTCTACATGATGGCCGCGGGGGCCGGCGCGTATCTGGCGGTGCTCGCCGAGGAGACCGTCGACGCCGGAATGATCAGCAACCGCATGCGGGACCTGGTCGTGCGGATCGGCGCCCACCTCACCAGCCCGCCGCGGCGTGACGGGCAGGCCGTATGACTCCTCCGCAAGACCCCTTGCAGGACGAGACACCCGACAACGCCGACGCCCGCTTCCAGGCGGAGGTCACCGTCCGGCGCGAACGGCGCAGTCCGCGGGCTCCGGCGACATCCGGGGCCCCGACGAGTACCGGGACCCCGGCGGACTCCGGGACCGAGGCGGACTCCGGGAGCCCGACGGGCCCCGGTGGCGGTCCCGCGAGGCTGTACATCCTCACCGGAGAGGACACCGAGCGGGCCCCCATCGACCTGGTCACGCTGATCGTCTCCAAGGGTGATCCGTCCCCGATGGCACAGCCCGAGCAGACCGCGCTGCTGCGGCTGTGCCGGACGCCGCTGTCCGCCGCGGAGCTGTCGGCCTACATGGGGCTGCCGTTCAGCGTGGTGACCGTGCTCCTCACGGAGTTGCTCGCGGCGGACTTAGTGCATGCGCGTGCGCCCGTCGTGCGCTCCGCGCTCCCCGACCGTTCCCTCCTCGAAGCGGTGATGCATGGACTTCAAAAGCTCTGACACGCTCACCCCCGGCGCCGTCACGGGCCCACGCGAGCAGGACGTCCTGCCCGCCACGGCCGCGGCCGCCGCGAAGATCGTCATCGTGGGCGGGTTCGGAGTCGGCAAGACGACGATGGTGGGTTCGGTCAGCGAGATCCGTCCGCTGACCACCGAAGAGACCATGACGCAGGCAGGCATCGGCGTCGACGACAACTACGGCTCCGAGACCAAGACCGCCACCACCGTGGCGATGGACTTCGGCCGGATCAGCATCTCCGAAGAGCTGGTGCTCTATCTGTTCGGCACCCCGGGCCAGGAGCGCTTCTGGTTCCTGTGGAACGGCCTCTTCGAAGGCGCGCTGGGCGCCGTCGTGCTCATCGACACCCGCCGCCTGCAAGTCAGCTTCGACGTGATCGGACGCCTGGAGGAGCGCGGCGTGCCGTTCATCATCGCCGTCAACGACTTCCCCAACGCCCCGCGGCACCCCGTGAGCGCCCTGCGCACGGCGCTCGACCTGGACGAGCGGGTGCCGATCGTGTCGTGCGACGCGCGTCAGCGGGCCTCCAGCAAGGACACCCTGATGACCCTCGTGCGCTATCTGCACTCCCTCGCCCTGGCCAGGGCCTGAACTCTCCGGAGCGACACCCGTGACGACCCCCTCCCGTTATTCCCCCGCCGCACCCGGCACCGGGCAGGACGCCGCGCCGCCGCCCAACTGCCCCGCCCACGACATCTCCGGCCTCGGCGCCGGCGGCCTGCGCCGCCTGTACGGCCCCGAGGCGGACCAGGACCTCGCGGGCGTGTACGAGAAGCTGCGCGCCGAACACGGCGCGGTGGCACCGGCACTGATCCACAACGACGTACGCGTCTGGGCGGTGCTCGGCCACAGCGAGAACCTGCACATGGTCCGCACGCCGTCGCAGTACACCCGCGACTCCCGGCGGTGGAACGCCGTACGGGACGGCACCGCGGGCCCCGACCACCCCCTCGCGCCCGTCTTCACCTGGCAGCCGATGTGCAGCTTCGTGGAGGGCGCCGAGCACCAGCGGCTTCGCGGGGCCGTCACCACCGCCATGGCGGGCCTCGACCACCGCGGTATCCGCCGTCACATCAACCTCTACAGCAACAAGATCCTCAACGGCATCTGTGAGACCGGCCGCGCCGAGCTGGTCGGTCAGTTCGCCGAGCACCTGCCGATGATGGTGATGCTGCACATCCTCGGCATGCCCGAGGAGTACAGCGAGCGGATGGTGCAGGCCGCCCGCGACATGATCAAGGGCACCGAGACGGCCATCGCCAGCAACGAGTTCGTGATGGAGGCCCTCACCCGGCTCGTGGTGCGCCGCCGCGCCCAGCCCGAGGAGGACTTCACCAGCGCCCTCATCGCCCAGCCCGCGCGGCTCACCGACGACGAGGTCGCCGCCCATCTGCGCCTGGTGCTCATCGCGGCGTACGAGGCCACCGCGAACCTCATCGCGAACGTCCTGCGCGTGGTGCTCACCGACCCGCGCTTCCGCGCCCGGCTCAGCGGCGGCCAGATGACCGTGCCGGAGGCGGTCGAGCAGTCGCTGTGGGACGAGCCGCCGTTCAGCGCGATGCTCGGCTACTTCGCCAAGCAGGACACCCAGCTCGGCGGGCAGCAGATCAGTGCGGGCGACGGCCTCCTGCTCGGCATCGCACCGGGCAACGTCGACCCGGTCGTACGCCCCGACCTCGGCGCCAACATGCAGGGCAACCGCTCCCACCTCGCCTTCAGCGGCGGACCGCACGAGTGCCCGGGCCAGGACATCGGCCGCGCCATCGCCGATACCGGTGTGGACGCGCTGCTTATGCGGCTGCCCGACGTGGAACTCGCCATCGACGAGCGGGAGCTGCGCTGGCGTTCGTCGATCATGTCGCGGCATCTGGTGGAGCTGCCGGTGCACTTCGGCAAGCGGCCGCCGCAGGACATCACGGCGATGCCGAGGTCGCACACGCCGGCGCCGCGCAGTCACTGGGAGGTGTCGTCACCGCTGCCACGGGCGTTCGAGCCGCCGCCCGCGCCCGTACCGCCGTCCGCACCGGCGGTCCCCGCCGCGCCGCCGGAACCGCAGCCCGCGGGCGCGCCCGTCCGGGGCAAGGGTGCCTGGCGGCGCTTCCTGGAGTGGTGGCGCGGCTACTGAGGTGGTGGCGTGGCGCGGCTGCTGGGGCCCGAGCGCCGGGCGCCCTCCGGGTCAGCGGGCCCACTCCTCGTACGAGGTCCACGCCTGGAGGGTGCGGCCGCTCACGAAGTGGTGGTCGGCGCCGGTGACGGGGTCGGTGAACCGCAGGGAGCGGGCGAGGAGTTGCAAGGGGCGCCGGAAGTCGTCGGGCGCGGTCGGCTCGCGCACCTCGGGGTAGAGCGGGTCGCCGAGGATGGGCAGGCCGAGGGCGTTCATGTGGACGCGGAGCTGGTGGGTGCGGCCGGTGTGCGGGAGCAGCCGGTAGCGCCCGATCCCGCCGTCGTGCTCGACGAGTTCGACGCGGCTCTCGCTGTTGGGCTCGGCGCCCGCGACCTCGTAGGCCGCGAGCACCCCGCGCTCCTTCACGATGTGGCTGCGTACGGTGCGCGGGAGCGCGAGGCCGGGGTCGTGGGCGGCCACGGCCTCGTACTCCTTGTGCACGCGGCGGTCGTGGAACAGCGTCTGGTAGGCGCCGCGCTCCTCGGGCCGCACGGTGAAAAGAAGCAGGCCCGCGGTGAGCCGGTCCAGGCGGTGGGCGGCACCGAGCGCCGGGATGCCGAGGCCGTCGCGGAGCCGGGCGAGCGCGGTCTGGGCGACATGGCTGCCGCGCGGCATGGTGGCGAGGAAGTGCGGCTTGTCGGCGACGACGATGTGCTCGTCGCGGTACACGACCTCGATGTCGTACGGCACCGGTGGCTCGTCCGGCAGGTCCCGCTGGAACCACACGTACGCGCCCGCCGTGTACGGGGCGTCCGGCGCCACCGGCGTCCCGTCGGCGCCGACGACCCTGCCCTCGGCCAGCATCGCGTCGACGACCCCGGGCGGGGCGGCGAGCCGCTCCACGAGGTGGTCCCGCACGGTCGTCCACGCCCCGTCCAGGGGTAGCCGCAGCCGCACCGGGTCGACGCCGTCGCGCTGCGGCAGGGGAGCGGGCGGAATGCGGCGTCTGCGTGTCACAGCGGGCAAGCGTACGGGGCGGCGCGGGTGCCGGGCCGCCCCGGAAAACCGGTGTCCCGTTCCGCTGTCGGCCTGCACGATGGCGGCATGCCTTACAAGATCTCGAACGTGGTGGAGCCCGGCACCTTCGCGAGCCGGGAGCAGCCCTGCCTGCCCGCGTCCGGCGGCCTTGTCCTGCGGCCCTGGTCACCCGATGACGCGGGTGCCGTGTACGAGGCCTTCCAGGACCCGGTGTTGCAGCGATGGCATGCGCGTGTGGCCGACTCCGAGAACGAGGCCCGGCAGTGGATCGAGGGCTGGCGTGCGGACTGGGCGGAGGAGCGGAGTGCGCACTGGGCGGTCGCCGATGCCGGGTCCGGCGATGTGGTGGGGCGGGTCGCCCTGCGCGAGATCGATCTCGCCGACGGGCAGGCGGAGATGGCGTACTGGACCCGGCCCCGTTTCCGGGGCCGGGGGGTCGCACCGCGTGCCGTCGTCGCCCTGGCCGACTGGGCCCTGGACGCGGTGGGGCTGCACCGGCTCGAACTCACCCACGCCACGGTGAACGAGGCGTCGTGCCGCGTGGCCCTGAAGACCGGGTTCGTACCGGAGGGGACCAAGCGGAGCGCGGTGCTGCATGAGGACGGGTGGCACGACATGCATCTGCATGCGCGGATCGCACCCTGACGCATGCGCGGAGCGTGACCTGTATGCGCGCGCGGATCGTGGATCGCATCCTGACGCATGCGCGGAGCGTGACCCGTATGCGCGCGCGGATCGTGGATCGCATCCTGACGCATCCGCGGACCGCGCCCTGACGCGTCCGCGGACCGCGCCCTGACAGGATGGGTAACCGACGCGCCCGGCGGCTCCGTCAGGGCGTCGCCTCCGGCCGACGCGCCCGGTGGGTGCGCTACGCCGCCGCTTCCTGCTCCGCCTCCACCTGGGCGTTCCACTTCGGCTTCGAGGCCTGCCAGCCGTCCTCGTTGTGGCCGACGCGCCAGTACCCGGAGACGGAGAGGCGCTCGCGCGGGACCTGGTGTTCCATGCGCAGGATGCGGCGGATCTCCTTCACGAAGCCCGCCTCGCCGTGCACGAAGGCCTGTAGGTCGCCGGAGGGGAAGTCGAGGGCGCGGACGGCCTCGACGAGGGCCCGGCCGACGGGGCGGCCGTCGCGGTGCAGCCAGACGATCTTCGCGTGGGTGTCGATCGGCTGCTCCTCATCGGGGCCTTCGACCTCCACGAAGGCGCGTACGTCGGCGCCCTCGGGCAGCGCCTCCAGGGCGGCGGCGATGGCGGGCAGCGCGCTCTCGTCGCCGGCGATCAGGTGCCAGTCGGCGGCCGGGTCCGGGGCGTACCCGCCGCCGGGGCCCGCCATGTGGATCGTCTCGCCAGGCTGCACGCTGCGCGCCCACGGCCCCGCCAGGCCCTCGTCGCCGTGGATCACGAAGTCGAGGGCCAGCTCGCGGGCCTTGGGGTCCCACCAGCGCACCGTGTACGTGCGCATCACCGGCCACTGATCGCGCGGCAGCTCCGCACGGGCCCGCTCCATGTCGTAGTCCGCCGGATAGCTCCCGCCCGCGGGCGGGAACAGGAGCTTCACATAGTGGTCCGTGCACTCACCCGCGGTGAACTCCGCGAGCCCCGCACCGCCGACGACCACGCGCTGCATATGGGGCGTCAGACGCTCGGTGCGCACGACCTGCGCGGTGTGGAGCTTGGGAGCTTTACGTGCGGGTCGCTCTGCCATGGCGGTCGGCCTTCCCCTCATCCACAATTAGTTAGGTTTACCTAACCTAACACCTCAGGCCTGAAGGACGGTCAACAGTCGGTTAAGTGAGCCGCCGAGCCCCCACCGGGCGGCCAGTTCGTCCAGCGCGCCCGGATCGCGGGGTCCGCGCGGCCGGGCGACCTCCACGTCGGGCAACGGCACGTCGCTCGCGACCCGGACCACCTTCGGCGCCACGGCGACATAGGCGCGCGACTCGTCGAGGCGCTTGCGCTGTGAGGGGGTGAGCCGGGACCTGGGGTCGTCCACCGCCGCCATGATCCCGGCCAGGTCGCCGAAGGCGTCGAGCAGCTTGGCCGCGGTCTTCTCGCCGATTCCCGGCACCCCGGGCAGTCCGTCGCTCGGGTCGCCGCGCAGCAGCGCCAGGTCCACATAGCCGGGGCCGTCCACGCCGTACTTCTCGCGCAGCCAGGCCTCGTCGGTCATCTGGAGGGTGCCCACGCCCTTCAAGGGATAGAGGACGCGGACGCCCCTGGCGTCGTCCACGAGCTGATAGAGGTCGCGGTCGCCCGTGACGATGTCGACCGGGCCCGCGGCCCGCGCGGTGTAGGTGCCGATGACGTCGTCCGCCTCGTACGGATTGACGCCCACGCGGGCGATGCCGAGGGCGTCCAGGACGTCCTCGATGACGGGGACCTGGGGGGAGAGGGTGTCCGGCACCTCTTCGGTGTCCGGCGTGACGGCCCCCTCGGGGGCCTCCTCGGCCACGCGGTGCGCCTTGTACGACGGAATGAGCTCCACGCGCCAGTGCGGGCGCCAGTCCGCGTCCATGCAGGCGACGAGGTCGTCCGGGCGGTGGTCCTGGACCAGGCGCGTGATGAAGTCGAGCAGACCGCGCACCGCGTTCACCGGAGTGCCGTCCGGGGCCCGCACGGATTCGGGGACCCCGAAATAGGCCCGGAAGTACAGGGACGCCGTGTCGAGCAGCATCAGCCGCCGCGTTGCTTGAGTCACGTTCGCATCATGCCGCACCGTACTGACAACCGAGCGGTGCCCGGTTGGTGCGGAAGTGACCTGGGTCACTCTTTGGTTTGGTCTGTACAAGTGGGGGCAGGCACGCACGCGGAGCACACTCGGTCGAGTTTTCAACTTCTTGACGTGAAGCGGATAGATGCCGCGCGGCTCCACGGCCCGTCGTCGGGGGAGGCGGGCCGTCTTGGTTCGACCCGAGAGGTGTATGTGTCCAGGCTGCAAGCCGAGCATCTGTACAAGGTGTTCGGCAGACGACCCGATGACGCGGTGGAGAAACTCCGCCACGGAACCGACCGTGAAGAGTTGCGCGCGGCGGGCACCACCGCCGCGGTGATCGATGCTTCCTTCACCGTCGAACCGGGCCAGATCTTCGTCGTCATGGGTCTCTCCGGGTCCGGCAAGTCCACGTTGCTGCGCATGCTCAACGGACTGTCGGAGCCCACGGCCGGGCAGGTGCTCTTCGACGGCCAGGACCTCACCGGGCTGAGCGCCCGCGAGCTGCGGGAGGTGCGCTCGAAGAAGATCAGCATGGTCTTCCAGCACTTCGCGCTGTTCCCGCACCGCAACGTCCTGGAGAACGCGGCCTACGGCCTTGAGGTGCAGGGGCTGCCGCGTGCCGAGCGCGAGAAGCGCGCCACGGAGGCCCTCGAACTCGCCGGGCTCAAGGGCTGGGAGAAGTCCTGGCCCGACGAGCTGTCCGGCGGCATGCAACAGCGCGTGGGCCTGGCCCGTGCCCTGGCCACGGACGCCGACCTGCTGCTCATGGACGAGTCGTTCAGCGCGCTCGACCCGCTGATCCGCCGCGACATGCAGGACCAGCTCCTGGAACTCCAGAAGCGCCTGAAGAAGACCATCGTCTTCATCACCCACGATCTGAACGAGGCCATGCGCCTGGGCGACCAGATCGCCGTCATGCGCGACGGCCGCATCGTCCAGACGGGCACCGCCGAGGACATCCTCGTCACCCCGGCCAACGACTACGTCGCGGCGTTCACCCAGGACGTCGACCGCTCCCGTGTGCTGACGGCGGGCGCCATCATGGCCGACCCCGACACCGTCTACGGCACCACGGCGCCCGACGGCAAGGAGCTGCGCACCGCCAAGGACGTCCTGGCCGCCGCCCCCGCGGCCGTGGCCGAGTCCACCCCGATCATCGACCTGTTCACGCCGTGCTCCACGAGCACCGTGCCCGTCGCCGTGACCGGCGCGGACGGCGAACTCGTCGGCGTCGTGCCGAGCTCGCGGCTGCTGGCCGTGCTCGGCGAGCCGATGGCACCCGCCGACGTGCCGCTCGACGCCGTCATCCCGGCGCAGGAGACCAAGAACGCCAAGGACACCAGTGACGGCGACGGCGACGCCGGCGGCAAGAGCGTGGGCAAGGTGAGCAGCGGTGCCTAGGATTCCCTTCGGCGACTGGGTCAACGACGCGGTCGAATGGTCCAGAACCCATATGGACTGGCTGTTCGACTTCATCAAGACGCTCTTCCAGAACATGTGGGACGGCGTCTACGACGTCCTCTCCGGGCCCGAGCCGCTGCTCATGGCGGGCATCTTCGCCGTCATCGCCTTCTGGCTGCGCGGCCTGCTCGGCGGCGCGCTCGCCTTCGTGGGCTTCGCCTTCATCGTGTCCCTGGAACTGTGGGACAACGCGATGATGACGCTGTCCCTGGTGCTCGTCTCGACCTTCGTGGCGCTGGTCATAGCCGTGCCCGTGGGCATCTGGGCGGCCCGCTCCAAGACGGTCAGCGGCATCGTCAGGCCGGTGCTCGACCTGATGCAGACGCTGCCCGCGATGATCTACCTCATCCCGGCGCTGCTGTTCTTCCGGATGGGCGCCCCCGCGGGCATCGTCGCCACGATCGTCTTCGCGCTCGCCCCCGGTGTGCGCATGACGGAGCTGGGCATCCGCCAGGTCGACAAGGAACTGGTCGAGGCGGCCGACGCGTTCGGCACCACGCCGCGCAACACCCTCTTCCGGGTCCAACTGCCGCTCGCACTGCCGACGATCATGGCTGGTGTCAACCAGGTCATCATGCTCGGCCTGTCCATGGCGGCCCTGACCGGCATGGTCGGCACCCCGGGCCTCGGCGCCGACGTCAACGCCGCCATCGGTCAGCTCGACGTCGGTCTCGGCGCGGAGGCGGGCATCTCCATCGTGATCCTCGCCATCTACCTGGACCGCGTCACCAGTGGTCTCGGCGGCCAGGTCTCCCCGCTCGGCCGCCGCGCGCTCGCCAAGCTGCGGGCCGCGCAGGGCCTCAACGTCTGGAACTACCGCCCCCGGCCCGTCGTCGCGATGGTCGGCGTCGTCGTCCTCGCGCTCGTCGCGGGCGGCATGAGCATCTTCGGCGGTACCGACTCCGAGACCGTGGCCGACACGAAGAACGTCGGCCAGGGCAAGGAAGTCAAGATCGGCTACATCCCCTGGGACGAGGGCGTCGCCTCCACCTTCCTCTGGAAGGAGGTCCTGGAGCAGCGCGGCTTCAAGGTGACCACCAGCCAGCTCGAAGCCGGTCCGCTGTACACCTCGCTCGCGCAGGGCGACATCGACTTCCAGACCGACTCCTGGCTGCCGACGACCCACGCCTCGTACTGGAAGAAGTACGGCAAGGACCTCGAAGACCTGGGCGCCTGGTTCGGCCCCACCTCTCTTGAGCTGACCGTCCCCGCGTACATGAAGGACATCAACTCCCTGGAGGACCTCAAGGGCAAGGGCAGTACGTTCAAGGGCAGGATCACCGGCATCGAGTCCAGCGCCGGAATGATGGGGCTGCTCAAGGACAAGGTCCTCGGTGAGTACGGCCTCGGCAAGGAGTACAAGGTCGTCGACGGCTCGACGCCCGCGATGCTCTCCGAGCTGAAGGCCGCGTACGCCAAGAAGGAGCCGATCGTCACCACGCTGTGGTCGCCGCACTGGGCGTACAGCGAATTCGACCTGAAGAAGCTCAAGGACCCGAAGGGTGCCTGGGGCAAGGGCGACGGCGTCCACACGATGGCGCGCAAGGGCTTCTCCGAGGAGAACCCCGAGGTCGGCAAGTGGCTCAAGAACTTCAAGATGACCGAGAAGCAGCTCACGGATCTTGAAGCGGAGATCAACAAGGCCGGCAAGGGCAAGCAGCAGGACGCCGTGCGCAACTGGATGAAGAAGAACCCGGGTCTGCTCGACAAGATGGCGCCGCTGCCGAAGAACGCCGTCGGCGACGAGAACAAGCGTCCGCTGAAGGCCGCGTACTTCGCCTGGGACGAGAACATCGCCGTCACCAACCTGTGGAAGCGCGTCCTGGAGAAGCGCGGCTACAAGATGGAGCTGACCCCGGCCGACGTCGGCCCCGCCTACACCGGTCTCGCGCAGGGCGACCTCGACCTCAACCTCGACGCCTGGCTGCCCACCGCCCAGAAGACGTACTGGGAGAAGAACAAGGCCAACCTCAAGGACCTCGGCTCCTGGTACAGCCCGACGTCCCTGGAGGTAGCCGTCCCGTCCTACGTCAAGGACGTGAAGTCGCTCGAGGACCTCAAGGGCAAGGGCGACAGGTTCAAGGGCAAGATCATCGGCATCGAGCCGGGCACCGGCGTGATGCAGGCGCTCAAGGACAAGGTCCTGCCCGGCTACGGCCTGGAGGGCGAGTACGAGATAGCGGCGGGCTCGACCCCCGCGATGCTGTCCGAACTGAAGGCCGCGTACGCCAAGAAGGAGCCGGTCGCGGTCCTGCTCTGGTCGCCGCACTGGGCGTACAGCGAGTACGACCTCACCAAGCTGAAGGACCCCAAGGGCGGCTTCGGCAAGGGCAACACGATCCGCACGCTCTCCAGCAAGGACTTCCCCGACCAGTATCCGCAGCTCACGAAGTGGCTCAAGAACTTCAAGATGAGCGAGAAGCAACTGGGCGACCTGGAGAACGAGATCAACAAGGCGGGCAAGAACAATGAGCCCAAGGCCGTCGACGCCTGGCTGAAGAAGAACCCGGGCTTCGAGGAGAAGATGACGGCCGTGCAATAGCGCACGAAGCCCGGCCGTCGAGCAGGCCGGAACCTTCCCGTCCCCGAGGGGTGGGCGTCGCCCTGTGGCGAAGCCCACCCCTCGGGGCGTTCCCGCGGGCCAGGACGGTCCCTACTCTGGCGTCGGCCGTGATCGGCCGTGCACGATGCGTACGGGGTGCGCGGGGGCTCGCGGCGGCCGGAACCGGCGCTCGGAGTGCCCAACCGGGTGAAACCGTTTGGCGAACATGCGTAGGGTGCAGAAAACCCTTCGGGGTGATGACGCGGGCAGCACGATGGGTGCACGTGCGTACGCGCGTACGCCACAGTGGACCGGAGAGGAAGAAGGGAGCCGGGGCCATGGACGAGCGCAAGGAAACCCTCCGGGTGGGCTCGGCCGTGCGGCGGCGGCGCCGCCAGCTTGAGCTCACCCTTGCGGTGGTCGCCGCGCGCAGCGGTCTCTCGGTGCCCTTTCTCAGCCAGGTGGAGAACGAGCGGGCACGGCCGAGCACACGCTCCCTGGAGCGGGTCGCCGACGCCCTGAACACGACCGCCGTGGAGCTGCTCGCCGCCGCCGACCCGGCCTGCACGGTGGACCTGGTGCGCGCCGGCGACGAGGTGAGCCTGGCCGGCGGCACCTGCGAGACGCACGTCCGTGACCTGGTGCGCGGCCACCACCAACTGCACGCGTTCGAGTACGTCGGCGACCACGACGAGGGCCGCGAGTTCCAGCACCGCAACGACGAGCTGATGTACGTCATCGCCGGTGCCGTCGAGGTCGAGGCCGAGGGGCGCGCCTACCGCCTCGGGGGCGGCGACACGCTGTTCCTGACGGGCGGGGTGCGGCACCGCTGGCGGGCCACGGCGGCCGACGCGCGCGTCCTCGTCGTCGCCGTCGGCGACCACATCGAGGCCGTCGACGACGGGCGGCACTGAGGGCCCGTGCGAGTGTCCGACATCCGGGTGGTCTCGCTGGTGCCGTCACTGACGGAAGCCGTGGCCACGACTCTGCCGGGCGCCCTGGTCGGCGCGACCGACTGGTGCACGCACCCGGCGGACCTCGACGTCGTACGCGTCGGCGGCACCAAGAACCCCGACGTACCGGCGATCGTGGCCCTGCGCCCCGATCTGGTGATCGCCAACGAGGAGGAGAACCGTCCGCCGGACCTCGACGCGCTGCGGGCGGCAGGCGTCGAGGTGCTCGTCACGGAGGTGCGCGGCCTCGGCCAGGCCTTCGACGAGCTGGCCAGGGTGCTCGCCGTGTGCGGCGCGGGGCGGCCCCGGTGGCTTGACGTGGCCGAGTCACGGTGGCTTGACGTGGCCGAGTCCCGTCGGCTCACCGCGCGGGAGCCCGTGGCCGGGCTGCGGGCGGCGGTGCCGATCTGGCGCAGGCCCTGGATGGTGCTCGGCCGGGACACGTTCGCCGGTGATGTGCTGGCCCGCCTGGGGGTCGACAACGCGTACGCGGCACACACCGAGCGCTATCCGCGCGTCCCTCTCGACGAGCTGCGCTCCGCAGGGCTCGACCTGGTGGTCCTGCCCGACGAGCCGTACCGCTTCACCCACGCGGACGGCCCCGAGGCCTTCCCCGCCACGCTCCCCGTCGCGCTGGTCAGCGGGCGCCATCTGACCTGGTACGGGCCGTCGCTCGCCGAAGCCCCCGACGTGCTGGGCGCGGCACTGCGGGCGGCTCGCCGCTGACCTCCGCGCCGTCAGCGCGGCGGCGCGAGCAAACGGCCGTCGGCGACCCCGCGCACGGTTCTGACGAGCGCCACCAGCCAGGCCGCCACCAGCAGGACGTACAGCGCCACGGCCAGCCAGTCGTACGCCGCGAGGCCGGTGTGCGCACCGAGGCCCTCGGCGCCCGTCACGCACGTACCGACGGGGAAGGTGAACGCCCACCAGGTCATCGCGAAACCCATGCCGCGCCGCCGGGCCCGCAGCACCAGGGCGGCGGCGAGCGCGAGCCACAGCAGCGCGAAACCCGTCACCGGCACACCGAACAGCACGGCGAAGACGGCGAAGCCCTCGTCGTACGGGGCCGGGAGCACACCCGGCGCGACGTCCGCGAACTTGCCCGCGGCCGTGGTCGACTGCCCGAGGGGGCCGAGGACCAGGAAGAGCGTGGGGGTGAGAGCCGGCGGCAGTGGGCCGCCGTGCACCAGACGCCCGAAGATCAGCGGCAGCATCAGCAGGGTGGCGAGCAGGCTCAGGCCGAACATGGCGAAGCACCCGAGGAGCAGGGCCTCCTGTGCCTGGCCCGCGGGCAGGTGCGGGACGAGCAGCGGTCCGAGGGCCGCCGACACCATGGGCGCCACGACCGGAAGCAGCCACACCGGCGACGCGGAGCCCGGCCGCACGCGGTGCCGCACCACCATCAGATACGGCACGGCGACGGCCGCGGCGAGTCCGACGGCCGTCCCGACGGTGAACAGGACCGCGTCGACGGCGACGGCCGCGGTGGTGCCGAGCCAGTCCGCGCCCACGAGTACCGTGCCGCCGCCGACGGCGAGGAGCGCCATCGACAGGCAGCCGTAGAACGGTGCCAGGGCCGGGTCGGCCAGGTGGGCGCGCGCCTGGTCACGGTGGTGCGTGAGATGGACGGCGCGGGCGGTGAGCAGTGCGGCAAGCATCAGGAACGAGAGCGCCCACACCGCGGTCGCGCCCGTGCGCACCCCGGGCACGTCCACCGGCAGGGCGGCGCCCGCGTTGGCGACGATGGCGGTGCCCATGACGGTGGCGTACCAGTTCGGGCCGAGGTGGCGCAGGGCGGCGAAGCGGGGCCCTGTGGCCGGGCGGGCCGGGGCGGCGGTGGGGACGGCGGTGACCATGCCTCCACGGTGCGGGCGGGCGGCCCGGCCCACCAGGGACCTCTCTTCTATGAGGGCATAACCTGAGCTTATGAGTTCTTCTGGTGCCTCTGCCTCGGGTGGGTCCGCTGGGTCCGGTGGGGCGGGTGGCCACGGCGGCTCCGGTACGTCGTCGGGGGCGCCCCTCGCGCACCGGGTGCCGGATCTGGCCGCCCTGGAGCTGCTGCTTGCCGTGGCGCGGCTCGGCAGCCTCGGCCGGGCCGCGCGTGAGCTCGGCATCTCCCAGCCCGCCGCCAGCGGCCGGGTCCGCTCCATGGAGCGACAGTTGGGCGTCGCCCTGGTGGACCGCTCGCCCCGCGGGTCGCGGCTCACGGAGGCGGGCGCGCTCGTCACGGACTGGGCCCGGCGCATCGTGGAGGCGGCCGAGGCCTTCGACGTGGGGGCGCAGGCACTGCGGGACCGACGGGACTCGCGGCTGCGGGTCGCCGCCAGCATGACCATCGCCGAGTATCTGCTGCCCAACTGGCTCATAGCCCTGCGGGCGCGGCGGCCCGACACCGCGGTGTCCCTGCTCGCGGGCAACTCGGCGGCGGTCACCGGGCGGCTGCTCACGGGGGAGGCCGACGTCGGGTTCGTGGAGGGGGTCGGGCTGCCCGCGGGCCTCGACGGGGTGGTCGTCGCGCAGGACCAACTGGTCGTCGTGGTGGCGCCGGGACACGCCTGGGCGCGGCGGCGGGCGCCGGTCGGAGCTGCTGAGCTGGCTGCCGCGCCGCTGATCCTGCGCGAGGAGGGGTCCGGTACGCGTCAGGTCCTCGAGGCGGCCCTCGGCGAACTCGCCCGGCCGCTGCTCGAACTGTCCTCGACCACCGCGGTGAAGTCCGCCGCTGTGAGCGGGGCCGGGCCCGCGGTGCTCAGTGAGCTGGCCGTGGGGGAGGAGCTGGCCGCTCGGCGGCTCGTGAGCGTTCCCGTGGACGGGGCGCGGCTCCGGCGCGAGTTGCGGGCCGTGTGGCCGGTGGGGCATGTGCCGACGGGGCCCGCACGGGAACTACTGAGTCTCACTCGTGCGGCGCCCTAGCCCCTTTTCCGCCGCCCGCACCAACGCCCCCATCACCCGCGTGTCCCGCCCCGCCTCCGGGTGCCACTGGACGCCGAGGGCCCAGGCGGGGGAGGGGAGTTCCACGGCCTCGATCGTGCCGTCCTCGGCGTGGGCCGAGGCGTGCAGGCCGCTGCCGAGGCGGTCGACGGACTGGTGGTGGTACGTGGGGACGTCCGCCGTGGGGTCGGGGACGATCTCGGCGTAGCGCGTGCCGGGGACCGGGCGTACCGGGTGGGTGGTGAAGACGCCGGGGGCCGCCACATGGCCGTCCAGGTGCTGCACGAGCGTGCCGCCGAGGGCGACGTTCAGGAGCTGCATGCCCCGGCAGATGCCGAGCAGCGGGGTGCCGGAGTCGAGGGCCGCCCGGATCAGGGCGAGTTCCCAGGCGTCCCGTTCGGGCGCGGGCGGCCCGGTGAGGTCCTCGCGCACCGCTCCGTAGTGGGACGGCTCCACGTCGGGGCCGCCCGCGACGACCACGCCGTCGAGGCGGGCGACGACGTCGGCCGCGTACGCCGGGTCGTCCGGCGGCAGCATCGACGCGAGGCCGCCCGCGGCCTGGACCAGACGCGGATAACCGGCTGGCAGGAGCGCCGCGGGAAGTTCCCACACGCCCCAGCTCGCCTTCGCCTCCCAGTAGGTGCTGATGCCGATGAGGGGTTTGTTCACCTTGTTCTCCATGGAGCCGTGCTGTGCTGTGCTGTACGGTGCCTGGCTGTTCCGTGCCGTGCGGTGCTGTTCCGCGCCATGCTCGGGCTGGTCCGCGCTCAGTCGCGTTCCAGCTCCGCCTCCGCCGCCGCGAGGGCCGCGAACTCCTCCTCCGGGGCCCGCGCCACCAGATGCCTGCGGCTGTAGAGGCCGAAGTACGCGAGGGCGACCCCGTACACGCCGAGCGCGATGAACGCCGCCGTCACGTCGACGAGGAACGTCGCGACCAGCGCCGCGCACGCGAGGACAAGGGCGACCGAGGACGTCAGGACGCCGCCCGGAGTGCGGTACGGGCGCGGCAGGTGCGGCTCGCGGCGGCGCAGGACGATGTGCGAGAGCGACATCAGCGCGTACGAGATGGTGGCGCCGAACACCGCCACGTTCAGCATCCGCGCCCCGTCGCCGGTCGCCGCAGCCAGGGCGAAGCCGATCCCGCCGGGGACGAGGAGGCCCAGGTAGGGGGCCTTGCGGCTGCTCGTGAGGGAGAGGAAGCGGGGGAGGTAGCCCGCGCGGGACAGGGCGAAGAGCTGGCGGGAGCCCGCGTAGATCAGGGAGAAGAACGACGCCACCAGGCCCGCGAGGCCCGCGTAGTTGATGACGCGGCTCAGGGCCGTCGCCTCGCCGTCCGTCTTGAGCGCGTCCACGAGCGGATTGCCGGTGTCCTGGATGGCCGCGGAGCCGCGCGCCCCCGCCGAGGCGAAGAAGGTGAGCAGGGCGAGCGCGACGAGGATGCACAGGGACCAGCGGATGGCGCGCGGCAGCGTGCGCGCGGGATCCTTGGTCTCCTCGGCCGCGAGCGGCACGCCCTCCACGCCGAGGAAGAACCACATGCCGAACGGGAACGCCGCCCAGATGCCGAGCAGACCGAGCGGCAGCCAGGAGTTGGCGCCGAACGCGTCGTGGTCGACGGCGATGTCGTTCAGGCCGGAGGCGTCGAAGTCCATGAACGCGCCCACGGCGAAGACGAGCAGCGCCGCCACCGCGATCCCCGTGACGACGAAGCTGAAGCGCAGCGCCTCGCCCACGCCCCACAGATGGATGCCGATGAAGATCACGAAGCAGGCCAGGTACACCGGCCAGCCGGACTCCAGGCCGAACAGGTCGAGCGACTCGACGTAGTCGCCGATGAAGATGGCGATCGCGGCGGGCGCCAGGATGTACTCGATGAGGATCGCCGTACCGGTGAGGAAACCGCCCCAGGGGCCGAGCGCACGCCGCGCGAAGCCGTAGCCTCCGCCCGCCGTCGGCAGGACGGACGACAGCTCGGCGAGCGAGAAGACCATGCAGGCGTACATCACGCCCATGAGCGCCATCGCGATGCCGAGGCCGCCGAAGCCGCCCTCCTTCAGACCGGAGTTCCACCCCGAGAAGTCGCCGGAGACGACATAGGCGACGCCGAGGCCGGTGAGGAGCACCCAGCCGGCGTTGCCGCGGCGCAGCGCGCGCCGTTCCAGATAGTCGTCGCCCGGATCATCGGCGGCGCGGGCCTTCGACGGCTCGGTGGACTCCAGGCTCATGGCACGGCTCCCTGCGTCGGCGTATGACGGGACTTCAATGGAGTGAGGCCATACCTTTGCGGTGGCGGGGGTGAGAAAGCAAGACCTGTGCGTTACACCGCGGTTGATCGCGGCGGTGACGGTCCTGGGAAGTCTCACGCCATGGCCCCCGGGCGCCCCCGCGCCGGCACTCCCGGGGACACGCCTCTGTCGGCCGGGGCTTGCTCACGTCAGAAAACCCCGCAGCAGCGCCGCCGTCCCCCCGCAGTGCTCGCGCATCATCTCCCGCGCGCCGTCCGCGTCGCCGTCGAGGACCGCCTCCACCAAGGCGGTGTGCTGGCGCTGGGAGTGCTCCAGGTTGCGCACCAGGAGCGGGATGCAGTCCAGGAGGTCGTTGACGGTGGCGCGGACCGCCGCGTACTGCGCGGTCAGCGAGGGGGAGCCGCACAGCTCGGCCAGCGTGAGGTGCAGCAGGGTGTCAAGGCGGCGGTACTCGGCGAGCGGCGCGTCGTGGGTGCGCGCGAGCGCGGCACGAAGGCGCTCGGCCTGCTCGTCGTCGAGCCCGTGCGCGGCGCACAGGCCCGCCGCCCCCACCTCAAGGACCTCGCGGAAGCGCAGCGCGTCCTCCACGTCCACGTCCGCGATGCGCCGGCGCAGCTCGTCCTCCCCGGCGGCCGTCGGGCGCGGGCGCACGAACGTACCGCCGTAGCGCCCCCGGCGTGACTCCACGAGCCCCTGGTCCTGGAGCACCTTCAGGACCTCGCGCAGCGTGACCCGGCTGATCCCGAGCCGGTCGGCGAGCTCCCGCTCGGCCGGAAGGCGTTCGCCGCCCGGCACCAGGCCGAGCCGGACCACCTGGAGGATCTGCTCCAGGGCCTCCTCGAAGCCGTTGCCGGCCCGGACCGGACGCAGGACCTGCGTCAACCGGTCGTCGGCCGAGGCGTGCGCGGTGTTGACCTCCGCGTGCGACATCTGCCCGTACCCCCTTCCCAAGCAATGGTTCTCCGCAATACCTTATGGCCACTCGGCTGACCCAAGGAGGCTTTTCCCGTGGCAGACCGCACACCCCCGCTCGGCATCGAGGAGCTGCGTGCTCTGGTGGCGAGCGGCGAGATCGACACTGTCGTCCTGGCCTTCCCCGACATGCAGGGGCGGCTCCAGGGCAAGCGGTTCGCCGCCCGGTTCTTCCTGGACGAGGTCCTGGAGCACGGCACGGAGGGCTGCAACTACCTCCTCGCCGTCGACACCGAGATGAACACGGTCGACGGTTACGCGATGTCCTCCTGGGACCGCGGCTACGGCGACTTCGCCATGCGGTGCGACCTCGCGACGCTGCGCCGCGTCCCCTGGAACGAGGGCACGGCCCTGCTGATGGCCGACCTCGCCTGGGAGGACGGCGGGCCCGTCGTGGCCGCCCCGCGCCAGATACTGCGCCGCCAGTTGGACCGGCTCGCCGAGCTCGGCTACACCGCCCACGTCGGCACGGAGCTGGAGTTCATCGTCTTCAAGGACACCTACGAACAGGCCTGGGACGCGGGCTACCAAGGACTCACCCCCGCCAACCAGTACAACATCGACTACTCCGTCCTCGGCACCGGACGCATCGAGCCGCTGCTCCGCCGCATCCGCAACGAGATGGCGGCCGCGGGACTGACCGTCGAGTCCGCCAAGGGCGAGTGCAACCCGGGCCAGCACGAGATCGTGTTCCGCTACGACGAGGCCCTCGTCACCTGCGACCAGCACTCCATCTACAAGACGGGCGCCAAGGAGATCGCCGCGCAGGAAGGCGTCTCGCTCACCTTCATGGCGAAGTACAACGAGCGCGAGGGCAACTCCTGTCACATCCACCTCTCGCTCCAGGACGCCGACGGCACCAACGCCATGGCAGGTGAAGGACCGGGCGGCATGTCCCCGCTGATGCGGCACTTCCTCGCCGGACAGTTGGCCGCGCTGCGCGACTTCTCGCTCCTGTACGCGCCCAACATCAACTCCTACAAGCGCTTCCAGCCCGGCACCTTCGCGCCCACGGCCGCCGCCTGGGGCCACGACAACCGCACCTGCGCGCTGCGCGTGGTCGGCCACGGCCGCTCGATGCGCTTCGAGAACAGGCTGCCCGGCGGCGACGTCAACCCCTACCTGGCCGTCGCCGGACTGATCGCCGCGGGCCTGCACGGCGTGGAGCAGCAGCTCGAACTGCCCGACGCCTGCACGGGCAACGCCTACACCGCCGACTACGAGCACGTACCGACGACGCTGCGCGAGGCCGCCGAGCTCTGGGAGAACAGCCCCGTCGCCAAGGCCGCGTTCGGCGACGAGGTCGTCGCGCACTACCGCAACATGGCGCGGGTCGAGCTGGAGGCCTTCGACTCCGCGGTGACCGACTGGGAGCTCCGCCGCTCCTTCGAACGCATGTGAGGCACGTCCGCTCCCTCGACCGTATGTGAGGCACGTCCGCTCCCTCGACCGTATGTGAGGCACTTCCTTGCTCGAATCACTTCAGGTACTGAACCCGGCGACGGAGGACGTCGTCGCCACCGTCCCCGCGGCCACCGCACGGGACGTCGACGCGGCCGTCACGCACGCCTCCCGGGCGCAGGCGGCCTGGGCCGCCGCTGCCCCCGCCGACCGGGCCCGGCTGCTCCGCCGCTTCGCCGCCGTCATCGACGACCACATCGAGGAGCTCGCCCGGATCGAGGTGCGCGAGGCCGGGCACGTCATCGGCAACGCGCGCTGGGAGGCGGGCAACGCCCGTGACCTGTTCGACTACGCGGCGGGCGGCGTCGAGCGGCTCAACGGCCGCCAGATCCCGGTGCCCGGCGGCCTGAACGTCACGATGCTCGAACCCCTCGGCGTCGTCGGCGTCATCGCGCCCTGGAACTTCCCGATGCCCATCGCCGCCTGGGGCACCGCCCCGGCGCTCGCGGCGGGCAACGCGGTGCTCCTCAAGCCCGCCGAGACCACCCCGCTGACCGCCCTGCGCCTGGCCGAACTCGCCCTGGAGGCAGGCCTGCCCGAGGGCCTCTTCCAGGTCCTGCCCGGCGAGGGTGCCGTCGCCGGGGACGCGCTCGTGGAGCACCCGGGCGTCGCCAAGATCGTGTTCACCGGCTCGACCCGCGTCGGCAAGCGGATCATGGCCAAGTGCGCGGACCGCGTGAAGCGTCTGACCCTCGAACTCGGCGGCAAGAGCCCGAACATCGTCTTCGCGGACGCCGACGTGGAGGCCGCCGCCCTCGCCGCACCCGGATCGTTCCTCGACAACTCCGGCCAGGACTGCTGCGCCCGCACCCGCATCCTGGTGCAGCGCTCCGTGTACGACCGGTTCCTGGAGCACCTCGCGCCCGCGGTCGAGTCGTACGTCGTCGGTGACCCCGCCGACGAGAAGACCCAGATGGGCCCCCTGATCTCCCGGGCCCAACTGGAGCGGGTGCGGTCCTATGTGCCGTCCGGCGCGGGGATCCACGGCAGCGCGCCCGACGGGCCCGGCTTCTGGTTCCCGCCCACCGTGCTCACGGACGCGGCGCCGACGTCACCGGTCGCCGTCGAGGAGGTCTTCGGGCCCGTCGCCGTCGTGCTGCCCTTCGACGACGAGGCGGAGGCCGTCCGCCTCGCCAACGCCACCGAGTACGGCCTGTCCGGATCGATCTGGACCCGGGACGTGGGCAGGGCGCTGCGCGTGTCCCAGGCGGTACGGGCGGGGAACCTGTCCGTCAACTCCCACTCCAGCGTGCGCTACTGGACGCCTTTCGGCGGCTACGAACAGTCCGGGCTCGGGCGTGAGCTGGGCCCGGACGCCCTTACCGCCTTCACCGAGACCAAGAACGTCTTCATCAGCACGGAGGGTTCGTCACTGTGACCGAAGAGATCATCTGCCGCCGCCTCGTCGGCCGCACCGCCGTCATCACCGGTGCCGGCAGCGGCATCGGCCTGGCCACCGCACGCCGCCTCGCCGCCGAGGGCGCCCACGTGGTGTGCGGCGACATCGACGAGACCGCGGGCAAGAGGGCCGCCGAGGAGGTCGGCGGGACGTTCGTGAAGGTCGACGTCACCGACGCCGAGCAGGTCGAGGCGCTGTTCAGGACGGCGTACGACACCTACGGCTCCGTCGACGTCGCCTTCAACAACGCCGGCATCTCACCGCCCGACGATGACTCCATCCTGGACACGGGGCTCGATGCCTGGAAGCGCGTCCAGGAGGTCAACCTCACCTCCGTCTACCTCTGCTGCAAGGCCGCGATCCCCTACATGCGGCGCCAGGGCAAGGGCTCCATCATCAACACGGCCTCGTTCGTGGCCCGGATGGGCGCCGCGACCTCGCAGATCTCGTACACCGCCTCCAAGGGCGGCGTGCTCGCCATGTCGCGCGAACTCGGGGTGCAGTTCGCGCGCGAGGGCATCCGCGTGAACGCGCTGTGCCCGGGCCCTGTCAACACCCCCCTCCTCCAGGAGCTGTTCGCCAAGGACCCCGAGCGCGCCGCGCGCCGCCTCGTGCACATCCCCGCGGGCCGCTTCGCCGAGGCCGACGAGCTGGCCGCCGCGGTCGCGTTCCTCGCCAGCGACGACTCCTCGTTCGTGAACGCCACCGACTTCCTGGTCGACGGCGGCATCTCCGGGGCGTACGTGACGCCCCTGTAGCCCACCGGGAGCGCCTGCGTGGACAGGCACCAGCAGGACCGGGTGTACGGGACTTCAAGTACCTCGTAAGACTGCTGTAGCGTCCACGCACATGCGCAACAGAAACGTTTTGGCGCTGACGCTGGCCTCGGCCGCCACCCTGGTGGCCGGGCCCGTCACGCTCCCCGCGGCCGCCGCCACGGCCGCGCCCGCGCCGCACACCGGCGCCCACTGCCCCCAGCTCTCGAAGAAGCTCTCCTGGTACGGCGACAACCGCGCCCGCCTCCAGAAGGTCATCGACGAGCGCGGCACCTGCTCGAACCCGCACCTCGGACACGGCAAGAAGCGCCCGGTCGCCGCCTTCGACTGGGACAACACCATCACCAAGAACGACGTCACCGACGCCACCATCAGTTGGGCGCTGCGGCACGACAAGATCCTGCGCCCGAAGAGCTGGAAGTCATCGAGCAAGTGGATGACGGACGCGGGCCACCGCGCCCTCACCAAGGCCTGCGGCACCACGGTGCCCGTCGGCAGGCCGCTGCCCACGTCCACGGACGACGCGTGCGCGGACGAGATCCTGCAGATCCGCGAGGACGGCACCACGATGAGCGGCGCCGCCGCCTTCGCCGGTACCTGGAACCACCGCCGCACGGTCCCCCAGTACGCCTGGGTGCCGCAGTTGTTCGCCGGGCACACCGTCAAGGAAGTGGAGTCGTACGCGAAGAAGGCCCGCAAGGAGGCCCTCGCCGCGCCCATCGGCACCACCCGCACCATCGGCAGCCACACCGTGCCCGGCTACGCCCGCTACTACGACCAGCAGCGCGATCTGATCCGCACCCTGAAGAAGGCCGGATTCGACGTCTACATCGTCTCCGCGGGCTCCGAGCCCGTCGCCGAGGTGTGGGCGCGCGGCGTCGGCATCGACCGGAAGCACACCGTCGCCATCCGGTCCGTCCTGGACCGCGAGGGCCGCATCACCACCCGGAACCAGGGCTGCGGCGGCATCGGGGCCAACAAGGGCGAGACCATCCCGTACATCGACGGGAAGCGCTGCTTCATCAACCAGGAGATCTACCGGATCAAGGGCAAGAAGGCCTGGGACAAGCAGAGCTGGGGCAAGCGGATAGCGGTCGGCGGCGGTGACGCCGACACCGACGTCACGTTCGTCGGCGACGCGACGGGCGCCCACCTCGTGCTCAACCGCAACAAGAGCGAGTTCATGTGCCGGGCGTACGACAACGCCGACGGCCGCTGGGTCGTGAACCCCATGTTCATCGAGCCGCTGCCACAGAAGTCCGGTACGTATCCCTGCTCGACCGGCGCGTACAACGAGCCCGACGGACGCAAGGGCCCCGTCCTGCGCGCGAACGGCTCGGTGGTCCCCGACCAGCGGGACACCGTGCACTGACCGCACGGCCGGGCGCGCGGTCCCGGCCCCCGGCCCGGCCCCGCGGGAGGCCTTAGAGTGCCGGGATGAGCATGCCGCCTCCTCCCGGCTGGTACCCGGACCCGTCCCGCCCCGCCGTCGAGCGCTGGTGGGACGGGTCCGCGTGGACCGAGCACCGGCGCAGCCCCGAGGCCACGGTCCACCTGGCGCAGCCGCGGCCCGGGTTCGCCGCCACCGCGGCCGCGCCGCTGCCCGCGCGGACGGGCGGGGGCCGCGCCAAGGCCATCGCCCTGTGCTCCGCCGGGGCCGTGCTCATCGCGTCCATCGTCACCGGCTTCCTGGTCCTCCAGGACGACGACGGCGACCCGACGGCCGGGCCCGCGCCCTCGGAGCCGCACGAGCCGGACCCCGCGACGTCGACGGCGTCCCCGGTGCCCTCCGGATCCTCCGGGTCCGCCGCCTCCCCGTCCTCGACGGAGGACCCCGACACCCTCGTCGACCAGCTCAACGGCATCACGCTGCCGGTACCGAAGGGCTGGGAGAAGGCCGAGGACACCGTCGGCAACGAACTCGCCCTGCAGACCCCGGGCACCTACGACTGCCCGGGCGACCCCGGCCGCTGCCGCCAGGGAAAAATCACGTCGTCCACCGTGACCGGCAGCGACGAGCGTTCGCCGCAAAAGCTCGCCGAGGCCGACATCGTCGACGCCGCGGACGCCGCGTACGAGGAGGACTCGCTCAACCGCAAGCCGTTCGGCGGCATCACCCGGCACCGGCAGGTCAAGGCCGGCACCGTGGCGGTCGGCGGCCGCAGCGGCTACTTCGTACGCTGGCGGGTGCACACCGCGGAGGGCGCGGGCGGCTACGTCCAGTCCCTCGCCTTCCCGTCGAGCACCGGTTCCGAGGCGATGGTGATGGTCCGCTTCACCGTCGACGCGGGCCGGGGCGCCCCGCCTCTGTCCGACATCGACGAGGTCGTGGACGGGATCAGGCCGGTCGGGGGCGGCGGAACCGGCGGGGGAGTGGGCAGCAGCGTCGAACCCGGGCGGTGAGACCGGGCTCCTGGTTCCCCGGCGCCCTCAGAGGAACGTGTGGCCCTCACCCCGGTAGGTCGGCACGGAGTCCTGTACGACATCGCCCCGCACCAGGTGCAGCGTCTCGAACCGCTCGCACAGCTCACCGGCCTTGGCGTGCCGGAACCACACCTTGTCGCCGATGCGCAGGTCGTCCGCGGGCGCCCCGAGCAGCGGGGTCTGCACCTCGCCCGCGCCCTCCTGGGCGTCGTACCGCAGCCCGTCCGGCAGATACGGCACCGGGGACCGGTCGGCACCCGCGACGCCCGACGCGGGGTAGCCGCCGCCGAGCACGGTGACCACGCCGGGACCCGGCCTGCGGACGACCGGCTGGGCGAAGAGCGCGGCCGGACGCCCGCTGAACGAGGTGTAGTTGTCGAACAGGCGCGGCACGAACAGGCCCGACCCGGCGGCGATCTCTGTCACCGCCTCCTCCGCCGCGGTGTGCTGGACGCTGCCCGTCCCGCCGCCGTTCACGAACTCCAGGCCGGGCGCGGCGGCACGGACCGCCGCCACGGCGGCGGCGCGGCGGGCCGCCAGCTCCCTGCGGGCGGCGGCCTGCATCGTCCGCACCGCCCGTGACCTGCCAGGGCGCCCCTCAACGGCGTCCCCGACCCCGGCCACATGGCCTTCGTACGCCATCACGCCCACGAGGCGGAACCCCGGCCGCCGGGCGATGGCCCGGGCCAGGGCGCCGAGCTGGGCGGGCTCGTGCAGCGGTGAGCGCCGCGCCCCGATCCTGACCCGGCCCCCGAGCAACCGCAGCGAGGTGTCCAACTCCAGGCAGACCCGCACCTCTTCGCGGCCGCCCGCCCGGGCGTCGTCGATCAGCCGTAGCTGCGCCGGGTCGTCGACCAGCACGGTGACGGCGGCGGCCAGCTCGGGGTCGGCGGCCAGTTCGGCGAAGCCGGCGCGGTCGGCCGACGGATAGGCGAGCAGGATGTCCCCGAAGCCGGAGCGGGCCAGCCAGAGGGACTCGGCGAGCGTGAACGACATGATCCCCGCGAAGCCGTCCCGCGCGAGCACCCGCTCCAGAAGTGCCCGGCAGCGCACGGACTTGCTCGCCACCCGGATCGGCTTGCCTCCGGCCCGGCGCACGAGATCGTCCGCGTTGGCGTCGAACGCGGCCAGATCGACGATCGCGAGCGGTGCGTCGAGATGCGCTGTGGCCCGGTCGTAGCGGGCCCGGTCTGCGGCTCGGCCTCTCATGACGGCAGCCTGCCAGACCCGGCTACCCGGGGGTAGGGGGATGATCCGGGCAGATCACCACGGCCTTCGGACTGGGTTCCCTCGGCCCTCGTGCCAGCCCGTAGAGTGACGCGCACGTAGGGAGCGCGCGACGCGAAGGAACGGGGGGTGCATGAGCACGGAGGCGCGACGGCCCCCCGTCCCCCCACGCCCCGGCACCCCTCCACGGGTGCCGAACCCCTCCCCGGACAGCACCGGGACACCGCCTCCGCCGGCCGCGACTGCCGCGACTGCCGGTTTCGCGCCCCGCCCGGACACGGCCGGTGACTTCGCGCCTGGACCGGACGCGGCCGGTGACTTCGCGCCTGGACCGGACGCGGGCGACGCTTCCGTACCTGGACCGGCCGCGGGCAATCCCGTACCGGGACCGGACGCGGGCGCAGCTTTCGTACCTGGACCGGACGCGGGCGAGGCTTTCGTACCGGGGACGGATGTCGCTGACGGCTTCGTCCTGGCGCCCCCCGCGACCCCGGCCGCGCCACCGCCCTCGCCCACCACCGCGCGCTTCCCCGACGCCCGGCCGCCGACCCCCGCCGAGGGGGTACGAGGGTTCGCCGAGGGTGCGGCGGCGCTGGGCGATACGTCTCTGCGGGCGGGGGCGGACGGCGGGGGTGCTTCGGGTGCCTCCGGCGGTGCGGCTGCCTTCGGCGGTGGGGGTGCTTCCGGCGGTGCGGCAGCCTTCGGCGGTGCGGGGGTGTCGGGTGCTTCGGGTGTCTCCGGTGGCCAAAGTGCGTCGGGCAGTGCGGGTGCGCCGGGCAGTAGGGGTGCTTCCGGTGGTGCGGGTGCGCTGGAGGTCACGGGTGCCTCCGGCGGTGCGGGTGCGGGTGCGGGTGCCGTGGGCGGGGCAGGGGCGGGGCGCGCGGTGGATCGGGCCGTCCCCGGTCGTCGCGTCGGCCCGGCCGACGCGATAGGCGCGCCCGAACCGGCCGGAGCGGCCGACCCCGGCCGCCGCCCGGACGGCTCCGGTGACTTCCTCGCCCCCGACGGCCCCGCCGAGCGGTCCTCCCTCGTGGAGGAACTGCTGGCGCCGTTCGACCGGGTGCGGCCGCCGCGGCCGGTGAGCAGGGGCGCCGCCCCGGCAGGGCCGGCGGACGCCCCGCCGCCCGCATCGGCGCGGCTTCCCGACTCCCCGCCGCCCCCGCCCGCTTCCGCACGCCTGCCGGACGCACCACCGCTCGGTGCGCCGAAGGCCCGCCCCCGCACGCCGACTTCGCGGCGTACCGCACCGGAAGCCCCGGTGGTGCCGCCGCCCCGGCCGGGCGTACCGCCCCGCCCGGCGCGCGCGCCCAAGTCGGCTGACGCAGCGACTGCGGCGCCCGCACGGGCGTCCGGCACGGCGCCGAGGTCACGCGCGGCCGCCGCGCCGAGGACACCGGAGCCGACGGCCCAAGCAGCCACCACCCAGGAGCCCGCACGCGGGTTCGCGCACCGAACTGCCCCCGCCCAGGAGCCCGCAGGCGGATCCGCGAGCCGGGCCGCCGCCACCCAGGAGCCCGCACGCGGGTTCGCGAGCCGTACCGCCACCACCCAGGAGCCCGCTCGCGGGTTCGCGCGCCGCGCCGCCGCCGCGCGGCGGGCCGTCGGTGCGGTCGATCTGACGCCGGGGTCCGGCACAGGCCGCCCCTTCGTGTTTCTCGCGCGGCCGGCGCTGTACGACGACACCACCACCCGGCTGCGCCCCGTCGGCGACTGGGCGCGGACCCGCGTGGCCGCCGCCGGGGCCTGTGTCGTCCTCGGGCTCGGCCTCATCGGCGGCGCGGCGACCGGGAGTTGGCTGACCGGCGAGTCGGACGCGGCGGGCGGCTCGCGGAGCGCGTACGTGGCGGCGGGCGAACTCTGGCACAGCGTGCCCGTCGACAAGCTGTTCCCGCCGTCGATCAAGGGCGAGGGCGCGGGCCCCGGCGGCGCCGACCGCACCTGGAACCGCCTCGCCGTCGCCCCCGACAGCGGCTGCGGGCACGCCTTCGACCCGCTCCTGCGCAAGGCCCTCGCCCCCGCAGGCTGCCTGCGCCTGCTGCGCGCCACGTACGCGGACGCGACCAGCAGTCACGTCACCACCGTGGGCCTGCTGTTCACCAAGGCCGACGCCGAGGCGATGAACGCCCTGCGCAGCAGGTTCACCGAGGAGGGCCTCGACACCCGCCCGGACCTGATGCCCCGCCCGTACGCGGCCGCAGGCACCCCGGCCGCGGGCTTCGGCGACTCCCAGCGCGCCACCTGGACCCTGTCCGTCCTGCCCGACGCCCCCGTCGTCGCGTACGCGGTCTCCGGCTTCGCCGACGGCCGCACCGTCACCGAACCCGAGCCCGCGGCCGAGGCCATGAGGGCGGGCGCCACCTCCGCCCCCGCCCAGGCCGGACTCGGCAACGACGCGAAGGGCATCGCCGACCGCGTCGAGCGGAGCCTGCGCAAAACCGTCACCGCGGCCACGGAGAAGCCCACATGAGGATCCGCAGAGCCGCCGCGGTCACCGTCACCGCCCTCGCCACCTCGCTCGCGCTGCCGCCCGCCACCCCCGTCGCGTACGCCGACGACGGCATCCGCGCCCAGCAGTGGGCCCTCGACGCCCTCGGCACCGACCAGGCCTGGCGCACCACCAAGGGCGCGGGCGTCACCGTCGCCGTGCTCGACACCGGCGTCGACGCCTCCCACCCCGACCTGGCGGGCAACGTCCTCGAAGGCAAGGACATGGTCGGCTTCGGCGCCCGCAGGGGCGCCAAGTCCTGGGCCCGGCACGGCACCGCGATGGCCGGGATCGTCGCCGGGCACGGCCACGGCGAGAACCGCGGGGACGGCGTGCTCGGCATCGCGCCCGAAGCCCGCGTCCTGCCGGTGCGGGTGATCCTCGAAGACGGCGACCCGGCCCGCAAGAAGGCCCGTTCCACCCGCGGCAACGCCCTCGCCGAAGGCATCCGCTGGGCCGCCGACCACGGCGCCGACGTCATCAACCTCTCCCTCGGCGACGACTCCAAGTCCGCCCACCCGGAACCGGCGGAGGACGCCGCCGTGCAGTACGCCCTGAAGAAGGGCGCCGTCGTCGTCGCCTCCGCGGGCAACGGCGGGGAGCGCGGCGACCACATCTCGTACCCGGCCGCGTACCCCGGCGTCATCGCCGCCACGGCCGTCGACAGCGACGGCGTCCGCGCGCCCTTCTCCACCCGCCGCTGGTACGCCACCGTCAGCGCCCCCGGCGACGACGTGGTGATCGCCGACCCCAACCGCAGGTACTACGAGGGCTGGGGCACCAGCGCCGCCTCCGCCATGGTGTCCGGCGCCGTCGCCCTCGTCCGCGCGGCGCACCCCGGGCTCGACCCCGCGCAGATCAAACGGCTCCTCCAGGACACCGCGCGGGACGCCCCCGCGGGCGGCCGCGACGACTCCCGGGGCTTCGGCCTCATCGACCCGGTCGCCGCCCTCGCGCGCGCGGGCGAGATCGAGCAGCGGTCGTCGCTGCGCACCACCGCGCACGCGAAGAAGTACTTCGGGCCAGGACCCGACGACCCCGACGACGACGGCGGACCCGCCGCCTGGGCAGGCCCCGTGGCAGGAGCGCTCGGCGTCGGCCTGCTCGTGGCGGGCGTCGCGCTGTGGCGGGGGCGGCGGGGGGCGCTCGGACACCGGCGCTAGGGTCGGTGCCGTGGCGAACAAGAACATTCCCGACCCCGGCTTCTCCGACGACGACGGATCGGCCGACCCGGCCCTCGCAGCGGCGCTCGCCGCATGGCAGCAGGACCGCACCGCGCACGGCCCGGTCCTCGAAGCACTCGCGGGCGCCCGGCTCCTCGTACCCGTCGTCGCCGTGCTCGGGGAGGTCGAGGAGGACGAGAACGGGCTTCGGCGCGAGAAGACCAGTGACATGGCGGTGCCCACGCTCAAGGCCGGGCACCGCACCGCGCTTCCCGCCTTCACCTCCACCGCGGCCCTCGCCCTGTGGGACCCCGAGGCCCGCCCCGTCGCCGTACCGCTGCACCAGGCGCTCAAGGCCGCGGCCCACGAGCAGGCCGACACCATCGTGCTCGACCTCGCGGGCCCCGTCCCCTACGAGCTGAACCGCCCGGCCCTGATCGCCCTCGCCGAGGGCCGCCGCAGCTCCGACGCGCTCACGGACCCGGCCGTCGTCGCCGCCGTACGCGCGGTCGTCGCCGCCGAGCCCGCCGTGCTGCGCGCCCACCTCGGCCCCGGCACGGCCGACGGCACCCTCGCCCTGGTCCTCGATCCGGCCACCGCCCCCGCACCCGCCGCCCAGCGCGTCGCCGAGACCCTCGCCGCCGACGAAACACTCAGGGCCCGCCTGGTACGCGGCCTCGACCTGGCACTCCTGCCGGCCGAGGCGACGCCACCGGGCGAGCCCCTGTACGTACGCGGATAAGCAGATAAGCGGATGATGCGGAGGGCGGGAAGGCGCGGGGCCGTCAGCCGAAGACGGGGCCCGTGTACTTCTCGCCGGGGCCCTGGCCGGGCTCGTCCGGCACCACCGACGCCTCGCGGAACGCGAGCTGCAGCGACTTCAGGCCGTCCCGCAGCGGGGCCGCGTGGAAGGAGCTGACCTCCGTGGCGCTCGCGTCCAGAAGACCGGCGAGTGCCTGGATCAGCTTGCGGGCCTCGTCCAGGTCCTTGTGGGCGGCGCCCTCCTCGGCCAGGCCCAGATTCACCGCCGCCGCGCTCATCAGGTGCACCGCGACCGTGGTGATCACCTCGACCGCGGGGACGTCCGCGATGTCGCGGGTCATGGCGTCGAAGTCGGGGCTCTGGGGTGCGGGGGAAGCGGCGGGGCTCGTGTCACTCATGCCCCTCACCCTAGAGCCGCCGCGTGCGCGTTAGCCCCACCCCCCAGGACCTGCTAACCTTGTGTAACGACCGGCTGGACACCCGCGTGCCAACGCAAGTGCCCGGCCCACAAGTGGAGGCTCCGATCTCCCACCTGGCTGCTCCTAGGGGCGGCGGGTCACCGGTCAGGCGGTCGCCGCAGTGCGGCGGACCGTCGGATGTGCGCCCCGCGATCACTGCGGAGGTGCTCCGGTAAGTGTATGGAGCCCCTTCAGTGATCGGTCGGGGCATTTTTGTGCTCCGGTGCCGGTTGGTCGTAACAACAGACGTAACGCGGCTGTCCGCCAGACCGTCGCGTGGTGCTACCGAGGAGGATCCATCAGCGCCGAGCCCCGCATCAACGACCGGATTCGCGTTCCCGAGGTGCGACTTGTCGGCCCCAGCGGCGAGCAGGTCGGGATTGTTCCGCTTGCCAAGGCCCTGGAGCTTGCGCAGGAGTACGACCTCGACCTGGTCGAGGTCGCGGCGAACGCCCGTCCGCCCGTGTGCAAGCTCATGGACTACGGGAAGTTCAAGTACGAGTCGGCCATGAAGGCCCGTGAGGCGCGCAAGAACCAGGCGCACACGGTCATCAAGGAGATGAAGCTCCGGCCGAAGATCGACCCGCACGACTACGACACCAAGAAGGGTCACGTCGTCCGGTTCCTCAAGCAGGGCGACAAGGTCAAGATCACGATCATGTTCCGTGGTCGCGAGCAGTCCCGTCCGGAGCTCGGCTTCCGGCTGCTGCAGCGGCTCGCGGAGGATGTCCAGGACCTCGGGTTCATCGAGTCGAACCCGAAGCAGGACGGCCGAAACATGATCATGGTTCTCGGTCCGCACAAGAAGAAGACCGAGGCGATGGCCGAGGCCCGTGAGGCCCAGGCGGCTCGCAAGGCTGACGCGAAGGCCAACCCTGGCAAGTCGCAGAACGTCGCCGAGGACGAGCTTGCGGAAGGCGAAGAGCTTTCCGAAGCCCCCGTCGAGGCCCCGGCCGAGGCTCCCGCCGAGGCCTGATCCCCGGACGCGAGTCCAGGGGTCGCAACCGACACCCACGACGCTCCCGGATGCCCGGTTCCACGACCGGGCATCGGAGTGCCACCGACGAGGAGAGAACGGCGCTATGCCGAAGAACAAGACGCACAGCGGTGCCAGCAAGCGCTTCAAGATCACCGGCTCCGGCAAGGTGCTCCGCGAGCGCGCCGGCAAGCGCCACCTGCTCGAGCACAAGTCGTCCCGTCTGACGCGTCGCCTCACCGGCAACGCCGAGATGGCCCCGGGCGACGCCAAGAAGATCAAGAAGCTTCTCGGCAAGTGACGTGCCGGCGCGCGAAGCGCCGTACGTCAGGACCGGGACCCATACGTTTCCGGGCCGCGTGAGGAACACCGCGGCCCCGCTACAAGGAGTTAACAAGTGGCACGCGTCAAGCGGGCAGTCAACGCCCACAAGAAGCGTCGGGCGATCCTCGAGCAGGCCAGCGGCTACCGCGGCCAGCGGTCGCGCCTGTACCGCAAGGCGAAGGAGCAGGTCACCCACTCCCTCGTCTACAACTACAACGACCGCAAGAAGCGCAAGGGCGACTTCCGTCGGCTGTGGATCCAGCGCATCAACGCCGCTGCCCGCGCCAACGGCATCACCTACAACCGCTTCATCCAGGGTCTGAACGCCGCCAACATCGAGGTGGACCGCAAGATCCTCGCCGAGCTGGCCGTGAACGACGCCAACGCGTTCGCCGCCCTGGTCGAGGTCGCGCAGAAGGCGCTGCCGTCGGACGTCAACGCCCCGAAGGCGGCGTGACGTCGCACTGAGCCGAGCGACGTGAGTGGACCCGTAGGCCCGGTGGCCTACGGGTCCACTCACGTTTGCGTCCCTCGGCGAGCCGGCTGACGTTGGAACCCTCTCCGAACTCTGAAAGCGACTCGATGGCACACGGTCCCGAACTGATTTCCTCGCGTTCGCCGCGCGTCAGCGCTGCCCGGCGGCTCGGCAAGCGGAACTTCCGCGGCAAGGAGCGGCTGTTCCTCGCCGAGGGCCCGCAGGCCGTGCGGGAGGGGGCCGGGCACCGCGGGGACGGGCAGCCCACGCTGGTGGAGCTGTTCGCGACCGTCGAGGCCGCCGAGCGGTACGCCGACATCGTGGGCGCGGCACGGGACGCCGGTGCGCGCGTGCACCTCGCCGACGAGAGCGTCATCGCCGACATCTCCACCACCGTCACCCCGCAGGGACTCGTCGGGGTCTGCCGGTTCCTCGACGTGCCGTTCGAGGAGATCCTGGCCGGGCGGCCCAAGCTGGTCGCCGTGCTCGCACATGTGCGCGACCCCGGCAACGCCGGGACCGTGCTGCGGTGCGCCGACGCCGCGGGCGCCGACGCCGTGGTGCTCACGGACGCCTCCGTGGACCTGTACAACCCCAAGGCCGTGCGCGCCTCCGTCGGCTCGCACTTCCATCTGCCGGTCGCCGTGGGCGTACCCGTCGAGGACGCCGTACGCGGCCTGAAGCGCGCGGGCGTACGAGTGCTCGCCGCCGACGGCGCGGGCGATGACGACCTCGACGCCGAGCTCGACCAGGGCACCATGGGCACCGAGACCGCCTGGATCTTCGGCAACGAGGCCTGGGGCCTGCCGGAGGAGACCCGCGCACTCGCGGACGCCGTGGTGCGCGTTCCGATCCACGGAAGCGCCGAGAGCCTGAACCTGGCGACCGCGGCAGCCGTATGCCTCTATGCCTCCGCCCGTGCACAGCGCGCCGCCGGAGGGTGCCGCTCCGTCACCCCCGGCTAGTAGTGTGTCGGGCTCACAGGCCCACTGCGCCAGGCCCGAGAGGCGGGGATAAGCGGACATGAGCGTCGGCACGAGCAGACCACCGGGAGTAAGGGACATCCTGTGCCCTCCCGCGGGCCCCACCGGCCCCGCGGACGCCGGCCCCGCCGAGCTCGGCATCGACCCGGACGACCTGCCCGACGGCCTCGTCGTCGCCGACGAGGCCGGGCGCGTCATCTGCTTCAACGCGGCCGCGACCCGTATCACCGCCGTCCGCGCCGCCGACGCCCTCGGCGTCTCCATCGAGCGCGCGCTGCCCCTGGAGGACCTCGAAGGGCGCCGCTGGTGGCAGCTCACCGACCCCTACCACGGGCTCGCCATCAGGGTCGCCCAGCCCGAGCGGAACCTGCTCCTTCCCGGCGGCCGCGAAGTCCTCGTGTCCGCGCGCTACGTCCGCACCCGCCCCACGGGACCGCTGCGCCGCCTCGTCGTCTCCCTGCGCGACACCGAGGCCCGGCGCCGCACGGAGCGCAGCCACGCCGAGCTGATCGCCACCGTCGCCCACGAGCTGCGCTCGCCGCTGACGTCCGTCAAGGGGTTCACGGCGACGCTGCTCGCCAAGTGGGAGCGGTTCACCGACGACCAGAAACGGCTGATGCTGGAGACCGTGGACGCGGACGCCAACCGCGTCACCCGGCTGATCGCCGAGCTGCTCGACATCTCCCGGATCGACTCCGGGCGCCTGGAGCTGCGCCGCCAGCCCGTCGACATCGGCGCGGCCGTCGGACGGCACATCCAGGCCCATGTCGCCGCGGGTCAGGAGGCGGACCGCTTCCTGGTACGGGTGCAGCAGCCGCTGCCCGACCTCTGGGCCGACCCCGACAAGATCGACCAGATTCTGAGCAACCTCCTGGAAAACGCGGTGCGCCACGGTGAGGGAACGGTCACTATCGATGTGGCGCCCTCGCCGTCCCTGCGCGTGCGGGGAGCGGCCGAAACCGCGGTCACCGTCAGCGACGAGGGATCCGGCATTCCGGAGGAGTCGATGGGCCGCGTCTTCACCCGCTTCTGGCGGGGCAGCAAACGCGGCGGGACGGGACTGGGGTTGTACATCGTCAAGGGCATCGTCGAAGCGCACGGCGGCACGATCACCGTGGGCCGCGCGGCGGGCGGCGGCGCCCAGTTCCGATTTACGTTGCCCGTGGCGGCTCCGGCGTATCTGCAGTGATGGAATGGAAGGGGCCGCGAAGCGTCAGGCAGGGTGGTGAGTGACGGGGGGCCATGAGCAGCCCGCGGGCTCATCCGTTACCAGCACCCCGTTAGACTCGGTCGTTGGCACCTTTGTGTCCCCCATTTCGGGACATTCTCAGGACCAGTCGTCTCCGACTCGTTGACGGGGACCATCCGCCAGCCAACCGGAAGCACGGGAAGAGATGTCGGCACCGAACAAGTCGTACGACCCTGTCGAAGTCGAGGCACTGAAACCTGAAGAGATCGAGCGCATGCGGGACGAGGCGCTCGCCGCCTTCGCGGCCGCCGCCGACCTCGACCAGCTCCAGGAGGCCAAGACCGCCCACACCGGCGGCACCTCGCCGCTCGCGCTGGCCAACCGGGAGATCGGCGCGCTGCCGCCGCAGGCCAAGGCCGACGCGGGCAAGCGCGTGGGCATGGCCCGTGGCGCCGTGAACAAGGCGCTCGCCGCCCGCCAGAGCGAACTGGAGGCCGAGCGGGACGCACGCGTCCTGGTCGAGGAGGCCGTGGACGTCTCGCTGCCCCACGACCGCGTACCGGCCGGTGCCAGGCACCCGCTGACCACGCTGTCGGAGCGCATCGAGGACATCTTCGTGGCCATGGGCTACGCGGTCGCCGAGGGCCCCGAGGTCGAGGCCGAGTGGTTCAACTTCGACGCCCTGAACATCGGCCCGGACCACCCGGCCCGCGGCGAGCAGGACACGTTCTTCGTCCAGGGCGGCAAGGCCGCGGACGCCGAGGACTCCGGTGTCGTCCTTCGCACCCACACCTCACCCGTGCAGATCCGCTCGCTCATCGACCGCGAGCCGCCGGTGTACGTGATCTGCCCCGGCCGCGTGTACCGCACCGACGAGCTGGACGCCACCCACACCCCGGTCTTCCACCAGGTCGAGCTGCTCGCCGTGGACGAGGGCCTCACCATGGCCGACCTCAAGGGCACCCTGGACCACATGGTGCAGGAGCTGTTCGGCGGCGAGGGCATGAAGACCCGGCTCCGGCCGAACTTCTTCCCCTTCACCGAGCCGTCCGCCGAGATGGACATGGTCTGCTACGTGTGCCGTGGCGAGTCCGTGGGCAACCCCGACCGCCCCTGCCGCACCTGCTCCTCCGAGGGCTGGATCGAGCTCGGCGGCTGCGGCATGGTCAACCCCAAGGTCCTGACGGCCTGCGGTGTGGACCCCGAGAAGTACAGCGGGTTCGCCTTCGGGTTCGGCATCGAGCGGATGCTGATGTTCCGCCACAACGTAGAAGACATGCGAGACATGGTCGAGGGTGACGTGCGCTTCACCCGGCCGTTCGGGATGGAGATCTGATGCGGGTCCCGCTTTCCTGGCTGCGGGAGTATGTCGACCTCCCCGCCACCGAGACCGGCCGCGATGTGCAGGCCAAGCTCGTCGCGGCAGGTCTCGAGGTGGAGACCGTCGAACAGCTCGGCGCGGGCCTCAAGGGCCCCCTCGTCGTCGGCAAGGTCCTCACCATCGAGGAGCTGGAGGGCTTCAAGAAGCCCATCCGCTTCTGCACCGTCGACGTCGGCACCGCCAACGGCACCGGTGAGCCGCAGGAGATCGTCTGCGGCGCCCGGAACTTCGCCGTCGGCGACAAGGTCGTCGTGGTCCTGCCCGGCGCGGTCCTGCCCGGCGACTTCGCGATCGCCGCGCGCAAGACGTACGGCAAGACCTCGCACGGCATGATCTGCTCCGGCGACGAGCTCGGCATGGGCGACTCCACCGCGATGGGCGGCGACGGCATCATCGTCCTGCCGCCCGAGCACGAGGCGGGCACCGACGCCATCGAGCTGCTCGAACTGGTCGACGAGGTCCTCGACATCGCCGTCACGCCCGACCGCGGCTACTGCCTGTCGATGCGCGGCGTCGCCCGTGAGACCGCCACCGCCTACGGCCTGCCGCTGCGCGACCCGGCCCTGCTCGACGTACCGGCGCCGAACTCCTTCGGCTACCCGGTACGGATCAGCGACCCGGCGGGGTGCGACCGCTTCACCGCGCGCACGGTGACCGGGCTGCGGCCCGACGCCCGCTCGCCGCTCTGGCTCATGCGCCGCCTGCAGAAGGCGGGCATGCGCCCGATCTCGCTGACCGTCGACATCGCCAACTACGTGATGCTGGAGCTCGGCCAGCCCCTGCACACCTACGACCGCTCGCGCGTCCAGGGCGCCATCGGCGTGCGCCGGGCCGAGCAGGGCGAGAAGTTCACCACCCTCGACGGCGCTCAGCGTGTCCTCGGCGCCGAGGACCTGGTGATCACCGACGAGCGCGGCCCCATCGGCCTCGCGGGCGTCATGGGCGGCGCCAACACCGAGATCGCCGACACCGTCGTCGCCGCGTCCGACTCCTTCGGAGGGTCGGACGAGGCCCAGGCCACCACGGACGTGGTCATCGAGGCCGCGCACTTCGACCCCGTCGCCGTGGCCCGCACCGCGCGCCGGCACAAGCTGTACTCGGAGGCCGCCAAGCGCTTCGAGCGCGGCGTCGACCCGCAGGCCGCGTCCGCCGCCGCGCAGCGCACCGTCGACCTCCTCGTGCTGCTCGCGGGCGGCACCGCGGAGGCCGGTGTCACGGAGGTCATCGCGCCCTCCGCGCCGCACACCATCTCGATGCCCGCCGACCACCCGGACAAGGTCGCCGGTGTCGCCTACGGCCGCGAGACCGTCGTACGCCGTCTCCAGGAGGTCGGCTGCGACGTGTACGGGCAGGACTCCCTGACCGTCACGGTGCCGTCCTGGCGGCCCGACCTCGCCGAGATCAACGACCTCGCCGAGGAGGTCATCCGCCTCGAGGGGTACGAGAACCTGCCCTCGACGCTGCCCAAGCCCCCCGCCGGGCGCGGCCTGACCGGGCGGCAGCGGCTGCACCGGCGCGTGGGCCGCGCGCTCGCGGGCGCCGGTTATGTCGAGGCGCCGAACTACCCCTTCGTCGCGGAGCAGGTCTTCGACCAGCTCGGCCTCGACGCGGACGACCCGAACCGCCGTGTCGTCAAGCTCGTCAACCCGCTGTCCGACGAGGAGCCCGCTCTCCGTACGACGCTGCTGCCGGGCCTGCTCGCCACGCTGCGCCGCAACGACGGGCGCGGCAGCCACGACCTGGCGCTGTTCGAGACCGGTCTGGTCTTCCACCCGGGTTCGGGGGAGACCGCCCCGGCCGCGACCCCGCCCGTCGACCGGCGTCCCACGGACGAGGAGCTCGCGGCGCTCGACGCGACCCTGCCCGAGCAGCCCCGGCACGTCGCGGTCGTCCTCACCGGCGCCCGTGAGCAGGCCGGCTGGTGGGGCAAGGGCCGCCCGTCCGACTGGGCGGACGCCGTCGAGTCGGCGCGCACGGTGGCCCGCGAGGCCGGCGCCGAACTCATCGTCCAGCAGGGCCAGTACGGCCCGTGGCACCCCGGGCGCTGCGCAGAGCTGAGCGTCTACCTGGAGAGCGCCGAGGCCCCCGAGGGTGCTGAGGGGGCCGACAGCGCCGAGGGCGCCGACGGCAGCCGCGGTGGCATCATCTCCGTCGGCCACGCGGGCGAGCTGCACCCGCGCGTCATCAAGGCGTTCGGCCTGCCCGCCCGCACCTGCGCCATGGAGCTGAACCTCGATGTCCTCGCCGAGGCGGGCGAGGGTGCGCTGCGGGCGCCGCGCATCTCCACCTTCCCGGTGGCCACGCAGGACGTCGCGCTCGTCGTGGACCAGGACGTGCCCGCGGCCGTCGTCGAGGCGTTTCTGCGCGACGGTGCCGGTGAACTCCTGGAGGGCATCCGCCTGTTCGACGTCTTCACCGGTGAGCAGCTCGGCGCGGGCAAGAAGTCGCTCGCGTACGCGCTGCGCTTCCGTGCCGCCGACCGCACGCTGACCGTCGAGGAGGCCTCCGCGGCACGCGACGCGGCCGTGGCGCGCGCCGCAGAGGTGACCGGCGCGGTGCTGCGCGGGGCCTAGTACCCGGCGCCCGCGGGAACACCGCGGGCACGCAAGGCAGTTGAGGGGCGCATCCGCGAAGGCGGATGCGCCCCTCACTCGTTGCGTGTCCCGCCGCAGGCGGAGACCGGGCGGTGCGCCCGCACCATGAGCTGAACACCGCCCGGCGTGGTACGGCCTGCGCCGTCCGGGCCGTCGCGGAGTTACCAGGCAGACGACGGCCTACGGACGGCGCCACAGTGGGGCCGCCGCACTGTATGAGGGGGGAGCCGGCGGCCCGGCCGCCTCCTTGGTGAGGGCTCTCAGTCAACCGGGCCCGCGCCCGGCGTGGCAGAGCGCGCACCGAGCGGATGCGGGCACTCCGTTCACACCCCGTGTGAGGGGAGTGCGACTACGCTGGGTCGCACGGAGCCGACGGAGGGCATTCATGCAGCCCAACACCCTGCTCGACGCGATCCTCGACGAGGCGGGCATCTCGCATGCGGGTCTTGCCGCCCATGTGAACCAGGCAGGCAGGGCGAGAGGCCTCTCGCTGAGATACGAACACACCGCCGTGGCGCGCTGGTTGAAGGGCCAGCGCCCGCGCGGCCAGGTGCCGGACCTGATCTGTGAGGTGCTCGCCGGACGTCTGCGGCGCACGGTCACGCTCGACGACATCGGCCTCGGGGTGCCCGGCTCCACGGCCGCCAGGCACAGCTCGATGGCCTCCACGCTCTCCGGGTTCGTCGAGCGGGCCACGGCGCTGTGGCGCTCGGACGAACAGCAGCGCCCGCATCTGCTCGGCGCCCCCGCCGTCACCGGTACGCCCGCGGTCATGCCGGTGTGGGAGTGGGAGAACCCGCCGGAGGACGTGGACGTCTCACGCGGCGGCCGGCACCCGGTCAGCATGGCGGACGTGGACATGATGCGGATGGCCAGGGCGCACTACGAGCAGATGTACCGCAAGACCGGCGGGGTGGCCACGCGCACCCGCATCGTGGGCTTCCTGAACGCCGAGGCGGCCCCGCTGCTGCGGGGCAGCTACACCGACGCGATGGGGCGTCAGCTCCACCGGGCCACGGGCGGCCTGGTGGCGATAGCGGGCATCTGCGCCTACGACTCGGACGCGCACGGCCTGGCGCAGCGCTACTTCCACCAGGCCCTGCGGCTCGCGAAGGCCAGTGGTGACCGCGGGCTCGGCGCCTATGTCATCGCGCTGCTCGTCAACCAGTCGCTCTTCATGCGTGAGTACCGCCAGGCGGTCGCCTTCGCGGAGGCCGCGCTGCGGGCCGCGGGACGTGACATCACCCCGGCGCTCGCGTCCGACCTGTACGCGATGCAGGCCAAGTCGTACGCGCACCTGGGCGACGGCAGCAGCGCCCTGTCGTGCATCCGGCGTGCCGAGGCCGCGGCCGACCGCATCCGGCGGGGGCGCGAGCCGGACGAGACGGGCTATGTCCAGCCCGGCCTGGTGAACGTACAGGTGGCGGAGGCACTGCTCAGCCTCGGCGATCTCACCGGGGCGCACGAGCACGCCGCGGCGGCCGTGGACACCCCGGCGCACGACCGAGGCCGCGTCCACCGGCTCGCCATGCTGAGCCAGATCGAACTGCGCAAGGGGAACACCGACGAGGCCGTCGCGACGGCGGTGGAAATGGCGGAACAGGCGCGGGGGATGGAGTCCCAGCGGCTGCGCGACCGGCTGCGGGCGGTGCGCGAGCACCTGGTGCGCAGCGACTGCGCGGGCACGGCCGAGGCCGCCGAACTCATCGACGGGGCACTGCGGGTACCGCTGTAGCAACACCGCGCGGTACCGCGCGAACTCCGCGCCGCCGGAGGGCCGGGGGCGGAACGACTCATGACACGTGCTACTTCGCTCTGCCGTGCGCGGAGTGCTCTGCACACTCTCCTGCTGCGATATTGCCATCTATTCGGCGGAAGGTGGCAGAACCGTGCAGTGGACGAAACAGAGCGAACAAACTGTGTATGGAAACCGATGGTTCACCGTCAATCTCGCAGATGTCGAGCTACCCGACGGGCGACACCTCGACCACTTCCTGATACAACTGCGGCCGGTGGCGATCGCCACGGTCGTCAACGAGGCCAACGAGGTGCTGCTCCTGTGGCGGCACCGCTTCATCACCGACAGTTGGGGCTGGGAACTGGCCGCGGGGGTCGTCGAGGACGGCGAGGACATCGCAGGCGCGGCGGCCCGCGAGATGGAGGAGGAGACCGGCTGGCGGCCGGGACCCTTGCGGCACCTGATGAGCGTGGAGCCGTCCAACGGTCTCACCGACGCCCGGCACCACATCTACTGGTCGGACGAGGGGACCTACATCGGCCACCCTCAGGACGACTTCGAGTCGGACCGACGTGAGTGGGTCCCACTGAAGCTCGTCCCCGACATGGTGGGGCGGGGCGAGGTCCCGGCCGCCAATATGGCGGCGGCACTCCTCATGCTGCACCATCTGCGTCTTGGCCAGGACGCGCGTTAACGGTCCTGTCCCGGCTCGGCCCTAGCGCCCGAGGGCCTGCCAGACCGCCACCGCGAGTGCCCCGATCGACGTAAGGGCGGCGAGGGCCGGCAGGGGCCACCTGTTGTGCTCGAGGGCCGTGATCCGGAGGGACAGGTCATCCTGGTCCTTGGTGTGCTGGGAGTCGCTCTGCGTGAGTAACGCGAGCCGTCCGTCGACGCGGGCGAGGCCCACGTCCAGGCTGCGTCGTAACTCTGCGAGTTCTTCCGGGACCACGGGACGCTCGGGGTCGGTGGTCACGAGTCAGCTCCTTTCGGTAGCGGTCACTTCCCCCCTGTGCGCACGGAAAGTCAACTCGCCAGGTGGTCGGGGCGACAGCGTGTGCGAAGGGCATATGCGAGCCCGCCGCGCACACGGTGTGTGAATGGCGCGGGCCCGGCACTCGATGAGTGCCGGGCCCGTGAACTGACCGAAAATTGACTTGAATTCAGCTACGGAGCGTAGCTGCTCCGAGGTCGCGTCCCGGTAAGCGGAACCTAGTACGTGTAGAAACCGGAACCGGTCTTGCGGCCGAGGCGGCCCGCGTCGACCATGCGCTGGAGCAGCGGGGGAGCGGCGTACAGCGGCTCCTTGTACTCCTCGTACATGCTGTCCGCGACCGACGCCACCGTGTCGAGGCCGATGAGGTCGGACAGCTTCAGCGGGCCCATCGGGTGGGCACAGCCCATCTCCATGCCGTTGTCGATGTCCTCGCGCGAGGCGATGCCCGACTCGAACATCCGGATGGCCGAAAGCAGATACGGGATGAGGAGCGCGTTCACCACGAAGCCCGAGCGGTCCTGGGCGCGGATCGCGTGCTTGCCGAGCACCTTCTCCACCAGCACCTGCGCCCGGCTGATGGTGCCCTCCGACGTGGTCAGCGCCGGAATCAGCTCGACGAGCTGCTGCACGGGGGCCGGGTTGAAGAAGTGGATGCCGATGACGTGGTCGGGGCGGGAGGTCGCCACGGCCAGCTTCACCAGCGGGATGGAGGAGGTGTTGGAGGCGAGGATGGCGTCCTGGCGCGTCACCACATGGTCGAGCACCTGGAAGATCTCGGTCTTGACCTGCTCGTTCTCCACGACCGCCTCGATGACGAGGTCACGGTCGGCGAACTCGCCGAGGTCGGTGGTGAAGCTGAGGCGCTCCATCGCGGAGTCCCGCTCCTCCTCGGAGATCTTGCCGCGCTCGGCCGCCTTGGCCAGGGAGTTGCACAGCCGGGTGCGGCCGATCTCCAGGGCCTCACCGGTGGTCTCCGCGACCATCACATCCAGGCCGGAACGGGCGCAGACCTCCGCGATCCCCGCGCCCATCTGGCCGCAGCCCACTACTCCCACGCGCGCAATGTCGGCCATGGAGTCGGTCACCTCGTGCCTTTCGCTGATCAACAGGTCCGGCAGGGTCCCCCGCACGGTGCCGGTGCCTGCCTCGCCGGTGAACGTTACTCCGCAACCTGCGGTGAGATCCGGTCCGGGTCGGGCATGCTGTTGCCGCACGGCCAGCGATCGCCGGAGGAATCCTGACTCGAGGGGCGACTTCATGAGGCATATGTCACGTCGGGCGTTCACCATGGCGGCGGCCACGGTCGCCGCCGGGCTCGCGGTGTCCGGGGACGCGGTGGCGGCGCCCGCGGCCCGGCACCGGGGGCGCGAGCTGCGCGGTATGTGGGTGGCGACCGTCGTCAACATCGACTGGCCTTCCAAGCCGGGACTGTCCGCCGACCAGCAGCGCGCGGAGCTGATCACGTATCTGGACGAAGCGGTCCGCCGCCGTCTGAACGCGGTGGTCCTCCAGGTGCGCCCCACCGCGGACGCCTTCTGGCCGTCACGGTTCGAGCCCTGGTCGGAGTACCTCACGGGCACCCAGGGCAAGGACCCCGGCTGGGACCCGCTGGGCACCGCCGTGCGCGAGGCGCACCGAAGAGGCCTTGAGCTGCACGCCTGGTTCAACCCGTTCCGGATCGCCATGCACACCGACCCGACCCGCCTCGTTCCGTCCCACCCGGCACGACTGCACCCCGACTGGGTCGTGCCGTACGGCGGGAAGCTCTACTACAACCCCGGGCTGCCCGAGGTGCGGCGGTTCATGCAGGACTCCATGCTCGACGCGGTGCGCCGCTATCCCCTGGACGCGGTCCACTGGGACGACTACTTCTACCCGTACCCCGTCGCGGGCCAGAACTTCGACGACGACGACGCCTTCGCCCGCTACGGCGGCGGCTTCCCCGACCGGGCGTCGTGGCGCCGCGACAACATCGACCGCATGGTGCGGGAGATGGGCGTACGGGTGAAGAAGGTGCGTAGGCGCACGCAGTTGGGGATCAGTCCGTTCGGCGTGTGGCGCAACGCGGCGACCGACCCGACCGGTTCGGACACCCGGGCGGGCGTGCAGACCTACGACGATCTGTACGCGGACACGCGCGGCTGGGTGCGCAAGGGGTGGATCGACTACATCTGCCCGCAGTTGTACTGGCACATCGGGCTCGCCGCGGCCGACTACGCCAAGCTGGTGCCCTGGTGGGACGAGGTGGCGCGGGGCACGGGCGTGCGGCTCTACGTGGGGGAGGCCCTCTACAAGGCGGGGGACCCGGCGCAGCCCGCGCCGTGGCAGGACCCCGCGGAGCTGTCCCGGCACCTCACCTTCGCCAAGGGTTATCCGCACGTGCGCGGGCACGTCTTCTACTCGGCGAAGCACGTCGTCGCCGACCGGATCGGCGCGATGCAGCGCGTCGTCGACGACCACTACCGCGTCCGCGCCGGCTGAGCGCCGCGGTGCCGGGGCCCGGGCCCGGGTCGGGCGGCCCGGGCCCCGGTGCTCACTCGCCGGTGCCGAAGTGCCGTACGACGGTGTCCGGGCCCGGTGACATGAGAGTCTCGTGCCCGTCATCGAACCGCACGCGATAGGGCGGGGTGCCGTTCGCGCCGAGGACCTCGATGACCTCCGCCGTCCGGTCGTGCTGTCCGACGATCCTGCCGTGGATCAGCAGCCGGTCGCCCACGGATGCTTGCATGGGGAGTGCCCTCCTCCTGGATCACAGTGGTGGCGGTGCGTGGCCGTCAGTGTACGACCGGTGTCGGCTGTTGGCGCCTCCTCTGTCACCGCCTCCCCGCGCGGGCGCCGGGTGACGGCCGCCGGGCGCCCACCTGTCAGCCGCGGGCCCGCTGGGTGACGGCGATGCACACGAGGACCGCCACCGCCGTCAGCGGCGCCGCGGGCGTCAGTTCCTCGCCGAGCAGGAACAGCGACCAGAACAGGGTGAGCAGGGGCTGGGCGAGCTGGAGCTGGCTGGCCTTCGGGATGCCGATGGCGGCCATGCCGCGGTACCAGACGAGCAGCCCGAGGAACTGTGAGCCGATCGCCGCGTAGAGCAGGCCCGCCGTGCTGTGCGCCGTCAGCTCGAAGGACTCGTGCGCCAGGGCGACGGCCGACCAGGCGACGGACAGCGGCAGACAGAGCACCAGGGCCCAGCCGATGACCTGCCAGCCCGGCATCACCCGGGCGAGCCGGCCGCCCTCGGTGTAACCGGCGGCGCACACCAGGAGCGCGCCGAACAGATACAGGTCGGCGGTGGAGAGCGCGCCGCCGCTCTGCTGCACCGTGAACCCGAGGACCGCCACCGCGCCCGCGATCGCCGCCGTCCAGAAGGTGCGCGATGGACGGACGCCGGTGCGCAGCGCCGAGAACGCGGCGGTCGTCAGGGGCAGCAGGCCGACGACCACGGCCGCGTGCGCGGTGCTCGACGTCTGCAGGGCGAGGGCCGTGAGCAGCGGGAACCCGATCACGACACCGCCCGCGACGACCGCGAGTCCGCCCCAGTGGGCCCGCGGCGGCACGGGAACGCGCAGCGCGAGCAGACAGCCACCGGCGATCACCGCGCTCAGCACACAGCGCAGACCGACCAGGGACCAGGGCCCGATGCCTTCGAGGCCCCAGGCGGTAGCCGGGAACGTGAGGGAGAAGGCGACGACGCCGAGCGCGGCTTGAACGGTGCCTGCGCGGCGGCGGTCGGGGGCCGGGGCTCCCGTGGGCGCGGTGGCCGGGACTGTTATCCGTCGGGAGGCAGTAGCGCTATCCTGTGCGTTCATGCATGAGCGTAGCAGTGTGAATGAGTTGACGCAGAAGCTGCGGGGTGAGCTGGACCGCTACTCTCCGGGTGGGAAGCTGCCGTCCAGTCGGGCGCTGGTCGAGCGGTTCCGGGTGAGCCCGGTGACCGTGTCGCGTGCGCTGGCGCAGCTCGCCGCGGAGGGGCTCGTCGTCACCCGGCCGGGCGCCGGGGCCTTCCGGGCGCAGCCGCAGGGAGCGGGCGTCGCCGCGGCCGTGGGGGACACCTCCTGGCAGGAGGTGACACTCAGCGCGGACGCCGCCACGGAGGTCGTGCCCCGGTCCGTCGACGCCTCCGGCGTCCTCGCCACCCTCGCCGTGCCGTCGCCCGGCGTCGTGGAGTTCAGCGGCGGCTATCTGCACGCGTCGCTGCAGCCCGAGCGCGCGATGGCCGCCGCGCTCGCCCGCGCGGGCCGCCGCCCCGGCGTCTGGGACCGGCCACCGGCCGAGGGCCTGCCGGAGCTGCGGGAGTGGTTCGCGCGCGGCATCGGGGGCGCGATCACCGCCGCCGAGGTCCTGATCACCGCGGGCGGGCAGAGCGCCCTGACGACGGCCCTGCGCGCCCTCGCCCCGCCCGGCGCGCCCGTGCTGCTCGAATCGCCCACCTACCCGGGCCTCCTCGCGATCGCGCGGGCCGCGGGGCTGCGCCCGGTGCCGGTGCCCGTGGACACCGACGGCGTACGCCCCGACCTGCTCGCCGCCGCGTTCCGTGCCACCGGCGCGCGGGTGTTCGTCTGCCAGCCCCTGTTCCAGAACCCCACCGGCGCCGTCCTGTCCGCCGAGCGCCGCCCCGAGGTCCTGCGGATCGCCCACGAGGCGGGCGCGTTCGTGGTCGAGGACGACTTCGTGCGCCGCCTGGTCCACGAGGACGCGGGGCCGCTGCCCCGGCCGCTCGCCTCGGACGACAGGGACGGTGTCGTCGTGCACGTCTGCTCGCTGACCAAGGCGACGTCGCCGAACTTTCGCGTGAGCGCCCTCGCCGCGCGCGGGCCCGTCCTGGAGCGGCTGCGCGCCATCCAGGTCGTCGACCACTTCTTCGTGCCGAGACCCCTCCAGGAGGCCGCGCTCGAACTCGTCGGCTCCCCGGCCTGGCCGCGCCATCTGCGCACCGTGGCCGTCGAGTTGCGGGACCGCAGGGACGCGATGGCGGCGGCGCTGCGGCTGCGCCTGCCCGAGCTCGCGCTGCCGCACGTCCCGGTCGGCGGCTACCACCTGTGGCTGCGACTGCCCGACGGCACCGACGAAACCGCCCTGGCCGCGGCCGCGTCGCGCGCCGGGGTGGCGGTGGCGCCGGGCCGCCCGTACTTCGCGGCGGAACCGCCCGCGGGTCACCTGCGGGTCAGCTTCGCGGCGCTCGCCGGTCCCGGGGAGATCACCGAGGGTGTCCGCAGGCTGCGCGTAGCGTGCGACGAGGTGCTTGTGTGAGGAAGGGCGCGTGCGGGAGCGGCGAAAGACACTCGACGCCGGGCGGCGGTCCTGCGAGTCTCGCGTCATGACCAACGAGTACGAAGCCCCTGACAAGCGCGCGTTCCCCTTTCCCGACGGGTACGAGCTGTCCACCGACCCCGCCCGCCTCGATCTCTGCCGCATCCACCAGTGGCTGTCGCAGGACGCCTACTGGGCCATCGGCAGGACGCGCGGCAAGCAGGACGCGTCCGTGGCCGGTTCGCTCAACTTCGGTGTGTACGAGGAGGCTTCGGGCACCCAGGTCGGCTACGCCCGCGTGGTGACCGACCACGCCACGTTCGCCTTCCTCTGCGACGTCTACATCGACCGTTCGGTGCGCGGCAAGGGGCTCGGCACCGCGCTCGCGGCCGGGGTACGGGACCACCTCGCCCCGTACGGGCTGCGCAGGGTGCTGCTCGCCACGGGGGACGCGCACGGGGTGTACGAGAAGGTGGGCTTCACCGGCCTCGACCACCCCGAGCACTGGATGCTGCTCGGGGAGCAGTGACCCGGCGGCGGCCCGAGCGCGGGCACGGTCACGGCAGGCGCGTGTAGTCCGTCGTCAGGAGCAGGTCCTTGGCGGGGCCCGCCACCCGCCACCGGGTGCGCCAGCGGTCCGCGTCGTACACCTCGAACGCGCCGCGGTACAGGTCCCGCGCGCACGGGTGGTCGGCGGTGTGACGGCCCGAGCGCAGGTCCAGGTCGTGGAAGAAGCGCCCGTCGGCGAAGTGCACGGCGGCGGTGCCCGGCCCCTCGCCCGGCAGGAACCGCAGGGTGCGCTCGGCGGGCCGGGCGACGCCGTGCCAGGTGAACGTGCCGGACTCGTGGTGCAGCAGGCCCGCGGGGGCCGCGGTCGGGCGCGGGCCCGTGCCGTCGAGCGGGGTGAAGCGTGTCGTCCCGCTGAACCGCCCCTCGGCCGGACCGGCCGCCACGCCGTGTCCTGCCGCCGCGCCGCTCCTCGCCGCCCCACGGCTTCCTGTCGCCGCGCCGCTTTCCGCCGCCCCACGGCTTCCTGTCGCCGCGCCGCTTTCCGCCGTCGCGCCGCTCCCTGTCGCCCCACCGCTTTCCGCCGCCGCGCCCGCGAAGTCCCGTACCGTCCGCTCGACCCGCCAGTTCCCGAGCAGGAACGCGAGCACGTCCGGCACCGCGTGCACGGGGCCGGTCGGCTCGGGCCCCACCGGCTCGGCCGCGGCGTCGGCGCGCTCATCGCAGGAGGGCACGGGAAAGGACATACCCGCAGGCTACTCGGCGCGGGGCTCGTCCTACTTGTCCACCGCCGCCAGGCTCTTCTCGTCGTAGCGGGGTCCCGCGACACTGCCCAGGGGCGCCACCGCGTCGATCTCGGCGAGCTCGTCGGGGGACAGTTCGAGCGTGGCGGCCGTCAGGTTCTCCTCCAGGTAGGTCTGCCGGCGCGTGCCCGGGATCGGCACCACGTCGTCGCCCCGGTGCTGCACCCAGGCGAGGGCGAGCTGGCCCGCCGTGACGCCCCGCCGCGCGGCCAGGCCGTCGAGGGCCTCGACGATGGCGAGGTTCCGCTCCAGGTTGCCGTCGGCGAACCGCGGCTGGCCGCGCCGCATGTCGCCCGCCTCCAGGCTGTCCACCGAGGTGAGACGGCCGGTCAGGAAGCCGCGGCCGAGCGGTGAGAACGGCACGATGCCGATGCCGAGCTCCCGGCAGACCGGTGCGATCTCGTCCTCCAGGTCCCGCGTCCACAGCGACCACTCGCTCTGCAGCGCCGCGATGGGGTGCACGGCGTGGGCCCGCCGGATCGTGCGCGCGCCGGCCTCGGACAGGCCGATGTGGCGCACCTTCCCGGCGGCGACCAGGTCGGCCATCGCGCCGACCGTCTCCTCGATCGGCACCTGCGGGTCGACGCGGTGCAGGTAGTACAGGTCGATGTGGTCGACGCCGAGCCGGCGCAGCGAGGCGTCGCAGGCCTCGCGCACGTAGGCGGCGTCGCCGCGGAGCCGCACCGGCTCACCGAGCCGGTTGGCGAAGCCGAACTTCGTGGCGAGGACGGCCTGTTCACGGCGGTGCCCCGCGAGGGCCCGGCCGAGCAGCTCCTCGTTGTGCCCGCCGCCGTAGTAGTCGGAGGTGTCGAGGAGGGTGACGCCGAGGTCGAGCGCGCGGTGGATGGTGGCGATCGAACGGTCGTCGTCCGAGGAGCCGTAGGCGTCGCTCATCCCCATGCAGCCGAGCCCCTGGGCGGAGACCGTCAGGGCGCCGAGCCTGCGCGTGGGTATGCCGTTCATGGTCAGCCTCCAGGTGGTGCGGTGATTTCGTCCCTGACACTAGGAGTTGGAGTGCGCTTCATCGCAAGCGTGTCTCGGCGGCCGGAGCCGGAGCCGACCAGGGCCGGAGCCAGAGCCAGAGCCGGAGCCGACCAGGGCCGGAGCCAAGGCCGAAGCCAGGACACCGGGGGCTGTCCCCAGGGCCGGGGCTCCTGCTGGCCGGATGGCCGCCCCGGCCGTGGGTTCGTAGCGTCGGTCCACCGGCCGTACGACGTCCCGAGGAGCACGATGCGCGCCACCCTCACGACCACCGCCCGACGAGGAATCGCACTGGGGCTCGGTCTCGCCGCCGTCCTCGCGGGTGGCCTGCCCGCGCAGACCCTGACCGGTCGCCCCGCGCCCCCGGCCGGGCCCGACCTCGCCGCCTACGAGCACCAGCGCCTCGACTGGACCCCCTGCCCCGCCGCCCAGAAGGAACTGAACGCGGCGGGCGCGCGCTGCGCCTACGTCACCGTCCCGCTCGACTACGCCGACCCGCACGGCCGCACCATCGAGATCGCGATCTCCCGCGTCGAGGCCACCGCCCCGGCGAGCGAGCGCCGCGGCGTGCTGCTCTCCAACCCGGGCGGCCCCGGCGGCCCCGGCCTCGCCCACACCCTCGCGCTGCGCCCCGCGCTGAAGGACGTCGCGGACCGCTATGACCTGATCGGCTTCGACCCGCGCTTCCTCGGCGAGAGCACCCCTCTCGTCTGCGCCCCCGCCGACCGGCCCGCCCCACCCGTGACCACCAGTGCGCGCGCCGGCTTCGACGCGGCGGTGCGCGACGCCCGCGAGGACGCGCGCCGCTGCCACGAGCACGGCGACAACCGCGCACTGCTGCCGCACGCCTCGTCCCGCGACGTCGCCCGCGACATGGATGTGATCCGCGCGGCCCTCGGCCGCCGCACCCTGTCGTACTACGGCGTGTCCTACGGCGCCGACCTGGGCGTCACGTACACGCAGATGTTCCCGCGCCGCGTCGACCGGTTCGTCGTGGACTCCGTCACCGACCCCGCCGCCACGCAGTACGAGCAGTTCCGGCGCTCGGGGGCGCCCGCCGAGCGCGCCCTGGACGAGTGGGCCGCCTGGACGGCGCGGCGGCACGCGGCGTACCGGCTCGGCCGCACCGCCGCCGAGGTCCGGGCCCGGGTCGAGGAGGTGCTCGCGCACGCGGAGCGGCGGCCGTTGCCCGTGGCCGGGCAACGGCTGACCGCCCCGCTGCTGCGCATGATCCTCAAACAGCCGCTCACCCAGGCGGAGAACGACGCGCTGCTGGCCGCCCTGGTGCGCGACCTCGTCGCCGCCGACCGCGGGAAGCTGACCGAGCCGGGCCCCGAACTCGCCGCGATGCTGAAGACACTCGGCTCGCCCGAGGTCGCGGACAGCATGCTCGGCGGCATGATCTTCATGTGCGGCGACGGCGGCTGGCCCGCGGGCGGCTGGCCCTCGGCCACGGAGACGTACTGGAGGAACAGTGTCCGCAGCCGCGCCACCGAGCCCGTCTTCGGTCCCTTCGTCAACGGCATCACGGCGCCGTGCCTGTTCTTCGAGGAGCCGCCGCGCGAACCCGCGGTCACGGTCGACAACGACGTACCCGTCCTGATGCTCCAGGCCGAGCGCGACCACACGCGCTTCGCCGACGCCCTCGCCATGCACCGGGCACTGCGCGGCTCCCGGCTCGTGGCCACCGACATCCGCGCCCACGGCGTCTACGGCCGCGACATCGAGGGGCTGACGCGCGTGCCGTGCGCCGACCGGGCCGTCAACGACTACCTCGGCGGCGGCGCGCTGCCCGGGCGGGACGTCGACTGCCCGGCACCGACCGCTCGGGTCACTGACAGGCCCTAGGCGAAGGCGTCGAGACCGGTGAGGCCGGCGGACAGGTCCCAGAGCCGGGCCGCTGCCTCCGGGTCCGCCGCCCAGGGCTTGACGCCGCCGATCAGCATGTCGTCCGTGGTGGCGGGCCCGGCGATGTCGCAGTCCTGGCAGTACGCGCCGCCGTGCGCCTCCAGCAGCGGTGAGGTCGCCGCCCACACGGCGGTCGCCGCGCCCTGCGCGGGTGTCTTGAAGCCGTCGGCGGGGGCCCCTGCCGCGTCCATCCAGCCCTGCGCGATCTGCTCCTCGCGCGGGATGTGGCGCTGCAGCGGGGTGAGGATGCTGCCCGGGTGCACGGCGAGGGCGCGCGGGCCGCGGTCACCGGTGAGGGCGTCCAGGTGCCGGGTGAACAGGGCGTTGGCCGTCTTGGACTGGGCGTAGGCGAGCCACCGGTCGTAGGGGTCGCGCCTGAAGTGCGGGTCGTCCCAGCGGATGCCGGAGAGGAAGTGGCCCGACGAGGCCACGGACACGACGCGGGCGCGGCCGTGGGTCAGGGCCGGGGCGAGGTGGTTGACGAGCGCGAAGTGGCCGAGGTGGTTCACCCCGAAGTGCGCCTCCCATCCCGGGCCGACGCGTGTCTCCGGACACGCCATGATCCCGGCGTTGTTGATGAGGATGTCGACCCGGGCGGCGGGGCCCGCCGCGAGCAGCCCGTCGGCGAACGCGCGGATGCTCTCGGGGTCCGCGAGGTCGAGCGCGGCGACCTCGGTGCCGGGGATGTCGCGCAGCGCGGCCGCCGCCGTCCTGGGCCGCCGTGCCGGGACGATCACCCGGGCCCCGGCGCGGGCCAGGGCCCGGGTCGCCTCCAGGCCGAGGCCGGAGTAGCCACCGGTGATCACTGCGGTGCTGCCGGTGAGGTCGATGTCCTTCAGTACCTCGTCGGCGGTGCTGGCAGCGGTGAAGGGGGTGCTGGTGCGAGTCATGGGGCAGGACGCTAGAACCTAGACTGCGATCTAGATCAAGCTCGGAGCGCGCGGGAGGACACATGGAGCGGCCGCAGGGCGCCGCCCCCGGGGACAAGGCCGGTCTGTCGATCGGGGAAGTGGCCGACGCCACTGGCCTGAGCGTGCACGCGCTCCGCTTCTTCGAACGCGAGGAGCTCTTCCTGCGGCCGATCCCGCGGACCGGCGGCGGGCGGCGCGCGTACGCCCCCGCCGACGTGGAGTGGCTGGCCCTGTGCAACCGCCTGCGCGCCTCGGGCATGCCGATCGCGACCCTGAAGGAGTTCGCGCGGCTCGTCCGCTCAGGACCCGGGAACGAACCGGACCGGCTCGCGCTGCTGCGTGCCCACGAGCGTGCCGTCCGGGAGCGGGTCGCCGAGCTCCAGCAGAGCCTGGAGATCATCCACGGCAAGGTCACGGCGTACGAGAAGCACGTCCGCGAGGGCACGGCGGCGGGGGTGTGGGCGCCCGGCCTGCCGCGGTGAGGCCGTCGTGGCGCGTCCCGCCGACCGGACGGACGATGTCCGCCAGGGCCCTGTCCTGGCCGCCACCGTCACGAGATATCTTGATGTCGAGCAATGTTGCAGACGTGGAGCGGAGCACCCGGTGACTGACTCGACCATCATCTATACACACACTGACGAGGCCCCCGCCCTCGCGACGCATTCGTTCCTGCCCGTGATCCAGGCGTACGCCTCGACGGCCGGTGTCAGCGTCGAGACCCGTGACATCTCCCTGGCGGGCCGGATCATCGCGAGCTTCCCGGAGCGGCTGGAGGCGGGCCGGCGCATCGACGACGCGCTCGCCGAGCTGGGCGAACTCGCCAAGACGCCGCAGGCGAACATCATCAAGCTGCCGAACATCTCGGCGTCCATCCCGCAGCTCAAGGCCGCCGTCGCCGAGCTGCAGGAGCAGGGCTACGCGCTGCCGGACTACCCGGACGACCCGAAGACCGACGAGGAGCGCGACATCCGCGCCCGCTACGACAAGGTCAAGGGCTCCGCCGTCAACCCGGTTCTGCGCGAGGGCAACTCCGACCGCCGCGCCCCCGCCTCGGTGAAGAACTACGCCAAGGCACACCCGCACCGCATGGGTGCCTGGACGGGCGATTCCAAGACGAACGTCGCCACCATGGGCGAGAACGACTTCCGCTCGACGGAGAAGTCCGTCGTGATCGAGAAGGACGGCGCGCTCAAGATCGAGTTGGTCGGCGACAACGGCTCCACCACGGTTCTGCGCGAGTCCGTCCCGGTCCTCGCCGGTGAGGTCGTCGACGCCTCCGTGATGCGCGTCGCCGCCCTCCGCGAGTTCCTCACCGCGCAGGTCGCCAAGGCCAAGGCCGAGGGCGTGCTGTTCTCGGTGCACCTCAAGGCGACGATGATGAAGGTCTCCGACCCGATCGTCTTCGGCCATGTCGTACGCGCCTTCTTCCCGAAGACGTTCGCGGCCTTCGGCGCCGACCTGGCCGCGGCCGGTCTCTCCCCGAACGACGGCCTCGGCGGCATCTACAAGGGCCTGGAGTCGCTCTCGAACGGCGCCGAGATCAAGGCGTCCTTCGAGGCCGAGCTGGCCGAGGGCCCGGACCTGGCGATGGTCGACTCCGACCGCGGCATCACCAACCTGCACGTGCCGTCCGACGTCATCGTCGACGCCTCCATGCCGGCCATGATCCGCACCTCCGGCCACATGTGGGACAAGGACGGCGGCGAGGCCGACACCCTCGCGGTCATCCCCGACTCCTCCTACGCGGGCGTCTACCAGGTCGTCATCGACGACTGCCGGGCCAACGGCGCCTACGACCCGGCCACCATGGGCTCGGTCCCGAACGTCGGTCTGATGGCGCAGAAGGCCGAGGAGTACGGCTCCCACGACAAGACCTTCGAGATCCCCACCACCGGCACGGTCCGCCTCGTCGACGCCGAGGGCGGCGTCCTCATCGAGCAGGCGGTCGCCGAGGGCGACATCTTCCGCGCCTGCCAGACGAAGGACGCCCCGATCAAGGACTGGGTGAAGCTGGCCGTCAGCCGCGCCCGCGCCACCGGCAACCCGGCCGTCTTCTGGCTGGACGCCACCCGCGCCCACGACGCCAACCTGATCGCCAAGGTGGAGGCGTATCTGCCGGAGTTCGACACCGAGGGCCTCGACATCAGGGTCCTGTCCCCGGTGGAGGCCACCAAGCTGTCGGTGGAGCGCATCCGCGAGGGCCTCGACACGATCTCCGTCACCGGCAACGTCCTGCGTGACTACCTGACCGACCTGTTCCCGATCCTGGAGCTCGGCACCAGCGCCAAGATGCTCTCGGTGGTCCCGCTGATGAACGGCGGCGGCCTGTTCGAGACCGGCGCCGGCGGCTCCGCGCCCAAGCACGTGCAGCAGTTGGTCAAGGAGAACTACCTGCGCTGGGACAGCCTCGGCGAGTTCCTCGCGCTCGCGGTGTCCTTCGAGCACCTCGCGCAGACCACCGGCAACGCGCGCGCCCAGGTCCTCGCGGACACCCTGGACCGCGCGACGGCCTCCTTCCTGGAGGAGAACAAGTCGCCGAGCCGCAAGCTGGGCGGCATCGACAACCGCGGCAGCCACTTCTACCTGTCCCTGTACTGGGCTCAGGAGCTGGCCAAGCAGACCGATGACGTCAAGCTCGCCGAGGCGTTCGGGCCGCTCGCCAAGACGCTGACCGAGCAGGAGCAGACGATCGTCGACGAGCTGATCGCCGCCCAGGGCAAGCCCGCCGACATCGGCGGCTACTACCAGCCGGACCCGGCGAAGGCTTCGGCGGTCATGCGCCCGTCGGCCACGTTCAACCAGGCGATCGCCTCGCTCGCCTGACGCACCCCGTGCCCGGCGCCCCGGCGCCCGCACACCCCTCCGCCCCGGTCGGCAGCCCGCCGACCGGGGCGGAGGGGTGTGCGGGCGCCGATCGTTCAGGCTGCTGAACTGTCAGCCGTCGCTGCCGGTCCGCGCGGCCCCGGTGCCATGATGGGCCGAGCGTCGATCACCTTGGGGGAGGGGAGTGGGCCCGGTCTCGTCGGCTCCTGCGGCGCCTGACCAGCAGCCACTGTCCGGGGCGACTCCGACCCTCCATTGCATAAACGTGCGGCGCGTTGTATATTCATGCCATACACGCAGGAGGAATCCATGACGGTACGCGCAGCGGTAGCAGGAGCGAGCGGGTACGCGGGCGGCGAGCTGCTGAGGCTCCTGGCCGTGCACCCCGAGGTGGAGATCGGCACTCTCACCGCCCACTCGAACGCGGGTGAGCGCCTTGGCGCCCTCCAGCCGCACCTGGCCCCGCTCGCCGACCGCGTCCTGGCGCCGACCACCGCCGAGAGCCTGGCAGGGCACGACGTCGTCTTCCTCGCCCTGCCGCACGGCCAGTCCGCGGCCGTCGCCGAACAGCTCGGCCCGGACGTGCTCGTCGTCGACATGGGAGCCGACTTCCGGCTGCGGGACGCGGCGGACTGGGAGAAGTTCTACGGCAGCGCGCACGCGGGCACCTGGCCCTACGGCCTGCCGGAGCTGCCCGGCGCCCGCGCCGCCCTCGCGGGCACCAAGCGCGTCGCGGTCCCCGGCTGCTATCCGACGGCCGTCTCGCTCGCCCTCTTCCCCGCGTACGCCGCCGGGCTCGTCGAGGACGAAGCGGTGATCGTCGCGGCGTCCGGCACCTCGGGCGCGGGCAAGGCGGCCAAGCCGCACCTGCTCGGCTCCGAGGTCATGGGCTCCATGTCGCCGTACGGCGTGGGCGGTGCGCACCGGCACACGCCCGAGATGATCCAGAACCTGAGCGCCGCCGCAGGGACGCGGATCACGGTCTCCTTCACGCCGACCCTCGCGCCGATGCCGCGCGGCATCCTCGCCACGTGCAGCGCCAAGGCCCGGCCCGGCGTGACCGCGGACAGCGTGCGCGCGACGTACGAGAAGGCCTTCGCCGACGAGCCGTTCGTGCGGCTCCTGCCGGAGGGCCAGTGGCCGGCGACGGCTTCGGTGTACGGCTCCAACGCCGTGCACGTCCAGGCCGCCCACGACCCGGCGTCCGGCCGCGTCATCGTGATCAGCGCCATCGACAACCTCGCCAAGGGCACCGCGGGCGGCGCGGTGCAGAGCATGAACATAGCCCTCGGGCTCCCGGAGGAGCTGGGGCTTTCCACGATCGGTGTCGCGCCATGAGCGCCGTGCGCACGCAGGCAGTGCCGCACATGGCGCCCGCGACCGCGACGAACAAGGAGACGCAGTGAGTGTCACGGCAGCCAAGGGGTTCCGGGCGGCGGGCATCGCCGCAGGAATCAAGCAGAACGGCAACCCCGACCTGGCCCTCGTGGTCAACGACGGGCCCCGCACGGCCGCCGCGGGAGTCTTCACGTCCAACCGCGTGAAGGCCGCGCCGGTCCTGTGGTCCGAGCAGGTGCTCAAGGGCGGACAGGTCGCGGCCGTGGTCCTGAACTCCGGTGGCGCCAACGCCTGCACGGGCCCGCGGGGTTTCCAGGACACCCACGCCACCGCCGAGCGGGTCGCCGGCGCCCTCGGCGTCGACGCGGGCGAGGTGGCCGTCGCCTCGACCGGGCTCATCGGCGTCACGCTCCCCATGGACAAGCTGCTGCCCGGCGTCGACACCGCGGCCGGTGCCCTGTCCGCGCACGGCGGCGAGAAGGCCGCCATCGCCATCAAGACCACCGACAGCGTGCACAAGACGGCGGTGGCCGAGGGCGCGGGCTGGTCCGTCGGAGGCATGGCCAAGGGCGCGGGCATGCTCGCCCCCGGCCTGGCCACGATGCTGGTCGTCCTCACCACCGACGCCGACGTCCCCGCTCCCGACCTGGACCGGGCGCTGCGCGAGGCCACCCGCCTCACCTTCGACCGGGTCGACTCCGACGGCTGCATGTCCACCAACGACACGGTGCTCCTGCTCGCCTCCGGCGCGGCCGGGGTGAGCCCCGCGTACGCGGAGTTCGCCGAGGCGGTCCGCACCGTCTGCGACGACCTCGCCCGCCAGCTCATCGGCGACGCCGAGGGCGCGAGCAAGGACATCCGCATCGAGGTCGTCGGCGCCGCGAGCGAGGACGACGCCGTCGAGGTGGGCCGCTCCATCGCCCGCAACAACCTCCTCAAGTGCGCCATCCACGGCGAGGACCCCAACTGGGGCCGGGTGCTCTCCGCCATCGGCACCACGAGCGCCGTCTTCGAGCCCGACCAGTTGAACGTCGCCATCAACGGCGTCTGGGTCTGTAAGAACGGCTCCGTCGGCGAGGACCGCGACCTCGTCGACATGCGCTACCGCGAGGTGAGGATCACCGCCGATCTCGCCGCCGGTTCCGCGTCGGCCGTGATCTGGGCGAACGACCTCACCGCCGACTACGTACACGAGAACAGCGCGTACTCGTCGTAAGCCGTCCCGCAGGCAGCGGTACGTCCGTCTCCACCTGGAAAGCCCATGAGCACCCGCAAGCACACCGCACTGCCCAAGGCACAGATCCTGACCGAAGCGCTGCCCTGGCTGACCCGCCACCGCGGCAAGACCGTCGTCATCAAATTCGGCGGCAACGCGATGGTGGACCACGAGCTGAAGGCCGCCTTCGCCCAGGACGTCGTGTTCCTGCACCACGCGGGCCTCAAGCCCGTCGTGGTGCACGGCGGCGGCCCGCAGATCAGCGCCCAGCTCGACAAACAGGGCCTGGTCAGCGAGTTCAAGGCGGGGCTTCGCGTGACGACGCCCGAAGCCATGGACGTCGTACGCATGGTCCTCGCCGGGCAGGTGCAGCGCGAACTCGTGGGCCTGCTCAACGAGTACGGACCGCTCGCCGTCGGCCTCACCGGGGAGGACGCGCACACCATCACCGCGACCCGGCACCGGCCGCTGATCGGCGGCGAACCGGTCGACATCGGCCAGGTGGGCGAGGTCACCGAGATCGACACCGGCGCCATCGAGGCGCTGCTCGCGGACGGCCGCATCCCGGTCGTCTCCTCGATCGCCCGCTCCCAGGACGAAGGTGACACGGGGCATGTCTACAACGTCAATGCTGATACGGCGGCTGCGGCACTCGCTGCGGCGCTTGGTGCCGAGACGCTGATGGTGCTCACCGACGTCGAGGGCCTCTACGAGGACTGGCCCGACAACGACGACGTCATCAGCCGTCTCACGGCGATGGAGCTCGAGAAGCTCATCCCCGATCTCTCCAGCGGCATGGTGCCGAAGATGCGGGGCTGTCTGCACGCCGTGCGCAACGGCGTCAACACCGCGCGCGTCATCGACGGGCGCGTCCAGCACGCGATCCTGCTTGAGATCTTCACCGACGAAGGAATCGGCACGATGGTCGTGCCGGACGAGCCGAGCCAGGGGGAACCGGCATGACGACCAACCAGGACCTGACCCGGCGCTGGCAGGGCGCGCTGATGGACAACTACGGCACGCCCCGCATCCCGCTGGTGCGCGGCGCGGGCAGCACCCTGTGGGACGCGGACGGCACGAAGTACACCGACTTCGTCGGCGGTATCGCGGTGAACGCGCTCGGCCACGGCCACCCCGCTGTGGTGGAGGCCGTGACCCGGCAGATCGGCGCGCTCGGCCACGTCTCCAACCTGTTCGTCGCCGAACCGCCCGTCGCCCTCGCCGAGCGCCTCCTCGACCTCTTCGGCCGCGACGGCCGCGTGTACTTCTGCAATTCGGGCGCCGAGGCCAACGAGGGCGCCTTCAAGATCGGCCGCCGTACGGGGCGCACCCACATGGTCGCCACCGAGGGCGGCTTCCACGGCCGCACCATGGGCGCGCTCGCCCTCACGGGACAGCCCGGCAAGCAGGAGCCGTTCCTGCCGCTGCCCGGAGACGTCACGCACGTCCCCTACGGCGACGTCGAGGCCCTGCGCGCCGCGGTCACCGAGGACACCGCCTTCGTGATCGTCGAGCCGATCCAGGGCGAGAGCGGCGTCGTCGTGCCGCCCGTCGGCTACCTCAGGGCGGCCCGCGAGATCACCCGCGCCACCGGCACCCTCCTCGTCCTTGACGAGGTGCAGACCGGGGTCGGCCGCACCGGCCACTGGTTCGCCCATCTCGCGCAGGAAGGCGTGCACCCCGATGTCGTCACGCTCGCGAAGGGTCTCGGCGGCGGCCTGCCCCTCGGCGCGACCGTGGCCTTCGGCGCGGCGGCCGAGCTCCTCACCCCCGGCCAGCACGGCACCACCTTCGGCGGCAACCCGGTGGCCTGCGCCGCCGGACTCGCCGTCATCGACACGATCGTGGCCGAGGGGCTCCTGGAGAACACCAAGCGCGCCGGCGAGAAGCTGCGCGGCACAATTGAGTCAGCCGGGCACGCGTTGGTCGACCATGTCAGGGGCGAGGGACTGCTGCTGGGTATCGTGCTCACCGAGCCGCTGGCACCGCGGGTGCAGCAGGCGGCTCAGGACGCCGGCTTCCTGGTCAACGCGCCCGCCCCCGATGTCGTACGGCTCATGCCGCCGCTGAACGTGCGCGACACCGAGGTGGACGCCTTCCTCCGGGCCCTGCCCGGCGCCCTCGACCAGGCCGTCGCGGCCGACCGGGCCGACGCGGCCGACGGGGAAGGACGATCCGGGGAGTGAGACGACGATGAGTCACGCGCAGGACAACGGGCCGGTTGAGCACGCGGGACCCGCCGTGCCCCAGACCCGCACCGCACGCCACCGCCGGATCGTGGACATCCTCAACCGGCAGCCGGTGCGCTCCCAGAGCCAACTGGCGAAGCTGCTCGCCGACGACGGCCTGACCGTCACCCAGGCGACGCTCTCCCGCGACCTCGACGAGCTCAACGCCGTCAAGATCCGCAACACCGAGGGCGACCTGATCTACGCCGTGCCGAGCGAGGGCGGCTTCCGCACCCCGCGCGTCCCCCTCGGCGAGTCCGCCAAGGAGCAGCGGATGCGCCGCCTCTCCGTGGAACTCCTGATCTCCGCGGAGGCCTCGGCCAACCTCGTCGTCCTGCGCACCCCGCCGGGCGCCGCGCAGTTCCTCGCCTCCGCCATCGACCAGGCCGAACTGCACGACATCCTCGGCACGATCGCCGGTGACGACACGGTGATGCTGATCAGCAGGGAGCCGAGCGGAGGCCAGGCACTCGCCGACCACCTGCTGCGCCTCGCGTCCAACGAGCACTAGTTCGCGGCGTCCGGCTCTTCGGCGGGGAGCCCGCTGGGAAGAGTGGGCAGCTCAAGGCCGAACAGCGCCGCATAGCGGCCGAGGCGCTCCGCGACCCACTCCTCGCTCTCGTCCACGGCGTCGGCGGCGAACCGGATCTGCTCCGGCGTGAGACGCCCGCTCAGCGCCGGAAGCGCGCCGTCGGCGTGGACCGAGAGGACGATCAGGTCCTGCCAGCGGGGCAGCTCCTCCGGTACGGCGGCCGGGTCGAGAGCCGGGGGCGACGCCTCCAGGGGCAGATACGGGACGATGCGCCGCCAGGTGACGGTGACGGGTTCGCCGAGTCGTCCGGCGAGGCTCAGCAGGTCGAGGGGGCGGAGCGGGCTGCCGGGCGCGGAGACGCGATGGGCCGCGCCGAGGGCGACGGCGTCCCGGGCGTCGGGGACGCCTGCGGGCAGGTTCGCGATGTCGGCCGGGTCCAGCTCGGGGATCTGCGCGCCCAGCTCCCGGAGGGGCGAAAGGCGTTCGTACGCGGCCCGGGCGCCGATGTGGCGGCTGCGGGCGTACGTGACCAGGCGTTCGGCGGTGAGCGCGGCCCAGCGCGGGGGCTCGGCCCACTCTTCGTAGTGCTCTTCGCCCCAGTCGAGCAGTGCCTGGCCCTCTTCGCGCCCGGGGCGGAAACCGGCGAGCTCGGTCGGCAGGTCCGGCACCTCCAGGCGCACGCGCTTCGCCTCGCGGCGCGCCGTCTTCCACGTGGTGGCCAGCGGCGTCCTCAGGTCGATGCTCGACGCGAACAGGATGTCGGCCGTCGGCAGGACCGGGTAGTCGGCGGCGTCCAGCGAGGGGTCGGAACCGGAGAACGCGTACCGGCTGGGCACCGGCAGCTCCTCCCAGGCACGCAGCAGGCCGCCCGCCGCGGGCACGTCCGCACCCGCCTCGCGCAGGTCCTCCAGGACCACGGCGAGGTCGTCCCAGGACGTGCTCTGCGGCCGGACGAACGCCAGGTCGCGCAGGGACAGACCGTCCTCCAGTGTGAGCCCACCCGTGTGTGCACGGCCCAGCACGCTCGCGGTCTCCGGCACCGGAACCAGCCGACCCGCCGCCGACTTCTCCCGGTACCGCCGGGTGTGCGCGAGGCCCAGGTGGTCCGCCCAGCGTGCGAGCATCTTCTCCGCCTTGCGCAGCGGCACCTCCCACTCCGCCGCCAGCGCGAACGTGGCCGCCCACGGCAGCGTGAGGCGGCCGTCCGGATCCGGCACGCAGTAGGCCTGCAGCACGACGGAGATGTCCCACGGCACCCCGGCCCACCGCCGTACGGCGTCCGCGTCCGGTGCCGTCCAGCCGAGCCACGCGAACCGTGCGAGCCGTTCGCGCACCTCCAGCGGCGAGAGCTGCTGTGTGTCCGCGATCTCGATGACGTCCCACGGCCACCGGACGCGGCGCCAGCCTCGCGGCCCCTCCCGGTAGAGCAGCGCGAGGTCCGTCGCGTCGCACACGTGGTCCACGTGGTGGTCGGGCGCGACCGGCGGCGGGGAGGAGAGGAACGGTGCGAACCTGGCGCATCGCTCGGCGAGGCGGCCGAGCGGTTCCCGCGCCGCCCGGGAGGTTCGTACCAGACCGCCCAGGTCGTCCGGCGCGTGCTCGTAGTCGTTCTCGTTCTTGCGTCGGCCCGCACGTTGCCAGCCATTGCGCGTGCCCCGTGCGAGCAGCCCCTCGATGATCTGTGCGTCGCACGGGTCGGGTGTCCAGTCCAGACCGTCCCGGCCCTCGCCCGCGGCGGCGGGGCGGCACAGCACCCGGGGCGGCTTCAGGACCGGGTGGACGATCCGCAGGCCGCGCGCGGCGCGCACGACCTCGCGGACCGTCATGCCCGTGCCGTCCGCGAGGGCCACGACCACCCGCCAGTCGAGCGGCTCCCGGCCGGCGCTGATCCGGGTGCCCCAGTCCGGCGGGGCGCCCTGGGCGACGCGGGCCCAGCCCGGCTCGGGCACCGGGTGCCCCGCGGTCGAAACTGGCATCGCCTGCTGAGAAAGCCGCCCGCCGCCGAGCACCGCGGCCCGCCACGGCGCCGCGACCTCGGGCCAGTCCCGCTCCACACCGTACCGGGACCTCCCGCGGACGACCCGGACGTCCCAGTGGAACCAGCCCGCGGAGTCCAGGTCGAGGGCCTGGCCGCCCCACAAGTCATGGTCGCGCACCCGCACACCCCGCCCGCGCCACTGCTCCCACACGGTGCGGGCCGCCGCCAGGTTGTGCCGCTCCAGACGCCACAGCCACGCCATGTCCAGATCCGGCCACTCGGCGAGCGCCCCCGCGCCGCGCGCCCACTGCCGCGCCTCCCACTCCCTGTCGTACGACTGGAGCTTCTTGCGGTTGAGGCTGAGCGTCCCGGCCTGCGGGCCGGTCAGATCGAGGACATAGCCGAAGGGCTTCTTGTCGGTTCCGATGCCGTCGCAGAGGATCGCGCCCTGGCCGCTCACCCACCACAGCACTCCGGGAACCGCCTCGACGTACTCGGTGGTCCCGTCGTCCGCCGACGCGTAGCGCAGCACACCGGGCTCCCAGTTCCGCTGCCGCCCCGAGGCGTCCCGCACCCGCAGCGCGAACTCGCTCACCATCACAAGCCGCTCCAGGGTGGCGACCGGCGAGACCCTCGACACGCCCGCGGAGTCCCGCAGGTACAGCCGCACCCGGGTGCCGCCTTCGAGGAGCCCGTCCCCCTCCGCCGCGAAGGCGTCGTCGTACTCCTGGACCCGGAAGAGATTCGCGCTGCCGGGGATGTCCACCCGCAGGGCCCGCCGGGCCGGGATCCCGTCCGTGCCGACGGGGCGGGTCACCACCGTCATCTCCTCGGCCAGCATGAAGTAGCTGAACACCCCGATGCCGAACCGGCTGTTGGGGTAGAGGCGCAGGGCGGGGTCGTGGCGGTGCCAGGTCGCCTGCTCCTGGCGGAAGGCCCGGGACTGCTCGAAGCGGCGGCCCGCCTTGGTGAAGGTGTTCTTGAGCCGGTCGAGCCCCATGCCGACGCCGTTGTCCCGGCACTCGATGTAGCGGCCCCGCTCGTCCTCGCCCTCGGTGAAGACGATCCGGCCCGACCAGGGTGCAGGGTGTGCGCCCCTGCTCCGCAGGTAGCGGTGGCGCAGCGCGCGATGGCGGCAGGCGTCCATGGCGTTCTGGTACAGCTCACGCAGGGCCAGGTCCGGCTCGCCGTCGTAGATGCGCTCGCCCATGAGCAGATCGCGGACCTCGGTCTGGGACAACTGAAAGCGCAACAGCGGTACGTCGTACGCCCGGTGGCCGCGGTCCTCGGCGGGGCGAAGCCCGCGATCGGTGACGCGGGCGGGCAGGCCGGACAGGAGCGCGGCCCGTGGCGCGGGCAGCCCTCTGGCGGTGTCGCGCAGCGCGTCCGTGAGCTCGTCCGCCTGCTCCACGACGCCCGCGAACGCGGCGTGCAGCGCCGGGTGCGGGCAGGCCGCGTCCAGATGGAGGTCGCCGTCCGCGGTGTGCCAGTCGGCGTCGCGCACGGCGTTGACGGCGTCCTGCGGCAGGACCGGGTCGCGGACGGCCAGGTGCTCGGCGAGCACCTCGGGCAGCACGCGGACGTCCAGGGCGAGCAGACAGGCCAGGTGCAGCACCCCGGCGAGGTCGTCGGAGCGCAGCGGCTGCCGGGCGCCGCCGAGCACGGGGAAGGCCAGGTCCTGGCGTCGGCCACGGTCCGGCGCGGGCGGGCCGAGCACGATGCCCGCGGCGAGCTGGGACAGCGCGGCGGACAGCTCGCGGGCGCGCGGTCCCGGGCACAGCGCGTCGGCGAGCGCCCGCGACTCCACCTCGGGCACGGCCGTCTCGTCCGTCACGAACCGCTCCGCGATCCACCGGTGCACCAGCCACAGGGCGATGTCGCGCGCCTCCTCGGGGCGAGCGCCGATGAGGCAGTCCGAGAGCTTCTTCTTGATGTGCGGGTGGTGCTCGGCGACCTGCTCGTAGTGGCGCCGCCACGCGTCGCCGTCCTTACGGTGCCAGGCCGTGTACGGCGAGATGTCGCTCGCGTGGCTGAGCCGCCGCGCCCACGCGACCTCGTGCAGCAGCGGCGCGGCGACCAGCGCGGCGGCTTCGAGGGCGGACAGCGTCTGCGTCTTGGGGACGAGGCGGGGCAACTGGTCCCGTACGACACGGACGAGGAAGTCGTCGTCGGCCCAGGGGTCGGGCATCCGCTCCTGGGCGAGGTGCACGACCTGCGCACACGTCTCGACCAGTTCCCCGAGACACTCCCGCAGTTGGGGCACGCCCGCGGCGTCGTCCTCCGCGACCCGTTCCCACAGCGCGGTGCCGGCGACGGCGTCGCGCCAGGCCTCCAGGAGCCGACGGCCCTCGCAGACGACCGCGGCGCGCGCCTGCGCCTCGCGCTCCGTGCCGTACCGGACCTGCGGCTCCTGGTCCGCGGCGCCGTGCAGGCGGGCGGTGCGCAGCGTGTGCTGCCGCGCCGTCTCGAAGACCTCCTGCACCGTCCGCGCCTGCGTCAACGGCCGGAAGGCCTCCGCGAGACCGAGGGTGAAGAAGCTGCCGCCCGCCGAGTACCCTGCCCGCTGCCCGGCCGCGCAGGCCGTGAGCAGCGCGAACCGCCCCGAGGGCGGCCCCTTGAGGACACTGCTGCCGAACACTCCGTCGGCGGGCTCGCCCCGGCAGGCGTCGATCAGCCACAGCACGGTGCCCGCCCGGCAGTGGGTGAGGTACGGGCTGATGTCGGCGGGCAGGAGGGTGTCCAGGTACGGCTGGGTCCACTCGGCGCCGTCGCCGTCGCCGTTGCCGTCGCCCTCGCCCCGCGGGGCTCGCGCGTCGGCCGGGACCAAGTGGTCGGTGCCGCCCACACGGATGCCGTGCCCGGTGAAGTGGATCAGCAGGGTGCCGTCGTCGGGGACGCCCCGCGACACCTCGTCCACGGTCGTGATGATCTCGGCACGCGAGGCCCCCGGCACCGTGCGCACCTCGTACCCCGCGGCCCTGAGCGAGGCCCCGAGCGCCCGCAGGTCGGCGGCGACCGGTGTTTCGAGGGAGTCGAACCGGTGGGCGGCGTCAGGTGTCTCACCGACACCGATGAGCAGTGCTGTACGTGATGCCATGCCGACCCCCCGTGTGCGAGGCCTCATCGTCGCACTTCCGGGAGGGGCCAACTGACGGGTTCACCGGCGTGGTTGAGCCATTCACGGACCGCGTCCACGGCCTCGTGCCCGGGACCGTCATGCCGCCCGCCGGGCCCGGTGGGACATCCACGCGGCGACCACGGCTCCGGACACGTTGTGCCACACGGAGAACACCGCGGCGGGCAGCGCGGCGAGCGGGCTGAAGTGAGCGGTCGCGAGGGACGCGGCGAGGCCGGAGTTCTGCATGCCGACCTCGAAGGCCATGGCACGGGACGCGGGCGCGCCGAGCCGGGCCGCCTTGCCCGCGCCGTAGCCGAGCGCGAGCCCGAGACCGTTGTGCAGGACGACCGCGACGAACACCAGGCCGGCCGCCGACTTGATGGCCTCCGCGCTGCCCGCCACGACCACCGCGACAATGACGGCGATGGTCCCCGCCGACAGCCAGGGCAGCGCACCGAGCACTCGGTCCACGTACGCCCCGAAGCACAGCCGCACCACGAGCCCGGCGATGACGGGCAGCAGCACGGTCTTGAGGATGTCCGTCACCATCGAACCGGCGTCCACCGGCAGGTACTCGCCCGCGAGGAGCAGGGTCAGGGGCGGGGTCACGAGCGGTGCGAGGACCGTGGAGACGGTGGCGACGGACACGGACAGGGCGACGTCGCCGCGCGCCAGATAGGTGACGACGTTCGACGCGGTGCCGCTCGGCGCGCAGCCGACCAGGATCACCCCCGCCGCCAACTGCGGCGACAGGTCGAGCGCGTGGGCGATGAGCCAGCCGAGGCCCGGCATGATGACGTAGTGCGCCACCAGGCCGAGCGCCACGGCCCAGGGCCGCCGCGCGACTCCCTTGAAGTCCTGCGGCGTCATCGTGAGCCCCATGCAGAACATGACCACGCCCAGCAGATACGGCACGCTCTCCTTCCAGCCCCCGAAGGTGCCTGGCGTGGCGAGCCCGAGCCCGCCGGCGGCGAGGACGAGCAGCGGGAAGACGGTGACGGCGCGGCGCGCGGCACGGTCGGGGGTGCCCGGGGCGGGGGCCGGTTTGCCGGGGGAGGGGTGATCGGTCTGCACCCGGCGATGCAACGTGGCGTCACCCGGGCGGTGCAACCCCGTCTCGATATATGGTCGCTACATGTGTCGCCGGGGCGTGCGTTGTCGGACGTACGAGGCCTCGGGCGGCGCCGTTTCACTTGGCGGCGCCGCAACCGTCCACCGGGGTCACGGAGATGACGGTACGGGCGGGCAGCGTGACCCGTCGCGCCTTCCCGCCGTCGGTCTTCCCGGTGCCCTCGGCGCGCAGCGAGACCCCGCCCCTGCCCGACCCGAGGAACTCGCCGCACCGCTCCCCGGACGTCGTGCTCACCCGCACAAGACCGTCCCCGGGCGATTCGGCCGTGGCCCAGGCCAGGCCCACGGCACCGGCGGCGCACGCGACGCCGAGCACGCAGCACACCGAGGCGCGGCGCAGCGCCTCGGTGACGCGCACGACCTCATCCTCCGTCCAGCGCCGCAGCGCCTGCCCGGCGAGCAGGGTGCGCTCACCGAGCCGCCCGTGTGCCGCCCGCACGGCCAGCACCGAACCGGCGAGGAGCAGCAGGAACGCGGCGGCGATCAGGCCGAGGGCCGTGCGGCGGGCGGCGTCCGGCAGCCCGTTCAGGTCGTCGCGGCCTTTGAGGACGGCGAGGACGGCCAGCAGTGCCGTGAGGCCGGTCAGGCCCGTACGCCAGCCCTCCGCCTGGCGGCGCAACTCGTCGAGCTGTGTGAACTCCAGCTCACGCGCCAGCTCGGCCCAGCGGCGGTCGGACTGGGCCGTCACGGGGTGCCGCTCGGGCCGAGGGCAACGAGGGACCGTACGTACCAGCTCGCTCCGCAGCCGATGAAGACGGCGTTCGACGGCAGCCGCGGATGCGGGTGGCCGCACTCGCAGAAGTGCCGTTCCTGGACGAGGAGCGCCGCGTCCGCGTCCAGCGGGCCCTTCGTCCCTGTCCCCGCACCGCTTCCGGGGACGCCGTGCCGGTACTCGGTGGCCGTCCTGCCGTGACAACGGGGGCAGCGCCCTCGTACGGAGGCGTGGCCCTCGGGTGTGGGGCTCACGGTGAACGGATCGCTCACCTCACCGAGGTCCTCGTCCGCGTAGGCGGTGTCGAAGTCGTGGGGGAGCTGCGGGGGTTGTGTCATGGGGCGTCGTCCAGGTCGAGGGAGAAGAAGGTGGCGTACTCACGCAGGCGTGCGGTGACCCAGGGCTCGGGCTCGTCGACGGCGTCGGCGGCGCGGGCGATGTGACGGGCGCTCACCCGGCCGGTCAGGGCGGGGAGCCGGCCGTCCAGGTGCTCGCTGAGGATCGCGAGGTCCTGCCACAGGGGGATCGTGTCCGGCGGCGGGGGCAGTTGGACGGGCGCGGGGAGCATCGGCAGATAGGGAGCGATGCGCCGGAGCGTGTCCGGGACGGGTTCGCCGAGGCGCCCCGCGATGCTGACCAGGTCGAGGGCACACAACTCTCCCTCCCGTGAGACCCACTGGTCACGGGAGAGCGCGACCACGTCCCGCGCGGAGGGAACCGTCATGGGCAGGGCGTCCCGCTCCCGCGGCGAGAGCGGGGGCACCAGAGCGCCGATGGGCCTCAGTACGGACATCCGGGCGTAGGCCGTGGCGGTGCCGATCTGATGGTCACGGGCGTACTGGGCGAAGGACGACAGGATCAGCGGTTTCCAGGTGGCGGGGTGGAACTGGCCGTGGTGGAGAGGCTGGTTGATCAGCAGCCTGTTCATGTGTGAGCTCGGCCGCCACGTCGTCAGTTCCTCCGGAAGCGGCGGCACCGTGAGGCCGAACCGGTCGGCTTCCTGGCGGGCGAGACTCCACACCTCGCCCAGGGACTCGTGCAGGCACTCCGCCGTGTAGAGGAGTCCGGACGCTGTGAGCCGGTCGGCCGGGTAGTCCTCGTCATCGCTGGCGGCTTCCTTGCCGGACAGTGCGTAACGGCTGCGCAGCGGCAAGGCCGGCCATGCGATGATGGCGCGCACGTCGGTGGGTACCGCCACTTTGGCCGCCCGCAGGTCCTCGACCACACCGGTGATCTCGGCCGCGTCCGACAGCCTACGGGACGCCCTGCCCAGTTCCTCGAGATTCACCCCACGCTCGAGGAGCACGCCGTTGTTGTTCAGCGTGTCGACGAACGTCCCGGTGTCCGGTGACGGCACGAACGGACCGCCGCGGCCGTCGCCCGCGTAGCGTCGCTCGAACGTCAGCCCCGTCGCTGCGGCGACCCGGGCAAGGTCCTCCTCGGCGGTCGCGAGGTCGCACTGCCGTCTCGCGGCCACCGAGATCGTCGCGGCCCAGCACAAGGTGCCGGGCTCCTGCTCCGCGTCGGCGAACCGGGCGAGGACCTTGTCGGTCTCCTCGTCCGGGTCGATCCACGCCTGGACCGTCCCGGCGGCCGGGGCGCTCCAGCCGAGCCAGGAGAACTCGTCGAGCAGACGCAGTACATCGGGTGTCGATGTACCGGTGCGCCTGCACACTTCCCGCACCTGTCGCGCACCGGACACGGGGACGAGCGACCTCTCGTACGTGGTGGTGTCGTCGAGGAAGAGGTGGGCGATGTCGCTCTCCGTGCACACGTGGTCGTGGTGATGGGCGGGAACGGACAGCGGGGGCGCGTGGTGAAAATGTGCCCAGCGCTCGTACCGTGCGACGACTCGGCCCAAGGGCTCGGCCAGCTTCTGGGATGTCAGGACGAGGCAGCCCGTCTCGCGGGTGACCGCGCCGTTGTGCCGCACGTTGGTCGGCAGGTCCGCGGTGAAGGAGCCGGACAGGGTCTCAGCGAGCCCCATGTCGATCCGGCCCGGTTTCTCGTCGAAGCCCTCCCCGTGCACGGCGGGCGGGGCTTCGTGCGAGTGGGCGATGCGCAGCCGCCGCTTCCGCCGGAGGACGTCGGTCACCGTGGTCTCCTGCTCGGCGGCGCGCAGCAGGACGTTCCACCAGATGATGTCGGTTTCCTGCACCGCGGCGTCTCCTGGCTCCGGTACGGGGTAACCGACAAGGCTCTTGGGGGTGGAACCTTTCACGGCGGCGTGGGACACACGCAGAGCGGCAGCACGCCAGGGGTGGATTCCGTCGCCGGGGTGCTGCCCCCTCTGGGAGGCGATGGCCCGGTCGAGCCAGAACCAGCCCTGCACGTCGAGCGAGTGCCGGTGCCCGTCCGCACGCGTGGCGGTGACGCCCGTGCCGCGCCACTCGCGCCACAGCGCCCGTGCCACCGGCAGATTGCGCTGCTCAAGGTCCCAGAGCCACTCCATCCTCAGTTGCGGCCACTCGCTCAGCTTCCGGGCGCCCGCCCGCCAGTTCCGCAGCTCCCAGTCACGGTCGTAGTCCTGGAGCTCCTTGCGGCTGACGTTGAGCTGTCCCGCGTGCGGACCCGTCAGGTTCAGCACGTACCCGAAAGGGCGTACGTCCGTGGTGATGCCGTCACAGAGCACACCGCCGTCCTCGCCGACCCACCACAGGACACCAGGCACCGCCTCCAGCGGTTTCATCGAGCCGCCGCCGACGCCGGGTTGCAGCACCCCTCGTTCCCAGGTGTGCCCGGTCCCGGCCGCGTCCCGCACCTCCAGGTCGAACTCGCTGACCCGTACGAGATCCCGCAGCGTGCCGACGCACGAGAGCCCGTCCGTCGCGTGGCCCGGCCGCAGATACAGCCGGACCCTCGTTCCCCCCTCCGGCAGGCTGTCTCCCGGCCCCTCGTGCCACTTGATCCGGAAGAGGCTGCCGCTGCTCGGAATGTCCACCCGCAACGCGTGCTCGGCCGGGTTTCCCTCCGCGCTCACCTGCCTGGTCACGATCGACATCTCGTCGGCGAGCATGAAGTAGCTGAACACGCCGATCCCGAAACGGCTGTTGGGGTAGAGACGCAGCCCCGGATCGTGCCGCAGCCAGCGCGACTGCTCGCGCCGGAACGCCTTGGACTGCTCGAACCGGCTGCCCGCGCGCGTGAAGGTGTACTTGAGCTGGTCCGCGCTCATGCCGACGCCGTTGTCCCGGCACTCGACGTACCTGCCGCGGTCGTCCTCACCCTGGACGAGGGAGATCCGGCCGGTCCAGGGCGCTGGCGAGGCGCCCACACTGCCCAGGTACCTCCAGCGCATCGCGCGATAGCGGCACGCGTCCATGGCGTTCTGGTAGAGCTCGCGCAGCGCGAGCTGCGGTTCGCCGCCGTAGAGCTGCTCACCCATGAGGAGTTCGCGTACCTCGGTCTGCGCGAGGTGGAAGCGCAGCAGCGGGACCTCGTAGGAAGTCCGGTCGCGGGAGCGGCTCGGCCGCAGGTCGCGGTCGGTGATCCGGGTCGGCACGGCGGCAAGGAGCGTGGCCTCGGGCGCGGGCAGCGTCGCCGCGAGGCTCGCCACCTGTCCGGCCAGTTGGTCCGCCTGGTGGGCGACGTCGATGAGCGCGGCGTGCACCGCCTGGTGCGGGCACGGGACGTCCAGATGGAGCGCGCTGCCCTCGGACTGCCAGCTCAGCAGCTCGGGCTGGGACACAAGGCCGACGACCTCCTGCGGCAGTACCGGATCGGAGACAGCCAGATGCTCGGCCACCACCTCGGGAAACGTCCGCACGTCCACCGCGAGGGCGCCCGCGAGCCGCAGCAGCGCCGCCAGCGGACGCAGCCGCAGTGGCTGGTGGCCGCCGGGCAGCAGCACCTTGGCGGGCGCCCGCCCGGCGAGGTCCTCCGGCGGCTCGTCGAGCCCGATGCCCGCGGCCGCCGCCCGGAGCAGCCCCGACAGTTCCTGGACCCGGTCGGGCACGGCGCCCGCGTTCTGGAGCAGCCCGGCGGCCAGCTCGTCCGCCGTCGCCGACGGCACGGCCTCGTCGTCCGTCTCGAACCGGTCCGCCACCCACCGGTGCACCAGCCACATCGTGACGGCCACCGCGTCCTCGGTGCGCTCGCGCGCCCGGCACTCCGTGGCCTTGCGGGCCACCCGCACGTGCTGTTCGGCGATCTGCTCGTAGTGCCTGCGGTACGCGTCGGCACCGGGCCTGCGCCCCAGCGACTCCGGCGCGATCTCGGCGGCCTGGCTCAGCCGCTCCGCCCACGCGGCCTCCCGGAGGAAGGGCGCCGCGACGAGCGTGGCGACCTCCACCGCGGAGAGCGTGGCACCGGCGGGCAGCAGCGAAGGAAGACGGTCGCACAGCAGGCGTACGGGAAAGGTGTCGTCGGACCACGGGTCCTCGTGGGGCAGCCGCTCCTGCGCGCGGTGCAGGGTGAACGCGCAACGCTCCACGAATGCGCTCAGACAGTCCTTGAACCGGACGACGCAGCCCTGGCCGCGGTCGTCGACCAGTTGCCACAGCGAGGTGTCCCGCACGGCCCCCTGCCAGGCCTCAAGGAGCGGCCGCCCCTCGCAGATGTCCGTGCTCCTGGTACGGGCCTCGAAGTTGGTGCCGTAGTGGATGAAGGCGTTCTGCGCCCGCCCGTGCCGGTGGGCCACTGCCTTGGTCCGCGCGGCGGCGGCGTCGAAGACGTCCTCGACGGCGCGCGCGGGCGTCAGCGGGCTGAGGGCTTCGGCGAGGCCCCGGGTGAAGAAGCTGCCCTCGCCCGTACTGCCCGCGCGCTCACCCGCCGAGCAGCCCATGAGCACGGCGAAGCCGCCGCCGGGCGGGCCGTTGTCGACGCTGTTGCCGAACGGCACGTCGTCGGCGGCGAGTTCGGTGCGGCAGGCGTCGACGGCCCACACCACCGTGCCCGCGGTGGAAGCCTTCAGCCAGGGGCTGATGCTCGCGGGGAGCAGCGAGTCGATGTACGGCTCCTGCCAGTCGCCGTCGGCCGGCGGGAAGGCGTCGAACGGCACCAGATAGTCGATGCCGCCGGCGCGGATTCCGTGCCCGGTGAAGTAGAGCAGCAGGGTGCCGCCCTCGGGGACGTCGCGGGCCGCCTCGTGGATGCGGGTCCTGATCTCGTTCAGACCGGCGTTGTGCAGGGTCGTGACGTCGTAGCCCGCGGCCCCGAGGGCGGAGTTCATCAGCCTGAGGTCGGCGTCGACGGCATCGTCGAGCGGTTCGAAGAGCCCGGCCGCCGCGGGCACGTGCCCGATACCGATCAGCAGCGCGCAGCGCCCCCGTGTCGTCATGGTCCCTCCGCCCCCGGGCCCTCTCCCCGGGCCGGAGAAACATGATGGCACCGCCCCGGACGCCACGGGGCGTGACCGGGCGACCGAGTGGCCGATTGACGAACCATGCAGAGGAGTGCATACTCATGCATGTCAGTGAATGAATGCACTGAGCGAGCGAATGCACTGTGAGGAGAAACCCCGTGACCGAGCGCGTCGTACTCGCCTACTCGGGCGGCCTGGACACCTCCGTCGCCATCGGCTGGATCGCCGAGGAGACGGGCGCCGAGGTCATCGCCGTCGCCGTGGACGTCGGCCAGGGCGGCGAGGACCTGGACGTCATCCGCAAGCGCGCGCTCGCCTGCGGTGCCGTGGAGGCGGAGGTCGCCGACGCCAAGGACGAGTTCGCCGAGGGCTACTGCCTGCCGGCGATCAAGGCCAACGCCCTCTACATGGACCGGTATCCGCTGGTCTCGGCCCTGTCCCGGCCCACGATCGTCAAGCACCTCGTCGCCGCCGCGAACAAGCACGGCGCCGGCGTCGTGGCGCACGGCTGCACCGGCAAGGGCAACGACCAGGTGCGGTTCGAGGCCGGCATCCAGGCCCTCGGCCCCGACCTCAAGTGCATCGCCCCCGTCCGGGACTACGCGATGACCCGGGACAAGGCCATCGCCTTCTGCGAGGACAAGGGCCTGCCGATCGCGACCACCAAGAAGTCGCCGTACTCCATCGACCAGAACGTCTTCGGGCGCGCCGTCGAGACGGGCTTCCTGGAGGACATCTGGAACGCGCCCATCGAGGACGTGTACGAGTACACCTCCAACCCCGCGGTCCCGCGCGAGGCCGACGAGGTCGTCATCACCTTCAAGGAGGGCGCGCCGGTCGCCATCGACGGCAGGCCGGTCACGGTCCTCCAGGCCATCCAGCAGCTCAACGAGCGTGCGGGTGCCCAGGGCGTCGGCCGGATCGACATGGTCGAGGACCGGCTCGTGGGCATCAAGTCCCGTGAGGTGTACGAGGCTCCCGGCGCCATCGCCCTGATCACCGCCCACCAGGAGCTGGAGAACGTCACGGTCGAGCGCGAGCTGGCCAGGTACAAGCGGCAGGTCGAGCAGCGCTGGGGCGAGCTGGTCTACGACGGCCTGTGGTTCTCCCCGCTCAAGAAGGCCCTCGACGGCTTCATCGACGAGGCCAGCCAGCACGTCAGCGGCGACATCCGGATGACCCTGCACGGCGGCCGCGCCGTCGTCACCGGCCGGAAGTCCGACCAGTCCCTGTACGACTTCAACCTCGCGACCTACGACTCGGGCGACACCTTCGACCAGTCCAAGGCGCAGGGCTTCATCGACATCTTCGGCCTGTCCTCGAAGATCGCCGCGAAGCGGGACCTGGCCTGAGGCCCCGAGCGGCAGCGTGAGGTCCGCCTCCCCGAAGCGCACGGCGCCGGGGAGGCGGACGTACATCACCCTTTTCTCCAAGGAGCGCGTGCAGTGAGCAGCAACAGCGGTGACGTCCGGCTCTGGGGCGGACGGTTCGCGGACGGCCCGGCAGAGGCCCTGGCCCGGCTCTCGGCCTCGGTGCACTTCGACTGGCGTCTGGCGCCGTACGACGTCGCGGGGTCCCGCGCCCACGCGCGCGCGCTCCACACGGCCGGACTGCTCACCGCCGACGAGCTGGAGCGCATGCTCGCCGGGCTCGACCAGCTCGAAGGAGCCGTCGCCGACGGGTCCTTCGTCGGCACCGTCGCCGACGAGGACGTGCACACCGCCCTGGAGCGCGGCCTCCTGGAGCGGCTCGGCCCCGACCTCGGCGGCAAGCTGCGCGCGGGCCGGTCCCGCAACGACCAGGTCGCCACCCTCTTCAAGATGTATCTGCGCGACCACGCCCGGATCATCGGCGGCCTGATCGCCGAGCTCCAGGAAGCGCTCATCGGCCTCGCCGAGGCGCACCCGGACGTCGCCATGCCGGGCCGCACCCACCTCCAGCACGCCCAGCCGGTGCTCTTCGCCCACCATGTGCTCGCCCATGTCCAGTCCCTGTCGCGGGACGCGGAGAGGCTGCGCCAGTGGGACGCGCGGACCGCCGTCTCGCCGTACGGGTCCGGGGCGCTCGCGGGCTCCTCGCTCGGGCTCGACCCGCAGGCGGTGGCCACGGACCTCGGGTTCGAGCACGGCTCAGCCGCCAACTCCATCGACGGCACGGCCTCCCGTGACTTCGCCGCCGAGTTCGCCTTCATCACCGCGATGATCGGCGTGAACCTCTCCCGGATCGCCGAAGAGGTCATCATCTGGAACACGAAGGAGTTCTCCTTCGTCACCCTGCACGACGCGTTCTCGACCGGCTCGTCGATCATGCCGCAGAAGAAGAACCCCGACATCGCGGAGCTCGCCCGCGGCAAGTCGGGCCGCCTCATCGGCAATCTGACCGGCCTGATGGCGACGCTCAAGGCGCTGCCGCTCGCGTACAACCGCGACCTCCAGGAGGACAAGGAGCCGGTCTTCGACTCCTGCGATCAGCTAGAGGTCCTGCTGCCCGCCTTCACCGGCATGATGGCGACGCTCACCGTGCACCGCGAGCGCATGGAGGAGCTGGCGCCGGCCGGTTTCTCGCTCGCCACGGACATCGCCGAGTGGCTGGTCAAACAGGGCGTGCCGTTCCGCGTCGCGCACGAGGTGGCGGGGGAGTGCGTCAAGGAGTGCGAGGCGCACGGCATCGAACTCGACCAGCTCACGGACGAGCAGTTCGCCAAGATCAGCCCTCATCTGACACCGGAGGTCCGCTCGGTCCTGAACGTCCACGGCGCGCTGGCCGCCCGCGACGGCAGGGGCGGGACTGCCCCCTCGGCGGTGGCCGCGCAACTGGCGGAGGTCAAGACGGACGTGGCGGAGCAGCGCCGCTGGGCGAATCACAGCCCGTCCGGCGTTTGAGGACGAGGCGCGGAGCGCCGATGAGCGGGGGCGCAGGGGGGGGCGCGGCGCCCCTGGTTCGTTCGGGAAGGGGCGGGCCCGGGGCCCGCCCCGCGAGGCCCTGACCGGGCCGCCCGAGCCCGACCGCCCACCGCCGATTACGTTGAGGGGGTGCACGCGAAGCCCGCGTGCACCCCCTCAGACGTGGAGCCCGCGCATGCCCTTCGCCCGCCTGGACGCAGCGACCACCCCGACCGCCCACCTCGGCCTCGGCCTCGCCGCGGTGGGCAGGCCCGGCTACATCACCCTGGGCCGCGAGGAGGACCTACCTCCCGCACGCAGCGTCGAGGCCCTGCGCGAACGCACCCTGGAACTCCTCGACGCCGCGTACGCGCTCGGGGTGCGCTACATCGACGTGGCCCGCTCCTACGGCCGCTCGGAGGAGTTCCTCGCCGACTGGCTGCGGGTGCGGCCCGAGGCCCATGACGTCGTGGTGGGCAGTAAGTGGGGCTACACGTACACGGCCGACTGGCGCACCGACGCCGACGCGCACGAGGTCAAGGACCACAGCGTCGCCGCGTACGACCGCCAGCGCGCCGAGAGCGCGGAGCTGCTCGGCGACCGGCTCGACCTCTACCAGATCCACTCGGTGACCCCGCAGAGCCCGGCCCTCACCGACAAGGAGCTGCACGCCCGCCTCGCCGGTCTCGCGGACAGCGGTGTCACCGTCGGGCTCTCCGTGAGCGGGCCCGAGCAGGCCGCAGCGATCCGCGCCGCCCTCGATGTCACCGTCGGCGGCGAGTGCCTCTTCCGTACCGTCCAGGCCACCTACAACGCCCTGGAGACCTCGGCGGGGCCCGCCCTCGCGGAGGCGCACGACGCCGGGCTCACCGTCCTGGTCAAGGAGGGCATGGCCAACGGCCGCCTCGCGGGGCCGCAGGCGCCCGCCGCCCTGCGTGCCGCAGCCGAGGCCACCGGGCACGGCTGCGACGCGGTGGCGCTCGCCCTCGTCCTGCGGCAGCCGTGGGCGGGCGTCGTCCTCTCCGGGGCCGCCACCTCCGTACAGCTCGTGTCGAACCTGCACGCGACGGCGGTCGACCTGGACGAGGAGCACCTGGACCGGCTGACGGCCCTGGCGGAGGAGCCCGCGGCGTACTGGGCCACGCGGTCCGCCCTGCCCTGGCACTGATCACCGCACCCCGGCCCACCCCGGCTCCACCCCACGGCACCTGCCAGCAGACTCCACCTGCGCGTGAGACAAAGATGTCTCAAATGGCCTATGGTTGTCTCATGCCAGTCGATCGTGACCAAGTGCTGCGCAGTGCCGCCGCGCAGCTCACCCGTAAGGGCTCCTCGACCATGGACGAGGTCGCCAGGGCCGCCGGCCTCAGCCGCGCCACGCTGCACCGCCACTTCGCGGGGCGCGACGCGCTCATCCGCGCCCTCGAAGAGCTCGGCATCCAGGAGTGCGAGGCGGCCATGGACGCCGCCCGGCTCGACGAGGGCAGCGCGCAGGCCGCGCTGCGGCGCCTGATCAAGGAGATCGAGCCCGCCGCGGGCCTGCTCGCGTTCCTCGTCACGGAGAACCAGCTCTTCGAGGGCGACGCCCAGCACGAGGGCTGGTCCCGCCTCGACGACCGGATCGCGGCCCTGTTCCGGCGCGGACAGCAGAGCGGGGAGTTCCGCATCGACCTGAGCGCCGCATGGCTCACGGAGGCGCTGTACGGGCTCGTCGGCTCCGGCGCCTGGGCCGTGCTCGACGGCCGCGTGGCGGCCAAGGACATCTCATACATGATCGCCGAGCTGCTGATCGGCGGCGCACGACGGAGAGTGGAATCATGACAGGCACCGAACAGCGCATACGGCCGTCGGAGGTGGCGCCGCACCCGGGCCGCTGGCTCGCCCTGGCCGTACTCGTGCTGGCCGTGCTGCTCGTCGCGGTGGACGCGACCGTCCTCGGTCTCGCGACGCCGTACATCAGTGAGGACCTGAAGCCGTCCGGCACCCAGTTGCTGTGGATCGGCGATGTCTACTCGTTCGTGATCGCGGGTCTGCTCGTCTCCATGGGCAGCCTGGGCGACCGCATCGGCCGCAAGAAGCTGCTGCTCACCGGCGCCGTCGCGTTCGGCGCGGTGTCCGTGCTCAACTCCTACGCCACCACGCCCGAGCTGATGATCCTGGCGCGTGCGCTGCTCGGTGTGGCGGGCGCGACCCTGATGCCGTCCACCCTCGCGCTGATCCGGAACATCTTCCACGACCCGCGTGAGCGCAGCATCGCCGTCGGCGTGTGGGGCGCGATGGCGTCGGCGGGCGCGGCGGTCGGCCCGGTCGTCGGCGGTTTCCTGCTCGAACACTTCTGGTGGGGCTCGGTCTTCCTGATCAACCTGCCCGTGATGGCGGTCCTCGTGGTCGTCGGCATCAAGTTCCTTCCCGAGTCGAAGAACCCGGCGCCGGGCCCCTGGGACCTGATCAGCGTGGTGCTCTCGCTCATCGGCATGATCGCCGTCGTGTACGCGATCAAGGAGGCGGCGGCGCACGGCCTGCGCTGGGACGTCCTTGCCTCCGGCGTCATCGGCGCGGCCGCCCTGACCTGGTTCGTACGCCGACAGCTCACGCTGCCCGCGCCGCTCCTTGACATGCGGCTCTTCCGCAACCGCGGGTTCTCGGCGGCGGTCCTCGCCGATCTGCTGACCATCCTCGGCCTGTCCGGTCTTGTCTTCTTCCTCTCCCAGTTCCTCCAACTGGTGCAGGGCAGGCAGCCGTTCGAGGCCGGTCTCGCCGAACTGCCCGCGGCCGTGGGCGCCGTCACGGCGGGTCTGATGGCGGGTACGGTGGCGCGCCGGTACTCGGTGCGCGCGGTGGTCGCGGGCGGTCTCGCGGCGGTGGGCCTCGCGCTCGCCTCGCTGACCGTGCTGAGCCAGCAGACGGGCTATCCGCTGCTCGGCGCCGCCCTCCTGGTCGTGGGCGTCGGCGCGGGCTTCTCCTTCACGGTGACCGCCGACGTGATCCTGTCCAGCGTGCCGAAGGAACAGGCGGGCGCGGCGTCCGCCGTCTCGGAGACGGCGTACGAGCTCGGCGCGGCGCTCGGCATCGCCCTGCTCGGCTCCATCGTGACCGGTGTGTACCGCGACTTCACCACCCCCGCGGGCACCCCCGCCGAGGCGGCGTCGGCGGCCCACGACTCCCTGGGCGGCGCCGTCGAAGCGGGCGCGGGCCTCCCGGCCCACAAGGCCGAACCCCTGCTGGCCGCGGCCCAGGACGCCTTCGTGGACGGCCTCCGCCTGGCCGCGGGGGTAGGCGCCGCGGTCCTGCTGGCCACGGCAGCGGCAGCCTGGTTCCTCCTGAAGGGCCAAAAACTGGAAGAGGGCATCGAGCACTGACACTTACACAAAACGCCCGCCCCGGCGCCGGGAGGAACCCCCGGCACCGGTGCGGGCACGCCGTAAAAAACCCGGGCGGAAGCCTACGCGGCCTTGGCCTTGGTGGCGTACATGTCCACATACTCCTGCCCGGAGAGCAGCATGACCTCGGTCATCACCGAGTCGGTCACCGCCCGCAGCACATAGCGGTCGCGCCCCATCCCGTCGTACCGGGAGAACTCCATGGCCTCACCGAACCGCACGGTCACCTTGCCGGGCCGCGGCAACCCCTTGCCCCCCGGCTGCAACTTGTCCGTGCCGATCATCGCGAACGGCACCACCGGCGCACCGGTCATCAGGGTCAGCCGGGCGATCCCCGTACGGCCGCGGTACAGCCGTCCGTCGGGGGAGCGGGTGCCCTCCGGATAGATGCCGAAGACCTTGCCGTCGTCGAGGATGCGGCGCCCGGTCATCAGGGCGGCCACCCCGCCGCGGCCCCCGTCGCGGTCCACGGGAATCATGCCGACGCCGGTGAAGAACCAGGCCATGAGGCGGCCCTTGAGGCCCTTGCCGGTGACGTACTCGTCCTTGCCGATGAAGTAGACGGGCCGGTCGCACACGAGCGGCATGATCATCGAGTCGATGAACGTCAGATGATTTCCGGCCAGAATGACGGGTCCATCACCGGGGATGTTCTCGGCGCCTTCTACCCGCGGGCGGAACATCAGGCGCAAGATCGGTCCAAGCACTGCCTTGATGAGCGCTAGACGGGACAACAGGTCCTCCGGTGTCAACGGGTCGACGACGAGTCTGTGCAGGTGAGGACCATACTCGCGGGCCCCCGTCGATTGCACATCGGGTTCATCCGACCGATACGCACAGTTGACCTGTTCTTGGCTGCTGTCGCCCCCGCGAGGACCCCACCGCGACGACGGTATCGCCGTGCGAACTGCGTGGCTTGTCCGAGTGGTGCTTCTCACTCCGGGTTCCGCTTACGGCTGGAAGTCCGCTGGCGCTCCCGAGCCGGGGCGTACGCGCCGTCCGCACTTCCGCTCCGTTCACGAACCCCGCACCGGCACGAGTGCCCAGTGCCGCGAGGCGTACACCTGCCGCCCCGCCCCCGGGTGTGAGCGCGCTCGACACGCGGCGTCAGCCAGGCGTTCGACCCCCGGCCTCCCTTTCGTCACATGATCACACCTACGATCGTGCCGCTTTGTCAGGTGCAAGGCGGCACGCGGCAGTACACAGGGAGGAGCGCGCGATGGCGACGCAGGAATCGGGGCGACGGGAGACGGGTACGAGCCCGGGGCGGCGCGCGGTGCTGGGAGCCGCGGTGCTCGGGGCGGGCGCGGCGGCCATAGGGGCGCCGGGGGTGGCGAGAGCCGGTGAGCGGCACGGCCACGGGCACGGCGGCGGGTACCGGGACCTGCCCGTGCCGACCGTCGTCGCGCACCGCGGCGCGAGCGGCTACCGGCCCGAGCACACCCTCGGCTCGTACCAACTCGCCCTGGACATGGGCGCGCACGTCATCGAGCAGGACGTCGTGCCCACCAAGGACGGCCACCTCGTATGCCGTCACGAGAACGACATCACGGGTACGACGGACGTGGCCGCGCACCCCGAGTTCGCGGGGCGCAGGACGACCAAGTCCGTCGACGGCGTCAAGCTCACCGGCTGGTTCACCGAGGACTTCACGCTCGCCGAGCTCAAGACGCTGCGGGCCAAGGAGCGCATCCCCGGCACCCGGCAGCGCAACACCCTCTACGACGGGCGCTGGCAGGTGCCCACGCTCGAAGAGGTGTTCCGCTGGGCGGAGAAGGAGGGGCGCCGCCGCGGCAAGCGCGTCTGGCTGCACATCGAGACCAAGCACCCCACCTACTTCCGGGGGCTCGGCCTCGGCCTGGAGGAACGGCTCGCCAAGCTGCTCCGCCGTTACGACCGGCACCACCGCAACTCCCCGAACTTCCTCCAGTCCTTCGAGCCGAGCAGCATCCAGCGCCTGCACAAGCTCGTCGGCGCGCCCGGCGTCGTCCTGCTGTCCTCGGCCTCCTCGCGCCCGTGGGACTTCGTGACGGCGGGCGACCCGCGCACCGTCGCCGACCTCGTCAAGCCCGAAGGGCTGCGCTGGCTGGCCTCGTACGCCAAGGGCATCGGCCCCACCCTCGACCTGATCATCCCCAAGGGCCCCGACGGCAGGCTCCAGGAGCCGACCACGCTTGTCCGCGACGCCCACGCCAAGGGCCTGCTCCTGCACCCCTACACGATGCGCAACGAGAACACCTTCCTGCCCGCCGACTTCAAGAAGGGCACGGACCCGAACGCGTACGGCGACGCCTTCGGCGCGCTCAAGGCGTACTTCGCCACCGGCATCGACGGGATCTTCTCCGACAACCCGGACACGGCACTGCTCGCCGCCGCGGACTTCACCGACGACTGACCCACCGGCCGCTCCGGCACCCTGTCGTCAACTTGGGGGCGAGGAGACCCGGTTGGGGTGAGGCGCGGTCGTGACGGAAACCCGTACCGGAACGACCGCGTCCACGTCGGCATGACCCCTTCGCTCTCCTCCGGCCTCGTCACCGCCCTGCGTCCGCTGCTCGCGGCAGAGGTCTCGGCCGAGGCGCACGGCAGCGGCACCGAGCCCGGCGACATCGAGCAGGCGGTCTGGCTGCGCCTGCTCGAACACCTCGACACCGGTGAGCCGCCCGCCGACCCCCCGGCCTGGCTCCGCGCCGCCGTCCGTGACGAGGTGCGCCGCACCCGTTCCACCGCCCGCCGGGAGCGGGCCTACGTCACCGAGCCCGTCGACCCGTGCGGCGGCCCCGAACAGCGGGCGCTGCGGGCGGACCGGCACCGCTCGCTGTACGCCGCGGTGCGCAGACTGCCCGGCCGCTGCCCGCGTCTCATGTTTGCGCTTCTGTCGCCCGAAGACCTCACCTACCGCGAAATCGCAGGGGAGTTGGGAATGTCACAAGGATCTTTGGGACCGGAACGTTCCCGTTGCCTGGGATGCCTGCGCAGAATGCTCGCGCAAGAGGTTGCGACTCCTGACCCATGGGGAAAGGAGTGAGGGACAACCGGTGGAGCAGGTGAGCGGGAGGCATGCACACATGGGCATGAGCGTGACCATCTCGGAGGCGGCGGCCGACGGCCGAACCGCCGAGCAGATCCTCAAACTGCAGTACCTCTGCTACCAGAGCGAGGCCGAGCTGTACGGCGACTACTCCATCGAGCCGCTGACGCAGAGCCTGGACTCCATCAAGGCCGAGCTCGAAGCGGGCAGCGTCCTGGTGGCGCGCCTGGGCGAGGAGGTGGTGGCCTCCGTTCGCGGCACGGTCGACGCGGCGGGCACCGCCCGCATCGGCAAGCTCATCGTGCACCCGCGGATGCAGCGGCACGGCCTGGGCGGCCGTCTGTTGCACGCCATTGAGCTGCGTCTCGGCGAGGGCGGCTCCGCCAAGCGCTTCGAGCTGTTCTCCGGCCACCGCAGCGAGAGCAATCTCCAGCTCTACCGCAAGCACGGCTACACCCCGGTGGACACCCGGCGCGTGGACGACCGGCTCACGGTGGTCACCCTCTCCAAGGACGTCGAAGCGGGCGCGTACGTGACCAGCGCCTAGGCGCTCGCCCCGTGCTGGCTGCGCGGCCTGCGCAGCCAGAACACGGCGGTCACCGGCAGCAGCACGGGGATGAACAGATAGCCCATCCCGAAGTCCGACCAGACCGTGGCATCGGGGAACGCGGAGGGCTCCGCGAGGGTCCAGGTCCCGACGGCGAGCACTCCGGCCAGCTCGGCGGCGCAGCACACAAGGGCCGCCCTGCGGGCCCGCTCCCCGCCGCGCACCAGCGAGTACGTGATGAAGCCGTAGACGACACCGGCGATCGCGGACAGCGTGTACGCGAGCGGGGCCTTGTGGAAGTCCGTGGAGATCTGCACCGCCGAGCGCGACACGGCGCCGACGACCATCACCCCGTACAGCCACACAAGGAGGATGCCGGGACCACTGATCAGCTTCTGCCTGGTGCGGGGGCCTTCGTCCGTCACCGTCACCTCAGCCTCCCCAGATGTCGTAGAGCCGTACTTCGAGTACGGCCAGGACCACGCCGCCCGCGGCGACGGTCAGCGAGCCCCAGCGGGTGCGCTCGGCGAGCGACATGAAGCCGGCCCCCGGCACGCACGCGAACGAGCCGATCAGATACGCCACGAAGATCGTCGTGCCCTGCGCGGGGTCCTCGCCCCGCGCCAACTGGACGATGCCGACGATCAACTGGACCAGGGCGAGCAGGGTGACCACACCCATGCCGATGAAGTGCCAGTCCTTCGTCGGCTGGTCGCGGTACGCGGCGAATCCGCACCAGGCCGCGAGCGCGAGTGCGGCCACGGAGGTCGCAATGGTCAGGGCAACGAGCATGCCGAGACCCTATTACGGCCCAAAAGGCCCGGCGTGCCCGGCCCCGGGGGCCCGCGCCCGTGGGTCTCACGGCCGACCGCGCCGCCGGGACGAACACCGTGGTGTTGACCACACGCATACCGCGTCCGAGCTGTCGGCCGTTGTCGACTTTCAGAGCCTGCCAGCCGTATCCGCGCAGGCCACAGCGGGTGACATGGAGATGTTCACCGGCGCCAGGGACCCGCGCCGCAGCGAGCGTGCCGTCTCTCCTGACGGTCAAAGCTTGTCCGCTATACGGACAGCAGTGGTGGGACGCGACCTCACGCGTGTTTTACTGGTCCGCATGACCACGACGAGCAGCCGCACCCTTGCGACCGAGGCGATCACGACGCCCGGTGCTCGTTGTATGTGTCGAATGTGCGCCTTCTGAGGGCCCCCGCACCACCGAGAGCCTCGCGCCCCGAAGCGAAGCCGCTGTGCCCCGCCACTACGCCACGTACGCCACAGGAGTCACGTACGCACCGTAGGAAGCGAGCCTGCCCCGCGCACACGTCCTCCGGTTCCTCCCGATATCGCGAGAACCGTGCCGCGTTCCGAACGAATGCCCCGTGCCCCGGCGACACCCCGCCGTGCACTCGACAGTGACGGAAACCCCAGTGATCACCACTTCCGGCCTTACCAAGGTCTACCGCTCACGCGGTCGTGAAGTAACCGCCATCGACGGAGTCGATCTCCATGTGCGCGAAGGCGAGGTGTACGGCGTCATCGGCCAGTCCGGTGCCGGCAAGTCCTCGCTGATCCGCTGCGTGAACCTCCTGGAGCGCCCCACCTCCGGCACCGTGACGGTGGCGGGCCAGGACCTCACCGCCCTCGCGGGCCGCGGCCCGCGCGCCGGTAAGGAACTGCGCACCGCCCGCAACCGCATCGGCATGGTCTTCCAGCACTTCAACCTGCTGTCCTCGCGCACCGTCCAGGCCAACATCGAGCTGCCGCTCGAAATCCTCGGCCTGTCCGGCAGGGAACGCTCCCGCAAGGCACTGGAGCTGCTCGATCTCGTCGGCCTCGCCGACAAGGCCAAGTCCTACCCGGCGCAGCTCTCCGGCGGCCAGAAGCAGCGCGTCGGCATCGCCCGCGCCCTGGCGGGCGAGCCGAAGGTGCTGCTCTCGGACGAGGCGACCAGCGCCCTCGACCCCGAGACCACCCGCTCCATCCTGGCGCTCCTGCGCGACCTCAACCGCGAGCTCGGCCTCACCGTGCTGCTGATCACGCACGAGATGGAGGTCGTCAAGTCGGTCTGCGACTCGGCCGCGCTGATGGAGCGGGGCCGGATCGTGGAGTCCGGCACCGTCACCGAACTGCTCGCCACCCCCGGCTCGCAGCTCGCCGCCGCGCTCTTCCCGGTCAGCGGCGACGCCACCGGCACCGACCGCACCGTCGTCGACGTGACCTTCCACGGCGACGCCGCGACCCAGCCGGTCATCTCCCAGCTTTCGCGCACGTACAACATCGACATCTCGATCCTCGGCGCCGCGATGGACACCGTCGCGGGCAAGCAGGTCGGCCGGATGCGCATCGAGCTGCCGGGACGCTTCGAGGAGAACGTCGTCCCGATCGGCTTCCTGCGCGAACAGGGCCTCCAGATCGACGTCGTCGGGGCCGCCGCGGGTGACGCGCCCGCCGGGATCCCGGCCCAAGACGGCCAAGGCGCTCCCGCGACCGCCGCCACGCTGGTGAAGGAAGGTGCCAAGTGACCTGGTCGGAGATGCGACCCCTGCTGGAGCAGGCCTGTTGGGACACGCTCTACATGGTCGGCTGGTCGGCGCTCATCGCCGTCGCCGTCGGCCTGCCGCTCGGCCTGCTCCTGGTCCTCACCGACCGGGGCGGCCTGTTGCAGAACACGCTCGTGAACAAGGTGATCGGGCAGGTCGTCAACATCGGCCGCTCGATGCCCTTCATCATCCTCATGGTCGCCCTGATGGGCTTCACCCGCTCCATCGTCGGCACCACCATCGGCCGCGACGCCGCGATCGTGCCGCTCGCGATCAGCGCCATCCCGTTCTTCGCGCGCCTGGTCGAGACGGCCGTGCGCGAGGTCGACCACGGCCTGGTCGAGGCCGTGCAGTCGATGGGAGGCAACACCTGGACGATCGTCCGCAAGGTCCTCGTGCCCGAGTCCCTGCCGTCGCTGATCTCCAGCACCACGACCACGATCGTCGCCCTGATCGGCTACTCGGCGATCACCGGCACCGTCGGCGCGGGCGGCCTCGGCGACCTCGCGGTCCGCTACGGCTACCAGCGCTTCGAGACCGAACTGATGTGGATCACCGTCGGCATACTCGCCGTGGTCATCTCGATCATCCAGTTCGTCGGCGACTACGCCGCGCGGAGGCTGCACCGGCGCGGCGGCCACTCCGGTGCCGCGCCCCGGCTCAAGCTGCTCCGTGCCAAGCCCGCCACCGACACTGCCAAGCCCGCCACCGACACCACCACGCCGGAACCGGTGAAGATCGCTTCCTGAGTTCCCGGGCGTCCCGAGTTCCCCCAGCACCACCCCGCACCACCACCGCGCGGGTGTACCACCCATGGAGAAAGGCACTTTTCGTGCGTAACACCATCAAGATCACCGCCGCCGTCCTGGCCACCGGAGCCCTCACCCTCGGGCTGACCGCCTGCGGCGCCGACAAGGGCTCCGACAAGGACGGCCCGCTCGTCGTCGCCGCGACCCCGACGCCCCAGGGCCAGATCCTCGACTACGTCAAGAAGAACCTGGCCGAGAAGGCGGGCCTGGACCTGGAGGTGAAGGAGTTCACCGACTACGTCACGCCCAACACCGCGACGCAGCAGGGTGAGGTCTTCGCGAACTACTTCCAGCACAAGCCCTACTTGGACGACTTCAACAAGAAGAACAAGACGGACATCGTTCCCGTCCCGGGCGCCACGGTGCACCTGGAGCCGCTCGGCATCTACTCGAAGAAGATCAAGAAGCTCGACGAGCTGAAGAAGGGCGCCACGGTCGCCGTCCCGAACGACACGACCAACGAGGCCCGCGCCCTGAAGCTGCTCGCCGACCACGGCCTCCTGAAGCTCAAGGAGGGCGTCGGCTTCGCGGCCACGCCGAAGGACATCGTCGACAACCCGCGCGGCCTGAAGTTCAAGGAACTGGAGGCCGCCGCCCTGCCGCGCACCATCAAGGACGTCGACGCCGCGGTGATCAACGGCAACTACGCGCTGGAGGCCGACCTCAACCCGGCCGAGCAGGCCCTCGCCGCCGAGAAGGCCGAGGGCAACCCGTACGGCAACTTCCTCGCCGTGAAGAAGGGCGACGAGAACGACCCGCGCGTGAAGAAGCTGGTCAAGCTCCTCACCTCGCCCGAGGTCAAGAAGTTCATCGACGACAAGTACGACGGTGCCGTCGTCGCGGCGTTCTGACGTGCGCGGGACCCGCATCGCCGCGGCGGCCGGGGCCCTGGCCCTGTCGCTCGGCCTGACCGCCTGCGGCTCGGGCTCCGACGGCGACACCCTCGTCGTCGGGGCCACCCCGACACCGGCCGGTGAAGTCCTCGCGTACATCCAGCAGAACCTGGCGAAGAAGGAAGGCCTCGACCTCCAGGTGCGGGAGTTCACGGACTACGTGACACCCAACACCGCGCTCCAGGAGGGCTCCCTCGACGCCAACCTCTACCAGCACAAGCCCTACCTGGACGACTTCAACAAGTCCAAGAAGGCGGACCTGGTCGCGGTGACCGAGGTGTACCTGCCTCCGATGGGTGTGTACGCGGACGACGGCAAGAAGCTGAAGGACGTGACGGAGCTGCGCTCCGGCGCGACCGTCGCCGTACCGAACGACACCACCAACGAGGGCAGGGCCCTCGAACTGCTCGCCTCCAAGGGGGTGATCGAGCTGAAGAAGGGCACGGGCGCGAACGCCACCCCCGAGGACATCGCGGCCAACCCCAAGAAGCTCACCATCAAGCCCCTGGAGCCCGCGCAGTTGCCGCGCTCCCTCAAGGACGTCGACGCGGCCGTCATCAACAACAACTTCGCGCTCGACGCGGGCCTCAGCCCGAAGCGGGACGCAGTTCTCCTGGAGTCCGTGAAGGACAACCCGTACAACAACGTCCTCGCCGTGAAGAAGGGCGACGAGGACGACCCGAGGGTCAGGAAGCTGACCAAGTTGCTGCGGTCGCCCGAGGTCAGGAAGTTCATCGAGGACAAGTACAAGGGGTCGGTCCTGCCGGTCACGGCGGGCTGACACACCCTCGTGCACCGTCCCCGTCCACGGGGTCCGCTCCGGCGCGCGGAGCGGACCCCGTGGTGCGTCTTCGCGCCGCCATGCTGCATGCTATGCACTTCAGCAGGCCTGGAGGTCCTTGAGGCCCTCGACGACTCGACGAACGACAGGCCCATGAAGGTTACGGAGCGGCGCATGACTACAGCCTCGGGGTTCCCCGACATCTCCCTCAGTACGGAGCGGTTGGTGCTGCGCCCGCTCGAGGACGCCGACATCTCCGCGTACGCGGAGATGATGAACGACGAGCTCGTCACCGCCTGGACCGCCGCGCCCCAGCCGTACACCGAGGCCGACGCCCGCGACTGGATCACCCGCCTCGCCCCCGCCGAACGCGCCGAGGGCCGCGGCATCGTTCTCGCCGTGACCGAGTTCCTCACCCAGCGCCTGGTGGGCACCGTGCGTGTCGGCCGCACCGACTGGCGGGTGCGCTCCGGCGAGCTGAGCTATGTGACCGCCCCCTGGGCCCGCGGCGAGGGCTACGCCTCCGAAGCCGCCCTCGCCACCGCCCAGTGGCTCTTCCACGACCAGAAGTTCGAGCGCATCGAGCTGCGTACGGCCGCCGACAACACCGCGGCCCAGCAGGTGGCCCAGAAGATCGGCTGTATCAGCGAGGGCGTCCTGCGCGGCGCCTGGATAGCACGTGTCAGGAACGGGGGCGACCCGCTCGGCGGCTGGCTCGACCTGCGCACCGACCTCATCGTCTGGAGCCTGCTCCCCGAGGACCTGGAAGGCGTGACCGACCAGTTGGCCGAGAGCGGCTACACGGCGTTCTCCGACTGGAACTGACGCCGGTTCCGCTGTCGGCGGAGGGCGAGTCAGCCCGTCCGGCGTCTGAGGACGTCTGAGGACGTCTGAGGACGAGGCCCGAAGGGCCGACCAAGGGGGAGAGGGGCGAAGCCCCCTGGTCGACAGCAGGTACGCTCCGTCTGAACGCACGCGGCCATCCGCACCGTACGACCCGAGACTCCAGGAGACAGACGACCATGGCCGACCGGGTCACGGTGATCGGCTGGGACGGCTCGCCGCTGACGTCCTCGGCGCGCGCGGCCCTTGGCGCCGCGACGCTGGTGGCGGGCGCAGCCCACCACCTCGCCCTGCCCGAGGTCCCCCCGACCGCCGAGCGCATCCGGCTCGGCAGCGTCGGCCTCGCCGCCCGCCGTATCGCCGCCCACCGGGGCACCGCGGTCGTCCTCGCTGACGGCGACCCCGGCTTCTTCGGCGTCGTACGTACGCTGCGCGCCCCCGAGTTCGGCCTCGAGGTCGAGGTGGTGCCTGCCGTCTCCGCCGTCGCCCAGGCCTTCGCCCGCGCCGGGATGCCCTGGGACGACACCCAGGTCGTGGTCGCCCACCGCCGCACCCTGCGCCGGGCCGTGAACGTGTGCCGCGCGCACAGCAAGGTTGCCGTCCTCACCTCGCCCGGCGCCGGGCCCGCCGAACTCGGCCTGCTCCTCGAAGGCGTCCACCGCACCTTCGTGATCTGCGAGGAACTCGGCACCGAGCGCGAGCAGGTCAGCGTCGTCACCTCGGACAAGGCCGCCGATCACACCTGGCGCGACCCGAACGTCGTCATCGTCATCGGAGGCACCGGGGGTCCCGGGGGTACCGGCGGCCCCGGGGGCTCCGGAAACGGCGGCGGATCCGGCGGATCCGGCGGCACCGGCCCCCACGACGGCTGGATCGCGGGCCGCGACCCTGCCACGGAGCCCCGCGGCTGGGCGCTGCCCGCGGCGAGCTACGGCGGCGAACAGGAACTCGGCGAGGGCGAGACCGACCGCATCCGCTCCGCCCAACTGGCCCGGCTCGGCCCGCGCGTGGGCGACCTCGTCTGGGACATCGGCTGCGGCACCGGCGCCTTCGCCGCGGAGGCGGCCCGCTTCGGCGCCGCCGTCATCGCCGTCGACCGCGACCCGGACGCCTGCGCCCGCACGACCGCCGCCGTGCGCCGCTTCGGCGTGCACGCCCAGATCGTGCATGGCACCGCGCCGCACGTCCTGGAGAACCTGCCCGAGCCGGACGTCGTCCGCGTCGGCGGCGGCGGAGCGGCCGTGGTCTCCGCCGTCGCCGACCGCCGCCCTGAGCGCATCGTCACCCACGCCGCCACCCGCGACGACGCCGAACTCCTCGGCCGGGACCTGTCCGAGCACGGGTACGCCGTCGAGTGCGCCCTGCTGCAGTCCGTCGAGCTCGACACCCGCGCCTGGACGGAGCGGAAGCGGACCGTCGCCTTCCTGGTCTCGGCGCTGCTTCTCGACCGCACGCTCTGACCCTCGCGAGCCCCCCGCCGCGCCGTGCGCGGTAGGCTGGCCGATCGTTGTGCCGCACGTGGGCGCCCGGCGATTCATTGGTCTGTGTCAGTCAAAGTCCGCAAAGCTCGCCCGTTTTGGGGGGTGCGTGTGGTACGGCGGACCGCGGGGCGCGCGACGTGGCGCAGTCCACAGCGGACCGTGGCCGATCAAGCTGCCACGGCGGCGGTGCTACCGCGACAATGCCTGTGGTCCGTACGCGGTGCGTGCCGCGCGGCACGTGCGCTCGTTGTTGATGACGGGCGGTCAAAGAAGGACTAACCGATGGGCGAGGGGTACGCATGACCGACACCGGCCAGGTCCCGGGCGAGGGACTGCCGGAGAGCGCAGGCAGGGTGGAGCAGCCGGGCGTCCCCGCGCCGGCCGCGTACACCTTCCTCGACCCTTCCGACAACCCCGCCGAGGACGACGACCTGCTGCTGATGCCGGGTGCCCAGGGCGCGTGGAGCGAGGCGCAGACCGCGCAGCCGGGTGCTGCGCAGCCGGGTGCTGCGCAGCCGGGTGCTGCGCAGCCTGGCGCCGGACAGCCGACGATGGCGGGACCGCAGGTGCAGCAGGCGGAGCAGGCGCAGCATGCCCATCGGGCCCAGCGGGGACAGCAGGCGCAGGGGCAGCGGGGACCGGCCCAGGGTGCGCCCGCCCAGGCCGTCGCCGCGGCGGCCGATGCCGTGCAGCAGCCGGGCGCCGCCCACCCGAACGCGGGGGCGGCGGCTGTCGGGCGGGCCCTCGCCGCCGATGCACAGGCCGCAGGGCAGCCGGTGTCCGCCCAGGTGGGGGATGGCGCCGAGCAGTTGGTGGGTGGCGCTGGGCAGCAGGTCAGTGGACCCGAACAACCGGCGGGTGGTGCTGAGCAGCCGGTGAGTGGTGCTGGGCAGCAGGCCAGTGGTCCCGCGCAGCCCGTGGGTGGCTTCGAGCAGCAGGTGGTCGGTTCTGAGCAGTCCGTGGGTGGCTCCGAGCCGCAAGCGGGGGTGCCCGAGCAGCAAGTGGGCGGCGCCGAGCAGCAGGTGGCCGGGCCCGAGCGTTCGGCGGTCGGTTCCGGGCAGTCGGCTGTCGGTCAGGGCCGCCCCGCGCACCAGCCGGGACCGCACGAGACCTCCGGCCGGGACAGCGGCTCCGTCGACCTGACCGGCGTGACCCTGCCCGGCGGACACCACACCAGGCCCGCGTCGCACGACAACGGCACCACCCCCGCCGCGCACCAGAACCCCGTCCGACGCCCGCTGCACCGCGGTCCGGCCGCGCCCGCCGTGCCCGACGGCGCCGCGAGCCCCGTCCGCTCCCTTGCCGACCGCGGACCCGCGGACGGCACGCCGCACCGCAGGCCACCCGTACGGCACGCGGGCCCGCCGATGAGCGGCCCGGAGTACCTGGACATCCCGCGCGACGACGCGGCCGTCCTGCCCGGTCCCCAGCTCGGCGAGATCCCGCCGCAGGGGGCCGCGGCGTGGTCGCCGCAGCCGCAGGAACCCCAGCGGGTACCAGCAGAAACGGTCGTCCCGGTAGGCGCGGGTGGCTCTCCGGCCACAGAGGCCACACCCGTATCGGCGGGCGAGGGCCTGGTCTCGGACGTGTCCGGTGCTGCGGCCGCGGGCGGTGGCCAGGCTCCGGAGGGTGCCCCGGCTCCGGCGGGTGGCTCCGCTCCGGTCGGCGGCGCGGTCGTGGCGGAGGCTGCGGCTCCGGCGGACGGCAACGCTGCGGGCGTCCCGGCCGGCGGGTCCGGTGCCGGGGATGCCTCGACCGGCGGGTCCGGCCTTGCGGACGCCCCGGCCGACGAGCCCGGCCCTGCGGCGGCCTCGACCGGCGGTTCCGCTCCCGCGGACGGCTCGGGCCCCGCCTTCGCACCCCCCGCCCCCGGCGCACCGGAGGCATCGGGAGCACCGGCGGCCGAGGGCGCCCCGCACGCGCCCGCGGCGACGCAGGACTTCGCCCCGGCGTACGGGGAGCAGGCGGCGCACGCCCCGCAGGAGCCCGCGGCGGCCGTGGACGCTTCTGGCGCTGGCACTGGCACTGGCGTCGGCCCTGGCACAGGCCCCGGCACCGACGCAGGTCCCGCCACTGGCGTCGCCACTGACACGGGCCCTGGTCTCAGCCCCGGCACGGGCCCCGGCCCCGGCGTTGGCACCGACGCAGGCCCTGCCACTGGCGTCGCCACTGACACGGGCTCCGGTCTCAGCCCCGGCACGGGCCCCGGCCCCGGCGTCGGCGCCGACGCAGGTCCCGCCACTGGCGTCGCCACCGACACGGGCCCTGGTCTCAGCCCCGGCACGGGCCCCGGCCCCGGCCCCGGCGTCGGCGCCGACGCAGGCCCTGCCATTGGCGTCGCCACTGACACGGGCTCCGGTCTCAGCCCCGGCACGGGCCCCGGCCCCGGCGTTGGCACCGACGCAGGCCCTGCCACTGGCGTCGCCACCGACACGGGCCCCGGTCTCAGCCCCGGCACGGGCCCCGGCACTGGCGTCGGCGCCGGCACAGGCCCCGGCGTAGTCACCGCCACCGCCACCGGCACAGGCCCCGCCACCGCCACCGCCACAGGCCCGGACCCCGGCGTCGCCACCGGCACAAGCCCAAGCCCCGACGCCCCGCCCACCAATACACCCGAACCCAACACCCCAGCGGCCGACATCCCCGGCGCAGCAGGTCAGGGCACCGTGGCGCCCCCCTCCGCCCCGGAGCCCGCGACGGAGGCCGTGACCATGCCTACGCCCACACAGGCGTCCGCGCCCACCCCCGCGCCGGAAGGCGCTGCCCTCCCGCACGAGGCGCCCGCAGCCGCCGCAGGAACCGACCCCGCGGCCGCCCCGGAAACCCTGGGAACCCCGGGAGCCCAGGGCACCCCCATGCCGGACGCGCACCCCGACGGGCAGGCCGGTGCGGCCGCCCGCCCCGCCCCGCAGTACGCCGTCGCCCCGCAGGCCCCCGACGCCGCGCAGCCGTGGCCCGCCGCGCATGCCGCGCAGGGGCCGCACATCGCCGGTGCCGGGCTGCCGGACGCCGCCGCTGCCGGGCAGGCCCACGCGGCCCAAGCGCCCGCGCCCCTCGGCCAGTTCGTGCCGGTCGAGGGCTCGGTGCCGACCACACCGCACCTCGCACCGACACCGCCGAGCCCGATGTCCGTGCCGCCCGAGTACTTCACACCGGAGCCGGAGGCCGCGCCCCGCGGCCCCGGCGCCCCGGCACAGCAGACCGCCGAGGCCGACCAGGACCCCGCAGCCGTACCGGCGAACCGGTTCCCGGGACAGGCCGAGGCCGCGCCGGAGACTGGGCAGGGCGCGGACTCCGCGCCCGACGCCACCCCCGACGCCGGGCAGCAGCCCACAGCCACCGTGCCCGCACCCCGCGACGGAGACCGGCCCACGGCCGTGCCCACCGGGGCGGCACCCGCACCCGTCGACGCGGCGGAGGACGGCTCCCCGTTCCCGTCCGCCCCGGCGACGACCGACCCCGACGAGCCGATGCACGCACCTCACCCGGCCGGACCCACCGACCCCGCACACCAGGCCGGGCAGCAGCCCGTTCCGGTCCTCCTCATCGAGGACGGGTCCGAAGACCTGACCGACCCGACCACACCCGCCGCACCGGCGGCCGCGGACGACGGCCCCAGGGCCCTGCTGCTCACCACCGACGCGGCGGACCCAGCGGTCGCGGCAGACACCACAGCCGCGAAGGACACAGCAGCCACAGCCAGCGCCGACGAGGCGATGAGCGTGGCGAGCGCGGCGGTGGAGGCAGGCGCCCTCCGCGAAGAGGGCGAGGAGCCCGATGCCGACGCACCGGAGCAGGCCGAACCCCTCACGGCCGAGCCCCTCGCCGCCGACCGCGCGGTGGAACCGCCCGCTCCGGGCTACGCCGACGCCGAGCGCGAGGCCGTCCTGCGGGTGATGCGCGAGCGCCGCGACATCCGCAACGGCTTCCGCGGCGACCCGATCCCGCACGAGGTCCTGCTCCGTGTCCTGGAGGCGGCCCACACGGCGCCCTCCGTGGGGCACTCCCAGCCGTGGGACTTCGTGGTCATCCGGTCCGCGGAGACCCGGCGCACCATGCACGAACTGGCCCAGCGCCAGCGCGAGGCGTACGCCAAGTCGCTGCCCAAGGGCCGCGCCAAGCAGTTCAAGGAACTGAAGATCGAGGCCATCCTCGACACCCCGGTGAACATCGTCGTCACCGCCGACCCCACCCGCGGCGGCCGCCACACCCTCGGCAGGCACACCCAGCCGCAGATGGCCCCGTACTCCTCTGCGCTCGCCGTCGAGAACCTGTGGCTCGCCGCCCGCGCCGAGGGCCTCGGCGTCGGCTGGGTCAGCTTCTTCGACGAGCGCGAGATGGTGCGCGCCCTCGGCCTGCCGGAGCACCTGGAGGTCGTCGCGTATCTGTGTGTCGGGTACGTGGACGAGTTCCCGGACGAGCCGGAGCTGATGCAGGCCGGCTGGTCCAAGCGGCGCCCGCTGTCCTGGGTCGTGCACGAGGAGACGTACGGCCGTCGCGCGCTGCCCGGCGAGGAGCCGCACGACCTGCTCGCCGAGACCATCGGCAACATCCGCCCGCTGGACGCCAAGGCGCTCGGCGAGGCGTGGGAGCGGCAGAAGCGCATGACGAAGCCCGCCGGGGCGCTCGGCATGCTGGAGATCATCTCCGCGCAGCTCTCCGGCCTGTCCCGGATGTGCCCGCCCCCGATCCCGGAGCCCGCAGCGGTCGCGATCTTCGCGGGCGACCACGGCGTGCACGCCCAGGGCGTCACCTCCTGGCCCCAGGAGGTGACCGGCCAGATGGTCGCCAACTTCCTCGGTGGCGGCGCGGTCTGCAACGCCTTCGCCAACCAGGTCGGCGCCGAGGTCTGCGTCATCGACGTGGGCGTGGCCGGTGAACTCCCCGCGACGCCCGGCCTGCTGCCGCGCAAGATCCGGCCCGGCACGGCCGACATGACGACCGGCCCCGCGCTCACCCGCGAGGAGGTGCAGGCCGCCATCGAGGTGGGCATCGAGACCGCCCGCGACCTGGTGGCGGCGGGCAACAAGGCGCTGCTCACCGGCGAGATGGGTATCGCCAACACCACGGCGTCCGCCGCCCTGATCTCCGTATACACCGACACGGACCCCGGCGAGGTCACAGGACGTGGCACCGGCATCAACGACGAGACGCACGCCCGCAAGATCGAGGTCGTCCGCCGCGCCCTCGACCTGCACCAGCCCGACCCGGCCGACCCCATCGGCGTGCTCGCCGCCATCGGCGGCCTGGAGCACGCCGCGATGGTGGGCCTGCTCCTCGGCGGCGCCTCGCTGCGCACCCCCGTCATCCTGGACGGCGTGAGCGCGGGTGCCGCGGCCCTGGTCGCCCGCGCCATCGCCCCCGAGGTCCTCGCGGCCTGCATCGCCGGTCACCGCAGCGCGGAGCCCGGGCACGTCGCCGCCCTGAACAAGCTGGGCCTGCGTCCCCTGGTCGACCTGGACCTGCGCCTCGGCGAGGGCACCGGCGCGCTGCTCGCCCTGCCCGTCGTGCAGAGCGCGGCCCGCGCGATGCACGAGGTCGCGACGTTCGACTCGGCGGGCGTCACCGAGAAGTAGTCCCTCGGCGCGGCGGGAGTGGGTCCTGTGCTCCGTAGCACCGGACCCACTCCCGCCCTACGCTGGAGCGACCTCTAAAATCCGCACGTCAGGGCCGCTCCAGAGCCGTAGCGCCCATCGCCCCGCGCCGACGAGGAGCCGTACCGTCATGGCCGAACACCCCGCCTACCCCGTAGGCCTCCGTCTCGCCGGCCGCCGTGTCGTCGTCCTCGGCGGCGGCCAGGTCGCCCAGCGCCGCCTCCCGGCGCTCATCGCCGCGGGCGCCGACATCCTCCTCGTGTCCCCGTCAGCCACACCGTCCGTGGAGGCGATGGCCGACGCGGGCGAGATCACCTGGGAGCGGCGCCGCTACGCCGACGGCGACCTCGCCGACACCTGGTACGCCCTGGTCGCCACCAGCGACCACGCCGCGAACGAGGCGGCATCCGCGGAGGCGGAGCGGTCCCGCGTGTGGTGCGTACGCTCCGACGACGCCGACGCGGCGACGGCCTGGACGCCCGCCACCGGCCGCAGCGAGGGCGTCACCGTGGCGGTACTCACCGCCGAGGCCAAGGACCGCGACCCCCGCCGCACCGCCGCCATCCGCGACGCCCTGGTGGAGGGGCTGCGCGACGGCAGCCTGGTGGCACCGCACCACCGCACCCGCACCCCCGGCGTCGCCCTCGTCGGCGGCGGCCCCGGCGACCCGGACCTGATCACGGTCCGCGGGCGCAGGCTGCTCGCCGAGGCCGATGTGGTCATCGCCGACCGGCTCGGCCCGCGCGACCTCCTCGACGAACTCCCGCCGCACGTCGAGGTGATCGACGCGGCGAAGATCCCCTACGGCCGCTTCATGGCCCAGGAGGCCATCAACAACGCGCTGATCGAGCACGCCAAGCAGGGCAAGGCCGTGGTCCGCCTCAAGGGCGGCGACCCCTTCGTCTACGGCCGCGGCATGGAAGAGGTGCAGGCCCTGGCCGACGCGGGCATCGCGTGCACGGTGGTGCCCGGCATCTCCAGCTCGATCTCGGTACCGGGCGCCGCCGGTATCCCGGTGACGCACCGGGGCGTGGCGCACGAGTTCACCGTGGTCAGCGGGCACGTCGCGCCCGACGACGAGCGTTCCCTGGTCGACTGGAAGGCGCTCGCCCAACTGCGCGGCACGCTGGTGATCCTGATGGGCGTGGACAAGATCGGCCGCATCGCCGAGGCCCTGATCGCCCACGGCAAGCCCGCCGACACCCCGCTGGCCCTCGTCCAGGAAGGCACGACGGCCGCCCAGCGCCGCGTGGACGCGACCCTCGGGACGGTCGCCGAAGCGGTACGGACCCACGAGGTGAAGCCCCCGGCGGTCATCGTGATCGGCTCGGTGGCCGCGATGACCCCCCCCCCCCCCCCCCGCCCACCCCGCCCCCCCCCCCCCCCCCGCCGATCTCCTCACCATCGACGATCCCGACGATCCGCGCCTGAGCGACTACACGGGCCTGACCGACGTCGAGCTGCGCCGCAAGCGCGAGCCCGCCGAGGGCCTGTTCATCGCCGAGGGCGAGAAGGTGATCAGGCGCGCCAGGCTCGCGGGCTACGAGATGCGCTCGATGCTGCTCTCCGCGAAGTGGGTCGACGCCATGCGGGACGTCATCGACGAGGTCCCGGCACCGGTCTACGCCGTCAGCCCCGCCCTCGCCGAGCGGGTCACCGGCTACCACGTGCACCGCGGCGCCCTCGCCTCGATGCAGCGCAAGCCGCTGCCCACGGCCGACGAGATCCTCCGGCGGCACCGCCGCGTCGTGGTCATGGAGGCGGTCAACGACCACACCAACATCGGTGCGATCTTCCGCTCCGCCGCCGCCCTCGGCATGGACGCGGTGCTGCTCTCGCCGGACTGCGCGGACCCGCTCTACCGCCGGTCGGTGAAGGTCTCCATGGGCGCGGTCTTCTCCGTGCCCTACGCGCGCCTGGACTCCTGGCCGCGAGGCCTCGACGGGGTCAGGGAGGCCGGCTTCAACCTGCTGGCCCTCACCCCCGACGAGAAGGCCAAGACCCTCGACGAGACGGCTCCCCACCGCATGGACCGTGTCGCCCTGATGCTCGGCGCCGAGGGCGAGGGACTGTCCACGCAGGCCCTCGTCGCGGCCGACGAGTGGGTCCGCATCCCGATGGCACATGGCGTGGACTCGCTCAACGTGGGCGCCGCGGCAGCGGTCGCGTTCTACGCGGTGGCGACGGGCCGTCCGCAGACCTGAGCGCGGGTTTCCGTACGCGAGTACGAGAAAAGGGCGCCGCTCCTCCGGTACGGAGCCTCAGCCGCGGGGCGTACCGGTTCCGGGCAGCTCCGTCCCGTCGCCCACCTGGCCCTGACCGACGACCCGTACGGCGTCCTGCCCGGCCCCGAGCCCCCGCGCGGGCCCCTGGCACCCCTGAGCGGCGGCGATCCCGAGGGCGACGAGCAGGGTCACGACGACGAACACGAAAAGGCGCTGCCGCAGCAGCCGGGGGTTGGCGGGCCGCCGCCCCGTGCCCGTGGTGCGCGGGCCGCCCTTGCGCCCAGCGCCGCTGCGGGGCGCGGGCCTGCCGCCCGGGCGCGAGCCGTCGCGCGGGGCGCCCGACCGCGCACCGGCCTGCGAACCACCGGTCCGGGGCCCGCCACCGGTACGGGATCCGCCGGTGCGCGAGCCCCCTGTTCGCGAGCCACCCGTGCGTGAGCCCCCCGTACGGGGGTCCCCGCCGCGTGAGTCTCCGTCACGCGCCTCTCCCGTACGGGAGTCTCCGGTACGTGGATTTCCCGTACGAGGGTCCCCGTTCCGGGAGGAGCCGGTGCGGGAGGGCCCGGTGCGCGGCGGGGGGGTGCCGGGGGCCGTGCGCCGTTGCGTGCGCTGGTCCTCGTATGTGTCGTACCCCTCCGCGAGGCGGCCCGTGGGGCGGTCCTGGTCGTTGCGGGGCGCGGGCGGCCGTACGTCGCTGAGGCCCTGGGCCTCGCGGGCCGCGATCTCCTTGAGCCGCAGCGACAGTTGCAGCGTGCTGGGACGTTCCTCCGGGTCCTTGGCGAGACAGGCGCGAAGGAGCGGGGCGAGAGCGTCCGGCACGCTCTGCAACTGGGCCTCCTCGTGCACGACGCGGTACAGCATCACTTCGGAACTGCCGTGCCCGAAGGGCGAGTCGGCCATGGACGTGTACGCGAGCGTGGCACCGAGCGCGAACACGTCGGTGGCGGGGGTGACGGCGGCCCCGCGCACCTGCTCGGGCGCGAGGAAGCCCGGGGAGCCGACGGCCGTGCCCACATGGGTCAGGGTCGAGGCGCCGGTGGCCCAGGCGATGCCGAAGTCGATGATCCGCGGCCCCTTGGGGGACAGCAGGATGTTCGAGGGCTTGAGGTCACGGTGGACGACGCCCGCCTCGTGCACCGCGACGAGCCCCTCGGAGAGCGCGGCACCGATGACGGCGACCTCGGCCGCGGACAGCGGACCCTCGGCGGCGACCTTGTCGTGCAGTGAGGGCCCCGGCACGTACTGGGTGGCGAACCAGGGCCGGTCCGCCTCCAGGTCCGCGGCGACGAGCCGGGCCGTGCAGCCGCCCCGGATGCGCCGGGCCGCCGACACCTCACGGGCGAAGCGCGAGCGGAACTCCTGGTCCTCGGCGAGGTCCGGTCTGATCACCTTCAGGGCGACGCGCTGACCGCGGCGGTCGGAGCCCAGATAGACCACGCCCATACCGCCGGCGCCCAGCCGCCTGTGCAGCCTGAACGAGCCGACGACACGCGGGTCCTCGCGCCTCAGGCGCATCATCGCCATGTTCATCCCCGCTGCCCGGTCCGTCTGACGAGCCACAGCTTACGTTTCCGCGGCCGGGCACGTGCAGAGGCCGCGCCCTCGCGGGCCGACGGATTGTCAGTGCCGGGTGGGAAACTCGAAGAGTGGTCAGGAGCCGCGGAACACGGGGCGTTTCCCGGCTTCCGGCCCGTCAACCGCCCGTCGCTGAAGGGGGTTTGATCGCGTGAAGGGTGACCGCGTGGAGATAGTGGTGGACGCCGGGGACACGACACGTACGTACGAAGTGGTGGCGAGCCGGGCCGGCCGCCGGGTCGAGACGGCCGTCCGCAGGGGAGTGGTGGAAGTGAGCGAAGTCACCCGCAGCGGCTCCGTGGTCCGCACGGCACGGTTCATGTCGACCCGGGTCCTTGCTCTGGTGGAGCAGCCCGTCCCTCGTGAGGACAGCTCCGAGCGGTCGGGACGTCCCCTCCGGGAAGACCCCGAGGCCTAGGCCCTCGTCTCCACCCACGGGAGTACTTGTGTGACGAGCGGTCATCCTCCGGGAGGCCAGCCAATGGGTACGAGGGCATGACGACCTCCGGCCACGATCGGCCTAAGTTTGAGGTCAAGCGGCGGGTGCAGCACTCGTCCCCCGAGGTCAGCACTCGCCGCTACCCGCATTCCACGGTGCGCGCACAGCACCACCGCACCGATCCAACGCAGTACGCGACAAGGTCAGGAAGGGAGCGAACCATGGCGGACACCGCGCCGCGGACGATGATCCGCACACAGGGACGAAAGCTCTCCACCCTGGGCGTCCGGCCGTCCGGAACGCGCCACCCCCTGGTGGCCACGCTCATGGTCCTCCCCCTGGCAGCCCTGCTCACGGTCGCCTTCGGCGGCTGGGAGGCAGTGGTCACACAAGCGTCGTCCGTGGGCGTGATGCTGGGGCGCTGAGCGGCGCCCCGGGCCCGGAAGAGCGGTCCGGGCGGGGACATCCGGCCATGAAACCCCGTGGGGACGGGGGTGCGGCGGACGGCACGACAGCCCGCGTAGCTGGGGAGCTGCGCGGGCTGTTTCTTTGTCCTGTACCCGGCCGTGGGTGGGGCCGGTTTCCCGCTGTGGGCCGGGACGGCCCGCGCGACCCCGTACGCTCAGCGCACACTCCGAGCACTCCGGGATCGATCCACGTGACCACCCTCACCCCCGCCCTGACCGCACAGGCCAGACTCAGGGCACGCCACAGCGAGGGCTGCGCCTGCAGCGAACCGCACGCCGTCCTGGCCGACCGCACCGACGCCACGGTCGTCCGGCACGCCCAGGTGGTGGCGAAGGCGCACGCGCCCGGCACACCCGAGTCCGCCCTGACGGCACGCCTCGCGGCAGCCGCACACCCCGGCCTCGCGGACACCCTCCTCGCCCCGCTGTCCGCACGGCCGACCCGCCTGCACGACCGCCTGGTCACGTTCTGGCCGTACGGTGTCCCGGTCGACCGGGACGACCCGTACGGCCCGGACACTGTTCCTTGGGAGGCGGCAGCCACCCTCCTGGCCCGACTGCACCGCGCCCCGCTCGCCCGGCTCCCCAAGGCGCTGCCGCCGATGCGGGGCCCGGAGAAGGCGGCCCGCGCCGTGGCCAGGCTGCGGGCGGCCGCCCCGCACCCCGCCGCGTCCCCGGTGGAGCGCGCCTGGGCGGTGCTGCCCGCCTGGGCCCGCGACGAGGCGCCCTGCCCCGGACGGCCGTTCCTGTGCCACGGGGACCTGCACCTGGGCCAGCTCGTGCGCACGCCGCCGGACCCCCGCCTCGGCCACCTCGTCCACCCGCACACGGAACCGCGACCGGGCTACCCCGGCTCCGCGCCCGCCGACCACTGGCGGCTCATCGACATCGACGACCTCGGCACCGGCGACCCGGCCTGGGACCTGGCCCGCCCCGCGGCCTGGTACGCCTGCGGGCTGCTCCTGCCTGAGGAGTGGACACGGTTCCTGAACGCCTACCGCGCGGCGGGCGGCCCGGCCGTGCCCGCGGACGGCGCGGACCCCTGGCTGGTCCTCGACGTCCCGGCCCGCGCGCTGACCGTGCAGACCGCGGCCCTCGCGATAGCCAAGGCGGTGGCCGCGGAGCGGGCCCTCGACGAGGTCGAGGAGACGTTCGTGGACGCCTGCCGCCGGATGGCCGCCGTCCCGCCCGACTTGGCGCCGACCTGCACGAAGTAGGGTGCACTGCACCGTAGCCGGGCAGATATCCGGCGAAGCAGTCACCACCGTCGAGGAGTTGAGCCGACCTTGCAGTGCCCCAAGTGTCACGCACCGATGCACACGTACAACCGCAATGGCGTCCAGATCGAGCAGTGCGGCGGCTGCCGCGGAGTATTCCTCGACTACGGTGAGCTCGAAGCCCTGACCCGCCTGGAGAGCCAGTGGAGCGGGCACCAGGCCCCACCGGCACCGCCGGCCGCTCCGGCCTATCCGGCGGCGCCCGCGCCCGCGTGGGGCGCCCCGCACACCGGCCACCACCAGGATCAGCACGGCCACCACGGTCACCACGGCCACAAGCGGCACAAGAGCTTCGGGCACATGCTCTTCTCCTCCTGACCGGCCGGGCGCCCCGACCGGTACGCACGACGAAGCCCCCGGCCGTGGAGACGGCCGGGGGCTTCGTGGAGCTGGTGCGCGATACTGGGATTGAACCAGTGACCTCTTCCGTGTCAGGGAAGCGCTCTCCCGCTGAGCTAATCGCGCGGGTCAACCTGCGACGCGGGCCCCCGCTGGGGACCTGTGCGTGCGCGATACTGGGATTGAACCAGTGACCTCTTCCGTGTCAGGGAAGCGCTCTCCCGCTGAGCTAATCGCGCGGGAAACCTCTGAACGATCAGAGGTTCCAGTGGACGATACTGGGATTGAACCAGTGACCTCTTCCGTGTCAGGGAAGCGCTCTCCCGCTGAGCTAATCGTCCTTGGAGGTGGAGACGGGATTTGAACCCGTGTAGACGGCTTTGCAGGCCGTTGCCTCGCCTCTCGGCCACTCCACCAGGAGTTACGGGGGTTCGGGAAGATCCCCCGCTGTTCCTGCGAGCGGACGACCAGGTTCGAACTGGCGACCTCAACCTTGGCAAGGTTGCGCTCTACCAACTGAGCTACGTCCGCTTGTCTTTCCCGGCCCGCTTCCGCGTCCCGGCGACGTGTTGAACTCTAGCGGATTCCTGGGCCAGTACAAAAACGCGTTTGCGCAGCGTGCTGGGTTGTCGCATCGCCGCAGGAGGCCCGGGGCGCCCTCGGGACGCCGGTCATAGACTCGCAGACGTGCACGACCTGTCTCCCATGGCGCGCTTCGGCGGCCTCGTCGCGACCGATCTCCGGGACGTGACCAGCGACCCTTCCGCCCTGGAGTCCGCCGGCTTCTGGGCGGTGTCCGCGGACTTCGAGGGCCGGCTCGTGTGCGCCCGCTTCGGGCGGGTGCGCACGGAGCCCGTGCCAGCGCCGGTGCCGGGAGCCTGGCGCGGCCCCACCGCCGGTGACTGGACGTCATCGCTCGACTGCGCCGCGTACACGGAAGGTGTGCGTCGCATACGGGCCCACATCGCCGCCGGCGACGTGTATCAGGCGAACCTCTGCCGGGTCCTTTCCGCGCCACTGGCCGAGGACAGGGCTCCCGCCGACGTGGACGCCCTCACCGCGCTCCTGGCCCGCGGCAACCCCGCCCCGTACGCGGGCACCATCAGGCTGCCCGGCCACGGCGTGGAGATAGCCACCGCCTCGCCCGAGCTGTTCCTGCGCCGCGCGGGCGACGTCGTCGAGTCCGGGCCCATCAAGGGCACAGGACGCACCGAGGCGGACCTCCTGGAGAAGGACTACGCCGAGAACGTCATGATCGTGGACCTCGTCCGCAACGACCTGGGCCGGGTCTGTGCCTCGGGCACGGTGACCGTGCCCGACCTGTGCGTGGTGGAGAAGCACCCCGGCCTCGTGCACCTCGTCTCCACCGTCCGCGGCGAGCTGCGCGCCGCCGTCGGCTGGCCGGAGCTCCTGACGGCCACCTTCCCGCCCGGCTCCGTCACCGGCGCCCCGAAGTCCAGTGCCCTGCGCGTCATCGACTCCCTGGAGACCGCGCCGCGCGGCCCGTACTGCGGCGGCATCGGCTGGGTCGACGCGGACCGGCGCACGGGAGAGCTGGCCGTCGGCATCCGCACGTTCTGGGTGGACCGGACCGACGGGAACGGCGGCGCCGTACTGCGGTTCGGCACGGGGGCGGGGATCACCTGGGGCTCGGACCCCGAGGGGGAGTGGCGCGAGACGGAGCTGAAGGCGGCCAGGCTGCTGGCGGTAGCCTCGGGCACGTACGCACCAGGTGGATGACCTGTGCACGGACCGACTTCGCAAGGTGGGGCTCAGTGAGGATATGGCTCAACGGCGGGCTGCGGGACCTCGATTCCGCGCACGTCTCCGTCTTCGACCACGGACTGACCGTCGGTGACGGCGTCTTCGAGACCGTGAAGGCGGTCGCGGGGCGGCCGTTCGCGCTCACCCGCCACCTGGACCGCCTCGCCCGCTCCGCCCGCGGCCTCGGCCTGCCGGAGCCGGACGCGGACGAGGTGCGCCGCGCCTGCGCCGCCGTCCTCGACGGCAATCCGATGGCGCTCGGGCGGCTGCGCATCACGTACACCGGAGGCCTCTCGCCGCTCGGTTCGGACCGCGGCGAGAAGGGCCCCACGCTCGTCGTCGCCCTCGACGGGGCCGTGCGCAGGCCCGACTCGACCGCAGTGATCACCGTCCCCTGGACCCGCAACGAACGCGGCGCGCTGACCGGCCTGAAGACCACTTCGTACGCCGAGAACGTCGTCGCCCTCGCGCGCGCCAAGGAGCGGGGCGCCACCGAGGCGCTGTTCGCCAACACGGTGGGGCAGTTGTGCGAGGGCACGGGCACGAACGTCTTCGTCGTCATCGACGGCGAGATCCACACCCCGCCGCTCGCCTCGGGGTGCCTGGCCGGCATCACGCGCGAACTCGCCGTCCAGTGGACCGACGCGCACGAGACCGACCTGCCCCTCGACGTCCTCGACCGCGCCGAAGAGGTCTTCCTCACCTCGACGCTGCGCGACGTGCAGGCCGTGCACCGCGTCGACGACCGCCGACTGCCGGACGCCCCTGGCCCGGTGACGACCAAGGCGATGCAGATCTTCGAGGAGCGGGCGGGGAACGACCTCGACCCGTGAGGGAGGGAGCCGGGGGACCTGGGGGCGCAAAACTGGATGACGCGGGGGCGCCCAGCGGGTAGAACTCCCGTGATGACGACGACCCTGCGGCCGTCCGGGCCGCTCCACGAGAGCACCGAGGGCGCCAAGTCGCGCGACTACGACGTCTGCGTGAACAGCCGCCCCGTCGGCCGGATCCGGCTGGCCACCCACGCGGACTTCGGTCCCCGCTTCGCGGAGATACGGGACCTGCGCATCGACGGCCCGGACCGCAGGCGGGGCCGTGCGACCGTGGCGGCGCTCGCCGCCGAGGAGGTGGCCCGCGGCTGGGGCTGCGCCGAGATCGCGGCGGTCGTGCCGGTCACGGCGCCCGGCGGCCTCGCCCTTGCCACGGCGCTCGGCTATGTGGAGCGCAGCCGCGGGATGGCGAAAACGCTGCCGCCCGCGCCGCCCGCGCTGCCGCAGGGCGTGCGGGCGCGGGCGATGACGGCCGAGGAGTTCACGGCCTGGGCCGAGCACTCCCGGCGGAGCTACGCCCGGGACTGGACCGAGTGCGGCATCCCGGAGGCACAGGCCCACGCCAGGGCCACGGCGGACTACGGAACGCTGCTCGCCGGGGGCGCGGCCACACCCGGCAGCAGGCTCAGCGTCCTGATCCACGACGGCGCGGCCGTCGGCACGCTGTGGCTCGCCACGGTCGAGGGCGACGTGTTCGTGTACGACGTCGAGGTCGGCACCGAACACCGCGGCCGTGGCCACGGCCGCTCCCTGATGCTCCTCGCCGAACAGCAGAGCATCGAGGCGGGCAAGGACCGCATCGGCCTGCACGTCTTCGCGGGGAACACCCCGGCGCTGCGCCTGTACGAGTCCCTGGGCTACGAGACGACCGAGTACGCGCTGTACAAACGGCTGTGGTGACCCGGACCCGTCGCGCAGGCCCCGTCAGCCGCGCCGGACCAGGACCTGGCACCCGACCCATCGGACACGCCCTAGTCCCGGCCGTCGGCGAGCAGGCGGTCGGCGATCTCCTCGACGCGGCCGCGCAGGCCCTCCTGGCTCTTGCCGCCGTCGAGGCGCTCGTCGCCCACGACGTACGTGGGCGTCCCGGTGACGCCGATCGCCTCGCCCTCGGCCTGATCGGCGTCGACGATCAGGATGTGCCTGCCGTCCACCAGGGCGGTGTCGAACTCCTCCGCGTCCAGGCCGAGTTCACGTGCCACCTCGACCAGGAAGGGTTCTCCCGTACGGTCAAGTTGCTCCACCCGGCCGAGGACGGCCTCGACGTACTCCCAGCCCTTTCCCTGCGCGAGGGCCTCCTCGGCGGCCTGCGCGGCGGCGAAGGCGTGCTTGTGCTTCTCCAGGGGGAAGTGCCGCAGCCGCAGCTCGGCGCGGTCGCCGTAGCGGGCACGCAGGGCGCGCACGTCGTCCAGGGCGGTGCGGCAGTCCGGACACTGCAACTCGCACCAGACGTCGATGACCAGGGGAGCGGCGGGGCCGGCGGAGCCGGCGGGGGGAGAGTCGTTCATGGCGCACAGTCTTTCAGGACCCCCGGCTTCCAGAACCCCGGGGCGCGCACCGGCCGGGACCTGGCGTACCCCTCCGGGCGGCGCCCCGACCGGCACCTGGGGAGGAGCCGCTACCCGGATATCTCCCTGATGTCGGCTGCGGCCGTGGCCTCAGGCACCGCACCCGGTGCAGGATGGAAGGGACACAAGCGACACAGCACTGTGCCCGTACGCCTGGAGGACCGGGATGATTGCCGAGACCATCTGCTCCGCCGTAGCCGCGGCCGGCCTTGGCATCGCGGCCGTCACGGCTTATCGCAAGCGTTTCCTCGCCGCGGCCCGCCTCGCCGCGTATGCGCTGGTCCCGATCGGCCTGGTCATGACGGGGGCGGTGGAGTGGGCGGCCGAGACCGCCTTCAGCCCCGTCGCCTGGGCGGGCTTCGGGGTGCTCGGCGCGGCCTGGCTGCTGTTCCTCGCCACGCGCGCCGTGGAGCGCCGCTCCGGCGGCACCCGCAAGGAGCGCAGGGCCGCCGCGAAGGCCGCCCGCCGCGACGCCGTCGCCCCCGCCGCGTCCGCGCCGTCCCTGGGTCCGGCCGCCCGCCCGCAGGCCGCGCCCGCGGCCAGGAAGAAGGCCGCGCCCGCGGAGGACTTCAGCGACATCGAGGCCATCTTGAAGAAGCACGGGATCTGACCCGGGATCTGCCCCGGAAGCCGAGCCGGGCCCTGGCCCCGTCCTTGACGGCACGGCCCGGCGTTCCACATGCCGGGATCCCGTTCGAGCGTATCCACGGACTCCGCTCGCAGGTCCGCCGCAGCGGGCCCGCCAAGGTCACGGAATGCGGCGAACTGCCCCTTGGAACGTGCGTGTTGGTAAAGTGCGGGGCCCGCGCTGCGCCATCATCACCGCGAGATGCTGGACACCACCACACAGAGCGATCCCGTCCCGCCCGACGGCCGGGGCACCGCCGACGACGGGCGCGGGACCGCCGACGAACCGCGGGGCTGCCTCTTCGCGCTCTCGCAGCCACCGCTGATGATCTTCCTGGCGGTGATCGGCAGCCTGCTCCTCATGGCATCACTGCACGATCTGCTGCTGCTCTAGCTCCGGGTCCGGGTCCGGGTCCGGACCCGGACCCGGACCGAGCTCCGGACCCGGCTCCGGTCCCGTGCGCTTCGGGTGTGCCGTGCGGCTCGTGTGCGGGTGTGCCGTGCGCCTCGTGCGCCTCGCCTTCCAGGCCCGCCGCCTCCCTGCGGCGGGCCCGGTACGCGGCGACGTGCAGCCGGTTCCCGCAGGTGCGGCTGTCGCAGTAGCGGCGGGAGCGGTTGCGGGACAGGTCGATGAAGGCCCGGCGGCAGTCCGGCGCCTCGCACCGGAGCAGCCGCTCCTGCTCGCCCGCGACGACGAAGAAGGCGAGCGCCATCCCGCAGTCGGCCGCGAGGTGGTCGGCGACGGAGGCGCCGGGCGCGAAGTAGTGCACGTGCCAGTCGTAGCCGTCGTGGTCGGTGAGACGTGGCGTGGTGCCGGCGGCGGCGACCAGATCGTTGATCAGGGCGACCGCCTGATGCGGCTCCTTGGCCGCGAAGACCTCGGCGAAACGGGCGCGGACACCGTGCACCGCCGCCAGGTCCTTCTCCGAGAGCACGCCGACGTCACTGATCGCGTGCCGCTGCACGAAACCGTGCAGAGCCGCCAGGTCCGCAAGACCGTCGCCGCTGCCGCCGTTCTCTTCGTCTGGCGCGGAGTTCACCAGATCGACCACGGCGTCGAGCGCACACCGGGTGTCGTGGGTGATCAGCACGATTCGCTCCCTGGCCTGGGGGTAGTGGGTCTCCCCCCGCTCATCAAGAGCGTGGGGGAGGGCGCCCGCCGATGCTGGCCGATGCTAGCGGCTCGTGCCGTGCACGCCACGGCGCCGGTGCCGCGGAAATCCGCGGCACCGGCGCCGGTGCCTGTTGCCTGCCGTTATGGCGTTGTGTGTCGCTTCCTGCTCGTTCGCGCGCGTACCCGCGCCGTCGCCCCGAGTCGGACGGCGCCCTGCGGCTCCCGGACGTGACCGGACTAGCTTTCGGCCAAAATGTGCGAGAGCTCCGTGTCGAGATCGAAGTGGCGGTGCTCCGTGCCGGGTGGCACGGCCGCGTCGGTACGCTTGAGAAACGATTCCAGGGCCCGCGCCGGGGCCTCGAGCAGAGCCTCACCCTCGGGGGAGCTCAGGGCGATGCAGACGACGCCCTGACCGTGGCTGCGGGACGGCCAGACGCGGACGTCGCCGGTGCCGGTGGGCCGGTGCAGGCCCTCGGCGAGGAGATCGCGGGCGAATACCCACTCGACGGTCTCCTCGGCTCCGGTGTGGAAGGTGGCGTGCACGGCATAGGGATCGGCCGTGTCATACCGCAGTCCTGCGGGTACAGGCAGTGAGGACTCGCTCGACACAACGAGGCGCAGGTGCAGCTCGCAGCTGACCGTGGTGTTCATAAGCGCCAGGGCCTTTCGCTCAGTGTGCGCTCGGGGATTCGCACGTCGGCGAAATCGACATGCCACCTACGGTGCCGTTGTAAACCCCTCTGAGAGTTTTGGGTGGCTTTAGGGGGCTCGTATGGCGGACTGTCCGTTTGCTTCGTACGCCCATTCCGGTGATGGGTTTCCGTCCGGTAGGGTTTGGCTGCATGAATACGGGGAGTGACGAGTCGAAGGTGGCGGCGGCCGTCGACGACGTGGCCGAGCAGGTCAAAGCCGAGAAGCCCTTCGGGTCCAGGGCGCCGCAGTTCATCAAGGCCCGGCGCACGCTGCACCTGAGCTGGCAGGTCGGCGTGTTCATCGTGGGTCTGGCGGTGGTCGTCGCCGGCATCATCATGCTGCCCCTGCCGGGACCGGGCTGGGTCGTGATCTTCGGTGGCATGGCGATCTGGGCGACCGAGTTCGTCTGGGCACAGCTTGTGCTGCGCTGGACGAAGCGGAAGGTCACGGAGGCGGCACAGCGCGCTCTCGACCCACGGGTGCGCCGTCGCAACATCATCCTCACGGTGATCGGCCTGGTGATCGTCGCCGCGCTGGTCGGCATCTATCTGTGGAAGTTCGGCATCGAGATGCCGTGGAAGATCAACGATCAGTGACGCACCGCGCGCGGGGACGGGCGCCGTCCCCGCCGAAGCGTCGGCCGTCCCGGTCGGGGTGGTCGGGGGCACCCTCTGACATGGGGTAATGTTCTCTGTGCGCCCGGGCGATTAGCTCAGTGGGAGAGCGCTTCGTTCACACCGAAGAGGTCACTGGTTCGAACCCAGTATCGCCCACCCGGGATTGTGGCCCGGAGACTGGAAACGGTCTCCGGGCCACAGTCGTATCGGCTCGGGGTCACCGTCATGTCGGCTCGGGGTCACCGTCAACTCCGGGGCCGTATGTGACGCCCTTTCACGGGAATTCACGCCCCGTGCGAACCCTTGCGGAATAACTCGTTCCTATTTCTTCGAGTTGACGATCCGTCCGTTCTGTCGCACGGATATCGAACCGGCCGCACACTATGGGTCATGGACTGGTGTCATTACCGTTTCCGCAGCGTCTGGAATCTGCCCGCCGACCCCGCGACGGTGTACGGCGTGCTCGAGCGGGCCGAGGACTACGCGCGGTGGTGGCCACAGGTGCGCGAGGTGACCACGCCCGGCGGACACGACGGCACCGCGCGACTGCGCTCGCTGCTCCCGTACGACCTCGTGATCACCGCGACCGAGCGCCACCGCGACCCGGACCGCGGCGTCCTGGAGATCTCCATGACCGGCGACCTCGAGGGCTGGGCCCGCTGGACGGTTACCGCCGCCGACGGCGGCGCCCGGGCGACGTACGACCAGGAGGTCGACGTGCGCAAGCCCCTGATGCGGCGGCTCGCGGTGCCCGGCCGGCCGCTGTTCCTGATCAACCACGCCCTGATGATGCGGGCGGGCCGCCGCGGTCTCGCCGCGTACCTGCGAAGCGGTTTGAACGAACGGCGCCAGGACCTGTAATGTTCTCTCTGCGCCCGGGCGATTAGCTCAGTGGGAGAGCGCTTCGTTCACACCGAAGAGGTCACTGGTTCGAACCCAGTATCGCCCACCCGGAGAATGCCGGTCCGTCCTTCCGACGGACCGGTTTTTTCATGCCGGCACCAGGTGGCCCCGCACCCTGCCTGCCTCGCACCCTGCCTGCCCCGCACCCCCGGCGGCGTGCGGCAACGCTCAGGCGGCCGCGGGCAGTTCGGGGCGCAGCGGCCACGCCGGGTCGACCGCCTCCGGCGAACCGCTGCGCGCGAACCAGGCCTCGAGCCCGCGCGCCTGGGACGCGTGCCACACCGCCTGCAGCGTGTGCAGCTCGGCCGCGGACAACCGCTCGAGACGGCCGGAGAAACGGCGCCCCACCGCCCGTACGACATCCAGCGCGCCCTGTGCGTCGGCCGCCGCGTCATGGGCGCCCGACAACTCCACGCCGTAGTGCGCGCACAGATCCGTCAAGGTCCGCCGCCCCTTGCGGTACCGGTCCAGTTGGCGGTCCAGGACGCGCGGGTCCAGGACGCACAGCGGATGGCTCTCCAGATAGCGCGCGAGCGACGACGCCCGGTGCCTGCGCAACTCCCGGTCCAGGAGCGTCAGGTCGAACGGCGCGTTCATCACCACCAGCGGCCGTCCCGCCGCGCCCTGCTCGGCCAGCTCGCGGCCGATCTCCTCCATGACCGGAGCGGGCCAGCGCCCGGTCCGCTCCAGATGCTCCTGCGTGAGCCCGTGGATCGCGGTGGCGCCCGCGGGCACGGGAACGCCCGGATTCACCAGCCAGCGGGTGACACGGGGCCGGGCCCCCGCGCCGTTCTGCACGACGACGGCGGCCGACACGATCCGGTCGGTCTCGACGTCGACACCCGTGGTCTCCGTGTCGAATGCGGCCAATGGCCCCTCGTACCAGCACGTCATCCTGACGCAACTCCTCGTTCCGCGTCGGCAGTTGACCTGCGTAACCGCCCACGCTGGTGATACCCGGGCCGTTTGCGCCGAACCCGGCCCGGAGACAACACAGTTACAGGGCGCGGTCGTTGACCCGCCCGAACGGGGATCGTCCGGTTCGGAAGGCTTCTGGGACATGGCGCTCGCGCAGCCCGAACAGGGCGGGCTGCTGCCCGAGCGGATCGCACCGCCGCGCGGCAATCTCGCCACCACCGCCTGTATGGAGACCCTTCAGGTGGGCTATCTGCACGCCGTCGCCGCCGCGGCGGAGTGCTCGCTCTCCCAGCCGTTCCCGGACAACGGCATCGACTGGCACGTCAGCCACAGCGCCCCCGGACACACGGTGGACGACGAAGTCACCATCAAGGTGCAGCTCAAGTGCACCTACCAGCTCCCGCCACGGCCGACGGGGCCCGTCTTCTCCTTCACCCTGGACAACGCGCACCTGGTGAAGCTCGCCCGCACCCCGGTATCGGTGCACAAGATCCTCGTGGTGATGATCGTGCCCCGCTCGCGCGACGACTGGCTGCGGGCCGGGCACGACCGGCTCGACCTGCGGCACTGCTGCTACTGGACCAACCTCGCCGGACACCCGGTGACGGGCCGTCGAAGGACCACCGTCCGTGTCCCGACCACGCGGATCTTCGACGACCGGGCGCTCTGCGAGATCATGACGCGCGTCGGGACGGGAGGGAGGCCCTGATGCACCGCCCGATCGAGGAGCCCGCGCCACCGCGCGGTCCGCGCCCCCACCCCGGCCACGCCCGGACCGGCCGGCCGGACCCGCCCGAGCCCGCGCGGGTCGACCCCGCCGTGCTCGGCGCGCTGCTCGCCCGGCACGGCTGGCGCCGCCGCGGCGGCGCCCCGGGGCGCTACTCCCGCTGGACCCCGCCGGGCCCCGGCGCGGGCGGCACCAGCCTGCTCGTGCCGGAGAGCCGCTCCTTCCCCGACAGCGAGGACCTGATCGGCGAGGCCCTGACCGCGCTCGCCCGCAGCTCGTCGCCGTCCGCCCGCGACGTGCTCGTCGCCCTCGCCGTGCCCAGCGACGAGATCTCCTGGTGGCGCGATGTGCCGAGCGGTCCCGCGGGCACCGCGTCCTGGACCGTCGAGGAACAGCTTCGCGGCGCCGCCCGCCAACTGCTCCTCGCGGGGGCGCTCGCCGCCCGCGCCCGGGCCGGGTACTACGGCGCGCGGCACCGCCGCCCCGCCGCGGCCGCACTGGAGAGCGTCCTGGTCGGCCCGGCGCCCGGCGGCCGCCGCCTGACCGCCTACCTGCCCGTGCCTGCCGGACGGCCGCTCGCCGTGCGCCTGCACCAGGCGCTGTACGCCGCCCGCGAAGCCGTCGACTACCAGCGGGCCACCGGCGCCATGCACGCCTTCGACGGCGCCGTCGGCGCGGGCGTCAGCCATGAACTGGTCGAGGCCGTCATCACCCTCGTCCGCGGCACCGAGGGCGCCGGGGTCGGCGTCCAGTGGTCACCCGCGGCGGGCGTCCCGGAGGGGTGCGCCGCGGCCGCCGGGCCCGTCGAGTTCTCGCCCGGCGACCTGCCCGTCCTTCGCGAGGCCAGCGCCCGCTATCTGCGCGCCGAGCCCGCGGTACCGGTACGGATCACCGGGACCGTGGTGCGCATGCGGCGCTCCGGACCGCGGGGCCCGGGCACGGTGCGGGTACGGGTGCTCGCCGGCGCGGAGATCCCGCACGTACGGATCTCCCTGGACGAGGAGGACTACCGCATCGCCGGGCACGCGCACCTGGTCGGCCTGCCGATCCGGGTGCACGGCCGCCTGGAGAGCCGGGGCGGCTTCCGCAGGCTCACGGGGGCCGCCAGGGTGGTGCCGGTCCAGGTGGACGACGCCGAGCGGGACCGTCTCACGAAGTCGCTGCAGGAGAACCTGGACTTCTTCGAGGAGGCGCGCGGCGAGGACTGAGCCCGCCGTCCTGGCCATGAGCCCGCCGTCCTGGACAACCGTTTCGCTCTGGACCCCCGTGGCTCGGTACGATTCGTCGCGCGTGCAGGAGCAGATCTGCCGCAGGCCCCGTACCAGCAGGGCAGCCCCCTTCAGGCAGGAGAGACCGGTGTCAGACGTCCGTGTGATCATCCAACGCGATTCCGAGCGGGAAGAGCGCGTGGTGACGACGGGCACTACGGCCGCCGAGCTCTTCGACGGCGAGCGCACCGTCGTGGCCGCCCGCGTGGGCGACGAGCTGAAGGACCTGGCGTACGCGCCGGCCGACGGCGAGGTCGTCGAGCCCGTCGAGATCTCCTCCGAGGACGGCCTCGACATCCTGCGCCACTCCACCGCGCACGTCCTCGCGCAGGCCGTGCAGGAGCTGTTCCCCGACGCCAAGCTCGGCATCGGCCCGCCCATCCGTGACGGCTTCTACTACGACTTCGACGTCGCCGAGCCGTTCACGCCCGAGGACCTCAAGCGCATCGAGAAGAAGATGCAGGAGATCCAGAAGCGTGGCCAGCGCTTCTCGCGCCGCGTCACCAACGACGACGACGCCCGCGTCGAGCTCGCCGACGAGCCGTACAAGCTGGAGCTCATCGGCCTGAAGGGCAACGCCGCGAACGCCGCCGACGGCGCGGACGCCGAGGTGGGCGCCGGCGAGCTGACCATCTACGACAACCTCGACGCCAAGACCGGCGAGCTGTGCTGGAAGGACCTCTGCCGCGGTCCGCACCTGCCCACCACCCGGAACATCCCGGCGTTCAAGCTGATGCGCTCCGCCGCCGCCTACTGGCGAGGCAGCGAGAAGAACCCGCAGCTCCAGCGCATCTACGGCACCGCGTGGCCGTCCAAGGACGAGCTGAAGGCGCACCTGGAGTTCCTCGCCGAGGCCGAGAAGCGCGACCACCGCAAGCTCGGCTCGGAGCTCGACCTGTTCTCCTTCCCCGAGGAGCTCGGCCCCGGCCTCGCCGTCTTCCACCCCAAGGGCGGCGTCGTCCGCAAGGTGATGGAGGACTACTCGCGGCGCCGCCACGAGGAGTCCGGCTACGAGTTCGTGAACACCCCGCACATCTCGAAGGAGCACCTCTTCGAGACCTCCGGGCACCTGCCGCACTACGCGGAGGGCATGTTCCCGCCCATCGAGTTCGACGGGCAGAACTACCGCCTCAAGGCCATGAACTGCCCGATGCACAACCTGATCTTCAAGTCGCGCGGGCGCTCCTACCGTGAGCTGCCCTTGCGGTTGTTCGAGTTCGGTACGGTCTACCGGTACGAGAAGTCGGGCGTCGTGCACGGCCTGACCCGCTCGCGCGGCTTCACCCAGGACGACTCGCACATCTACTGCACCAAGGAGCAGATGGCGGACGAGCTGGACAAGCTCCTGACCTTCGTCCTTGACCTGCTGCGCGACTACGGCCTGAACGAGTTCGAGCTCGAGCTGTCCACCCGCGACCCCGAGTCGGACAAGTTCATCGGCTCCGACGAGGACTGGGCCGAGGCCACCGAGGCGCTGCGCGAGGCCGCCGAGAAGCAGGGCCTGCCGCTGGTCCCCGACCCGGGCGGCGCCGCGTACTACGGCCCGAAGATCTCCGTACAGGCGAAGGACGCGATCGGCCGCTCCTGGCAGATGTCGACCCTCCAGGTCGACTTCAACCAGCCGAAGCGGTTCGGGCTCGAGTACACCGCGGCGGACGGCTCCAAGCAGCAGCCGGTCATGCTGCACAGGGCTCTGTTCGGGAGCATCGAGCGGTTCTTCGGGGTGCTCCTGGAGCACTACGCGGGCGCGTTCCCGGCGTGGCTCGCTCCGGTGCAGGCGGTGGGTATCCCGGTCGGTGACGCGCACGTGCCGTACCTCCAGGCATTCGCGGAGGAGGCGAAGAAGCACGGTCTGCGGGTCGAGGTGGACGCCTCGTCGGACCGGATGCAGAAGAAGATCCGCAACGCTCAGCGCAGCAAGGTGCCGTTCATGGTCATCGTCGGCGACGACGACATGGCCGCGGGTTCGGTGTCCTTCCGGTACCGGGACGGGTCGCAGGAGAACGGCATTCCGCGTGACCAGGCGATCGCGAAGCTCGTCGATGTGGTGGAGCGCCGCGTGCAGGTGTGATGTGCTCCCCGCGTGAGCGGGATCCGAGGGGCGGCCCCGCCGGGGCCGCCCCTCGTCACATCCCCGACGGCGAATATGCTGACCACCATGACGACTGAGCCGGAGCAGCAGATCGGAGTGGGGACTCAGGACGCGTTCCAGCGCCTGTGGACGCCTCACCGGATGGCGTACATCCAGGGCGAGAACAAGCCCAGCGGTCCGGGTGCGGACGACGGCTGCCCCTTCTGCTCGATCCCGGCCAAGTCGGACGAGGACGGGCTCGTCATCGCGCGCGGTGAGCACGTGTACGCGGTCCTGAACCTCTACCCGTACAACGGCGGGCACCTCATGGTCGTGCCCTACCGTCACGTCGCCGACTACACGGAGCTGACGGGGCCGGAGACCGCCGAGCTCGGTGAGCTGACCAAGCAGGCGATGACGGCTCTGCGCTCCGCGTCCGGGGCGCACGGCTTCAACATTGGCATGAACCAGGGCACCGTCGCGGGCGCGGGCATCGCCGCGCATCTGCACCAGCACGTCGTGCCGCGCTGGGGCGGGGACACGAACTTCATGCCGGTCGTCGGGCACACCAAGGTGCTGCCGCAACTGCTCGCGGACACCCGCAAGATGCTGGCGGAGGCCTGGCCGAAGGGCTAGCACCCAGGGCGGGCGCCCAGTGGAGCGGCGGAAGGGCCCGGGTGACGCGGCACGCACACTGTGCGTGCCGCGTCACCCGGGCCCTTCTCGTCGTCGTACTCGTCGTACCGGCGGTGAGCCCTACGCGTTGTACACGTCCGCCTGCTTCGGGGCCGGGTCCTGCACCGCGCCGCTCAGGAACGTGGCGCGGGCGCCGAAGCGGTCGGTGTTCACGCCGTTCTCCTCCAGGACCTTCAGCGCCGCCGAGTGCACCACACGCAGCACAGGTGTGGCCGCGCGCAGCGCGTCGTCGGCCATGAAGCGGTGCCGCCAGGGCTTGTCCGCCCAGGCGTGCCGCAGGCCGAACGGCTCGGGCAGGACCAGTTTGCCGCCCAGGTAGTCGAGGATCGGCGGATACCAGGTGAAGGGGGCGCGGACCGCGAGGCGCACCACTTCCTGGGCATCGACGAGCGGTAGCTGCTGGGTCTTGGTCTCCCAGAACTTGATGGTCTTGCTGACCGTCTTCGTCTTGGGCGCCGGTTTGCTGGTGAACAGGGAGTGCACGGGCCCGAGCGCGTGCCCCGTGACCTCGATGCGCAGCGTCTCGTGCAGCACCGTCACCGTGATCAGCATGGTGATCACAAGCTGGCCGTCCCAGAGCGTGAACTGCACGCCCAGGTAGTGCCGGTCACCGCTGCCGAACTGCTGCTCGTTGCAGATGCGCTGTATCTCGTGGCCCTTGATCTGGAAGGCGTCGACGTCCGTGCCCGAGGGGCGGGCCACCGAGCCCGCGTTCTCACCGATGGGCGTGACGATCCAGTGCTTTATCGACGGCTTGGGGAAGCCGCCGGTGTGCAGGGGGCCGCGCTCCAGCATGCGGAGCTGGTCGTGCACCGCGCGTATCACGTCCCAACTGCGGAACGGGTTGATCTCCTTGTCGTCGTCGCGCGGGGTGAGCTCCTCGGCGAGCTGCCAACTGCCCCAGCGGGTGCCCATGCCCAGTATTCCCTTGGGCCCGGCGTAGAAGACGGAGTTGGACTGCTGCTCCGCGGACAGGCGCGCGAGGCCCTGGCGCAGCCGCTCGGCCGCCGTCTCGCCCGGGCTGCCGGGGACCGCCTCGGGGATCTTCGCGCCGACGCCACCGCCCGCGAGCAGGCTGTCCCAGCGCTCCCGCAGATCCCTCGCGGTGCCTTCCGCCACGTGCTTGGCCCAGAACCAGCCGAGCACGGGCGCAACGGCGCACAGGCGCAGATACCAGGCCCAGAAGCCGTCGAACGGCAGCTTGATGAGCACAAGGGCGACCACCACGCCGAGGGCCACGAGCAGGGCCGTGGCGATGGCGTGGGTGCGCTTGTCCTTCTGCTTGGTGACCCATCTGCGGGCCGTGAACACCAGGAGCCAGGCGAGGAGGCCGGGCAGGAAGAGCAGCCCGCACAGGGCCGTGACCGCCGTCAGCCAACTGTCGCGCTGTCTGCGGATCCGATTGGCCGCGAGGCAGTGCTCGACGACCACCTGCGGTTCCGTGCCGAAGGACTGGATGAGCGGCGGGCGGGCGCCGCCGAGCATCCGCACCTGCACGGTCCGTGAGAAGGCCTCACCCAGGTTGGGCTTGCACAGCGACCACAGACCGGGCTTCACCACGGACTTGTGCCAGTCGCTGTTGGCCTTGAGGATGTCGTCGACCTCGCCGTCGCGATACGCCGCCGACGCCAGGGCCTGCGTCGCCGCGGTCTGTCCCGCGGCGCCCGCCAGGGGCACCTGGGCCCCCGGCCTGAAGTCGAATACGTCGTCCGCCACCTGCCGCCCCCATCGCCGCGCCGCGCTCGGCGCCACGGCTCTTCCCGACTGCGTTGTCCCCAAAGTTCCCGACTGCGCGGACCGGCACACCTGTTGACCTGGCGGGCACGGCCATTGATCAGGTCATCAGCGTATCGGTGCGCACTGACATCCGGCAGTGGGTCGCCGAATGCCGCTCGCCCGACGGGGGGCGGAACGGGCGGCATCCGGCCGGTTCAGGTCACCTGTGCGTCAACTGTGCGGACCCTGCGCCTGTTCACGGATCTTCTGGGACAACTGCGGCGGCATCGGCTCGTGCCGGGCGTAGTTCCGGCTGAAACGGGCGGTGCCTTGTGAAAGGGACCGCAGGTCGACGGCGTATCTGCCGATCTCGATCTCGGGGACCTCGGCCCGCACCACCGTGCGCCCGCCGGGGGCCTGTTCGGTGCCGACGACCCGGCCGCGCCGCCCCGAGAGGTCGCTCATCACCGAGCCGACGTGTTCGTCGGCGACGAGGACCTGCACCTCGGCGACCGGTTCGAGCAGATGGATGGTGGCGTCGCCCGCCGCCTCCCGCAGCGCGAGGGCGCCAGCCGTCTGGAAGGCGGCGTCGGAGGAGTCCACGGAGTGCGCCTTGCCGTCGAGCAGCGTGACGCGCACGTCGATCAGCGGGTAGCCCGCCGCGACGCCCTTGGCCGCCTGGGCGCGGACGCCCTTCTCGACGGACGGGATGAATTGCCGCGGCACCGCACCGCCCACGACCTTGTCGACGAACTCGATGCCGCTGCCGCCCGGCAGCGGCTCCACCTCGATCTCGCAGATGGCGAACTGGCCGTGGCCGCCGGACTGCTTCACATGACGGCCGCGGCCCGTCGACCTGCTCGCGAACGTCTCGCGCAGGGAGACCTTGTGCGGCACCAGGTCGACCTGCACTCCGTAGCGGTTGCGCAGCCGCTCCAAGGCGACGTCGGCGTGCGCCTCACCGAGGCACCACAGGACCACCTGGTGGGTGTTCTGGTTCTGTTCGAGCCGCATGGTGGGGTCCTCGGCCACCAGCCGGGAGAGGCCCTGCGACAGCTTGTCCTCGTCGGCCTTGCTGTGCGCCTGGATGGCGAGCGGCAGCAGTGGGTCGGGCATGTCCCAGGGCTCCATCAGGAGCGGGTCGTCCTTGGCGGACAAGGTGTCGCCGGTCTCGGCGCGGCTGAGTTTGGCCACACAGGCCAGGTCGCCGGCGATGCACTGGCTGAGTGTGCGCTGCTGTTTGCCGAAGGGCGAGGACAGGGCGCCCACGCGCTCGTCCACATCGTGATCCTCGTGGCCGCGGTCCGCCAGGCCGTGCCCGGAGACGTGCACCGTCTCGTCCGGGCGCAGGGTCCCGGAGAACACGCGGACCAGCGATATCCGGCCGACGTACGGGTCGGAGGCGGTCTTCACGACCTCCGCGGCCAGGGGGCCCTGGGGGTCGCAGGTGAGGGCGGGGCGGGGTTTGCCCGCGGGGGTGGTGACGGCCGGGGCGGGGTGCTCGAGGGGGGTCGGGAAGCCGCCCGTGATCAGGTCGAGCAGTTCCACGGTGCCGATGCCCTGGCGGGCGCCCTCGGCGGCGGGCGCGGCGGCGAGCACCGGGTGGAAGATGCCGCGTGCGACGGCGTGCTCCAGGTCCTGGACGAGCGTCTCGTAGTCGATGTCCGCACCGCCGAGGTAGCGGTCCATCAAGGACTCGTCCTCGCTCTCGGCGATGATCCCCTCGATGAGCTTGTTGCGCGCCTCCTGGATGACGGGCAACTGGTCGGGGCCCGGTTCGGACTCCTTGCGTTCGCCCGACGCGTAGTCGAAGACCCGCTGCGAGAGCAGCCCGATCAGACCGGTCACCGGAGCGTGCCCGTCGGGGCCCTGCTCGCCGTACAGCGGCAGGTACAGCGGCAGGACGGCGTCGGGGTCGTCGGCCCCGAAGGCCTCGGCGCAGGAGCGCGTCATCTCCGCGAAGTCGGAGCGCGCGGTCTCCAGGTGCGTGATCACGATGGCCCGTGGCATGCCGACCGCCGCGCACTCCTCCCACACCATGCGGGTCGCGCCGCCGATGCCCTCGGCGCCCTCGGCCGCCGAGACCACGAAAAGGGCCGCGTCCGCGGCGCGCAGACCGGCCCTCAGCTCACCGACGAAGTCGGCGTATCCCGGAGTGTCCAGGACATTGATTTTGTAGCCACCCCATTCGACGGGTACGAGGGAAAGCTGTACCGAACGTTGCTGGCGGTGCTCGATGTCGTCGTAGTCGGAGACCGAGGTGCCGTCCTCCACCCGGCCCGCCCGGTTCACCGCCCCCGCGGTCAGCGCGAGGGCTTCCATCAGGGTCGTCTTGCCCGATCCGCTGTGGCCGACCAGCACCACATTCCGTACGGACGCGGGGTGGTCGGCCGTCGCTGCCCTGCCGGCGGCTCCGGGGTGTGCGTTCGCCTTGTCGCCCATGCCTTGGCCTCCCGGTCGTGCGCATGGCTGAGGAGGCGCAGCCCCCTCAGGGATGCTGGCTGTGCGCGGACGCACGGGACCCGAGCGTGCGGGGGCGGCTCCGGCGACGCCCGCGGTGCTTTCGAGCTTTGCACCCGTGTCACGGTGCGTCCATACGTCGTACGCGATCGTGAGGGGGCGAGCCGGGGTGCCGCGGGCGTGACTACGATGGGCCAGCCGGTGGCCAACGGGGCCGCCAGGGCACCGACCCTCGGGAAGGCCATGCTGAACAAGTACGCGCGTGCATTCTTCACGCGTGTCCTCACACCGTTCGCCGCGTTTCTCATCCGCCGCGGGGTCAGCCCCGACACGGTCACGTTCATCGGTACGGCCGGTGTGGTCGCGGGAGCGCTGGTCTTCTATCCCCGGGGCGAGTTCTTCTGGGGCACGGTCGTCATCACCCTGTTCGTGTTCTCGGACCTGATCGACGGCAACATGGCGCGCCAGCTCGGCCGCTCCAGCCGGTGGGGCGCGTTCCTCGACTCGACCCTCGACCGGGTCGCCGACGGCGCGATCTTCGGCGGCTTCGCGCTCTGGTACGCGGGCCGCGGCGACGACAACGTGCTGTGCGCGGTGACGCTCTTCTGCCTGGCCAGCGGTCAGGTCGTGTCGTACACGAAGGCGCGCGGCGAGGCCATCGGCCTTCCTGTGGCCGTCAACGGTCTGGTGGAGCGCGCCGAGCGGCTTGTGATCTCGCTGGTCGCCGCGGGCCTCGCCGGGCTGCACAAGTTCGGCGTGCCCGGCATCGACGTGTTGCTGCCCATCGCGCTGTGGATCGTCGCCGTCGGCAGCCTCGTCACGCTCGTCCAGCGGGTGGTGACCGTGCGCAGGGAGTCCGCGGAAGCGGACCAGGAGGCCGCGCGGGAGGCGCCGCAGCAGAGCGAGGCGGCTTCATGAGCGCCGCCACGGACAAGCTCACGGACGCGCTGTACGGCGTCGGCTGGAGCACGCTCAAGAAGCTGCCGGAGCCCGCCGCCGTGCGCCTCGGCCGCACCATCGCCGACCTGGCGTGGAAGCGGCGGGGCAAGGGCGTGCTGCGCCTTGAGGCGAACTACGCGCGCGTGGTGCCCGACGCGAGCCCCGCACGCCTGGCCGAGCTCTCCAAGGCGGGCATGCGCTCGTACATGCGGTACTGGATGGAGTCCTTCCGGCTCCCGGCCTGGAGCAAGGACCGCATCCGCAACGGCTTCTCCGGGCAGGACATGCACCGCCTGACCGAAGGCCTGGCGGCGGGCAAGGGAGTCGTCGTCGCGCTCCCGCACCTGGGCAACTGGGACCTGGCCGGGGCGTGGTTGACCACGAAGCTGGAGATCCCGTTCACGACCGTGCAGGAGCGGCAGAAGCCCGAGTCGCTGTACGACCGTTTCGTCGCCTACCGCAGCGGCCTCGGCATGGAGGTCCTGCCGCACACCGGCGGCTCGGCCTTCGGGACGCTGGCCCGGCGGCTGCGCGCCGGGGGCGTTGTCTGCCTGGTCGCCGACCGTGATCTCTCGGCGTCCGGCGTCGAGGTGAAGTTCTTCGGCGAGAGCGCGCGCATGCCCGCGGGCCCCGCCGCGCTCGCCCAGCACACCGGTGCGGTGCTGCTGCCCGTGACGCTCTGGTACGACGATTCGCCAGTCATGCGGGGCCGCGTGCACCCGCCGGTCGAGGTGCCCGAGACGGGGACGCGCGCGGAGAAGACGGCCGCCATGACGCAGGCACTCGCCGACGCCTTCGCCACGGGCATCGCCGAGCATCCCGAGGACTGGCACATGCTGCAGCACCTGTGGCTGGCCGACCTGGACCCGTCGAAGGCACCCACTACGGAGGCTGCCGCTACGAAGCGGCCCGCTACGGAGGCGCCCTCTCCGAAGGCGGCCTCTCCGAAGGCGACGCCGCCCGGACCGTCGTCCCCGTCCTCAGGGGCGCCGCCCGCATCGACGTCTCCGGAGACGACGGCCGAGGGGACACCGTGAAGGTAGGCATCGTCTGCCCCTACTCGTGGGACGTCCCGGGCGGCGTCCAGTTCCACATCCGTGATCTGGCGGAGCACCTCGTCCGCCTCGGGCATGAGGTCTCCGTACTCGCCCCCGCCGATGACGAGACCCCCCTGCCGCCGTACGTGGTGTCGGCGGGGCGAGCCGTTCCCGTTCCGTACAACGGCTCGGTGGCACGGCTGAACTTCGGATTCATCTCGGCCGCGCGCGTCCGGCGCTGGCTGCACGACGGCACCTTCGACGTGGTCCACATCCACGAGCCGACGTCGCCGTCGCTCGGTCTGCTCACGTGCTGGGCGGCGCAGGGGCCGATCGTCGCCACGTTCCACACCTCCAACCCGCGCTCACGGGCCATGATCGCGGCGTATCCGATCCTGCAGCCCGCCCTGGAGAAGATCAGCGCGCGGATCGCGGTCAGCGAGTACGCGCGCCGCACCCTGGTGGAGCACCTCGGCGGCGACGCGGTGGTCATCCCGAACGGTGTCGACGTCGACTTCTTCGCCCGCGCCGAGCCCAAGGCCGAGTGGCAGGGGGAGACGATCGGCTTCATCGGGCGGATCGACGAGCCCCGCAAGGGCCTGCCCGTCCTGATGCGCGCCCTCCCGCGGATCTTCGAGGAGCGGCCCGGGGCCCGCCTCCTGGTGGCGGGGCGCGGCGACGAGGAGGAGGCCGTGGCCTCCCTGCCCGCCGAGCTGCGCTCCCGGGTGGAGTTCCTCGGCATGGTCACCGACGAGGACAAGGCGCGTCTGCTGCGCAGCGTCGATGTGTACGTCGCCCCGAACACCGGCGGCGAGAGCTTCGGGATCATCCTGGTCGAGGCGATGTCCGCGGGCGCGCCCGTGCTCGCCAGTGACCTGGACGCCTTCGCCCAGGTCCTCGACCAGGGCGCGGCCGGCGACCTGTTCGCCAACGAGGACGCGGACTCCCTGGCCGACGCGGCCGTACGACTCCTGAGCGACACCGACCGCCGCACCGAACTCCGCGAGCGCGGCAGCAAGCACGTGCGCCGCTTCGACTGGGCGACGGTGGGCGCGGACATCCTCTCCGTGTACGAGACCGTGACCGACGGCGCGACAGCGGTGGCCGCGGACGAACGCACGAGCCTGCGCGCAAGATTCGGCCTGGCCAAGGACAAGCTGTAGCCCGCCGGACACGCTGCGGCTGGTTGCTAGCGGGCCACCGACACCCGCCCCGCCGCTACAGCAGGAACCCGGAGCCCGCCAACACCCGCTCCGGCGTCCAAGCACGAGTTCCGGGCCCGCCAACAGCCGGTCCGGCACTCAAGGACGAACCTAGAGGCCCCAACAGCCCGCCCGGCGCACAGGACGAACCCGAAGGCCCCCAACAGCCCGTCCGGCGTTTGAGGACGTTGAGGACGAGCCCGGAGGGCGACAAAGGCCGGTCCGGCGTCTGAGGACGAGTCCGGAGGCAGCCAACAGCCCGTCCGGCGCTCAAGGTCGAACCGGGAGGCCCTCAACAGCCCGTCCGGCGTTTGAGGACGAGCCCGAAGGGCGACAAAAGCCCGTCCGGCGATTGAGGACGAGGCCGAAGGCCGACAAACGGGACCTGAGGGGCCAAGGGGCCGAGGGGCACAGGGCCAGGGGCCAACAGCCCCGAACCGCCCAAGGCGCCCCCGCCAGATACGGTGCGGGGGTGACCTCCACGTTGATCTGGATCGCCGTCGCCCTGCTCGCGATCGGCCTCTACCTGAGCTGGACCGCGGGCCGCCTGGACCGCCTGCACGCCCGCATCGACGCGGCCCGCGCCGCCCTCGACGCGCAACTGCTGCGCCGTGCCTCCGTCACCCAGGAGCTGGCCACCTCCGGCATGCTCGACCCGGCCGCGTCCATCGTCCTGTACGAGGCGTCGCACGCGGCACGGCAGGCGGAGGAGGAGCACCGCGAGGTCGCCGAGAGCGAGTTGAGCCAGGCGCTGCGTGCCGTCTTCGAGGAGGCGGAACAGGTCGAGGCGGTCAGGGAGGCCCCGGGCGGCGAAGAGGCCGCCGACGAACTGGGCCAGGCGGTCCGCCGCGTCCCCATGGCCCGCCGCTTCCACAACGACTCCGTACGCGCGGCCCGCGCCCTGCGCCGCCACCGCACGGTCCGCTGGTTCCACCTCGCCGGGCACGCGCCGTTCCCGATGGCCTTCGAGATGGACGACGTGGCACCGGCGGCCCTCGCGGACCGCCCCGGGACGTAACCGGCGGCGGCAAAACGATCCACAGCCTCACCATTGGCCCTTGCAGTGGCCTGGTCCCGGAACGTTTCCTCAGTACTGCGGGAAACACCACGGAAGCCGAACGCAGGATGTCATCGCGTTCGTCCCGGTCCCGGTTCCCGCGGCCCCAGCCTTCGTCACCGAGTGAGGTCACCCCGTGTCCAGCACGCCCCCCAGCACCCCCAAGACCGCCGAGGACACCGCCGTCGGCACCGCCCGCGTCAAGCGCGGCATGGCCGAACAGCTCAAGGGCGGCGTGATCATGGACGTCGTGACGCCGGAGCAGGCGAAGATCGCCGAGGACGCCGGCGCCGTCGCCGTCATGGCCCTGGAGCGGGTTCCCGCCGACATCCGCAAGGACGGCGGCGTGGCCCGGATGTCCGACCCGGACATGATCGAGGGCATCATCGAGGCCGTGTCCATCCCCGTGATGGCCAAGTCGCGGATCGGCCACTTCGTGGAGGCCCAGGTCCTGCAGTCCCTCGGCGTCGACTACATCGACGAGTCGGAGGTCCTGACCCCGGCCGACGAGGTCAACCACTCCGACAAGTTCGCCTTCACCACGCCGTTCGTCTGTGGCGCCACCAACCTGGGCGAGGCCCTGCGCCGCATCGCCGAGGGCGCCGCGATGATCCGCTCCAAGGGCGAGGCCGGCACCGGCAACGTCGTCGAGGCCGTCCGCCACCTGCGCCAGATCAAGAACGAGATCGCCAGGCTGCGTGGCTTCGACAACAACGAGCTGTACGCCGCCGCCAAGGACCTCCGCGCCCCCTACGAGCTCGTCAAGGAGGTCTCCGAGCTCGGCAGGCTGCCCGTGGTCCTGTTCTCCGCCGGTGGCGTCGCCACCCCCGCCGACGCCGCTCTGATGCGTCAGCTCGGCGCCGAGGGCGTGTTCGTGGGCTCCGGCATCTTCAAGTCCGGCGACCCGGCCAAGCGCGCCGCCGCCATCGTGAAGGCCACCACCTTCTACGACGACCCCAAGATCATCGCGGACGCCTCCCGGAACCTGGGTGAGGCCATGGTCGGCATCAACTGCGACACCCTGCCCGAGGCCGAGCGCTACGCGAACCGCGGCTGGTAACCCATGAACGACACCCCCGTGGTGGGCGTCCTGGCACTCCAGGGCGACGTGCGGGAGCACCTCATCGCCCTGGCCGCGGCGGACGCCGTGGCCAGGCCGGTGCGGCGCCCCGAGGAGCTCGCCGAGGTCGACGGCCTCGTCATCCCTGGCGGCGAGTCGACCACCATCTCCAAGCTGGCGGTGCTCTTCGGCCTGCTCGAACCCCTTCGCGCGCGCGTGCGTGACGGCCTGCCGGTGTACGGCACCTGCGCGGGCATGATCCTGCTCGCCGACAAGATCCTCGATCCCCGCTCGGGGCAGGAGACGGTCGGCGGCATCGACATGATCGTGCGCCGCAACGCCTTCGGGCGGCAGAACGAGTCCTTCGAGTCGGCGGTGGACGTCAAGGGCATCGAGGGCGACCCTGTGGAGGGCGTCTTCATCCGCGCCCCCTGGGTGGAGTCGGTCGGCGCAGCCGTCGACGTGCTCGCCGAGCACGAGGGACACATCGTCGCCGTACGCCAGGGCGACGTGCTCGCGACGTCCTTCCACCCCGAGCTGACGGGGGACCACAGGGTGCACGCCCTTTTTGTGGACATGGTCCGGGCGAAGCAGCCGACGCGATACTTGTAGGATCTCTGGCGTTCGTACTGAGGTGGGTTACGCGAAGGAGACAGGCAGATGTCCGGCCACTCTAAATGGGCTACGACGAAGCACAAGAAGGCCGTGATCGACGCCAAGCGCGGCAAGCTCTTCGCGAAGCTGATCAAGAACATCGAGGTCGCGGCGCGGACCGGCGGCGCGGACGTCGAGGGCAACCCGACGCTCTTCGACGCCATCCAGAAGGCCAAGAAGAGCTCGGTCCCGAACAAGAACATCGACTCCGCGGTCAAGCGCGGCGCCGGTCTCGAAGCCGGTGGCGCCGACTACGAGACGATCATGTACGAGGGCTACGGCCCGAACGGGGTCGCGGTGCTCATCGAGTGCCTGACCGACAACCGCAACCGCGCGGCCTCCGACGTGCGTGTCGCGATGACCCGCAACGGCGGCTCCATGGCCGACCCGGGCTCCGTGTCGTACCTCTTCAACCGCAAGGGCGTCGTGATCGTCCCCAAGGGTGAGCTGGGCGAGGACGACGTCCTCGGCGCCGTCCTGGACGCCGGTGCCGAAGAGGTCAACGACCTCGGTGAGTCCTTCGAGGTGCTGAGCGAGGCCACCGACCTGGTCGCGGTGCGCACCGCGCTCCAGGAGGCCGGGATCGACTACGACTCGGCCGACGCCAACTTCGTCCCGACCATGCAGGTCGAGCTGGACGAGGAGGGCGCCCGCAAGATCTTCAAGCTCATCGACGCCCTGGAGGACAGCGACGACGTGCAGAACGTCTTCGCCAACTTCGATGTGTCCGACGATGTCATGGCCAAGGTCGACGCGTAGGCGCTCCGCTGGGCTTTCGTGATCCGGCGGCTGTCGGCCGTCCGTAGTTGCTCGCGCCCCGCGGCGCAGCCGCAACTCGATACTGACCCGCGCCCCTACGGGGCGCCCATGGGCCGACGGGACACACCCCGTCGGCCCATCGCGTTGTCAGAGGGACCCGATAACCTGCATGGACAGGCGATGGGAGGGGTCACGTGCGCGTGCTGGGGGTCGACCCGGGGCTGACCCGGTGTGGTGTGGGGGTCGTCGACGGCGTTGCGGGACGCCCCCTGACCATGCGCGGCGTAGGGGTCGTACGCACCCCGGCCGACGCGGAGCTTGGCCACCGCCTCGTCGCCATCGAGCAGGGCATCGAGGAGTGGCTGGACGAGCACAGGCCCGAAGTCCTGGCCGTGGAGCGCGTGTTCAGCCAGCACAACGTCCGCACGGTGATGGGCACGGCCCAGGCGAGCGCCGTCGCCATGCTGTGCGCGTCCCGCCGCGGCATCCCCGTCGCCCTGCACACCCCCAGCGAGGTCAAGGCCGCCGTCACCGGCAGCGGCCGCGCGGACAAGGCCCAGGTCGGCGCGATGGTGACCCGCCTCCTTCGCCTGGACGCACCGCCCAGACCGGCGGACGCCGCCGACGCCCTCGCCCTCGCCATCTGCCACATCTGGCGCGCCCCCGCGCAGAACCGCCTCCAGCAGGCGGTGGCCAAGAACCGCCTCCAGCAGGCAGTGGACCAGCACGCATCGAAAGGCCGTACCGCATGATCGCCTTTGTCAGCGGCCCCGTCGCCGCACTCGCGCCGGACACCGCGGTGGTCGAGGTCGGCGGCGTCGGCATGGCCGTCCAGTGCACGCCGAACACGCTCTCCACGCTCCGCGTCGGCCAGCAGGCCAAGCTCGCCACCTCGTTGGTCGTACGGGAGGACAGCCTGACGCTGTACGGCTTCGCGGACGACGACGAGCGCCAGACCTTCGAGCTGCTGCAGACCGCGAGCGGTGTCGGCCCGCGCCTGGCCCAGGCCATGCTCGCCGTGCACAGCCCGGACGCCCTGCGCCGCGCGGTCGCCACCGGCGACGAGAAGGCGCTCACCGCCGTGCCCGGCATCGGCAAGAAGGGCGCCCAGAAGCTCCTTCTCGAGTACAAGGACCGCCTCGGCCAGCCCCTCGGCACCGGCGGCCCCGCCATCGGGACGGCCGTCACCGCGGGCTGGCGCGACCAACTGCACGCCGCCCTGATCGGCCTCGGGTACGCGACGCGCGAAGCCGACGAAGCCGTCTCCGCGGTGACCCCGCAGGCCGAGGCCGCCGAGGGCACCCCCCAGGTGGGCCAGCTCCTGAAGGCCGCGCTCCAGACCCTGAACCGCACGCGCTGAGCCCCACGGCCGGAGCGCCCGCCATCGACCCGGGTGCGGCACGGCGTTCCCCCACGACAGACCGCAGACCCCCGTACGGACGCGAGGCACACACCGCATGAACTGGGACGACACGACCGGCGAGGCCGCATCTGGACAGGCCGCGGCCGACGCGGCCGAGCGACTCGGCGGGCCTGGAGCGGACCGGCCCGGCGGGCCCGAGGCGGAGCGGCTCGTGGGCGCCGCCGCCGACGGCGAGGACCAGGCGGTCGAGGCCGCCCTGCGCCCCAAGGACCTGGGCGAGTTCATCGGCCAGGAAAAGGTCAGGGAGCAGCTCGACCTGGTCCTGCGCGCCGCCCGCGCACGCGGCGCCACCGCCGACCACGTGCTGCTCTCCGGCGCCCCCGGCCTCGGCAAGACCACCCTCTCGATGATCATCGCCGCCGAGATGGGCGCCCCCATCCGCATCACCAGCGGTCCCGCCATCCAGCACGCGGGCGATCTCGCCGCGATCCTCTCCTCCCTCCAGGAGGGCGAGGTCCTCTTCCTCGACGAGATCCACCGCATGTCGCGGCCCGCCGAGGAGATGCTGTACATGGCCATGGAGGACTTCCGGGTCGACGTGATCGTCGGCAAGGGCCCCGGCGCCACCGCCATCCCGCTGGAGCTGCCCCCGTTCACACTCGTCGGCGCCACCACGCGCGCGGGCCTGCTGCCGCCGCCGCTGCGCGACCGCTTCGGCTTCACGGCGCACATGGAGTTCTACGAACCGGCGGAGCTGGAACGCGTGGTGCACCGCTCCGCGCTCCTGCTCGACGTGGTCATCGACGCCGAGGGCGCCGCCGAGATCGCGGGCCGGTCCCGCGGCACCCCCCGTATCGCCAACCGTCTGCTGCGCCGCGTGCGCGACTATGCGCAGGTCAAGGCGGACGGCGTGATCAACCGCGAGATCGCGGGCGCGGCCCTGAGGGTCTATGAGGTCGACGGCAGGGGGCTCGACCGCCTCGACCGCGCCGTGCTCGCAGCCCTCCTGAAGCTGTTCGGCGGCGGTCCTGTCGGCCTTTCGACCCTCGCTGTCGCGGTGGGGGAGGAACGTGAGACGGTCGAGGAGGTCGCCGAGCCCTTCCTCGTCAGGGAGGGGCTGCTCGCCCGTACCCCCAGGGGGCGGGTCGCGACGCCCGCGGCGTGGGCCCATCTGGGTCTCGTACCGCCCCGGCAGGGAGCGGGAACTGGACAACAGGACTTGTTCGGGTCGTGACGTGGCGCGCGGCGGCGCGGAGAGTCGCCCTGTCAGGAACCGCGGTGCCATGCTGAGCGTTGTTCGTAAGGTGCGGACTCGCTTAGACTCCGCCGATGCCGCCCTTGTGGGCGGCGCCGCCCACCCCCATCCATCAGGCCGCCCTCTTACGCGGTCGTGCGAAGGAAACTCCGTCCCGTGAATATCGTGACCCTCCTCCCCTTCATCGTGCTCATCGGGGCCATGTTCCTGATGACCCGGTCCGCCAAGAAGAAGCAGCAGGCGGCTGCCCAGATGCGCAGTGACATGACGCCTGGCACCGGCATCCGCACGATCGGAGGCATGTACGCCACCGTCAAGGAGGTCCACGACGACGCTGTCCTCCTCGAGGTGGCCCCCGGCGTCCACGCGGTGTACGCGAAGAACTCCATCGGCGCCGTCCTCGACGACGACGAGTACAACCGCATCGTGCACGGTGCGGAGGACGAGCCGGCGTCCGACGACGCCCCGGTGGTCCCGGACGACGCCTCCTCCCTCACCGAGACCGGTGCGCGCGCCGACGCCGCGGACTCTTCGGACGACTCGCGCATCGACCTCGGCAAGAAGGACGCGGCCGACGAGGCCCCCGAGGCCGCTGACGCAGAGCCGAAGAAGACCGACGGCGAGTCCGGCGCGAAGTAGTCACGGCCGGGGGACCGGCGTGCGCCCGCTCGCGCACCACCACCCCCGCCCAGGTGATTTCGCGCCGCGTCTCGACACAACTTCATGGCCGCCCGCCCGGGTCCCCTCCACGCAGGCCTCCGCTCAGCGCAGGTGATGGGGAGGCACCCCGCAGGCCGGACGGTTGGACAGGGAGAACGAGAAGGTGGCAGCACCCAAGAAGGGCCGCAAGCAGGCCGCCCAGGGGAAACCGGGCCGCACCCTGGTCCTGATCATGATCGCCCTGGTGGCGATGACCGGAGGGATGTTCCTCTCCGGGCACACGACGCCCCGTCTCGGCATCGACCTCGCCGGTGGTACGAGCATCACGCTCGAGGCGAAGAACGAGCCGGGCCAGAAGAACGCGATCAACCAGACCAATCTGAACACGGCCGTTGACATCATCAACAACCGTGTCAACGGTCTGGGTGTTTCCGAAGCCGAGGTGCAGACCCAGGGCGACCGGAACATCATCGTCAACATTCCCAAGGGCACCAACGCCAAACAGGCGCGTGAGCAGGTCGGCACGACCGCGCAGCTCTACTTCCGGCCCGTCCTGGCCCAGCAGCCGAGCACCGGCGCCGCCGAGAAGCCGACGCCGAAGCCGTCGGACTCCGGCAAGGACAAGTCAGGCGGCGACAAGTCCAAGGACGGCGACAAGCCCAAGGGAAGCGACGAGCCCAAGGAGGAGGCGACCTCGCCGAGCGGGACGCCGACGACCCAGGGCCGCTCCGTCACCGAGGCCCTGAAGGCCGACGCCACCCCGTCCTCGACGACCGACGCCAAGGACGACCCGGCCAAGGACAAGAAGGACGACGGCAAGAAGGACCCGTCGCCCACTCCCTCCGGCGACCCCACCGCGCAGCTCCAGGAGCAGTTCGCCAAGCTGGACTGCACCGACAAGAAGGCCCGCGCGAAGGTCAAGGAGGGCATCAAGCCCTCCGACCCGGTCGTGGCCTGCGGTGAGAACAAGAACGGCTGGGACAAGTTCATCCTCGGACCCTCCGAGGTCAACGGCAAGGAGGTCGATGACGCGAAGGCCGTCTACGACACCCAGGGTGCCGCTGGCTGGAAGGTCACGATGAACTTCTCCAAGACGGGCACGAAGCAGTTCGCGGACATCACCGGCAAGCTCGCGAGCAAGCAGCCGCCGCAGAACGAGTTCGGCATCGTCATGGACGGCGAGGTCGTCTCCGCCCCGTACGTCAGCCAGGCGCTGACCACCGGCGACGCCGAGATCTCCGGCAGCTTCTCCCAGGACGAGGCCAAGGACCTGGCCAACATCCTGTCGTACGGCGCGCTCCCGCTGACCTTCAAGGAGCAGAGCGTCACCACGGTCAGCGCGGCCCTGGGCGGCGAGCAGTTGCGGGCCGGCATGATCGCCGGTGCCATCGGCCTCGCGCTCGTCATCATCTACCTGGTGGCGTACTACCGCGGTCTCGCGCTCATCGCCATCGCCTCCCTCTTCGTCTCCGCGGCGCTGACGTACACGATCATGACGCTGCTCGGCCCGACGATTAAGTTCGCGCTGAACCTGCCCGCGGTCTGTGGCGCCATCGTCGCCATCGGAATCACCGCCGACTCGTTCATCGTGTACTTCGAGCGCATAAGGGACGAGGTCCGCGAGGGCCGTACGCTGCGGCCTGCCGTCGAGCGTGCCTGGCCGCGGGCGCGGCGCACCATCCTGGTCTCCGACTTCGTGTCGTTCCTCGCCGCCGCGGTGCTCTTCATCGTCACGGTCGGCAAGGTCCAGGGCTTCGCGTTCACGCTCGGTCTGACGACGCTCCTCGACGTCGTGGTGGTGTTCTTCTTCACCAAGCCACTGATGACGATCATGGCTCGCAAGAAGTTCTTCGCGAGCGGCGGCAAGTGGTCCGGCCTCGACCCGAAGCGTCTCGGTGCCAAGCCGCCGCTGCGCCGCTCGCGCCCCAGCGGTCCGACCGTCCCCGTCGACTCGACCACCCCGAAGGAGGCGTGAGATGTCGAAACTGGGAGATCTCGGCGCCAGGCTCTACCGCGGCGAGGTCGGCTACGACTTCGTCGGCAAGCGCAAGATCTGGTACGGCATCTCGATCCTGATCACCATCACGGCCATCGTCGGCCTTGCGGTGCGCGGCCTGAACATGGGCATCGAGTTCGAGGGCGGCGCCGTCTTCAACACGCCGAAGACCAGCGTGTCGGTCGCCAAGGCGGAAGAGGCCGCGGAAAAGGCCTCCGGTCACGACGCGCTCGTACAGAAGCTCGGCAACGACACCCTGCGCATCCAGATCGCCGGTGTGGACACCGGCAAGTCCGACCAGGTCAAGGCCGAGCTCGCCAACGAGTTCGACATGAAGGCGGACGACATCAACGCCGACCTGGTGGGTCCGAGCTGGGGTGAGCAGATCGCCAACAAGGCCTGGCAGGGCCTGGCGATCTTCATGGTCCTGGTGGTGATCTATCTGGCGATCGCCTTCGAGTGGCGGATGGCGGTTGCCGCCCTCATCGCGCTCATCCACGACATCACCATCACCGTGGGTGTGTACGCCCTGGTCGGCTTCGAGGTCACACCGGGCACGGTGATCGGTCTGCTGACCATCCTCGGTTATTCGCTGTACGACACGGTCGTGGTCTTCGACAGCCTCAAGGAACAGTCGAAGGACCTCGTCAAGCAGACCCGCTTCACCTACAGCGAGGTCGCCAACCGCTCGATCAACAGCACCCTGGTGCGGTCCATCAACACCACGGTCGTGGCGCTGTTGCCGGTCGCGGGGCTGCTGTTCATCGGCGGTGGCTTCCTCGGCGCGGGCATGCTGAACGACATCTCGCTCTCGCTGTTCGTCGGCCTCGCCGCGGGCGCGTACTCCTCGATCTTCATCGCGACCCCGCTGGTCGCCGATCTCAAGGAGACCGAGCCGCAGATGAAGGCGCTCAAGAAGCGGGTGCTCGCCAAGCGCAGGGCGGCCGCCGCCAAGGGCGAGTCCGCGGAGGCCCCGGAGCCCGCGGGTGACGACGGCCGGGACGACGAGCCCGGGGACGCGGCGTCCGAGGGCGCGGCGCCCGCCGTGGTCGGGCCGCGCTCGGGTCCGCGCTCCCAGCCCGCCCGTAACCGCGGCCGCGGCCGCCCGTCGGGGAAGCGCCGATGACCGAGCTCGCCGATCCCAGCGCGCTGCTGCTCAGCCGCATCCGTGACGTACCGGACCACCCCGAGCCCGGTGTGACGTTCAAGGACATCACACCGCTGCTCGCGGACCCGGTGGCGTTCACGGCCCTGACCGAGGCGCTCGTCGAGTCGAGCGTGCGCTCGGGGGCCACGAAGGTCGTCGGTCTGGAGGCGCGCGGCTTCATCCTGGCGGCCCCGGTCGCCGTGCGCGCCGGGCTCGGCTTCATTCCCGTACGCAAGGCGGGCAAGCTCCCCGGAGCGACCCTCAGCCAGGCCTACGACCTGGAGTACGGCAGCGCCGAGATCGAGGTGCACGCCGAGGACCTGGCCGCCGGTGACCGTGTCATGGTCATCGACGACGTCCTGGCCACCGGCGGCACGGCGGAGGCCTCGCTGCGGCTCATCCGCCGTGCCGGGGCCGAGGTGGCCGGTGTCGCCGTACTGATGGAGCTCGGCTTCCTCGGCGGCAGGGAGCGGCTGGTTCCCGCCCTGGACGGCGCCCCTCTGGAGGCCCTGCTCACGGTCTGAGAAGCACACGGAGACGGTGGGACGGGAACGGGCGCCGCGCAGGCGGCGCCCCGCACCCCGACAGCACGAGGAGGCGGGTCCGGCGGAATCCGGCACCCGCCTCCGGTGTTTCTGCAGTACGGAGCCGTCCCACCGGCCGAGGGCGAGCCATTGGCCCAGGATCGATACCATGGAGACTTCGGGACCTCACCGGGGGACCCGATCGCGCACAGGGAGCGCTCTTGCCAGACGAGTCCCAGCCACTTGCCACCGCCAAGTCCGCCCAGCAGGCCGAGCGGGCCGCGGCGTCCGCGCCCGCGAAGAAGGCGCCGGGCGCGCCCGGCGGGACGTCCGCGCAGGGCGAGCAGGCGGCGCACCAGTCGGCCAAGGAACCCCGCCCCGCGCCGGGAACCGACCCCAAGCCGACCACGCAGGGCAGGGCCACGCCCCCCGCCGGTCCGCCACGGGCGACGCCCCCCGCCGACCCGCCCCGCGCCACGCCCCCGGCAGGCCCCGCCCGGACGACGCCCCCCGCCGACCCGCCCCGGGCCGACCCGGCGCCGCCGGTCCGCCAAACCCCTCCCGTGCGCCCGGCTCCCGCCAAGCCCGCCGCCACCGGCAAGCCGGAGCGCTCCGGCTCCTCGAACCGGGTGCGGGCCCGCCTCGCCCGCCTCGGCGTCCAGCGCTCCAACCCGTACAACCCGGTCCTGGAGCCGTTGCTGCGCATAGTGCGCAGCAACGACGCGAAGATCGAGACCGCCACGCTCCGCCAGATCGAGCGGGCCTACCAGGTCGCCGAGCGCTGGCACCGCGGCCAGAAGCGCAAGAGCGGCGACCCGTACATCACGCACCCGCTCGCCGTGACCACGATCCTCGCCGAGCTGGGCATGGACCCCGCGACGCTGATGGCGGGCCTGCTGCACGACACCGTCGAGGACACCGAGTACGGCCTCGACACACTGCGCCGTGACTTCGGCGACCAGGTCGCCCTGCTCGTCGACGGCGTCACCAAGCTGGACAAGGTCAAGTTCGGCGAGGCCGCGCAGGCCGAGACCGTGCGCAAGATGGTCGTCGCCATGGCCAAGGACCCCCGGGTCCTGGTCATCAAGCTCGCCGACCGTCTGCACAACATGCGCACGATGCGCTACCTCAAGCGCGAGAAGCAGGAGAAGAAGGCCCGCGAGACCCTGGAGATCTACGCTCCGCTGGCGCACCGCCTGGGCATGAACACCATCAAGTGGGAGCTGGAGGACCTCGCCTTCGCGATCCTCTACCCCAAGATGTACGACGAGATCGTGCGCCTGGTGGCCGAGCGCGCCCCCAAGCGCGACGAGTATCTGGCCATAGTGACCGACGAGGTCCAGGCCGACCTGCGCGCCGCCCGCATCAAGGCCACCGTCACCGGACGGCCGAAGCACTACTACAGCGTCTACCAGAAGATGATCGTCCGCGGCCGTGACTTCGCGGAGATCTACGACCTGGTGGGCATCCGCGTCCTCGTGGACACCGTCCGCGACTGCTACGCGGCCCTCGGCACCGTCCACGCGCGCTGGAACCCGGTCCCCGGCCGGTTCAAGGACTACATCGCGATGCCGAAGTTCAACATGTACCAGTCGCTGCACACGACGGTCATCGGCCCCAACGGCAAGCCCGTCGAGCTGCAGATCCGCACGTTCGACATGCACCGCCGCGCCGAATACGGCATCGCCGCGCACTGGAAGTACAAGCAGGAGGCCGTCGCCGGTGCCTCCAAGGTGCGCACCGACGTACCGAGGAAGTCCGGTGGCAAGGACGACCACCTCAACGACATGGCGTGGCTGCGCCAGCTCCTGGACTGGCAGAAGGAGACCGAGGACCCCAGCGAGTTCCTGGAGTCGCTGCGCTTCGACCTGTCGCGCAACGAGGTCTTCGTCTTCACGCCGAAGGGCGACGTCATCGCGCTGCCCGCGGGCGCGACCCCGGTCGACTTCTCGTACGCGGTGCACACCGAGGTCGGCCACCGCACCATAGGAGCCCGGGTCAACGGCCGGCTCGTACCGCTCGAATCGACCCTGGACAACGGCGACCTGGTGGAGGTCTTCACCTCCAAGGCCGCGGGCGCGGGTCCCTCCCGCGACTGGCTCGGCTTCGTCAAGTCGCCGCGGGCGCGCAACAAGATCCGTGCCTGGTTCTCCAAGGAGCGCCGCGAGGAGGCCATCGAGCAGGGCAAGGACGCCATCGCGCGCGCCATGCGCAAGCAGAACCTGCCGATCCAGCGCATCCTCACCGGCGACTCCCTCGTCACCCTCGCCCACGAGATGCGCTACCCCGACATCTCCTCGCTGTACGCGGCGATCGGCGAGGGCCACGTCACCGCGCAGAGCGTCGTACAGAAGCTCGTCCAGGCGCTCGGCGGCGAGGAGGCCGCCAACGAGGACATCGCCGAGAGCACACCGCCCTCACGCAGCCGCTCCAAGCGCCGCTCGAACACCGACCCCGGAGTCGTCGTCAAGGGCGTCGAGGATGTCTGGGTCAAGCTCGCACGCTGCTGTACGCCGGTGCCCGGCGACCCCATCATCGGCTTCGTCACGCGCGGCAGCGGTGTGTCGGTGCACCGCAGCGACTGTGTGAACGTGGACTCGCTGTCCCGTGAGCCCGAGCGCATCCTCGAGGTCGAGTGGGCGCCCACGCAGTCCTCGGTGTTCCTCGTCGCCATCCAGGTGGAGGCCCTCGACCGCTCGCGGCTGCTCTCGGACGTCACGCGCATCCTCTCGGACCAGCATGTGAACATCCTGTCGGCGGCCGTCCAGACCTCCCGCGACCGCGTCGCCACCTCCCGCTTCACCTTCGAGATGGGCGACCCCAAGCACCTGGGGCACGTGCTCAAGGCGGTCAGGGGAGTGGAGGGCGTCTACGACGTGTACCGCGTGACGTCGGCGCGAAGGCCCTGAGCGGCCCGCAGAGCCGGGGTCGAGGCCGCCCGCACATGCCGAGGGGCTTGCGTACGCACCGTACGCAAGCCCCTCGGCATGTGACCTCTGGCTAACCGCCGAACTCCTGCAGACCCTTGAGCGCCTGCTCAAGCAGCGCCTGACGGCCGTCGAGCTCCCTCTGGAGCTTGTCCGCCCTGGAGCTGTTGCCCGCGGCGCGCGCCGTCTCGATCTGGCCCTGGAGCTTGTCGACGGCGGCCTGGAGCTGGCCCGTGAGGCCCTCGGCCCGAGCCCGCGCCTCCGGGTTGGTCCGGCGCCACTCGGCCTCCTCGGACTCCTGCAGCGCCCGCTCCACCGCGTGCATCCGGCCCTCGACCTTCGGGCGGGCGTCACGCGGGACATGGCCGATGGCCTCCCAGCGCTCGTTGAGGGAACGGAAGGCCGCGCGGGCCGCCTTCAGATCCGTCACCGGGACGAGCTTCTCGGCCTCCTCGGCCAGCTCCTCCTTCAGCTTCAGGTTCTCCGACTGCTCGGCGTCGCGCTCCGCGAACACCGAGCTGCGGGCGGCGAAGAAGACGTCCTGGGCGCCGCGGAAGCGGTTCCACAGGTCGTCCTCGTGCTCGCGCTGGGCACGGCCCGCGGCCTTCCAGTCGGACATCAGCTCCCGGTACCGCGCGGCCGTGGGGCCCCAGTCCGTCGAGCCCGAGAGCGCCTCGGCCTCGGCGACCAGCTTCTCCTTAACCTTGCGGGCGTCCTCGCGCTGCGCGTCGAGCGAGGCGAAGTGGGCCTTGCGGCGCTTGGAGAACGCCGAACGGGCGTGCGAGAAGCGGTGCCAGAGCTCGTCGTCGGACTTCCGGTCGAGGCGGGGCAGGCCCTTCCAGGTGTCCACCAGGGCCCGCAGCCGCTCGCCCGCCGCACGCCACTGCTCGCTCTGCGCCAGCTCCTCGGCCTCGGCGACCAGGGCCTCCTTGGAGTGCCGTGCCTCGTCCGACTGCTTGGCCTTCTGGGCCTTGCGCTCCTCACGGCGCGCCTCGACGGTCTCGACCAGTTGGTCGAGGCGCTTGCCGAGGGCGGCCAGATCACCGACGGCGTGCGCCTCGTCGACCTGCTGGCGCAGATGGTCGATGGCGGTCGTCGCGTCCTTCGCCGACAGATCGGTCGTCTTCACCCGGCGCTCGAGAAGTCCGATCTCGACGACCAGACCGTCGTACTTGCGCTCGAAATAGGCCAGGGCCTCGTCGGGAGATCCTGCCTGCCACGAACCGACCACTCGCTCGCCGTCGGCCGTACGCACGTACACGGTCCCCGTCTCGTCGACGCGGCCCCACGGGTCGCTGCTCACAGCGCCTCCTCCACATGATGCCTGCGCAGGGCCACAGACCCCCGGCATCGTCCACAGTTTCGTCACCGCCAACATAGGCGACCGGCGGGGATGCTGTCCGCATCCAGCGCGAGCGAAATTCACCCGCCGGAGGTCAGGACTTGCGGACGGTGGCCTTGTCGATGACGACCGTCGCGTTCGGGGTGCCGTCGCCCTGCCCACTGCTCTCACCTGCGGCGGCGATCTTCTTGAGCACCTTCATGCCGTCGTCGGAGATCGTTCCGAACGGGGTGTAGTCGGGCGGCAGCTTGCTGTCCTGGTAGACGAGGAAGAACTGGCTGCCGCCGGTGTCACGGCCCTGCTTCTTCTGTGCGTTGTACCGGTTGGCCATGGCGACCGTGCCCGCGGGATAGACGCCGCCGCGCAGCCGCTCGTCCTTCAGGTTCTCGTCCGGAAGGGAGTACCCGGGGTCGCCCTCACCGGTGCCCTTGGGGTCACCGCACTGCAGGACGTTGACGTTGCCCGCGGTGAGGCGGTGGCACGTGGTGTGGTCCAGGTAGCCCTTGTCGACCAGGAAGTCGAACGAGTTGACGGTGTGCGGGGCCTTCGCCGCGTCCAGGTCGATGCCGATGTCGCCGCACGTGGTGCTCAGCTTCATCGCGTACGAAGCCGACTTGTCGACGGTGAGCGCCGGCTCCTTCTTGAAGCTCATCGGCTTGATCTTGCCCGGCGCGGCCTTCCGGCAGGGGTCCCCGGGCTTGCTCGGCGTCGCCTCGGGTGCCGCGTCGTCCTTCGTCGAGCCGCCGTCGTCGAAGGCGCCGGCCGCGTACGAGACCGCTCCGCCCGCCACGACCACCGCGAGCGCACCCGCGATCACCGCGTTGCGCATCCGCCGCCGGCGCTGCGCGGCCTCCCGCCGCTCCTGCTGCCGCAAGAACTTCTCCCGCGCGAGCTGCTTGCGCCGCTGTTCCTGGCTGACCACCGGGGGACTCCTTGTGCGTCTCGTCGTACGTCTCGGTACGTCTGGGTTAGCCCCGTACCGTATACGGGTTGGCTGTGGAATCGGCAGCGCCGGTAGGCTCTGATCTGCCGCAATCTCCGCTGCCACCGCCGCCGGACGACACAGCCACCTCCACCGGACGACAAACGAAGGACGATCGTGCTCATTGCCGGGTTTCCCGCCGGGGCCTGGGGCACCAACTGCTACCTGGTCGCCCCCGCCGCGGGCGAGGAGTGCGTGATCATCGACCCGGGGCACCAGGCCACCGAGGGAGTCGAGGAAGCGCTCAGGAAGCATCGGCTCAAGCCCGTCGCCGTCATCCTCACGCACGGCCACATCGACCACGTCGCCTCGGTCGTGCCGGTCTGCGGCGCGCATGACGTCCCCGCGTGGATCCACCCCGAGGACCGGTACATGATGAGCGACCCGGAGAAGGCACTCGGCCGCTCCATCGGGATGCCGCTCATGGGCGAGCTGACGATCGGGGAGCCCGACGACGTGCGGGAGCTGACGGACGGCTCCCGCCTGGAGCTGGCCGGGCTCGACTTCTCCGTCGCGCACGCGCCGGGGCATACGAAGGGGTCGGTGACGTTCAGGATGCCCGAGGCCGCCGACATCCCGTCGGTCTTCTTCTCGGGTGACCTGCTGTTCGCCGGCTCCATCGGACGCACCGATCTGCCCGGCGGATCGCACCCCGAGATCCTCGAGTCGCTCGGCCGCGTGTGCCTGCCGCTCGACGACTCGACCGTGGTGCTGTCGGGCCACGGCCCCCAGACGACCATCGGCCAGGAGCGCGCCACCAACCCGTATCTGCGGCAGGTGGCCGCCGGCCTGGGCGCGGACGGCACGTCCGCCCCACGACGAGGAATGTGACGAGAGAACCCCCAGTGAGCACCTTCAAGGCCCCCAAGGGCACCTACGACCTGCTGCCGCCGGACTCCGCGACCTATCTCGCGGTACGCGACGCCATCGCGACGCCGCTGCGCAACTCCGGATACGGCTACGTCGAGACGCCCGGCTTCGAGAACGTCGAGCTGTTCGCGCGCGGTGTCGGCGAGTCGACCGACATCGTCAACAAGGAGATGTACGCCTTCACGACACGCGGAGGGGACCAGCTCGCCCTGCGCCCCGAAGGCACCGCCTCCGTGCTGCGCGCCGCTCTCGAAGGCAACCTGCACAAGTCCGGCAACCTCCCGGTCAAGCTCTGGTACTCGGGCTCGTACTACCGCTACGAACGCCCGCAGAAGGGTCGCTACCGTCACTTCTCGCAGGTCGGCGCGGAGGCCATCGGTGCCGAGGACCCGGCGCTCGACGCCGAGCTGATCATCCTCGCCGACCAGGCGTACCGCGCCCTCGGCCTGAAGGAGTTCCGCATCCTGCTGAACTCCCTCGGCGACAAGGAGTGCCGTCCCGTCTACCGCGCCGCCCTCCAGGACTTCCTGCGCGGACTCGACCTGGACGAGGAGACACGTCGGCGTATCGACATCAACCCGCTGCGCGTCCTGGACGACAAGCGCGCCGAGGTGCAGAAGCAGCTCGTGGGCGCGCCCATGCTGCGCGACTATCTGTGCGACGCCTGCAAGGACTACCACGAGCAGGTGCGTGAGCTCCTGACCGCGCAGGGCGTCCGTTACGAGGACGACCCGAAGCTGGTCCGCGGCCTCGACTACTACACGCGCACCACCTTCGAGTTCGTCCACGACGGCCTGGGCTCGCAGTCCGCGGTCGGCGGCGGCGGGCGCTACGACGGCCTCTCCGAGATGATCGGCGGGCCCGCGCTGCCGTCCGTGGGCTGGGCGCTCGGCGTCGACCGCACGGTGCTCGCCCTTCAGGCCGAGGGCATCACGCTCGACCTGCCCGCGGCCACCAGCGTGTTCGCGGTGCCCCTCGGCGACGAGGCGCGGCGGGTCCTGTTCGCCAAGGTGACGGAGCTGCGCCGGGCCGGGATCGCCGCGGACTTCTCCTACGGCGGCAAGGGCCTCAAGGGCGCCATGAAGAACGCGAACCGCAGCGGCGCGCGCTACGCCGTCGTCGCCGGTGAGCGCGACCTCGCCGAGGGCGTCGTCCAGCTCAAGGACATGGAGTCCGGGGAGCAGGAGGCGCTGGCGGTGGAGGAGTTCGTCGCGGTCCTGAAGGAGAAGCTGAAGCGCGCCTAGCGGGGCCGACTTTTTCGGCTCGGTGGGGGCGGGGCCTTGGGTCCCGCCCCCTCGGCGTGCGCGCTCAGTCCAGGACGCCCAGGCGCAGCGCATGCGTCACCGCTGCTGTCCTGTCGGTCACCTCCAGCTTGCCGAACACGCGCAGCAGATGCGTCTTCACCGTCGACTCGCCGATGTGCAGCCGACGGCCGATCTCGGCGTTCGTGCAGCCCTCCGCGACGAGGCGCAGGACTGCCGTCTCCCGTTCCGACAGGCGCGGCCGCTCCGGTCTTGCGCGCAACTGGTCCACCAGGCGGGCCGCCACCGACGGGGCGAGGACGGTCTCGCCGCGCGCCGCCGCACGCACCGCTTCGGCCAGCTCGCCGCGGGCCAGGTCCTTGAGGAGATAGCCCGCCGCGCCCGCCTCGACCGCCCGCAGGATGTCCCGGTCCGTCTCGTACGTCGTCAGGACGATGATCCGGCACGGCAGGCCCGCCGCCGTCATCCTGACGATCGCGTCCGCGCCGTCGCCGCCGGGCATCCGCAGGTCCATCAGGACGATGTCCGGGCGCAGTTGGGCGGCGAGCGCCTCGGCCTGCGGTCCGTTCGCGGCCTCGGCGACGACGTCCAGGTCGGGTTCGGCGCTGAGCATGGCGCGCAGGCCCTCCCTGACCACCGGGTGGTCGTCGGCGAGCAGGACACGGATCACGGCGCGGTCCTTTCGGTGCCCGGGGCAGGGGCGGGCGCTCCACGGGGGTGCGGGGGCCGGTGGTCCTGGTCCGGGTGCTGCGGCAGCGGCAGTCGTACGGTGACCGTCGTGCCGTCCGGGCCGCTGGTCACGTCGGCCGTGCCGCTGACCTCCGCCGCGCGCGTCCGCAGTCCCGGCAGCCCGAAACCCGCCTGGCGCACCCCGGTGTCGAAGCCGCGGCCGGTGTCGCGGACCGCCAGTGTGAGGGCGCCAGGGCGGTAGTCGAGCGTGACCCGCACCCCGGCGTCGGGGCCCGCGTGCTTCGCCACGTTGGTCAGCGCTTCCTGGCAGGCGCGCAGGGCCACGACCTCCAGGGCGGGAGGCAGCGCCTGTGCCGTTCCGGTGACCGTGACGGCGGCGCCGTGGCGGGCGGCCACCCGGTGCAGGGCGTCCGGGAGCGAGCCGCCGTCCAGGTCGGCCGGTGCGCGCCCGGCCACCAGGGAGCGGGCCTCCGCGAGGTTCTGCCGGGCGGTGGCCTGCATCAGCTCCAGGTGCCTGCGGGCCGCGCGCACATCGTGCTCCAGCTCCGCCTCGACGGCCTGGCCGAGCATCAGCAGACTGGTGAAGCCCTGGGCGAGGGTGTCGTGGATCTCGCGGGACATGCGCTCGCGCTCGTCGAGGGCACCGCGCTCGGCGGAGAGCCGGGCCACTTCCTCGCGGCTCGCGTCGAGCTCCGCGATCAGATCGGCCCGCTCCTGGCTCTGCGCGATGATCCGGATGATCCAGGAGCCGAGCGCCGTGCCGAAGACCAGGGACACCGCCGCGCCCACGGAGTTCAGGAAGATGTCCTGTGCATCCGGCCGCCACAGCAGCGCCCAGCCAGCCACCGGCGCCACGTTGATCACGGCCACCGTCACGACGGCGTGCGGCAGCCGCAGCGCGATGAAGCACTGCGGCACCAGCGCGAACGTCAGCAGCCGCGTCTCGGTGACGAACGCGCCGGTCGCCACGAACAGGGCCGCGGTGACGACGAAGTGGCGTACGGCCCTGCGCTCGTCGGCGCCCTCGGAGATCAGGACCCGACGCCCGTCGACCACGTACCAGACAAGGAGCAGGACGATCAGCGCGGCGGACGCCGCCCGGGCCGCGGTGCCCGGGCCCTCGGCGGTGAGCGCGAGGACGAGGGCGCCGACCCACACCACGGCGAAGTAGCAGTCCCAGATCAGAAAGCTGCGGTCCCACAGGTTCTCGCCGCGCGGCCCCGGCGCCGGGCCGACCGGTCCGTGTGGCCCGGGTACCGAGCCGACCCGTCCGTGTGGTCCGGGCGCCGGGCCGACTCGTCCGTGTGGTCCGGGCGCGGGGCCGTCCCATCCGCGCCGGACGGGCGCCCCGCTCATCCGTCGCGCCGGCTCTTCCAGCGAAAGGTCCCCAGACACAGCACCAATCCTCCGACGCACCAGGCGCTGAGCACCAGGGCGATGCGTCCGTACTCCCAACTCCCCGCCTGTTCGAGGACCTGCGCCGACTCCGGCAGGAACACTCCGCGGAAGCCCTGGCACATCCACTTGAGCGGGAACAGGGCACCGAGCGTCAGCATCCAGTCCGGAACCGTGTCGATGGCTATATAGACGCCGGAGATGAACTGCAGCACCAGGAAGGGCAGGACGACCACGGACGAGGCGCTGCGGCCGGAGCGCGGCACGCTGCTGACCGCGACGCCGAGCAGCGCACAGCCGGTCAGGCCGAGCACGAAGATCCAGGCGAAGGTGAGCCATTTCTCCGGGGACGTCGGCAGGTCCAGGTCGAACACCGTCGCACCGACGGCGAGCAGCACCGCGGTCTCCAGGACGCCGGTGACCAGGACCAGCCAGACCTTGCCGAGGAAGTACGCGGTCGGCGGCATCGGGGTGCCGCGCAGCCTGCGCAGCACATGCTCGTCGCGCTCCATGGCGATGGCGATGCCGAGCGACTGGAAGCTGATGGACATGATGCCCGCACCGATCATCGCGGCGACATAGAGCTGGGAGGCGGTGACGCCCGCGCCCGCCACGTCGTCCTTGAAGATCGACGCGAACAGGAAGAGCAGCACCACCGGGAACGCGAACGTGAACACGCCCTGCTCACGCTGGCGGAAGAACTGCTTCACCTCCAGCGCGCCCTGCTGCCAGCCCACCGACCAGGCCCCTGGCAGGCGCTCGGCGGGGGCCGATCGGGGCGTGCCGCGCGTCGGCGTCGTGGTCATCGCTCGTCCTCCTGTCCGGTCAGACGGAGATAGACGTCCTCCAGGCTGGGGCGGCCGACCTTCAGGCCGGGGATCTCGCCGCCGAAGCGGCTCATGAGCTCCGCGACGGTTCTGGTCGGGGTCGTCGTCCGGATCTCACGCGGCGTGCCGTCGGGGTCGGTCCACTCCACCCTGGCCTCGGAGCCGTACCTTCGGCGCAGCCCCGCCGGATCGCCCTCGGCGACCACCCGGCCCGCGGCGATCACCACGAGACGGTCGGCGAGCGCCTCGGCCTCCTGGAGGTAGTGCGTGGTGAGGACGACCGTGGTGCCCTCGCCCGCGAGCCGCCGGACGACGTCCCAGAACTGGCGGCGGGCGGCCGGGTCGAAGCCCGTCGTCGGCTCGTCGAGCAGCAGCAGGCACGGCCCGCCGATGATGCCGAGCGCCACGTCGAGGCGGCGCCGCTGCCCGCCCGAGAGCGCCTTGATCCGGCTGTCCGCCTTCTCCTGGAGGCCGACCAGCGCGATCACGTCCCGCACCGGGCGCGGCCGCGGGTAGTAGCCCGCGAAGTGGCTGACCGTCTCGCGGACCGTGAGCTCGGCGGGCGCCGACTCGTCCTGCCAGACGATGCCGACGCGGGCACGCCAGGCACGGTCCGCCGTCGCCGGGTCGGCGCCCAGGACGGACACCTCGCCCTCGTCCCGGGTGCGGTGGCCCTGGAGGATCTCCACGGTCGTGGACTTGCCCGCGCCGTTCGGCCCGAGAATGCCGAAGATCTCGCCGTGCCGCACCGCCAGATCGACGCCGTCCACCGCCGGCACGGGCCCGTACCTCTTGCGCAGCCCCCGGACGTCGACGGCGAGTCGGCTCGCTGCTGTCGTCATGACATCGAGCGTCCCGTCCCGGCGAACAACGGGGGACCCCCATACGTACCTGCTTTTGTCCACCGAACGGTGGACACACAGGCACGTACGGCACAATGACCCTGCCCGCAGGCCACTCACGAGCGACGGAACGGCGTGATGAGCAAAACGATGTCAGTGAAGGACGGTGCCGAGGCCGGCGACGACCGCGCGGACGCCCCCGGGGCGGTCGGCGGCAGCCGGGGGCTCGCGCTGTTGCTGGTGATCACCGGCGCGGCCGGACTGCTCGCCTCCTGGATCATCACGCTCGACAAGTTCGAGCTCCTGAAGGACCCCAACTTCCAGCCGGGATGCAGCATCAACCCGGTCGTCGCCTGCGGCAGCATCATGAAGAGCGACCAGGCGGAGGCGTTCGGCTTCCCGAACCCGATGCTGGGCCTCGCGGCGTACGCCGTCGTCATCTGCGTCGGCATGAGCCTGCTCGGCCGCGCCCGCTTCCCGCGCTGGTACTGGCTGACGCTCAACGCGGGCACGCTCTTCGGCGTGGGTTTCTGCACCTGGCTGCAGTTCCAGTCGCTCTACCGCATCAACGCCCTGTGCCTGTGGTGCTGCCTGGCGTGGGTCGCCACCATCCTGATGTTCTGGTACGTCACGTCCTTCAATGTCCGCCACGGCTTCCTGCCCGCACCGGGCTGGCTGAAGACCTTCTTCGAGGACTTCACGTGGGCGCTTCCGGTCATGCACGTAGGCGTCATCGCGGTGCTGATCTTCACGCGCTGGGGTTCCGACCTCTGGATCTGAGGCGGGCGGAGCCGGTTGTCAGTGGGGTGGCATAGGGTTTTCGACGTGGAGCCAGACCTGTTCACCGCCGCAGCAGAGGACCGCCAGGAGAAGGACCCGTCCGCGAGTCCGCTGGCCGTCCGCATGCGTCCGCGCACGCTCGAAGAAGTAGTCGGCCAGCAGCATCTGCTGCGGCCGGGATCACCGCTGCGGCGCCTCGTCGGCGAAGGCGAGGGCGGCCCCGCCGGGCCCTCGTCGGTGTTCCTGTGGGGCCCGCCCGGCATCGGCAAGACCACTCTGGCGTACGTGGTCTCCAAGGCGACGAACAAGCGCTTCGTGGAGCTCTCCGCGATCACCGCGGGCGTGAAGGAGGTCCGCGCGGTCATCGAAGGCGCCCGTCGCGCCATGGGCGGCCACGGCAAGGAGACCGTCCTCTTCCTCGACGAGATCCACCGCTTCAGCAAGGCCCAGCAGGACTCCCTGCTGCCCGCCGTCGAGAACCGCTGGGTGACGCTGATCGCGGCGACCACGGAGAACCCGTACTTCTCGGTGATCTCCCCGCTCCTGTCCCGCTCCCTGCTGCTCACGCTGGAACCGCTCACGGACGACGACCTGCGGGGCCTCCTGGAGCGTGCCCTCACGGAGGAGCGCGGCCTCGGCGGCGCCGTCACGCTGCCCGACGAGGCGAGGGAGCACATCCTGCGGATCGCGGGCGGCGACGCCCGCCGCGCGCTCACCGCCCTGGAGGCGGGCGCGGGCTCGGCCCTCGCCAAGGCCGAGAAGGAGATCACCCTCCAGACCCTGGAGGAGTCGGTCGACCGGGCCGCCGTGAAGTACGACCGCGCGGGCGACCAGCACTACGACGTCGCGAGCGCCCTGATCAAGTCCATCCGCGGCTCGGACGTCGACGCGGCGCTGCACTATCTGGCCCGCATGATCGAGGCGGGCGAGGACCCGCGGTTCATCGCCCGCCGCCTGATGATCTCCGCCAGCGAGGACATCGGCCTCGCCGACCCCACGGCCCTGCCCACCGCCGTCGCCGCCGCCCAGGCCGTCGCGATGATCGGCTTCCCCGAGGCCGCCCTGACCCTCAGCCACGCCACGATCGCCCTCGCCCTCGCCCCGAAGTCGAACGCCGCGACGACGGCCATCGGCGCCGCCCTCGAAGACGTCCGCAAGGGCCACGCGGGCCCCGTCCCGCCCCACCTGCGCGACGGCCACTACAAGGGTGCGGCCAAGCTCGGCCACGCCCAGGGCTATGTGTATCCGCACGACCTGCCCGAGGGCATCGCCGCCCAGGAGTACGCCCCGGAAGAGCTCCGGGACCGCGAGTACTACACCCCCACCCGGCACGGCGCGGAGGCGCGGTACGCCGACGCCGTCGAGTGGACGAGGAAGCACCTCGGTCGCAAGCGGTCCTGAGCGCCCTGTAGAATCCTCGGAGCGCTGCGTCCCGTGCCGGTCCCGTACCGGCACCACCAGAACGGGACATCCAGCCGGAGCCCCGGCCCCCGGGCGGGGAGCTCCAGGAGCGTCGCGCACCGTCGAAGGTGTCGCGGGCAGCCCACCACCCTCCCGGATCCCGGGAAACGGTCGGTGGGCCACTCGCGTGCTGCACATAGTGCCCAGACCAGGGAGCGGCTGCCGGACCCGTCCCGCAGGGACGAGTCGGGTTTCCCAGGCTGCGGATGCGACCTCCCCTAACCCTGGTGAAGCCGATTTCGTACAGAAGAGCAGAGGTGTTTGGTTCATGCCGAACCAGTCCCGCCCCAAGGTCAAGAAGTCGCGTGCGCTCGGCATCGCGCTGACCCCGAAGGCCGTCAAGTACTTCGAGGCCCGCCCCTACCCGCCGGGCGAGCACGGCCGCGGCCGCAAGCAGAACTCGGACTACAAGGTCCGTCTGCTGGAGAAGCAGCGTCTGCGCGCGCAGTACGACGTGTCCGAGCGTCAGCTCGTCCGCGCCTACGAGCGTGCCGCCAAGACCCAGGGCAAGACCGGTGAGGCCCTGGTGATCGAGCTGGAGCGTCGTCTCGACGCCCTGGTTCTGCGTTCGGGCATCGCCCGCACCATCTACCAGGCCCGCCAGATGGTCGTCCACGGCCACATCGAGGTCAACGGCCAGAAGGTCGACAAGCCGTCCTTCCGCGTCAAGCCGGACGACGTCGTCATGGTCCGTGAGCGCAGCCGTCAGAAGCCGCTGTTCGAGGTCGCGCGCGAGGGTGGCTTCGCCGCCGACGGCGAGACCCCGCGCTACCTCCAGGTGAACCTCAAGGCCCTGGCCTTCCGCCTGGACCGCGAGCCGAACCGCAAGGAGATCCCCGTGATCTGCGACGAGCAGCTCGTCGTCGAGTACTACGCCCGCTGATCCGGACGTAGCCTCACCTGCCTCAGCCCGCCGTCTCCCCGCCCCACGTGGTCGGGGAGACGGCGGGTTCGCGCGTTTCCGGGGCCCCGCCGGGGGCGGCCGCCTCCCCGCGGCCCGGACGGCGCCCGCCCGGCACCCGCCCGTGCCGGGGCCGCAGCGCCCGCGACACCCCCGCATCGGGGGCGAGCCCGGCGCCGACCCGCACGTGCGACTCGTACCGCTCGTCGCCGAGACGCTCCCGGGCCTGCGCCTCGCACAGCGCGTGCGGCCCGCCGAAGTACTCCGAACCGAACAGCGGAAGACCCACCGACGCCCAGATCCGCGCCGCCACCCCCTGTAGCACCGCCGCCTCCGCCGCGTCGCCCTCCGCCACCGTGAACAGGGCGAGCAGCTCGACGGCCAAGGCCGTGCCGAGGAGGTCGTGGAAGGTGTGGTCCAGGTCGAGGCACCGGACGACCAGGTCCCGCGCCCGGCCGTGCTCGCCCCGCGTCCAGGCCGCGTAACCGAGGACGTACAGCGCGTAGGCCAGCGCCCAGCGCTCCCCATGGCCCTCGCAGACCCGGCGCACGTCCTCGCACAGCTCCACCGCGTCCCCGAGCGAGCCCTGGAAGGCGAGCGCCATCGCCAGCTCGACCTGGCCCATCAGGACGTTGCTGTTCAGCTCCCCGATCCGCCGGTACTCCTCCAGCGCCGCCCGCAGCAGCCGCTCCGCGCGCGGCATGTCGTCCGTGACCAGGGCGAGACAGCCCAGCCGGTGCACCGCGTACGCGGCGGCGGCGTCGCTGCCGGTGCGCTCCGCCTCGTCCCGGCACTCCTGAAGCGCGCACAGCGCGGGCACCGTGTCGCCCTGCAGGATCGCCACATAGCCGAGGACGTACAGCGCCTTCAGCCGCGCGTCCTCGTGCGCGCCGTCAAGGTCGACGGCCCGGTCCAGCCAGTGCCTGCCTTCCGCGAGGCGCCCGCAGCCGACCCAGCAGAACCACAGCGTGCCCGCCAGATACTGACCCAGGTGCGTCTCGTCCGGGTCGGTCAGACAGAACTCGAGCGCGGCCCGCAGATTGGGCAGCTCGCACTCGACGAGCGTGGCGACCTCCGCCTGCCGGGGCGAGAACCAGTCCAGCTCGCACCAGGTGGCGAGACCCATGTACCAGTCGCGGTGGCGGCGCCGCATCCGCGCCGCGTCACCGGCGCCCGCCAGCCACTCCGCGCCATAGGCCCGCACCGTGTCGAGCATGCGGTAGCGCACGCCCGTCGGGCTCTCCTCGCGGGACACCACGGACTGCGCGAGCAACTCCTCCAGGACGTCGAGGACGTCATCGGCGTGCAGTCCGTCGCCGCTGCACACGTACTCGACGGCCTCCAGGTCGAAGGGTCCTGAGAAGATCGTGAGCCGCGCCCACAGCAGCCGCTCCCGCGGGCTGCACAGCTCGTGGCTCCAGCCGATCGCCGTACGCAGCGTCTGATGCCGCGGCAGCAGATCCCCGCGCCCCCCGCAGAGCAACCGGAACCGGTCGTCGAGGCGGGCCAGGAGCTGACCGGGGGACAGGGCGCGCAGCCGGCCCGCCGCCAGTTCCAGGGCGAGGGGGATGCCGTCGAGCCGCCGGCACAGCTCCAGGACGGCGGCTCGGTCGTGGCCGGCGGGAGCGAAGCCGGGCAGACACGCCGCCGCGCGGTCGGTGAACAGCGCAGCCGCGTCCGCCTCCGGCATCGGCGCGAGCGGCAGGAGCCGCTCACCCGCGGTGCCGAGCGGTCTGCGGCCCGCGGCGAGCACCCGCAGACCCGGGCAGCGCAGCAGCAGCTCACGCACCAGGGAGGCGGTCGCGTCCACCAGGTGCTCGAAGCCGTCGACTACGAGCAGCAGCTCCCGCCCCGCGAGCCGGTCGAGCAGCACCTGCCGGGGCGCGCGGCTCGTGTGGTCCGTCAGGTCGAGCGCGCTCGCCACCGCGTGCTCCACGAGGTCCGGATCCCGTACCGCCGCCAGCTCCACCAGCCAGGCACCGTCCCGCGGCCCCGTCGCGGCGGCCGCGCGCACGGCGAGCCGCGACTTGCCGACCCCGCCCACGCCCGTCACCGTGACCAGCCGAGCGGTCGCCAACGCCGAGGTCAGCGCCGCCTGTTCGGTGTGGCGCCCGAAGAAGGCGGTCAGCTCGGCCGGGAGGTTCCCGGGCGCGGGCGGGCAGTTGGGGGAGGGGGTGGAGGCATCGCTTTGACGGTCGTCGGGCCGCTGAGGACGTCGCAAGAGGTACGGAGCGTACTCAGGCGTAAGCATTCCGTACAATCACTTCGTGCCCTGTTCGGGAATGCCCTCGCGTCCACTGCTGCGCGTGCGGTAATGCGGTACGGAGCCGGGGCCCCGGCGCGATAGGGTCGGAGGACGACTTTTCGACGTCCGGCGACCCTGGAATCCAGGGCGATGTCTCAGGGAGCGGTGCGCAGTGTCCGGTGGAGAGGTGGCCGGGATCCTGGTGGCCGTCTTCTGGGCGATTCTGGTCTCCTTCCTCGCCGTGGCGCTGGCGAGGCTGGCACAGACGCTCAGGGCGACCACCAAGCTCGTGGCGGACGTGACCGAACAGGCGGTGCCCCTGCTCGCCGACGCCTCCACGGCGGTGCGCTCCGCCCAGACCCAGATCGACCGCGTGGACGCCATCGCGACGGACGTCCAGGAAGTCACGTCGAACGCGTCGGCGCTGTCCACGACCGTGGCGTCCACCTTCGGCGGCCCGCTGGTCAAGGTCGCGGCCTTCGGTTACGGCGTGCGCCGGGCCCTCGGTCGAAAGGAAGAGCCCGCCAAGCCGTCCCGTCGGACGGTGGTCGTGGGCCGCACCCTCCCGTCCGCACGGCGGGGCAAGCGGAAGAAGGACTGACGCAGCGATGTTCCGCCGTACGTTCTGGTTCACCGCGGGCGCAGCCGCCGGCGTATGGGCCACCACCAAGGTCAACCGCAAGCTGAAGCAGCTCACCCCCGAAAGCCTCGCCGCGCGGGCCGCCGACAAGGCGATCGAAGCCGGTCACCGGCTCAAGGACTTCGCGCTCGACGTCCGCGACGGCATGGCAGAGCGGGAGGCGGAGCTCGACGAGGCCCTCGGTCTGAACGCCCCGGTCGAGCCCGAACTGCCCGGCCGGCGCTTCGCCGTCGTCGAGCACCACACCGAGAAGAAACCGAAGTACCTGGAGAGCGCGGCATACCCGAGGGACGCCGCGAACCCGACGTACTCGAACAACCGGAATGAGGACCACTGATGGAGTCGGCTGAAATCCGCCGCCGCTGGCTGAGCTTCTTCGAGGAGCGCGGGCACACCGTCGTCCCTTCGGCGTCGCTGATCGCGGACGACCCGACTCTGCTCCTGGTCCCCGCGGGCATGGTCCCCTTCAAGCCCTACTTCCTGGGTGAGGTCAAGCCGCCCGCCCCGCGCGTCACCAGCGTGCAGAAGTGCGTGCGTACGCCCGACATCGAAGAGGTCGGCAAGACCACCCGGCACGGCACGTTCTTCCAGATGTGCGGCAACTTCTCCTTCGGGGACTACTTCAAGGAAGGCGCCATCAAGCTGGCCTGGGAGCTGCTCACCGGCTCCGTGGCCGACGGTGGCTACGGCCTGGACCCGGAACGTCTGTGGATCACCGTCTACCTCGACGACGACGAGGCCGAGCGGATCTGGCACGAGGTGGTCGGTGTCCCCAAGGAGCGCATCCAGCGCCTGGGCAAGAAGGACAACTTCTGGTCCATGGGCGTCCCCGGGCCCTGCGGTCCGTGCTCCGAGATCAACTACGACCGCGGTCCCGAGTTCGGCGCAGAGGGCGGCCCCGCCGTCAACGACGAGCGCTACGTGGAGATCTGGAACCTGGTCTTCATGCAGTACGAGCGCGGTGCGGGCGACGGCAAGGAGGACTTCCCGATCCTCGGCGACCTGCCGTCGAAGAACATCGACACGGGCCTGGGTCTCGAGCGTCTCGCCATGATCCTCCAGGGCGTACAGAACATGTACGAGACCGACACCCTGCGCGTCGTCATGGACAAGGCCACCGAGCTGACCGGCGTGCGCTACGGCGCCGCCCACGGCTCGGACGTCTCCCTGCGCGTGGTCGCCGACCACATCCGTACGTCCACCATGCTCATCGGCGACGGCGTCACGCCCGGCAACGAGGGCCGTGGCTACGTCCTGCGCCGCATCATGCGCCGCGCCATCCGCAACATGCGTCTGATGGGGGCCACCGGTCCCGTCGTCGCCGACCTCATCGACGTCGTCATCGAGACGATGGGGCAGCAGTACCCGGAGCTCATCACCGACCGCAAGCGCATCGAGACGGTCGCCCTCGCCGAAGAGGCCGCCTTCCTGAAGGCCCTCAAGGGCGGCACGAACATCCTCGACACCGCGGTCACCGAGACCAAGGCCGCAGGCGGCAAGGTCCTCTCCGGCGACAAGGCGTTCCTGCTGCACGACACGTGGGGCTTCCCCATCGACCTCACCCTGGAGATGGCCGCCGAGCAGGGCCTCGCCGTGGACGAGGACGGCTTCCGGCGCCTGATGAAGGAGCAGCGGGACCGCGCCAAGGCCGACGCCAGGGCCAAGAAGACCGGCCACGCCGACCTCGGCGCCTACCGGGAGATCGCCGACAGCGCCGGAGCCACCGACTTCACGGGCTACTCCGCCACCGAGAACGAGGCCGTGATCGTCGGCCTGCTCGTCGACGGAGTGTCCTCGCCCGCCGCCACCGAGGGTGACGAGGTCGAGATCGTCCTGGACCGCACCCCGTTCTACGCCGAGGGTGGCGGCCAGATCGGTGACACCGGCCGCATCCGCCTCGACAGCGGTGCCGTCGTCGACATCCGCGACGTCCAGAAGCCGGTGCCCGGCGTGCACGTCCACAAGGGCGTCGTACTGGTCGGCGAGATCACCGTCGGCGCCCCGGTGTGGGCCTCGATCGATGCCCACCGCCGCCGTGCCATCGCCCGCGCCCACTCCGCCACGCACCTCACGCACCAGGCGCTGCGCGACGCGCTCGGCCCGACGGCCGCCCAGGCCGGTTCCGAGAACCAGCCCGGCCGCTTCCGGTTCGACTTCGGCTCGCCGTCCGCCGTGCCCACGACCGTCATGACGGACGTGGAGCAGAAGATCAACGACGTGCTGACCCGGGAGCTGGACGTCCAGGCCGAGGTCATGTCGATCGACGAGGCCAAGAAGCAGGGCGCCATCGCCGAGTTCGGCGAGAAGTACGGCGAGCGCGTGCGCGTCGTGACCATCGGCGACTTCTCCAAGGAGCTGTGCGGCGGCACGCATGTGCACAACACCGCCCAGCTCGGCCTGGTGAAGCTGCTCGGCGAGTCCTCCATCGGCTCCGGCGTGCGGCGTATCGAGGCCTTGGTCGGCGTCGACGCGTACAACTTCCTGGCCAAGGAGCACACGGTCGTCGCTCAGCTCCAGGAGCTGGTCAAGGGCCGTCCCGAGGAACTGCCCGAGAAGATCTCCGGCATGCTCGCCAAGCTGAAGGACGCCGAGAAGGAGATCGAGAAGTTCCGCGCGGAGAAGGTCCTGCAGGCCGCCGCCGGTCTCGCCCAGGGCGCCAAGGACGTGCGGGGCGTGGCTCTGGTCACCGGCCAGGTCCCGGACGGCACCGGCGCCGACGACCTGCGCAAGCTGGTCCTCGATGTGCGCGGCCGCCTCGACCAGGCGTCGGGGGCGAGCGACCGCCCGGTGGTCGTGGCCCTGTTCAGCTCGGCCAATGGCCGTCCGCTGACGGTCATCGCCACCAACGAGAGCGCCCGTGAGCGCGGCCTGAAGGCCGGTGACCTGGTCCGCACCGCCGCCAAGACCCTCGGTGGCGGTGGCGGCGGCAAGCCGGACGTCGCCCAGGGCGGCGGTCAGAACGTGGCCGCCGTCGGTGACGCGGTCGCCGCCGTCGAGCGTCTTGTCGCCGAGACGGCCTGAGGCCCGCACCGATGACCGAAAGCATCCGGCGCGGGCGCAGGCTCGCGATCGACGTCGGGGACGCCCGGATCGGGGTCGCCTCGTGCGACCCCGACGGGATCCTCGCCACGCCGGTGGAGACCGTGCCGGGACGCGATGTCCCCGCCGCCCACCGGCGGCTGCGGCAACTCGTCGAGGAGTATGAGCCGATCGAGGTCGTCGTCGGGCTCCCGCGCTCCCTCAAGGGGGGCGAGGGCCCGGCCGCCGTCAAGGTCCGTGGTTTCGCGCAGGAGCTCGCCGTGGGGATTGCGCCCGTTCCGGTGAGACTGGTGGACGAGAGGATGACCACAGTGACGGCGAGTCAGAGCCTGCGTGCCTCCGGCGTGAAGTCCAAAAAGGGCAGGTCTGTCATCGATCAGGCGGCAGCCGTGGTGATTCTCCAGCAGGCCCTGGAGTCCGAACGGGCGTCAGGCAGGGTCCCCGGCGAGGGCGTCGAAGTGGTCATCTGATCGCGATACGGTAACGTTCCGCGCGATGCGGCGGCTTTCGAACAGCCGCCGCACAGCATCAAGAGGCGGAACGGTTGCCCTGACATCCAGACTGGCGGCCCCCGCCTCGCGGCTCGTAGGGGATCGATGACTGAGTATGGCCGGGGCCCAGGCTCCGAACCGTGGCATCCCGAGGACCCGTTGTACGGGGACGGCGGATGGGGAGGACAGCAGGCCGACGGCCAGTCCCCCTACGGCGGCCAGGGGCAGTACCACCCTCAGCACCCGCAGCACTCTCAGCACCCGCACCAGCCGCACCCCCAGCAGTCGCACCACGACCAGCACCAGCAGCAAGCTCAGCACCAGCAGCAGCAAGCACAGCAGCACATGCAGCATCAGCAGCAAACGCAGCACCAGAACCAGCAGCAGGCTCCGTACGGTGATTGGGCCACCGGACAGCAGCCGGGTCATGGCCAGCAGTCGGGTCATGGCCAGGAGCCGGGTCATGGCCAGCAGTCGGGTCATGGCCAGGAGCCGGGCCACGACCAGCAGGGGTACCCCCAGCAGGGCTACGACCAGCAGCAATACGGTCAGCAGAGCCACGCGCAGGCCCAGGCCCCCCAGTACGGCGGAGACGGCCAGGCGCAGGACGGCGGCTGGGACAGCGGGCAGCACGGACAGGTTCCCTACGGCGGTGATCCGTCGGACCCCTACGGCGGTCCGCCCACGGCCTACTCCGAAGAGCGCCCCGACTACTACGCCACGCCGGACGCCTACCCGCCGCCCGAGCCCCCCGGCCGGCGTCGCCCCACACCCGAGCCGGAGCCGGAGACCAACTGGGACCCCGGTCCCGACCAGGGGGAACACGCCTTCTTCAGCGGCGATGACGACGACGCCGACGACGCCGACGACTCCGACGAGCCCGGGCGCGGTGGCGGCCGCGGTGACCGGCGCGGGCGCGGCGGCAAGAAACAGAGGAAGCAGCGCAACGGCTGCGCCTGCCTGGTGGTGGCGGTGGTCTTCGCCGGTGGACTCGGCGGCATCGGCTATTTCGGCTACCAGTTCTACCAGGATCGTTTTGGCACGGCACCGGACTTCTCGGGTGACGGCAGCGGCACGGCCACGGTCGCCATCGACAAAGGCTCCGGCGGTTATGTCATCGGCCAGAAACTCAAGGAGGCCGGGGTCGTCAAGAGCGTCGACGCCTTTGTCTCCGCACAGGGCAAGAACCCCGACGGACAGACAATTCAGGCGGGCGTCTACACCCTCAAGAAACAGATGTCCGCGGCGTCCGCCCTCGAATTGATGCTCAGCCCCAAGAGTCGTAACAACCTCATTATTCCGGAAGGCAAACGGAATATCTGGGTGTACGAACAGATTGACGAGCGGCTGAAACTCAAGAAGGGCGCCACCAAGGACATCGCCCACAAGCAGTGGCGGAACCTGGGCCTGCCCAAGTGGGCGTCCGACAACATCAGCAGCGAGGCCAAGGACCCGCTCGAGGGCTTCCTCTACCCCTCCAGTTACCCCGTCGCCAAGGGCCAGAAGCCCGAGGAAGTCCTGCGCAAGATGGTGGCCGAGGCCACCACCAGGTACGACGCGATGGGCGTCGAGGAGCAGGCCGAACAACTGAACCTGAAGAACCCGCTCCAGGTCGTCACGGTGGCCAGCCTCGTGCAGGCCGAAGGCAAGTACAAGCACGACTTCGAGAAGGTCGCAACGGTCGTCTACAACCGTCTGAAGCCCGGCAACACCGAGACCTACGGCCTCCTGGACTTCGACTCGACGGTCAACTACCTGAAGGGCCAGTCCAAGCTGGCCATCGGCTCCGTCGACCAGTTGCGCCAGTTGAAGGACCCGTACAACACGTACAAGATCAAGGGCCTGCCGCCCGGACCGATCGGCAACCCGGGTGCGGTCGCGGTCAAGTCCGCGCTGAATCCGGAGAAGGGCGACTGGTACTACTTCGTATCCGTCAGCGAGGACGAGACGCTCTTTGCGGAAACGAACGAAGAGCAGAACCGGAACCGCGAGAAGTACGAGAAGAACCTCGAGGAACAGAAGGGTCAATGAGCGCGCAGCAGCGCCGAGCGGCCGTGCTCGGCTCTCCCATCGCCCACTCCCTCTCGCCGGTGCTGCACCGCGCCGCGTACGGGGCATTGGGCCTGGACGACTGGTCGTACGACCGATTCGAGATCGACGAGGCGGGGCTGCCCGAATTCTTCGGGCGGCTCGGCCCCGAATGGGCCGGTCTCTCCCTGACCATGCCGCTCAAGCGGGCGGTGATTCCGCTCCTCGACGAGGTCAGTGAGACCGCGGCCGCGGTCGAGGCCGTGAACACCGTCGTGTGCACGGAGGACGGACGGCGCGTCGGCGACAACACCGACATCCCCGGCATGGTCGCCGCCCTGCGGGAACGCGGAATCGAACAGGTCGAGTCCGCGGCGATCCTCGGCGCGGGCGCCACGGCGTCCTCCGCGCTCGCCGCGCTCGCCCGGATCTGCACCGGCGAAGTCGTCGCCTACGTACGCAGCGAGGCCCGCGCCGCCGAGATGCGGCAGTGGGGCGAGCGGCTCGACGTCGAGGTGCGCGTCGCCGACTGGGCGGACGCCGAGCGGGCCCTGCACGCTCCGCTGGTCGTCGCCACCACCCCAGCGGGCGCCACTGACTCCCTGTCCCACGCCGTGCCGGAGCGACCCGCCACCCTCTTCGACGTCCTCTACGACCCGTGGCCCACCGAACTCGCGGCCCGCTGGTCGGCGTACGGCGGCGCCGTCGTCAGCGGACTCGACCTGCTCGTCCACCAGGCGGTGCTCCAGGTCGAGCAGATGACGGGCCGTGCGCCGGGCCCCCTCGACGCGATGCGGAAGGCCGGGGAGCGGGCGCTCGCGGAGCGCTGAGCAGGTGGCACGGCCGGTGCCGGGCCGCTCGGCGGAATGTCCGGGGCGGCTGTCGGGGGCCGGTCCGGGGGCCGCGCCCGGTCCGCGGCAGCCCGTGCCGTCTGCGCTTTTGCCCGTCCGCCAGGTGGACCGGGCTCCTGGCCGGGCCCCCGGGCATGGGAGGATCAGGAGGCGGCCGGCCGGGGCCACACCTCCGGTTGCGCCGAAAGCAGTCCCAGGCGCGAGCATCGAGGAGCACCGTTGAGCAGGTTGCGTTGGCTGACCGCGGGGGAGTCGCACGGACCCGCACTGGTGGCGACGCTGGAGGGCCTTCCGGCCGGCGTCCCGATCACTACGGACATGGTGGCGGACCACCTCGCCCGCCGGCGGCTCGGCTACGGGCGCGGCGCCCGGATGAAGTTCGAGCGCGACGAGGTCACCTTCCTCGGCGGCGTGCGCCACGGCCTCACGATGGGCTCGCCCGTCGCGGTCATGGTGGGCAACACCGAGTGGCCCAAGTGGGAACAGGTCATGGCCGCCGACCCGGTCGACCCCGCCGAACTCGCCGCACAGGCGCGCAACGCGCCGCTGACCCGCCCCCGGCCCGGTCACGCCGACCTCGCCGGAATGCAGAAGTACGGCTTCGACGAGGCCCGGCCCATCCTGGAGCGCGCCTCCGCGCGGGAGACCGCGGCCCGGGTCGCGCTCGGCGCGGTGGCCCGCTCGTACCTGAAGGAGACGGCCGGGATCGAGATCGTCTCGCACGTGGTGGAGCTGGCCGCGGCCAAGGCCCCCTACGGCGTGTACCCGACGCCCGCCGACGTCGAGAAGCTGGACGCGGACCCGGTGCGCTGCCTGGACGCCGACGCCTCGAAGGCGATGGTCGCGGAGATCGAGCAGGCCCACAAGGACGGCGACACCCTCGGCGGTGTGGTCGAGGTGCTCGCGTACGGCGTGCCGGTGGGCCTCGGCTCGCACGTGCACTGGGACCGCCGCCTTGACGCACGGCTCGCCGCCGCGCTCATGGGTATCCAGGCGATCAAGGGCGTCGAGGTCGGCGACGGCTTCGGTCTCGCCCGGGTGCCCGGCTCCCAGGCGCACGACGAGATCATCGCCACGGCCGACGGCGTCAAGCGCGCCACCGGCCGCTCCGGCGGCACCGAGGGCGGCCTGACCACCGGTGAGCTGCTGCGCGTACGGGCCGCGATGAAGCCCATCGCGACCGTGCCGCGCGCGCTCGCCACCATCGACGTGGCCACCGGCGAGGCGGCCAAGGCGCACCACCAGCGCTCCGACGTGTGCGCCGTCCCGGCGGCCGGGATCGTGGCCGAGGCCATGGCGGCGCTGGTGCTCGCGGACGCGGTGGCGGAGAAGTTCGGCGGCGACAGCGTGCCGGAGACCCGCCGCAACGTGCGGTCGTACCTCGACAACCTGCAGATCCGGTGACCGGCGGCCCAGTGGAGCCGGTCGTCGGGTCCGCCGCGGAGCCGGTGCGGGGCGCCGGTGCCGGGGACGGGCCGAGGATCGTGCTCGTCGGGCCGATGGGCTCGGGCAAGTCCACGGTGGGCGCGCTCGTCGCCGAGCGGCTCGGCGTGGTCTACCGCGACACCGACGCCGACATCGTGGCGGCGGAGGGCCGCGAGATCGCCGACATCTTCGTCGACGAGGGCGAGCCGTACTTCCGTGAGCGCGAGCGTGCGGCGGTGCGTGCCGCCGTCGCCGCGCACCGCGGTGTGCTCGCCCTCGGCGGCGGCGCGATCCTCGACGAGGGCACCCGTGCGCTCCTTCGGGGCCTGCCCGTCGTCTATCTGTCGATGGATGTCGACGAGGCCGTGCGCCGGGTCGGTCTGAACACCGCCCGCCCGCTGCTCGCCGTCAACCCGCGCAAGCAGTGGCGGGAGCTGATGGAGGCACGCCGTCATCTGTACGAAGAAGTCGCCCGCGCCGTCGTCGCCACGGACGGCCGCACCCCCGAAGAGGTCGCGGAAGCGGTCCTCGACGCACTGGAGTTGAAGACCGCGATTCCCGGGGGACGACCCCCGGGCCCCCGGCCGGAGGACCCGATGGCAAGCCAGGTAACAAGGATTCACGTCGGCGGCACGGCGGGCACCGAGCCGTACGAGGTGCTCGTCGGGCGGCAACTGCTCGGTGAGCTCGGCGGACTGATCGGCGACGCCGCCAAGCGGGTCGCCGTCATCCACCCCGAGGCGCTCGCCGAGACCGGTGAGGCGCTGCGCCAGGACCTCGCCGACCAGGGGTACGAGGCCGTGGCCGTGCAGGTGCCCAACGCGGAGGAGGCCAAGACCGCCGAGGTCGCCGCGTACTGCTGGAAGGCGCTCGGCCAGTCCGGTTTCACGCGCACCGATGTGATCGTGGGTGTCGGCGGCGGCGCCACCACCGACGTGGCCGGATTCGTGGCGGCGAGCTGGCTGCGCGGCGTGCGGTGGATCGCCGTGCCGACGACGGTGCTCGGCATGGTGGACGCGGCGGTCGGCGGCAAGACCGGCATCAACACCGCCGAGGGCAAGAACCTGGTGGGCGCGTTCCACCCGCCCGCGGGCGTGCTGTGCGACCTGGCCGCCCTCGACTCGCTGCCGGTGCACGACTACGTCTCCGGGCTCGCGGAGATCATCAAGGCGGGGTTCATCGCCGATCCGGCCATCCTCGACCTGATCGAGGCCGACCCGGAAGCGGCCCGCACGCCCGCGGGACCACACACTGCCGAGTTGATCGAACGTTCCATCAAGGTCAAGGCGGAGGTCGTCTCCGGTGACCTGAAGGAGTCCGGTCTCCGGGAGATCCTCAACTACGGGCACACCCTGGCGCACGCCATCGAGAAGAACGAGCGCTACAAGTGGCGGCACGGCGCGGCCGTCGCCGTGGGCATGCACTTCGCGGCCGAACTCGGCCGCCTGGCCGGCCGGTTGGACGACGCGACCGCCGACAGGCACCGCACCGTTCTGGAGTCCGTCGGGCTGCCGCTGAGCTACCGCTACGACCAGTGGCCCAAGCTCCTGGAGACCATGAAGGTCGACAAGAAGTCCCGGGGTGACCTGCTGCGCTTCATCGTCCTCGACGGTCTCGCCAAGCCGACCGTCCTGGAGGGCCCGGACCCGGCGGTGCTGCTCGCCGCGTACGGAGAAGTCGCCGACTGAACCGTCCGGTCCGCCCCGTTACGGGCGAAAGTCGCGGGCAGAACGAACAAGCCACGGGCACTCCGTGACCGCCCCGGCCGTTCACACAACGTCGGCCGGGGGCGGTACCGTTCGGTAAGGGCGGCCCCGGCTGCCGCCCCTATCAGCAGTCGTACGAGACGGAGTGGCACCGGATGCAGCACGCAGTGGGGTCTCCGCTGCCGCCGCCCCCTCAGCCGGGGCACGGACCGGCCACCGGCTGGTCCCAGGCCGCACATCACCCGGGCGCCCCGACGGCGGCCCCGCCCGCACATCACCCCGGGGCCCTGACGGCCGCCCCGCCCGCACCGGGCACACCCCAGGGCACCCCCGCCCCGCACGCACCTACGGCCCCCCAGGCCCCCGTGGCCCCGCCCGCGCCCACGGCCCAGCACGCCCCGTCGGGCCCGCACGGCCACCCGGCGGCACCGCCCGCCCCGCACGGCACGGCAGCGTCCCACGGCCCGGCGGCACCGCCTGCCACGGCCGCCCCGCATGGCACGGCAGCACCCCACGGCCCCGCGACACCGCCCGTCCCGGCCGCCCCGCACGGCACCGCATCTCACGGCCCTGCGGCACCGCCCGCCCCGGCCGCCCCGCAGGCTCCCGCGGCGCCGCCCCAAGGCCCCGCGGCGCCTCACAGCCCTGCGGCACCTCACGTCCAGACCGGCTCCGCTCCCACCGCGCACGCGTCTGCTCCCGCCCCGTCGGCCCCGCCGCCCGTCCGTGACACCACCGGCCACATCCAGCTTCCGCCCGGTGGCCCCGTCGCCATGCCGAGCCCGCCGCCCGGCGCGGCCCCGGCCGACACGGGCTCCACGACGCTCGCCGTGCTCCTGATCGGGCCCGCGGGCGCGGGCAAGACCAGCGTGGCGAAGTTCTGGGCCGAGCACCGGCGCGTGCCGACGGCCCACATCAGCCTCGACGACGTACGTGAATGGGTCCGCTCGGGCTTCGCCGACCCGCAGTCGGGCTGGAACGACCACTCCGAGGCGCAGTACCGCCTGGCCCGCCGCACCTGCGGCTTCGCCGCGCGCAACTTCCTCGCCAACGGCATCTCCTGCATCCTCGACGACGCCGTCTTCCCCGACCGCCCGGTCGTCGGCCTCGGCGGCTGGAAACGGCACGTGGGCCCGGGCCTGCTGCCGGTGGTCCTGCTCCCGGGCCTTGAGATCGTCCTGGAGCGCAACTCCCAGCGCAGCGGCAACCGCCGCCTCACCGACGAGGAGGTGGCCCGCATCCACGGCCGCATGGCCGGCTGGTACGGCTCGGGCCTCCCCATCATCGACAACTCCCAGCTCGACGTCCCCGCCACGGCCCGCGTCCTGGACGACGTCCTGGCCCGCGCCATCACGAGCCCCCCGAAGTGGTAGCGGCCGGGCGCCGCCGAGCGGACGTCACAGCGGCCTCCTCACCCGAGCCCGGAACCGACCGCTCCTGTCACGAGTAGGTCACCTCGCACGCCGGCGGCTTTCGCCCCTCGCACCCAGGCGCTACGGTCTGGTCCAGGCCACTGGCCCGATTCCGGCGGCAGCGGCCCTTGAGGGGCGAGATGACCACTCCGCACATTCCTTCACCCACCCCACGCCTGGCGCCCAAGTGGGCGCGGAAACGCTTCGTACTTCCGGCCCTCGTGGTTGCCTTCCTGATCGGCCTGGGCGCGGGCGGCACCGGCTCGGGCGGTGAGTCGAAGTCCGAGAAGTCCGCCTCGCGGCCCACGGTGACACATACGCGGACGGCGACGGAGGCCGCACGGGAGACGGCGACCGCCACCGCGACGCCGAAAGCGGTCCGCCCCGAGCCAGCGGAGACCGTCACCGTGCGCGCCACGAAGACGGTCAAGTCGACCGTGACGGTACGACCGCCGGGCGACGGCGGGGCGAGCGGAGCCGGTGGATCGGGTGGGTCCGGGTCCGGCGGATCAGGGTCCAGTGGGTCCGGGGGATCCGTCTTCTACGAGAACTGTGCCGCGGCCCGCGCCACCGGTGCGGCCCCCGTCCACCGGGGCGAGCCGGGCTACGGCCGCCACCTCGACCGGGACGGCGACGGCGTCGGCTGCGACGGCTGAGCGACCCACAGGTCGCTGCTTCACCGGCCGCTACCCCGCAGCCACGTAAGCACGCCCGTCCGCGACGCCGTTGCCGGGTCACCGGCCGTCCGTCCCGCTGAGGAGCCGGGAAGCCCAGCCGAGAAGCCCGGAGGCCGAGAAGCCGACGGACACGTGGTCAGCGGCAACGGCAACAGCCCCCGCCCCGCGCGCAGCGGCCCGCACCGCCCGTCCGGACGCGCTGAGACGGCCGGTGCGTCGGGGCGCTCATAGGCTCGCCCCATGTCAGAGGTGTACGCCGCGCGCAGGGAGCGGCTCAGGGAGCGCTGGGCGGGCAGTGGGAGCGCCGCGGCGGTGGTGTCGCGGCCCGCGAACGTGCGCTATCTCGCGGGCGCGGCGCCGAGCGGTGCGGTGCTGCTGCTCGGCAGGTCCGAGGACGTACTGGTGTGCGCCCGCCCGCCGGGGGAGGAACCCGGCGCGGAGCGGCCGGACGCGGACCTGCGCACGCACGTCCTGGAGGCACGCGGCGGCGACCCGGTCGTCGCGGCGGCGGGGCAGGCCGCGGCCCAGGGCGCCGAGACACTGGCCGTGGAGGAGCACCATCTGACCGTGGCCCGCCACCACGCGCTGAGCTCGGTGGCGCCGGCCCTGCGCCTGGCCGACCTGGCCTGCGGTGTGGAGCAGTTGCGCCTCACCAAGGACGAGGAGGAGATCTCCTGTCTGCGGATCGCCGCCGAGATCGCCGACCAGGCCTTGGGCGAGCTGCTCGAGTCGATCCTGGTCGGGCGCACGGAACGGCACCTCGCCCTGGAGCTGGAACGCCGCCTGGTGGACCACGGCGCCGACGGCCCCGCCTTCCCGACCTCCGTGGCCACCGGGCCGAACTCGGGGCGCGGCGGCCACCGCCCCACCGACCGCAGGGTCGAGGAGGGCGACTTCCTCTCGGTGTGCCTGGGCTCGTGCTACCGCGGCTACCGCAGCGAGATCGGTCGCACCTTCGTCATCGGCACCTCTCCCGCGGACTGGCAGATCGAGCTGTACGACCTCGTTTTCGCCGCTCAGCGGGCCGGCCGTGAGGCTCTCGTACCCGGCGCCGCGTACCGTGACGTGGACCGCGCGGCACGCCATGTGCTGGACGCCGCCGGGTATGCGGACGGGCTTCCTCCGCGCACCGGGCACGGGGTGGGACTCGAAATCGACGAGGACCCGCAGTTGGCGCCCGCAGCCATGGGTAAACTGGACGCTTGCGTGCCGGTCACCGTCGAACCGGGGGTTCACCTCCCGGGCCGGGGCGGGGTCCGGATCGATGACACGCTCGTCGTCCGCTGCGAAGCGGACGGCGGACCCGAGCTACTCACCATCACGACCAAGGAGCTGCTCGCGCTCTAGCGCGTGCACGTGCCCGGGGTCGTCCACGTCAGTCCAGGAGATTCCGCAACCGTGGCTTCCACGAACGACCTCAAGAACGGCCTGGTGCTCAAGCTCGAAGGCGGCCAGCTCTGGTCCGTCGTCGAGTTCCAGCACGTCAAGCCCGGCAAGGGCCCGGCCTTCGTGCGCACCAAGCTCAAGAACGTGCTCTCCGGCAAGGTCGTCGACAAGACCTTCAACGCCGGCGTCAAGGTCGAAACGGCCACCGTCGACAAGCGCGACATGCAGTTCTCGTACATGGACGGCGACTACTTCGTCTTCATGGACATGGAGACGTACGACCAGCTTCACATCGACAAGAAGGTGGTCGGCGACGCCGCGAACTTCCTCATCGAGGGCTTCGAGGCCACCGTCGCCCAGCACGAGGGCGAGGTCCTCTTCGTCGAGCTGCCCGCCGCCGTCGAGCTGGTCATCCAGGAGACCGAGCCGGGCGTCCAGGGCGACCGCTCCACCGGTGGCACCAAGCCCGCCATCCTGGAGACCGGCCACCAGATCAACGTGCCGCTCTTCATCACCACCGGCGAGAAGATCAAGGTCGACACCCGTGACAGCAGCTACCTCGGCCGGGTGAACAGCTAACCGTGGCCGCCCGTAACACGGCCCGCAAGCGCGCCTTCCAGATCCTTTTCGAGGCCGACCAGCGCGGCGTCGACGTCCTGACCGTCCTCGCGGACTGGGTGCGGCACTCGCGGACCGACACCAGGCAGCCGCCGGTGAGCGAGTACACGATGGAGCTCGTCGAGGGCTACGAGAAGCACGCTTCCCGTATCGACGAGCTGATCTCGCAGTACGCCGTCGGATGGACGCTCGACCGGATGCCGGTCGTCGACCGCAACATTCTGCGGCTCGGCGCCCACGAGCTCATCTGGGTCGACGGTACGCCCGACGCGGTGGTTCTGGACGAGGCCGTCCAGCTCGCCAAGGAATTCTCCACCGACGAGTCGCCGGCCTTCATCAACGGCCTGCTCGGCCGGTTCAAGGACCTGAAGCCGAGTCTTCGCCGAGGCGAGTAGGCACCCGCCGCTTTCCCGGTTCCTGGAGGGCCCGCAGCCAATCGGCTGCGGGCCCTCCAGGTTTTGCCGCGCGCGTTTCCCACAGTTTCCGCACAGGTTTTGCCGCGCCGGTTATGCCACCGCGCTCGGAAGAGGCCTGGAAAAAGCCGCCGGGGTGGCCGGAACCCAATAGGTTCCGGCCACCCCGGCGGCACGTTTCTTCTCAATGCTCCCCGCGGAGAATTCAGACCTCTTCGTGGGCCACGGCGCGGCGCGCGTCCGCGTCGAGAACACCCCAACTGATGAGCTGCTCGGTGAGCACCGAGGGCGACTGGTCATAGATGACCGCGAGGGTGCGCAGATCGTCCTGGCGGATGGAGAGGACCTTGCCGTTGTAGTCGCCGCGCTGGGACTGGATGGTGGCGGCATAGCGCTGCAGCGGGCCCGCCTTCTCGGCCGGGACGTGGGCGAGCCGCTCCAGGTCGAGGACCAGCTTGGGCGGCGGCTCGGCGGCACCGCCGGGCGGAGTGCCCGGGAGGAGTTCCTGCACCGGAACGCCGTAGAAGTCCGCCAGTTCGGCGAGGCGCTGCACGGTCACGGCACGGTCGCCGCGCTCGTACGACCCGACCACGACCGCCTTCCAGCGACCCTGGGACTTCTCCTCGACGCCGTGGAGGGAAAGGCCCTGCTGGGTGCGGATGGCGCGGAGCTTGGCCCCGAGCTGTTTGGCGTATTCGCTGGACATATAGCTCCCCGGACGCTGTGACAACGTGCGGCTCCGCCGCGCGGCTTGGTAACTCACTGTGAGGTTACGCAGCGTTACCTGTCTGCGTCAAGCCGAATGAGTCCCGGGGCCCCTTCCGAGGGGGTGGCGACGGCGTGGGTTGCCGTTGCTGGTACCGTGGAGGACGCAGTTGGCGCAATTTAGACGTCCTTTAAGGTCCGTCCCGTGAGGCGGAGAAGGAGGTCCGTTTTTCATGGACTCGCATGACTCCGATGCCGCGCGGCCTGTTCTCGAAGGCCCGGACATCGCACGGGTGTTGACCCGTATCGCACACGAAATCGTCGAGCGCGCCAAGGGCGCGGAGGACGTGGTCCTCCTCGGCATTCCGACCCGTGGCGTCTTCCTCGCCCAGCGGCTCGCCGCCAAGCTGGAAGAGATCGTCGGTGCCCCCGGCGGCCCCGGCGACCCTGTCGGCCCCGGCCGCGAGATCCCGGTCGGCTCCCTGGACATCACGATGTACCGCGACGATCTGCGCATGCACCCGCCGCGCGCGCTCGCACGCACCGACATCCCCTCCGAGGGCATCGACGGCCGTCTGGTCGTCCTCGTCGACGACGTGCTCTTCTCCGGCCGCACCATCCGTGCCGCCCTCGACGCCCTGAACGACATCGGCCGCCCGCGCGCCGTGCAGCTCGCCGTCCTCGTCGACCGCGGCCACCGAGAACTGCCCATCCGCGCCGACTACGTCGGCAAGAACCTCCCGACGTCGTTGCGGGAGACGGTCAAGGTCCAGCTCGCCGAGGAGGACGGCCGCGACGCCGTGCTGCTCGGTGCCAAGCCGACCGCTCCGGCAGGCGAGCGCTAGCTCCTTCCCGTACGGCCGACCGCTCAGGCCCTCCTGGCCCGTGCGCGAGCCGACGCGCGCCCGCATGCCCGCCGTGCCCCGGGGAGCACCCCGCCCGGGCCCCCGCACACCTGAATTCCCTACGGAGCCCACCAGATGATGCGACACCTCATCTCGGCCGCCGACCTCACCCGCGACGACGCCGTTCTCATCCTCGACACCGCGGAGGAGATGGCCCGCGTCGCCGACCGGCCGATCAAGAAACTGCCCGCGCTGCGCGGCCGTACGGTCTGCAACCTCTTCTTCGAGGACTCCACCCGCACCCGGATCTCCTTCGAGGCCGCCGAGAAGCGCCTCTCCGCGGACGTCATCAACTTCGCCGCCAAGGGGTCGAGCGTCTCCAAGGGCGAGTCACTGAAGGACACCGCCCAGACCCTGGAGGCGATGGGCGTGGACGCCGTCGTCATCCGGCACGGCGCCTCCGGCGCCCCGTACCGCCTTGCCACCTCCGGGTGGATCGACGCCCCGGTGATCAACGCGGGCGACGGCACCCACCAGCACCCGACCCAGGCGCTCCTGGACGCGTTCACCATGCGCCGCCGTCTGATCGGCCCGGACGCAGGCCTCGGCCAGGGCCTTGACGGCAAGCGCATCACGCTCGTCGGTGATGTCCTGCACAGCCGTGTCGCCCGCTCCAACGTCGACCTGCTGCACACTCTCGGCGCCGAGGTCACGCTGGTCGCGCCGCCCACCCTGATCCCCGTCGGCGTCGAGAACTGGCCGTGCGAGGTGAGCTACGACCTCGACTCCACGCTCCCGAAGTCCGACGCCGTGATGATGCTGCGGGTGCAGCGCGAGCGGATGAAAGCCGCGTTCTTCCCGACCGAGCGCGAGTACTCCCGCCGCTACGGCCTGGACGGCGACCGCATGGCGCGGATGCCGGGACACGCCGTCGTGATGCACCCGGGGCCGATGGTCCGCGGCATGGAGATCACCGCCGAGGTGGCCGACTCCGAGCGCTGCACGGTCGTCGAACAGGTCGCCAACGGCGTGTCCATCCGCATGGCCGTCCTGTACCTCCTGCTCGGCGGCAACGAGCCCGCCGTCACCCACCCGGCACCCGCGACCACCCCGGCGACGAAGCGCTCCGCGCCCGCGTCCGCGTCCCGTATCGAGGAGAAGTAAGACATGAGCAAGATCCTGATCCGCGGTGCGCAGGTGCTCGGCGGCGAGCCGCAGGACGTCCTGATCGACGGCTCCGAGATCGCCGAGGTCGGCCAGGGCCTGGCCGCCGACGGCGCCGACGTCGTCGAGGCCGGCGGCAAGATCCTGCTGCCCGGCCTCGTCGACCTGCACACCCATCTGCGCGAGCCCGGCCGCGAGGACTCCGAGACGGTCCTCACCGGCACCCGCGCCGCCGCCAGCGGTGGCTACACCTCCGTGTTCGCCATGGCCAACACCTTCCCCGTCGCCGACACCGCGGGTGTCGTCGAGCAGGTCTACCGGCTCGGCAAGGAGTCCGGCTACTGCGACGTGCAGCCCATCGGCGCCGTCACCGTCGGCCTGGAGGGCAAGAAGCTCGCCGAGCTCGGCGCCATGCACGAGTCCGCGGCCGGTGTCACCGTCTTCTCCGACGACGGCAAGTGCGTCGACGACGCCGTGATCATGCGACGGGCCCTGGAGTACGTGAAGGCGTTCGGCGGCGTCGTCGCGCAGCACGCGCAGGAGCCGCGGCTCACCGAGGGCGCCCAGATGAACGAGGGCGTCGTCTCGGCGGAGCTCGGGCTCGGCGGCTGGCCCGCCGTCGCCGAGGAGTCGATCATCGCCCGCGATGTGCTGCTCGCCGAACACGTCGGTTCGCGCGTGCACATCTGCCACCTGTCGACCGCGGGCTCCGTGGAGATCGTGCGCTGGGCCAAGTCCCGCGGCATCGACGTCACGGCCGAGGTCACCCCGCACCACCTGCTCCTCACCGACGAGCTCGTGCGGTCCTACAACCCGGTCTACAAGGTCAACCCGCCGCTGCGCACCGAGCGCGACGTCATGGCGCTGCGCGAGGCCCTGGCCGACGGCACCATCGACATCGTCGCCACCGACCACGCCCCGCACCCGCACGAGGACAAGGACTGCGAGTGGGCCGCGGCCGCCATGGGCATGGTGGGCCTGGAGACCGCCCTGTCGGTCGTGCAGCACACCATGGTCGACACCGGCCTGCTCACCTGGGAAGGCGTCGCGGAGCGGATGTCGTGGGCGCCCGCGCGGATCGGCGGGGCCGCGGGGCATGGACGTCCCGTATCCGCGGGCGAGCCCGCGAACCTCACGCTCCTCGATCCGGCATACCGTGGAGCCGTGGACCCCGCGGGATTCGCCTCCCGCAGCCGCAACACCCCATACGAGGGCCGTGAGCTGCCGGGACGCGTCACGCACACGTGGCTGCGGGGCCGGGCCACGCTCGTCGACGGGAAGCTCCAGTGACTGCAACGCACCTTCTTGCCAGCCCCCACCTGACCCATCTGGCCGCCGAGGAGAAGTCGGCGGAGGTCACCGACTGGGCCGCCCGCACCGGCTGGGTCGTCGGCCTGCTGCTCTTCGTCGCCCTCGTCTACTGGCTGATGCGCGAGGGCTGGAAGTGGCGCGGCACCCTCCAGTCCGACCTGCCCGAGCTCGCCGACGCGCCGTCCGACCCCGGCCCGGCCACACTTGAGCTGACCGGCCGGTACCACGGCTCGACCACCGCGGGCCACTGGCTCGACCGGATCGTGGCGCACGGCCTGGGTACCCGCAGTCGGGTGGAGCTGACCCTCAGCGACGCGGGTCTTGACGTCGTACGCCCCGGGGCGAGGGACTTCTTCATCCCGAAGGAGGCGCTGCGCGAGGCCCGGCTCGACAAGGGCATCGCCGGCAAGGTCCTCGCCGAGGGCGGTCTGCTGATCGTCACCTGGGCGCACGGCGACAAGCTCCTGGACTCCGGGTTCCGCTCGGACCACGCCGCCGAACAGGCGGACTGGGTCGAGGCCATCAACAACATGATCGACACCACCAGCACAAGCCCCCACAGCGCCGACTCCGGCGCCGGGGCCGCCAGCACGACGGAAACGGAAGGCGCACGATGACGACCTCCACTCGGGGAGCCGTGAAGACTCCCGCCGTACTCGTCCTGGAGGACGGCCGCATCTTCCGCGGACGTGCCTACGGGGCGGTGGGGGAGACCTTCGGAGAGGCCGTGTTCTCCACCGGCATGACCGGCTACCAGGAGACCCTCACCGACCCGTCGTACCACCGCCAGGTCGTCGTGATGACCGCCCCGCACGTCGGCAACACCGGCGTCAACGACGAGGACCCCGAGTCCCGGCGGATCTGGGTCTCCGGCTACGTCGTGCGCGACCCCGCGCGCGTGCCCTCCAACTGGCGCTCCCGGCGCTCCCTCGACGAGGAGCTCGAGCGCCAGGGCGTCGTCGGCATCAGCGGCATCGACACCCGCGCGCTGACCCGCCACCTGCGCGAGCGCGGCGCCATGCGCGTCGGCATCTTCTCCGGAGACGCCGTCTCCGGCGACGCCGAGCTGCTCGCCAAGGTGCAGGACGCCCCGCAGATGAAGGGCGCGAACCTGTCCGCGGAGGTCGCCACCAAGGAGACCTACGTCGTCCCCGCGCTCGGCCCCGACGGCGAGACCCTGCCCATCGGCACCGCGAAGCTCACCGTCGCCGCCGTCGACCTCGGCATCAAGGGCATGACCCCGCAGCGCATGGCCGAGCGCGGCATCGAGGTGCACGTCCTGCCGGCCACCGCGACCGCCGACGACGTGTACGCCGTGAACCCCGACGGCGTGTTCTTCTCCAACGGCCCCGGCGACCCGGCCACCGCGGACGGACCCGTCGCCCTCATGCGGGCGGTCCTGGAGCGCGGCACGCCGCTGTTCGGCATCTGCTTCGGCAACCAGATCCTCGGCCGCGCCCTGGGATTTGGCACCTACAAGCTGAAGTACGGCCACCGCGGCATCAACCAGCCCGTGCAGGACCGCACCACGGGCAAGGTCGAGGTCACCGCGCACAACCACGGCTTCGCCGTCGACGCGCCGCTCGACCGGGTCTCCGACACCCCCTACGGCCGCGCCGAGGTCTCCCACGTGTGCCTCAACGACCAGGTCGTCGAGGGCCTCCAGCTCCTCGACCGGCCCGCGTTCAGCGTCCAGTACCACCCCGAGGCGGCGGCGGGCCCGCACGACGCCGCGTACCTCTTCGACCGCTTCACGTCTTTGATGAACACCGTCCCGATGGAGGGCCAGCGTGCCTAAGCGCACCGATATCCAGTCCGTCCTGGTCATCGGCTCCGGCCCGATCGTCATCGGTCAGGCCGCGGAGTTCGACTACTCCGGGACCCAGGCGTGCCGCGTCCTCAAGGCCGAGGGCCTGCGCGTCATCCTCGTCAACTCGAACCCCGCGACGATCATGACCGACCCGGAGATCGCCGACGCCACGTACGTCGAGCCGATCACCCCGGAGTTCGTCGAGAAGATCATCGCCAAGGAGCGTCCCGACGCGCTCCTGCCCACCCTCGGCGGTCAGACCGCGCTCAACACCGCGATCTCCCTGCACGGCAACGGCGTCCTGGAGAAGTACGGCGTCGAGCTGATCGGCGCGAACGTCGAAGCCATCAACAAGGGCGAGGACCGCGACCTCTTCAAGGAGGTCGTCGAGGCCGTCAACGCCAAGATCGGCCACGGCGAGTCCGCGCGCTCCGTGATCTGCCACTCCATGGACGACGTCCTCAAGGGCGTCGACGAGCTCGGCGGCTACCCCGTCGTCGTGCGCCCCTCCTTCACCATGGGCGGCGCGGGCTCCGGCTTCGCGCACAACGAGGACGAGCTGCGCCGCATCGCGGGGCAGGGCCTCACGCTGTCGCCGACCACCGAGGTGCTCCTGGAGGAGTCCATCCTCGGCTGGAAGGAGTACGAGCTGGAGCTGATGCGCGACAAGAACGACAACGTCGTGGTCGTCTGCTCCATCGAGAACTTCGACCCGATGGGCGTGCACACCGGCGACTCGATCACCGTCGCGCCCGCCATGACGCTCACCGACCGCGAGTACCAGACCCTGCGGGACGTCGGCATCGCGATCATCCGTGAGGTCGGCGTCGACACCGGCGGCTGCAACATCCAGTTCGCCGTCGACCCCGCGGACGGCCGGGTCATCGTCATCGAGATGAACCCGCGCGTCTCCCGGTCCTCGGCGCTCGCTTCGAAGGCCACCGGTTTCCCGATCGCGAAGATCGCGGCGAAGCTTGCCGTCGGCTACACGCTCGACGAGATCCCCAACGACATCACCGAGAAGACTCCGGCCTCCTTCGAGCCGACCCTCGACTATGTCGTCGTCAAGGCCCCCCGCTTCGCCTTCGAAAAGTTCCCGCAGGCCGACTCGACGCTGACCACGACCATGAAGTCGGTCGGTGAGGCCATGGCCATCGGACGCAACTTCACCGAGGCCCTGCAGAAGGCGCTGCGCTCCCTGGAGAAGAAGGGCAGCCAGTTCACCTTCACCGGCAGGCCCGGCGACAAGTACACGCTGCTCCGCGCGGCCGTGCGCCCCACCGACGGCCGCATCAACACCGTCATGCAGGCCATCCGCGCGGGCGCCACGCCCCAGGAGGTCTTCGACGCCACGAAGATCGACCCCTGGTTCGTCGACCAGCTCTTCCTCATCAAGGAGATCGCCGACGAGCTGACGGCCGCCGAGAAGCTGGACCCCGAGCTGCTCGCCGAGGCCAAGCGGCACGGCTTCTCCGACGCCCAGATCGCTGAGATCCGCGGCCTGCGCGAGGACGTCGTCCGCGAGGTCCGGCACGCCCTCGGAGTCCGGCCCGTCTACAAGACGGTCGACACCTGCGCCGCCGAGTTCGCCGCGAAGACGCCGTACTTCTACTCCTCCTACGACGAGGAGACCGAGGTCGCCCCGCGCGAGAAGCCCGCCGTGATCATCCTGGGCTCCGGACCGAACCGCATCGGCCAGGGCATCGAGTTCGACTACTCCTGCGTGCACGCCTCGTTCGCGCTGAGCGACGCGGGCTACGAGACCGTCATGGTCAACTGCAACCCGGAGACCGTCTCCACGGACTACGACACCTCCGACCGGCTCTACTTCGAGCCGCTCACCCTGGAGGACGTCCTGGAGATCGTGCACGCGGAGTCCCTCGCCGGGCCGATCGCGGGCGTCGTCGTCCAGCTCGGCGGCCAGACCCCGCTCGGCCTCTCCCAGGCCCTGAAGGACAACGGCGTCCCGGTCGTCGGCACCTCGCCCGAGGCCATCCACGCCGCCGAGGACCGCGGCGCCTTCGGCCGGGTGCTCGCCGAGGCGGGCCTGCCCGCGCCCAAGCACGGCACCGCGACCACCTTCGCCGAGGCCAAGGCCATCGCCGACGAGATCGGCTACCCCGTCCTCGTACGCCCCTCCTACGTGCTCGGCGGGCGCGGCATGGAGATCGTGTACGACGAGACCCGCCTCTCCGCGTACATCGAGGAGTCGACGGAGATCAGCCCGTCGCGCCCGGTCCTCGTCGACCGCTTCCTGGACGACGCGATCGAGATCGACGTGGACGCGCTGTACGACGGCCACGAGCTGTACCTCGGCGGCGTCATGGAGCACATCGAGGAAGCCGGCATCCACTCCGGCGACTCGGCGTGCGCCCTGCCCCCCATCACGCTCGGCGGCCACGACATCAAGCGTCTGCGTGCCTCTACGGAGGCCATCGCCAAGGGCGTCGGCGTGCGCGGCCTGATCAACATCCAGTTCGCGATGGCCGGGGACATCCTGTACGTCCTTGAGGCCAACCCGCGTGCCTCGCGCACGGTGCCTTTCACGTCCAAGGCGACCGCGGTGCCGCTGGCCAAGGCCGCCGCCCGCATCTCGCTCGGCGCGACCGTCGCCGAGCTGCGCGCCGAAGGCCTGCTCCCGGCGACCGGCGACGGCGGCGAGCTGCCGCTCGACGCGCCGATCTCCGTCAAGGAGGCCGTGATGCCCTGGTCGCGCTTCCGCGACATCCAGGGCCGCGGCGTCGACACGGTGCTCGGCCCGGAGATGCGCTCCACGGGCGAGGTCATGGGCATCGACACGGTGTTCGGCACGGCGTACGCCAAGTCGCAGGCCGGCGCGTACGGCCCGCTGCCCACCAAGGGCCGCGCCTTCATCTCCGTCGCCAACCGCGACAAGCGCTCGATGATCTTCCCGGCGCGGGAACTGGTCGCCCACGGTTTCGAGCTGCTCGCCACCTCCGGCACGGCCGAGGTCCTCAAGCGCAACGGCATCAACGCCACCGTCGTGCGCAAGCAGTCCGAGGGCGAGGGCCCCAACGGTGAGAAGACCATCGTCCAGCTCATCCACGACGGCCAGGTCGACCTCATCGTCAACACCCCGTACGGCACCGGCGGCCGCCTCGACGGCTACGACATCCGCACGGCAGCGGTGGCACGCTCCGTGCCGTGTCTGACGACCGTCCAGGGCCTCGCCGCCGCCGTCCAGGGCATCGACGCCCTCCACCACGGGGGAGTGGGCGTGCGCTCGCTCCAGGAACACGCGGAACGACTGACCGCGGCCCGCGACTAGCAGCCCACGAGGGGGACACCGGATGCGGTGTCCCCCTCCTCATGCCTCCTGGGGACACCACTGATGTACAAGCTCTTCTTCCGCCTGGTCTTCCGGCGCATGGACCCGGAGCAGGCCCACCACCTGGCCTTCCGCTGGATCCGCCTGGCCGCACGCGTGCCGGTCCTGCGCACGTTCGCCGCCGCCGCCCTCGCCCCGCGCTTCAAGGAGCTGCGCACCGAGGCGTTCGGGCTTCGCATGCACGGCCCCTTCGGGCTCGCGGCCGGGTTCGACAAGAACGCCGTCGCCATCGACGGCATGGCGATGCTCGGCTTCGACCACGTCGAGATCGGCACGGTCACGGGCGAGCCGCAGCCCGGCAACCCCAAGAAGCGCCTGTTCCGCCTCGTGCAGGACCGCGCGCTGATCAACCGCATGGGCTTCAACAACGAGGGCTCCGCGGCCGTGGCGGCCCGCCTGGCGGCCCGTGAGCCCGCCTTCAAGGCCGTCGTCGGCGTCAACATCGGCAAGACGAAGGCCGTGCCCGAGGCCGACGCCGCCGTCGACTACGTGAAGTCCACCGAGCGCCTGGCCCGCCACGCCGACTACCTGGTCGTCAACGTCTCCTCGCCGAACACGCCGGGCCTGCGCAACCTCCAGGCCACCGAGTCGCTGCGCCCGCTGCTCAGCGCCGTGCGCGAGGCCGCAGACCGCAGCGCCGACGGCCGCCGCGTCCCGCTGCTCGTGAAGATCGCGCCGGACCTCGCCGACGAGGACGTGGACGCCGTCGCCGACCTCGCCGTGGAGCTGGGCCTCGACGGCATCATCGCCACGAACACCACCATCGCGCGCGAGAGCCTCGGGCTCGCCTCCGCTCCCGACCTTGTCGCGGAGACCGGCGGCCTGTCAGGAGCGCCCCTCAAGGAGCGCTCCCTTGAGGTCCTGCGCCGCCTCTACGCGCGCGTGGGCGACCGGATCACCCTCGTGGGCGTCGGCGGCATCGAGAACGCCGAGGACGCCTGGCAGCGCATCCTCGCCGGCGCCACCCTGGTGCAGGGCTACAGCGCCTTCATCTACGAAGGCCCCTTCTGGCAGCGCGCCGTCCACAAGGGACTCGCCGCCCGCCTCGCCGCATCCCCGTACGCCACGCTCGCCGAAGCCGTCGGCGCCGACACCCGGAAGGCCTCCGCAGCATGAGCACCCTGGAACCCTTCGGCGCCAAGCTGCGCCGCGCCATGGACACCCGCGGCCCGCTGTGCGTGGGCATCGACCCGCACGCCTCGCTGCTCGGGGCCTGGGGCCTCGGCGACGACGTCAGAGGTCTGGAGTCCTTCACCCGCACCGTCGTCGAGGCCCTCGCCGACCAGGTGGCCGTCTTCAAGCCGCAGTCGGCGTTCTTCGAGCGCTTCGGTTCGCGGGGCGTCGCGGTCCTGGAGCGGGCGGTCGCGGACCTGCGGGCGGCGGGCGGCCTGGTCGTCATGGACGCCAAGCGCGGCGACATCGGCTCGACCATGGCCGCGTACGCCGAGACCTATCTGCGCAAGGAGGCGCCGCTGTTCTCGGACGCGCTGACCGTCTCGCCGTACCTCGGCTACGGCTCCCTGGCACCCGCGGTCGAGCTGGCCCGGGAGAACGGCGCCGGCCTTTTCGTGCTCGCCCTCACCTCCAACCCGGAGGGCGCCGAGGTGCAGCGCGCGGTGCGCGAGGACGGCCGGAGCATCGCGGCGACCATGCTGGGCCACCTGGCCGCGGAGAACGCCGGAGCGGCGCCCATGGGGTCCTACGGAGCCGTCGTCGGGGCCACACTCGGCGATCTGTCGACGTTCGACCTCGACATCAACGGGCCGCTGCTCGCCCCCGGCATCGGGGCGCAGGGCGCGACGCCGGCCGACCTTCCCCGTGTCTTCGGCGCGGCGGTGCGCAACGTCGTGCCGAACGTCAGCAGGGGCGTCCTCAAGGCGGGTCCCGACGCGGGTGCGCTGCGGGACGCAGCGGCGCGGTTCGCGGACGAGGTACGGGCGGCCGTGGCTGCCGCGTAGGCCCTGGAACTTCTTTCGACGAGAGCGCACGTCGGGGGGACAGAAAGGCGTTTCCGGATGCGGATTCCGCGTTTCGGGCGGACGCCGGGGGCGGCTCACACGCGCCGTTCTGACGTGTTGCTTACACGTCACCCGGCCAAAACAGGGGTGAAATGACCGATATGCCGGGCTCGGTGGAGGCTGACCAGGACTTTTCGTCTGTTCTCGCTGACTCCGGCGGCCATGGCCGCTAGTCTCCGACGAGTGGGGGCACCCCCACACCCTTTCAAGGTAGTGGGGGGACGACGGGCAAGCGCGTTGCGCGTTGCTCCCCTGGTGAGGGGCGACTAGGTTCCTCACCGGTCCGTATCCGACAGTTCGACATCCGAGGTGACGTAGGCGTGGCTCTTCCGCCCCTTACCCCTGAACAGCGCGCAGCCGCGCTCGAAAAGGCCGCCGCGGCTCGCCGGGAGCGGGCCGAGGTCAAGAATCGACTCAAGCACTCCGGCGCCTCCTTGCACGAGGTCATCAAGCAGGGCCAGGAGAACGACGTCATCGGCAAGATGAAGGTCTCCGCCCTCCTGGAGTCACTGCCGGGCGTGGGCAAGGTCCGCGCCAAGCAGATCATGGAGCGTCTTGGCATCTCCGAAAGCCGCCGCGTGCGCGGGCTCGGCTCCAATCAGATCGCGTCGCTCGAGCGTGAGTTCGGCAGCGCCGCTGGCTGATGTTCTCAGGCACTCCTGAGAACCTGGATAATCGCTGCATGGCTGCAACACCCCGGGGGACGTCCCCCGTACCCCCGGACGTACGTCCGCGGCTGACCGTGCTCTCCGGCCCCTCCGGGGTCGGCAAGAGCACGGTCGTCGCCCATATGCGCAAGGAACACCCCGAGGTCTGGCTCTCGGTGTCGGCGACGACCCGCAAGCCGCGCCCCGGCGAGCGTCACGGTGTCCACTATTTCTTCGTCTCCGACGACGAGATGGACAAGCTGATCGCCAACGGCGAGCTCCTGGAGTGGGCGGAGTTCGCGGGCAATCGCTACGGCACACCGCGCCAGGCGGTCATGGAGCACCTGGAGGCGGGTGTGCCCGTCCTGCTTGAGATCGACCTCCAGGGCGCCCGTCTGGTGCGCGAGTCGATGCCCGAGGCCCAACTGGTCTTCCTCGCCCCGCCGAGCTGGGAAGAGCTGGTCCGCAGGCTCACCGGCCGGGGGACCGAGCAGCCCGATGTCATCGAGCGCCGCCTCGCGGCCGCCCGCGTCGAACTGGCCGCCGAGGCCGAGTTCGACACCACCCTGGTCAACACCTCCGTCGAGGATGTAGCGCGCGAGCTGCTAGCCTTGATGAAAGTTGTTTGATCTTCACCCCCATCGGAAGGCAGAGAGTGTCCTCTTCCATTACCGCGCCCGAGGGCATCATCAACCCGCCGATTGATGAGCTGCTCGAGGCAACCGACTCGAAGTACAGCCTTGTGATCTACGCCGCCAAGCGCGCGCGCCAGATCAACGCGTACTACTCGCAGCTCGGCGAGGGCCTTCTCGAGTACGTCGGCCCTCTCGTGGACACCCACGTCCACGAGAAGCCGCTCTCGATCGCGCTCCGCGAGATCAACGCGGGCCTGCTGACGTCCGAGGCCGTCGAGGGCCCGGCGCAGTAACGAGCCGCAGTAAGCAGCAGCAGTACGTTCACCACGGGCCCGGCAGCGGGTGCCTCCCAGGTTCAGCCGGGGAAGCACCTCCCGGGCCTTTGGTGTGTCATGTGTGTCATGGAGCCGTACGCCTCCGGTCATCCGGATGAGGCGTATGCGATGGAGTGCGGGGCCGAGTGCGGGGAGGCACGGTGGACACGGTGGACAAGCCGAAGGTCGTTCTGGGGGTCAGCGGGGGGATCGCCGCCTACAAGGCGTGCGAGCTGCTGCGCAGGCTCACCGAGTCGGGCCACGACGTACGCGTCGTCCCCACCGCGTCCGCGCTGCACTTCGTCGGCGCCGCGACCTGGTCGGCGCTGTCCGGGCACCCGGTCTCCACGGAGGTCTGGTCGGACGTCCACGAGGTCCCGCACGTACGCATCGGACAGGGCGCCGACCTCGTGATCGTCGCGCCCGCCACCGCCGACATGCTCGCCAAGGCAGCCCACGGCCTGGCCGACGACCTGCTCACGAACACGCTCCTCACCGCCCGCTGTCCGGTCGTCTTCGCCCCGGCCATGCACACCGAGATGTGGGAGCACCCCGCCACCCAGGAGAACGTGGCCACCCTGCGGCGCCGCGGCGCCCTCGTCGTCGAGCCCGCGGTCGGCCGCCTCACCGGCGTCGACACCGGCAAGGGCCGCTTCCCCGACCCCACCGAGCTCTTCGAGGTCGTACGCCGTGTCCTGGCGCGCGGCGACCGGCCGGCCCAGGACCTCGCAGGACGCCATGTCGTCGTCAGCGCGGGCGGCACCCGCGAGCCCCTCGACCCCGTGCGCTTCCTCGGCAACCGCTCCTCGGGGAAGCAGGGCTACGCCCTCGCCCGCAGCGCCGCGGCCCGAGGCGCCCGCGTCACCCTGCTTGCCGCGAACACCGCCCTGCCCGACCCCGCGGGCGTCGACATCGTGCCCGTCGGCACGGCCGTGCAACTGCGCGAGGCCGTGCTCAAGGCCGCCGCCGACGCCGACGCGGTGGTGATGGCCGCCGCCGTGGCCGACTTCCGCCCCGGGACGTACGCCACCGGCAAGATCAAGAAGAAGGACGGCGAGGAGCCCGCCCCGATCGCCCTCGTCCGCAACCCCGACATCCTGGCCGAGATCGCGGGCGACCGCCCCCGCGCGGACCAGGTCGTCGTCGGCTTCGCCGCGGAGACGGACGACGTGCTGGCCAACGGACGAGCGAAGCTCGCCCGCAAGGGCTGCGACCTGCTCGTCGTGAACGAGGTCGGGGAGCGCAAGACGTTCGGCTCCGAACAGAACGAGGCGGTGGTGCTCGGTGCCGACGGCAGCGAGACCCCCGTGCCGTACGGGCCGAAGGAAGACCTCGCGGACACGGTCTGGGACCTGGTCGTCCAGCGCCTGGCGTGATGCCGTCCGGCGCCTCTCGTGTGACATGGGTCCCGCCCGGAAGTGCGGTGAAGATCACCTTTCTTCCGCCGGAGGGCTCAAACGCGACGAAACAGGGCGAGAGGCCCTCTGGTGGAGACGGATCGTCGTGACGCACAATGCAGTGCCGCAGGTCACAGGGCTCGTCTGACGAGACAAGTGACCACACGGCGGAGTGTGACCGATAAACTGGTCGTGGACGACGCCGAGCGCAGCTCTCGGCCCGTCCACCAATGATCAGCCAGCAGCCGCTGCAACCACAGGGAGCGATGTGTCCCGCCGTCTCTTCACCTCGGAGTCTGTGACCGAAGGTCACCCCGACAAGATCGCTGACCAGATCAGCGACACCATCCTCGACGCGCTCCTGCGCGAGGACCCGACCTCCAGGGTCGCCGTCGAAACGCTCATCACCACCGGCCTCGTGCACGTCGCCGGTGAGGTCACGACCAAGGCGTACGCGCCGATCGCGCAGCTCGTGCGCGACAAGATCCTCGAGATCGGGTACGACTCGTCGAAGAAGGGCTTCGACGGCGCATCCTGCGGTGTCTCGGTGTCCATCGGCGCCCAGTCGCCCGACATCGCGCAGGGCGTCGACACCGCGTACGAGAAGCGGGTCGAGGGCGATGAGGACGAGCTGGACAAGCAGGGCGCCGGCGACCAGGGCCTGATGTTCGGCTACGCCTGCGACGAGACCCCGGAGCTCATGCCGCTCCCGATCCACCTCGCGCACCGCCTGTCCCGCCGCCTCTCCGAGGTCCGCAAGAACGGCACCATCCCGTATCTGCGCCCCGACGGAAAGACCCAGGTCACCATCGAGTACGACGGCGACAAGGCCGTCCGCCTCGACACCGTCGTGGTGTCCTCGCAGCACGCGAGCGACATCGACCTGGACTCGCTCCTCGCGCCCGACATCCGCGAATTCGTGGTCGAGGCCGAGCTGAAGGCACTCCTCGACGACGGCATCAAGCTGGAGACCGAGGGCTACCGCCTCCTGGTGAACCCCACCGGCCGTTTCGAGATCGGCGGCCCCATGGGCGACGCCGGCCTCACCGGCCGCAAGATCATCATCGACACGTACGGCGGCATGGCCCGCCACGGTGGCGGCGCCTTCTCCGGCAAGGACCCGTCCAAGGTCGACCGCTCCGCCGCCTACGCCATGCGCTGGGTCGCCAAGAACGTCGTCGCGGCCGGTCTCGCCTCCCGCTGCGAGGTCCAGGTCGCGTACGCGATCGGCAAGGCCGAGCCGGTCGGTCTGTTCGTCGAGACCTTCGGCACCGCCAAGGTCGACACGGACCGCATCGAGACCGCCATCAGCGAGGTCTTCGACCTCCGCCCGGCCGCGATCATCCGCGACCTCGACCTGCTGCGCCCCATCTACTCCCAGACCGCCGCGTACGGCCACTTCGGCCGCTCGGCGCCCGAGTTCACGTGGGAGCGCACGGACCGCGTGGAGGCGCTGCGGAAGGCTGTCGGCCTGTAGACGCGAACGCATCAGCAAGGGCTCGAGGCCCGGCACTCCTTCGGCAGAGGGAGGGCCGGGCCTCGGTCTTTTCCGTGAGCGAGCAGGGGCTCGGGCGGCCACGCGTGTCCTGGCGGACCGGACGAAAACCCGGAGGGCGGTGCGCCCGTCCGGCGGCCGGGGCGGCCGCGGCCCGCGGTGTCAGACCCGTCTGGTAGGAATTTGGCTGTGAGCAGCGAGGACGGTCGGTCGGGTGGTGCGGAGGGTGCCGTGCCCGAGCAGCTTGCGCTCATTCGGGAGAGTGTGCGGAAGGCCAGGACGCCCAAGGCGAAGCCGCGTACGTGGCGCGGGGCCGAGCTGGCCGAGGGGCTGCCGGTGGCGCGGGTCGTCGTCGACAAGGGGGTGCTGCACCTCGACCGGTACTTCGACTACGCCGTGCCGAAGGAGCTCGACGAGGCCGCGCAGCCCGGGGTGCGGGTGCGGGTGCGGTTCGGGGCCGGGTCGCGGAACGTGCGCGGGGGGCGGCGCGAGGGCGGTGGGCTCATCGACGGCTTCATCGTCGAGCGGTGCGCCGAGTCGGACTACAACGGGCCCCTTGCCGCCCTCGCCCAGGTCGTCTCGCCCGAGCCCGTACTCGACGGGGAACTGCTCGGCCTCGCCCGCGCCGTCGCCGACCGGTACGCGGGCAGCCTCGCCGACGTACTGCAACTCGCGGTCCCGCCCCGCCACGCCCGTGCCGAGTCCCGGCCCTCACCCGCCCCCGCCCCGCCGCCGCCCGCGCCCGAACCCGCGTCATGGCAGCGGTACCGGCGCGGCGCGGAGTTCGTGGCGTCCCTCGCCGCGGGCGGCGCCCCCCGCGCCGTCTGGACCGCGCTGCCAGGGCCGCAGTGGGCCGACGAGATCGCCGTCGCCGTGCAGGCCACCCTCGCGTCGGGCCGCGGCGCCCTCGTCGTCGTTCCTGCCGGGAGGCCCGCCGCGCGCGTCGACGCCGCGCTGCGCGAGCGGCTCGGTGAGGGGCGGCACGCCCTCCTGACCGCCGACGCTGGGCAGGAGCGGCGCTATCGGGAGTGGCTCTCCGTGCGCCGCGGTGCCGTGCGCGCGGTCGTCGGCACCCGCGCGGCCATGTTCGCCCCGGTGCGCGATCTCGGCCTCGTCGCGGTGTGGGACGACGGCGACTCCAGCCATGCGGACGACAACGCTCCGTTTCCGCAGGTGCGGGAAGTGCTGGAACTGCGCGCCGCGCGGGACAAGTGCGGCTTTCTGCTGGGGAGTTGGAGCTGCACCGTCGAGGCCGCCCAGTTGGTGGACAGCGGCTGGGCGACCCCCATGGCCGCCGACCGTGAGCAGGTGCGGGGCGCCGCTCCGCTCGTACGGACCGTCGGTGACGGCGACCTCGCGCGTGACGGTGCCGCGCGTGCCGCCCGGCTGCCCACACTGGCCTGGCAGGCCGCCCGCGAAGGCCTCAAGCACGGGCCCGTTCTGGTGCAGGTGCCCCGGCGCGGGTATGTGCCGCGGCTCGCGTGCGAGCGGTGCCGGGTGCCCGCGCGGTGCAGGCACTGCGCCGGGCCGCTGGAGGCGCGCGACGACGGCGGGCTCAGTTGCGCGTGGTGCGGGCGGGGTGAGGCGTCCTGGCACTGCCAGGAGTGCGGCGGCTTCCGGCTGCGCGCCCAGGTGGTGGGGGCCCGTCGTACGGCCGAGGAGTTGGGCCGGGCCTTTCCCGCGGTGCCGGTGCGGACGTCCGGGCGTGAGCAGGTCCTCGACACGGTGGGTGCCGCGCCCGCCCTCGTGGTGAGCACCCCCGGCGCGGAGCCGGTGGCCGACGGCGGGTACGCGGCCGCGCTGCTGCTCGACGGCTGGGCGATGCTGGGCCGCCCCGACCTGCGCGCGGGCGAGGAAGCGCTGCGGCGCTGGATCGGCGCGGCCGCCCTGGTGCGCGACCAGGGTGCGGGCGGCACGGTCGTGATCGTCGCCGAGCCGACGCTACGGCCCGTCCAGGCCCTTGTGCGGTGGGACCCCGTGGGGCACGCGGTCCGGGAGCTCGCCGAGCGGGCGGAGCTGGGGTTTCCGCCGGTCTCCCGGATGGCCGCGGTGTCCGGGCCCCGGGACGCCCTGACGGAGTTTCTGCGCGGTGTCGAACTCCCCCCGGACGCCGAGGTCCTGGGCCCGGTCCCGGCCGCCGTCACGGAGCCGGGCCGACCCCGCAGACCCGGGGACGCGCCCCCCGGTGAGCACGGGGAGCGGGCCCTGGTGCGGGTGCCCCCGGGGAGCGGTGCGGCGCTGGCCCGCGCCCTGAAGACCGCGCAGGCCGCGCGGATGGCCCGGGGGGCGGCGCAGCAGGCCGCGATCCGGGTACGGATCGATCCGGCCGACATCGGCTGACGGCGAACCGGGCGCTGCCGCGGCGCCCGGCTCTGCGGCGCCTACGCCTGCGGCGCCCGGTTCTGCGGCGCCTACGCCTGCGGCGCCTGGTCGTCCGGTGTCGGTGTTCGGTACCGGCGTCCGGCCGGGGCCCGGCCCGGGGCGCCCCGTAAGGGGCGCGAGGAACTGCGCGAGCGGCCGCAGAACAGCCGCAGACGCGTCTGCTGAGTACTGAGCAGACGCGTCTGCGGCATGTTCGTGGCTGGTCGCGCAATTCCCCGCGCCCCTTTACGGGGCGGTCAGCCGTTGCGTGGGCCGGGGAAGGCTCCGGGGCGCATCTCGTCACGGAGGCCGGGGCTGCCCGCTGTCGGCTGGGTCGGCATGGCGCGGGCCGCGGGGACGGACGGCAGCGGTGCCCCCAGGGGAACCGTGCGGGTGGCCGCGGCGGGCGCCGGCTCGGCCGTGTGCTCGGGTTCGGCGGTGGCCGGTGCGGCGGCCCGGCGCGCGCCGTAGCGGCGGTGCACTGCTTGCTTGGTGACGCCGAGCGCGGAGCCCACGGCGTCCCACGAGAAGCCGAGTGAGCGGTCGAAGTCGACTGCCGCGGTCACAAGGGTCTCGACGCTGTCCCGCAGTTCCTGGGCGAGGCGGACGGTCGGGGCGGGAGCGCGTCCGTACACGACGAAGCCCGCGGAGGGGCTGGAGCGGCGCGGGCGGTACACGTTGCCGAGCTGGGCGGTGAGGGTGCGCAGTGCGTCCACCTGGCGGCGGACCCGCTCGATGTCCCGCACCAGCAGATGCAGGCTGGCCCGGGCCTGGGCGTCGTGGGTTGCGTGGTCGGCCATGAACAAGCCTCTCGAACCGGCGTTGGGGGATCGGGATGGGAGGAGGTAGGGGACGGGGGATGGGGATTACGGGGATTTGGGTGCAGATTTGGGGAGAAGGGGGTGAAGTCTGGAAAAGGGGGAAGCCGTGCGGCTGGCGTGGAGTGCGGGCGGAGGGGTGGGCGGAGGGGAGTGCCGTGCGGTGGTGGGGAGGTCGTGCGGTTGCGGGGAACGGGGAATGGGGAATGAGGAGCGGGCCGCGTGTGCGGCCCGTAGTGGTCAACTCTTTCTTGACCAACGCGTCACGTCGTGAGGGGTCACGGTCCCGGGGCGTATGCGCATATGCACAGGGCGCACGCTGCTGCGTACGCCCCCGGCATTCCGCTGGGCAGGGCCCATAGACTGGTGCGTCGCCGACTCCCAGAGAACCGAGGTATCGCCCAGTGAAACTGGTCTTCGCCGGCACCCCCGAGGTCGCCGTCCCCGCCCTGGACGCCCTGATCACCTCCGGCAGGCACGAGGTGGCCGCCGTCGTCACCCGCCCCGACGCGCCCGCGGGCCGTGGCCGCAGGCTGGTCGCGAGCCCGGTGGCCGAGCGCGCGGAGGAGGCCGGGATCGAGGTGCTCAAGCCGGCGAAGCCGCGGGACGAGGAGTTCCAGGCCCGACTGCGGGAGATCGCCCCCGACTGCTGTCCGGTGGTGGCCTACGGCGCGCTGCTGCCGAAGTCGGCCCTGGACATCCCGGCCCGCGGCTGGGTCAATCTGCACTTCTCGCTGCTGCCCGCCTGGCGCGGCGCCGCCCCCGTACAGCACTCGATCATGGCGGGCGACGAGATCACCGGCGCGTCCACGTTCCTCATCGAGGAGGGCCTCGACTCCGGTCCCGTGTACGGCACGGTCACCGAGGAGATCCGGCACACGGACACCAGCGGCGACCTCCTGACCCGCCTCGCGTTCGCGGGCGCGGGGCTGCTCGCCGCCACGATGGACGGCATCGAGGACGGCTCCCTGTCCGCCGTGCCGCAGCCCGCCGACGGCGTCAGCGTCGCGCCGAAGATCACCGTGGCGGACGCGCACATCGACTGGTCGGCGCCCGGGCTTCGCGTCGACCGCGTCGTGCGCGGCTGCACGCCCGCGCCCGGGGCGTGGACGGTGTTCCGGGGCGAGCGCCTCAAGCTGATCCAGGCCACGCCCGTGCCGGACCGCACCGACCTCGCCCCCGGTGAGATCGCCGCGGGCAAGAAGAACCTGTACGTCGGTACGGGCTCGTACGCCGTGGAACTGCTCTGGGTGCAGGCACAGGGCAAGAAGCCGATGGACGCCGCGGACTGGGCGCGCGGGGCGCGGATCACTTCGGGGGAGCGCCTCGGCGCCTAGCCGCCTTCCCCCCCGGCGGGTGGGAGGCCGCGCGCGGGCGTCGTACGCTGACATGGTTAGCCCCACCACCAGCAGCGGAGCACCTTTGAACGACCAGCCGAACCGGCGTCCCGGCACCCAGGGCAAGTCCGGTAAGTCCGGTAAGCCCGGCAAGCCGTACCGCCGACCGCAGAAGGACCCCGTCCGCTTCCTTGCCTTCGAGGCGCTGCGGGCCGTCGACGAGCGGGACGCGTACGCGAACCTCGTGCTGCCGCCGCTGTTGCGCAAGGCCCGCGAGAAGGAAGGGCCTGAGAAGTTCGACGCACGGGACGCGGCGTTCGCCACCGAGCTGGTGTACGGGACGCTGCGCCGTCAGGGGACGTACGACGCGATCGTCGCCGCCTGCATCGACCGGCCGCTGCGCGAGGTCGACCCGCCGGTCCTGGACGTGTTGAACCTCGGCGTCCACCAACTGCTCGGCACCCGGATCCCCTCGCACGCCGCCGTGTCGGCGTCCGTGGAGCTGGCGCGGGTGGTGCTCGGCGACGGGCGGGCGAAGTTCGTGAACGCCGTGCTTCGCAAGGTCGCCAAGGACGACCTCGACGGCTGGCTGGAGAAGGTCGCGCCGCCCTACGACGAGGACGCCGAGGACCATCTCGCCGTCGTCCACTCGCATCCGCGGTGGGTGGTGTCGGCGCTGTGGGACTCCCTCGGGGGCGGCCGCGCGGGCATCGAGGACCTGCTCGAAGCCGACAACGAGCGGCCCGAGGTGACGCTGGTGGCACGGCCCGGCCGGGCCACCGCCGACGAGCTGCTCGACTCGTTCGACGCGGAGTCGGTGCTTCCGGGGCGCTGGTCGCCGTACGCGGTGCGGCTCAGCGAGGGCGGTGAGCCGGGGGCGATCCCGCTGGTGCGCGAGGGCAGGGCCGGGGTGCAGGACGAGGGCAGCCAACTGGTCGCGCTCGCACTCGCGAACGCGCCGGTCGAGGGGCGCGACGAGAAGTGGCTGGACGGCTGTGCGGGCCCCGGCGGCAAGGCCGCGCTGCTCGCCGGGCTCGCCGCCGAGCGCGGGGCCGTGCTCATCGCCGCCGAGAAGCAGCCGCACCGGGCCCGGCTCGTGGACCAGGCACTCACCGGGAACCCCGGCCCCTACCAGGTGATCGCCGCCGACGGGACCAGGCCGCCGTGGCTGCCCGGCACCTTCGACCGGGTCCTGATGGACGTGCCCTGCACGGGACTCGGCGCCCTGCGGCGGCGGCCTGAGGCGCGCTGGCGGCGGCGGCCCGAGGACCTGGAGGGCTTTGCTCCGTTGCAACGTGGTCTGTTGCGCTCCGCGTTGGAGTCCGTGCGGGTGGGGGGAGTCGTCGGGTACGCCACGTGCTCGCCGCACCTCGCCGAGACTCGGGCCGTCGTGGACGACGTCCTCAAGCAGTGGGGGGCGGCGGAGTTGCTTGACGCGCGGGAGTTGCTGCCGGGGGTTCCGGCGCTCGGGGACGGGCCTGATGTGCAGTTGTGGCCGCATCTGCACGGCACCGATGCGATGTATCTGGCGGTCATTCGGCGTACTGGGTGAGGGGGCTTCCCCCCTTGCCCCGTTCGGGGGGGCCTTGGGTGCCGTTTGTCGGCGCTTCGCGCCTCGTCCTCAAACGCCGGACGGGCTGGAATCGTCGCCGGACGGGCTGGGATCGTCGGCGGGTGGGCTGGGATCGTCGGCGCGGGACAGTGGATGTGGCCACCACACCTTCGCTCCCGCGTCCAGGAACAGGGACGTGACCAGGATCGAGCGGACGATGAAGGTGTCCAGGAGGACGCCGAGGGCGACCGCGAAGCCTATTTCGACGAAGGCGACCATGGGGATCGTGCCGAGGACGGCGAAGGTGCCCGCGAGTACCAGGCCCGCCGACGTGATGACCGCTCCGGTCGCGGCCAGACCGGTGAGGACGCCCTGGCGGGTGCCCTGACGGGCCGCCTCCTCGCGGATCCGGGTCGTCAGGAAGATGTTGTAGTCGATGCCGAGCGCCACGAGGAACACGAAGACGAACAGCGGGAAGTCCGTGGACTCGCCGGGGAAGTCGAAGAGGTGCCGGAAGACGAGCGCGCTGATGCCCAGGGCCGCCGAGAACGACACGATGACCGTGCCGATCAGGAGCAGCGGGGCCACGACGGCGCGCAGCAGGACGCCGAGGACGATCAGCACGACAAGGAGGACCAGCGGGATGACCAGCTTGTCGTCGTGGACGGTCGCCTTGTCCATGTCGAGCAGCGTCGCCGTGCCGCCGCCCACCCGGGCGTCCGCGTCCGGCACGGCGTGCACGGCGTCCCGTACCCGTTCCACCGTGTCCTTGGCGGCCCGACTGTCGGACGGATCGCTGAGGGTCGCCTCGAAAAGCACCTGACCGTCGTGTTCCGCCCTGGTGCCCGGCGGGGTCCCGACGGTGCCGCGCTGGACGCCGCTGGTGCCCTCCACCACCCGGCGGACGTCGTCGGCCCGCGCCTTCTCCGCCACGACGACCATCGGGTCACCGCTGCCCGCGGGGAAGTACTCGGCCTGCACCTCCTGCCCCGTCACGGAGTCCGGCTTGTCGATGAAGGCGTCCTCGTTGCTGATCCCGGCCGCGCGCAACTGGATCAGGCCGAGGGCGAGCACCGCGAGCGCCAGTGAGGTGGCGACCCAGGTCATCCGGGGGCGCCCGGCGATCCGGCGGCCCATCCGCGCCCACATGCCGTGCTCGGCGGGATCGGACGAGCCGACGTGCGGGATCACCGGCCAGAACAGCCAGCGGCCGCAGATCACCAGGAGGGCCGGGAACAGCGACAGCATGGCGAGGAGCCCCACCGCCACGCCGATCGCAGCCACCGGGCCGAGCCCGCGCGTGGAGTTCATCTCGGCGGCGAGGAGCACCAGCATGCTCAGGACGACGGTCGCGCCCGACGCGAGCACGGCGGGCCCCGCGCGGTGCAGGGCCAGGGCCATCGCCTCGTGCCGGTCCTCGTGCCTGCGCAGCTCCTCGCGGTACCGGGCGACGAGGAGCAGCGCGTAGTCCGTGCCCGCGCCGAAGACGAGGACGGTGAGGATGCCCGCGCTCTGGCCGTTGACCGTCAGACCCGCGTGCTCGGCCAGGAGATAGATCAGCGCCTGCGCGCCGTACAACGACACGAAGACCGAGATCAGCGGGACGAACAGGAGGATCGGACTGCGATAGGTGATCAGCAGGGCCACCACGACGACCGCGCCCGCGGCGAGCAGCAGCGTCGAGTCGATGTCGGCGAAGGCCTCGGCGAAGTCGGCCGAGACGCCCGCGGGTCCGGTGATGTACACGTCCAGGCCGTCCGTGTCCCTGCCGCCGTCCGCCACCTGCTCCCTGACGTCCTCGACCGCGTCCGGCAGGTCGTTCCAGGTCTCGTTGTTCATGGTGAGCGGCACATACACCTGCGCCGCCTGCGCCTGTTCCGCCGTGTCGCCCGTCTTGTCGAAGACCGGGCCGCGGGTCTCGTCGCCGCGGATCCAGTGCGAGCGAAGCTGCCTGATCTCGCTGACGCCGTCCGCGATCCGGGCCCGGTCGGCGCCGGTCAGGGGGCCGTTCTCGCGGGCGTACACGACGACCATGGGCATGGTCTCGGGCCTGAACCCGGCGGCGGCGTCGAGGACCCGGGTCGACTCGGCGGACCGCGGCACCCAGGACGAGGTGGTGTTGTCCTGTACGTCGCCGAGCTTCTGGGCGAGGGGCGCGGCGAGGACAAGGACGATCAGCCACAGCACGAGCACCAGCCACTTGGTGCGGGGGCCGCAGATCAGTTGGGCCACGCCCTGGCGTGCCCGCCGCTCCGCGTCCGGCCTGGTCCGTGACCGAGTCTCAGGCATGGCTCTCCCCTGCCGCCCAACGAGCTGCCGGTGGACGGACAGCATGGCACGGGGGGAGCGGGACCGGGGAGGTCGCCCGCGCAGCCTCCGTGTGCCCTCGCGCACCCTCCGCGCGCCCCCGCGGGGCCTTGCCGGGACCGGGGCGGGCGACGGCTGCCGGGCATGGCAGTCTTGGGGCATGGCCGCGCAGATCAACCCCAGCATCCTCTCCGCCGACTTCGCCCGCCTCGCCGACGAGGCGCGGGCCGTTCAGGGCGCGGATTGGCTCCATGTCGATGTCATGGACAACCACTTCGTCCCGAACCTCACCCTGGGGGTGCCGGTCGTAGAGTCCCTGGCACGGGCGACGGACACGCCCCTGGACTGTCACCTGATGATGGAGGACCCCGATCGCTGGGCCCCGCAGTACGTCGAAGCGGGCGCCGGATCGGTCACGTTCCACGCCGAGGCCGCCGCGGCGCCGGTGCGCCTCGCCCGCGAGATCCGCGCCAAGGGCGCCCGCTCGGCCATGGCCCTGAAGCCGGCGACGCCCATCGAGCCGTACGAGGATCTGCTGCCCGAGCTGGACATGCTCCTGATCATGACCGTGGAGCCCGGCTTCGGCGGCCAGGCCTTCCTCGACATCATGCTCCCCAAGATCCGCCGCACCCGCGAGCTCATCAGCAAGCACGGCCTCGAACTGTGGCTCCAGGTCGACGGCGGGGTCTCGGCCACGACCATCGAGCGCTGCGCCGAAGCCGGTGCCGATGTCTTCGTCGCGGGCTCGGCCGTGTACGGCGCGGACGACCCGGCCGAGGCGGTACGTGCACTGCGCACCCAGGCCGAGTCGGCCACGGCCACCGCCGCGTGGGCGTGCGCCCACTGAGGTGCCGCGCGGGCACGACGGGGACCCGACGCGGCCGACGGCTTGGCCACGGGAACGTGAACGCAGCCCATCAGGGCTGATCAGGTACGCCGGATCTGCAAGGATGAAGAGCGAATCCAGGTGTACGTATGTGGTGAACAGCAGTGAGGAGAGCGCCGTGTCGGCCATGTCGGCGGGTCGGTCAGCCATGCGGATGGGTCCCGCGGAGCTGGTGCAGGCGGCGGCCATGGCCCGCCGCTTCTACCTCGAGGGCAAGTCCAAGATCCAGATCGCCGAGGAGTTCGGCGTGAGCCGCTTCAAGGTGGCGCGGGTCCTGGAGACCGCTCTCGAGCGTGACCTTGTACGGATCGAGATCCGCGTGCCCGCCGAGCTGGACGCGGAGCGCTCGGACGCGCTGCGCGCCCGCTACGGCCTGCGGCACGCAGTCGTCGTGGAGTCCCCGGCCCCCACGGACGACGCCGACGATTCGCCCGATCCCGAGAACCTCGGCGAGGTCGCCGCGGGTCTCCTCGGCGAACTCGTCAACGAGGGCGACGTGCTCGGCCTCGCCTGGGGGCGCTCGACCATCCACATGGCCGCGGCGCTCGACGTGCTGCCGCCGTGCACGGTCGTGCAGCTCACGGGCGTGTACGACGCGGGGACCGCGGAGCGCGGCTCGGTGGAGGCGGTGCGCCGTGCCGCACAGGTCTCCGGCGGCGACGCGCACCCGATCTACGCCCCGATGCTGCTGCCCGACGCGGCGACCGCGGGCGCGCTGCGGAACCAGACCGGGATCGCGCGCGCCTTCGAGTACTTCGACAAGGTCACGGTCGCGGCGGTGTCCATCGGCTCCTGGGAGCCCGGCATCTCCACGGTCCACGACATGCTCAGCGACGAGGAGCGCGCGCACTACGCCTCGCTCGGTGTCGCGGCGGAGATGTCGGCCCACCTCTTCGACGCCGAGGGCCGCAGGGTCGGGCGCGACCTCGGCGAGCGCTGCATCACCGTCGAGACGGACCGGCTTCGCCGGATCCCCGAGGTCGTCGCCATCGCGGGCGGCCAGCGCAAGGCCGCCGCCATCGACGCCGTGCTGCGCTCCGGACTCGTCACGAGCCTGGTCACCGACACGGCGGCCGCGGACCAGCTCCTGGTGGCCGGTTCGATGCCGCGGCCCGCCCTCGACCGGGCGGACCCGGACGGCGAATAGCGGTTCCCTGCCGGGTACGGCGACCGGCGGTTCCTTACGGGGTACGGGGCACGAGGCGCCGGGCCGGGTACGGGGGCGGCGCTGAGAGGGCCGACCGGCGGGCGGGCATCGGCGCGCGCCGGTCCGCGGAAGCTGTGGCAGCATCGAGCGCATGATCTTCCGGTCGTCCGGCCGTCTGCTCGGCGCCCTCCTCGTCTGCCTCGCCGTCCTGCTGCCGGGCTGCGGCACGGAGCGGCAGGGCGGCAGCGGCGACGCCGCCGATACGGTGTCCACGCCCGCGTGGGCGCGCGGCATGGAGACCGTCCGGGCGGAGCGGCTGCCCGCGGCGGCCCGGCGGACGCTGCGGCTCATCGACGAGGGCGGGCCCTTCCCCCACGCCAAGGACGGCACCGTCTTCCGCAACTTCGAGGGCGAGCTGCCGCGGCAGGCACGCGGCTACTACCGCGAGTACACCGTCCGCACGCCGGGGGAACGCGACCGCGGGGCCCGTCGCCTCGTCACCGGCCGCGAGGACGAGACGTACTACACGGACGATCACTACGCGTCCTTCAGGGCGGTACTGAGATGACGGCGGCGGAGGACGAGGAGGGTCGGGACATGACGACGGACGACGGGGTCCGCGGGCCGCTCGGGCCCGTGTGCGAGGCCGTGCGCGGCACCGGCTGGGCCACGCGTGCGCTCGACCTGGACGGCGTACGCGACAAGGCCGCCTTCATGGACCGGTGCGCCGCCGCCCTGACCCTGCCGGACTGGTTCGGGCGCAACTGGGACGCGCTCGCCGACTGCCTGACCGACCCGGCCCTGGCGCGGGGCGCGCGCGGGCAACTGCTCGTCGTCAGCGGGTGGCGGGAGTACGCCGACGCGGCGCCGGACGACTGGGCCGCCGCGCAGGAGGTGTTCGCCGACGCGGTCGCGTACGGGCGGGAACAGAAGCGCGGCCTGGAGATCGTGCTCGTGATGGGGCCGACGCGGACCGACTGAGGACGCCGCCGCCGGCTCCCGCGTGCGCCGCGCCGCCGGCACCCGCGTACGCAGTGCGGGACGGTGGAAGCGGAGCGTGGTCGGCTTGGAGGATCCGACCAGGGGTTTCATCGGCCGCCTGGGTGATCGTCCCAGGCGGCGCGGGCCCCCGGGCATGGGACAATGAAGTACGTGCTTTTCCCCCGGCTGTCCTGTCGGGGGCCACCTCTGATCGACTGGGATGAGCAGCACGTGCGCTTCCTCAACGACATCCAGCCCGCGTACGACCTGACGTACGACGACGTCTTCATGGTGCCGCGGCGCTCCGCCGTGGGTTCGCGCCAGGGCGTCGACCTCACGTCGCCGGACGGCACGGGCACCACGATCCCGCTGGTCGTCGCCAACATGACCGCGATCGCGGGCCGCCGTATGGCTGAGACCGTCGCCCGCCGCGGTGGCCTCGTCGTCCTTCCGCAGGACATTCCGATCGAGGTCGTCACCGACGTCATCTCCTGGGTGAAGACGCGCCACCACGTGCTCGACACCCCCATCGTCCTCGACCCCACGCAGACCGTCGCGGACGCCCTCGCGCTGCTGCCCAAGCGGTCCCACAACGCGGGCGTCGTCGTGGACGGCGACCGCAGGCCCGTCGGCGTCGTCACGGACACCGACCTCACCGGCGTGGACCGCTTCACCCAGTTGTCCGAGGTGATGTCGAAGGACCTGGTGCTCCTCGACGCCGACATCGACCCGCGCGACGCGTTCAACAAGCTGGACGGCGCCAACCGCCGCTACGCCCCCGCCGTGGACAAGGACGGCCGCCTCGCCGGCATCCTCACCCGCACCGGCGCCCTGCGCGCCACCCTGTACACCCCGGCCGTCGACGCGCAGGGCAAGCTCCGCGTCGCCGCCGCCGTCGGCATCAACGGCAATGTGGCGGGCAAGGCCAAGCAGCTCCTCGACGCGGGCGTCGACACGCTCGTCGTGGACACCGCGCACGGCCACCAGGAGTCGATGATCGCCGCGGTGAGGGCCGTGCGCGCGCTCGACCCGCAGGTGCCCATCGTGGCGGGCAACATCGTCGCCGCCGAGGGCGTGCGCGACCTCGTCGAGGCCGGCGCGGACATCATCAAGGTGGGCGTGGGCCCCGGCGCCATGTGCACCACCCGCATGATGACCGGCGTGGGCCGCCCGCAGTTCTCCGCGGTGCTCGAATGCGCCGCCGAGGCCGCGAAGTTCGGCAAGCACGTGTGGGCGGACGGTGGCGTCCGGCACCCGCGCGACGTCGCCATGGCGCTGGCCGCGGGCGCGTCGAACGTCATGATCGGCTCCTGGTTCGCGGGGACGTACGAGTCCCCCGGCGACCTCCAGCAGGACGCGAACGGCCGCCTCTACAAGGAGTCGTTCGGCATGGCGTCGGCCCGCGCCGTGCGCAACCGCACCAGCGAGGAGTCGGCCTACGACCGCGCCCGCAAGGCGCTGTTCGAGGAGGGCATCTCCACCTCCCGGATGTTCCTCGACCCGGCCAGGCCCGGCGTCGAGGACCTGATCGACTCGATCATCGCGGGCGTCCGCTCGTCCTGCACCTACGCGGGCGCCGCGTCTCTGGCGGAGTTCGCGGAGAGGGCGACTGTGGGCGTTCAGAGCGCCGCGGGGTACGCCGAGGGGAAGCCTCTGCACGCTAGCTGGAGTTAGGCGCTGCGCTGCGGGAGCGTTATTTGTCTGCGGGGTGTGGGGGCTGGTCGCGCCCACGCGGCGGAGCCGCACATGAACACAGCCCCGCGCCCCTAGAGCGGCGGGCCGCGGCCCCCCCGGGGGGCCGCCCGCCGCTCCCGGGGGGGGGGGGGGGGTTCGTGCGGGGGCCCGCCGGCCCGGCGCGGCGGCTGATGCGCAACGTTGCTGCATTACGGGCGGGAACCGGCGCCCATAGAGTCATGCGCTGTACGTGGCGTGGCGGGGACTGCCTGCTCGGTGGCTCCCGTTTCCTTCGTGGGCTGCCGCGGCTCCCTGCCACTTCTACCGGCAGCGATGAAGGAGCCAGCGCGTGCTCGATCAGGGCGCACCCCCGCAGACCAGTCCAAGGCCCCCGGCAGCGGCCGGCCTCGGCAGTCGACTGATGCGGCGCAAGCCGGTGGAACTCCTGGTCGCGGAGGGCTGCCAGGGCGAGGGTGGCTCGCTTCGGCGCACCCTCGGCATGTGGCAGCTCACCATGATCAGCATCGGTGCGACGCTCGGCACCGGCATCTTCGTGGTGCTCGGCGAGAGCGTCCCCAAGGCGGGACCCGCCGTGACGGTGTCGTTCGTCATCGCCGGACTCACCGCGCTCTTCTCGGCCCTCTCGTACGCGGAGCTGGCCGGCTCCATACCGGTCGCCGGGTCCTCGTACTCGTACGCATACGCAACCATGGGTGAACTCGTCGCCTGGGTGTGCGGCTGGTGTCTGGTCCTGGAGTACGGCGTGTCGGTCGCGGCGGTCGCCGTCGGCTGGGGCGAGTACCTGAACGAACTGCTCGACGGCACCATCGGCGTCACCATCCCGGACGCGCTGTCCGCGGCGCCCGGCGAGGCCGACGGCGCCATCATCAACCTGCCGGGCCTGGTCGTGGTGCTGCTCGCCATGGTCTTCCTGCTCGGCGGCGCCAAGGAGTCCGCCCGCGCCAACACGATCATGGTGATCGTGAAGATCGCGGCCCTCGTGCTGTTCTGCGCCGTCGGCTTCACCGGCTTCAAGTCCGGCAACTACTCCGACTTCATGCCGCTCGGCGTGGCAGGCGTCAGCGCCGCCGGAGCGAGCCTGTTCTTCTCCTACATCGGCTTCGACGCCGCGTCCACCGCCGGTGAGGAGGCCAAGAACCCGCAGCGCGACCTGCCCCGCGCGATCATGCTCTCGCTGATCATCGTCACCGCGCTGTACGTCCTGGTCGCCGCCGTCGCCGTCGGCGCGTGGAACTGGACGGAGTTCGAGGACTCCACGGCATCGCTGACCGCGATCATGAACGATGTCACCGGCAAGACCGTCTGGGGCACCCTGCTCGCGGCCGGCGCCGTCATCTCCATCGCCAGTGTCGTCCTGACCGTGCTCTACGGCCAGACCCGGGTCCTTTTCGCGATGTCCCGCGACGGCCTCGTGCCCAAGAAGTTCGCCAAGGTCAGCGGCAAGACCGGCACGCCCCGCGTGAACACCGTCATCGTGTCGCTGTTCTGCGGCGCCCTGGCCTCCGTCATCCCGCTCGGCAAGCTCGTCGACGCCACCAGCATCGGCACGCTCTTCGCCTTCGGCCTGGTCAACATCGCCGTGATCGTGCTGCGCCGCACCCAGCCCGACATGGCGCGCACCTTCCGGGTGCCGCTCGGCTGGCTCTTCCCGGTGCTCGGCTTCGGTTTCTGCGCGTACAACATGTTCAACCTCGACTCCGTCACCTGGGTGGTCTTCGGTGTCTGGATGGCCGTCGGGCTCGTGTTCTACTTCCTGTACGGGATGCGCCGCTCCCGTCTGGAGACCGAGTTGCCCGCAGGGAAGGTCTCCCCAGTGAAGTGACACGCAGAGAAGTGAACGACCCCCAGTGCGACTGAACGATCTCGACGAACGCATCGTGCACGCCCTCGCCGAGGACGCCCGCCGCTCCTACGCCGACATCGGCCAGCTCGTCGGCCTGTCCGCGCCCGCCGTGAAACGCCGCGTGGACAGGCTGCGGGCCACCGGAGCCATCACCGGGTTCACCGTCCGGGTCGACCCGGCCGCGCTCGGCTGGGAGACCGAGGGGTTCATCGAGATCTACTGTCGGCGCAACACCTCGCCGGAGGCGATCCAGCGGGGTCTTGAGCGGTATCCGGAGATCGCGTCCGCCTCCACCGTCACCGGGGAGGCGGACGCGATCGTTCAGGTTTTTGCTGCTGACATGCGGCATTTCGAGCGGGTTCTTGAGCGCATCGCCGGGGAGCCGTTCGTTGAGCGGACGAAGTCCGTGCTTGTGCTTTCGCCGCTCATGCGGCGGTTTTCTTCCGGGGCGCCCGCCTAGTTTCCGCTCCTGCGGGTGCGCTGTGGCTTGTCGCGCAGTTCCCCGCGCCCCTGACGGGGCGCCCCAGCGGCCTCCGGGGCGAGCGGCCATCGGGGTCTGCGCAACGAATCGCCGTCCACCCGGTCCTATGCGCAACAGATCGCCCAGTGCGGTGCAACTGTCGTGCCTTGCCGCGCCACAGCCGCGGAACGTACCGTCTTTGCGAACCCCTGACGCCACCGCGTTTCCCGACGCGCGTCTCCCTTCGCACGCCCCGAGGTCCGCCATGCCGCCGCTGCGCACAGCCCTGCTCCAGAGCTCTGGCCATCCGGGGTCCGTCGCCGCCAATCTCAAGGTGCTCCAGGAGGCCGCCGAGCGCGCCGCCGCCGCGGGCGCCCGGCTCCTTGTGACCTCCGAGATGTTCCTGACCGGCTACGCGATCGGCGACGACGTGCCGCGCCTGGCCGAGGCGGCCGACGGCGAGGCCGCGGACGCGGTCGCCGACATCGCCGTACGGCACGGCGTAGCCATCGCGTACGCCTATCCCGAGCGCGCGGGCGAGCAGGTCTTCAACTCCGTCCAGCTCATCGGCGCGGACGGCACCCGGCTCGCGAACTACCGCAAGACCCACCTCTTCGGCTGCTTCGAGCGCGACCACTTCACGCCCGGCGACCGTGCCGTCGTCCAGGCCGACCTCGACGGCCTCCGGGTCGGCCTGATGATCTGCTACGACGTGGAGTTCCCCGAGAACGTCCGGGCGCACGCCCTCGCGGGCACGGACCTCCTGCTCGTCCCGACGGCACAGATGCACCCGTTCCAGTTCGTCGCCGAGTCCGTCGTACCGGTGCGCGCCTTCGAGAACCAGCTCTATGTCGCGTACGTCAACCGCGTCGGCCCCGAGGGCGACTTCGAGTTCGTCGGCCTCTCCACCCTCGCGGGCCCCGACGGGACCGCGAGGGCGCGGGCCGGCCGCGGGGAGGAACTGGTGTTCGCCGACGCCGACCCCGCCTTCCTGGCCGCCTCGCGCGCCGGCAACCCGTATCTGAGCGACCGCCGCCCCGGTCTGTACGGCCCGCTCAGCGAGGGCTGACGCCCGCCCCGCCGCAGCCCCGCCGCCCGAGACCTCGCCCCGCACCACCCCCCGTACCGCGCAAGGAGTCCCTACCCCATGACGTCCACGGTGCCCACCGCCATCCAGCACACCGACGCCGAGCCGCCCATCACCATGTTCGGGCCGGACTTCCCCTACGCGTACGACGACTTCCTCGCGCACCCGGCGGGCCTCGGCCAGATACCGGCGACCGAGCACGGCACCGAGGTCGCCGTCATCGGTGGCGGCCTTTCCGGCATCGTGGCCGCGTACGAGCTGATGAAGATGGGCCTCAAGCCCGTCGTCTACGAGGCCGACCAGATCGGCGGGCGCCTGCGCACCGTCGGCTTCGACGGCTGCGACCCCTCGCTCACCGCCGAGATGGGCGCGATGCGGTTCCCGCCGTCCTCGACGGCGCTCCAGCACTACATCGACCTGGTGGGCCTCACCACCCAGCCGTTCCCCAACCCCCTCGCCGAGTCGACGCCGTCCACGGTCGTCGACCTCAAGGGCGAGTCGCACTACGCGGAGACCGTCGCCGACCTGCCGCAGGTCTACCGCGACGTGGCGAAGGCGTGGAACGACTGCCTCGAAGAGGGCGCCGACTTCTCCGACATGAACCGCGCGCTGCGCGAGCGGGACGTGCCGAAGATCCGCGAGATCTGGGCGAAGCTCGTCGAGAAGCTCGACAACCAGACCTTCTACGGCTTCCTGTGCGAGTCCCAGGCCTTCAAGTCCTTCCGGCACCGGGAGATCTTCGGCCAGGTCGGCTTCGGCACCGGCGGCTGGGACACCGACTTCCCGAACTCCATCCTGGAGATCCTGCGCGTCGTCTACACCGAGGCCGACGACCACCACCGCGGCATCGTCGGCGGCTCGCAGCAGCTCCCGCTGCGCCTGTGGGACCGCGAGCCGCAGAAGATCGTGCACTGGCCGCTCGGTACGTCCCTGAGCGCGCTGCACGAGGGCGGCGAGCCCAAGCCCGCCGTGACCCGACTGCACCGCACCGCGGGCAACCGCGTCACCGTCACCGACGCCTCCGGGGACATCCGCACCTACCGGGCGGCGATCTTCACCGCCCAGTCCTGGCTGCTCCTGAGCAAGATCGAGTGTGACGACTCGCTGTTCCCCATCGACCACTGGACGGCGATGGAGCGGACCCACTACATGGAGTCCAGCAAGCTCTTCGTGCCCGTCGACCGCCCGTTCTGGCTGGACAAGGACGAGCAGACCGGGCGTGACGTGATGTCGATGACGCTCACCGACCGCATGACGCGCGGCACCTACCTGCTCGACGACGGCCCCGACAAGCCCGCCGTCATCTGCCTCTCCTACACCTGGTGCGACGACAGCCTGAAGTGGCTGCCGCTGTCGGCGAACGAGCGCATGGAGGTCATGCTCAAGTCGCTCGGCGAGATCTACCCGAACGTCGACATCCGCAAGCACATCATCGGCAACCCGGTGACCGTGTCCTGGGAGAACGAGCCCTATTTCATGGGGGCCTTCAAGGCGAACCTGCCGGGCCACTACCGCTACCAGCGGCGCCTGTTCACGCACTTCATGCAGGACCGCCTGCCCGAGGACAAGCGCGGCATCTTCCTCGCGGGCGACGACATCTCCTGGACGGCGGGCTGGGCCGAGGGCGCGGTGCAGACCGCGCTGAACGCCGTGTGGGGCGTCATGCACCACTTCGGCGGCGCCACGGACGCGACCAACCCGGGCCCCGGCGACCTGTACGACGAGATCGCGCCGGTGGAGCTGCCGGAGGACTGAGCCCCGGACCCGGCCGCCACGGGACCCCGGACCCGGCCACCACTGGACTCCGGCCGCCACTGGACCCCGGCCGCGACCGGTCCCCGGCGCACCGGGGTTCAGTCGCGCAGCGGAGTGAGCAGCATCCGGCCCGCGAGACCCACCGCGTCGTCCAGGCGTCCCCGCAGGCCCTGCGCCACGCAGGGGAAGTCCCGCAGGGCCCACAGGGCGCGCGCCGCCGACCAGGCGCCGTCGCGGGCGCGGTCCAGGCTCCAGGAGCCGAGCAGATGGGTGAGGGGGTCGGCGACCTGGAAGAGGTCGGGGCCCGGCATCAGCTCCTCGCGGATGCGTTCCTCCAGCGAAACCAGGATGTCGCCGACGCGGTCGAACTCGTCCTCCAGGTCGCCCGGTTCGCAGTCGAGTTCGTGACAGGTGTCCACGACGGCGAGCGCCAGGTCGTGACCGATGTGCGCGTTGATGCCTGCGATCGCGAACTGCAGCGGGCGGATGCCGGGGTGGCGGCGCAACTGGAACAGCGGACGCCAGCACGCGGGCGGCGGCCGGTCGTCCGCCGCCGCGTCCACGGCCGCCAGATAGCGCTCAGCGAAGCGGACGTCCAGGGTGACGGCGGCGTGGACGTCGGGGAACCGGCCTCCGGCGATGCTCCTGCCGACCTCCTCGGTGACCGCCAGATACACGCGGTTGAACACCGCCACGCCGTCCGGGCGCGGCCAGGAGACGTCGAGGGCGAGCATCCGCGCGACCACGCCCTGGATGCCGCCGGGCGTGCGGCCGGTGACGCCGCCCCCCGGCACCGGGTGGGCGCGCTCGGCCATGCGCTGCGACTGGGGCATGGGGGCAGGGTCGCAGCCATCGCCCGGCGCGCGTGCGCGCCGGGCTCGCGATTGACCGGAACGAGGGAACGGGGCGTTCCTCCGTGCGGTCACCTCTTGGCTTCCGGATCCTGTCCCTCGTCGTACGAGGACGTGCCCGAGTCGAGCAGCGGCTCCTGGCTCTTGAGGTGGGCGGGGGCGAACGCCCGCAGCACGTGGTAGCCGGTGATGACGACGATCGTGCCGAGCGCGATGCCGCTCAGCGAGAAGTTGTCGGTGAACTTCAGCGAGACGTTGCCGACGCCGATGATGATGCCCGCGGCCGCGGGCACCAGGTTCAGCGGATTGCGCAGATCCACCCCGGCGTTGATCCAGATCTGTGCGCCGAGCAGGCCGATCATGCCGTACAGGATGACGGTGATGCCGCCGAGCACGCCGCCGGGGATCGCGGCGACGACCGCGCCGAACTTCGGACACAGGCCGAAGAGCAGGGCGAACGCGGCGGCGGCCCAGTACGCGGCGGTGGAGTAGACGCGGGTCGCGGCCATCACGCCGATGTTCTCGGAGTACGTGGTGTTGGGCGGGCCGCCGACCGCGGTGGAGAGCACGGAGGCGGCGCCGTCGGCGGAGATCGCCGTACCGAGCTTGTCGTCGAGGTTGTCGCCCGTCATCTCGCCGACGGCCTTCACATGCCCCGCGTTCTCCGCGACCAGCGCGATCACGACCGGCAGCGCCACGAGGATCGCCGACCACTCGAAGCTCGGCCCGTGGAACGACGGCAGTCCGATCCAGTCCGCGTGCCCGACCCCGGACAGGTCGAGGCGCCAGTGGTCGGTGACCTGGCCGGAGCCGTCCGCGGAGTGGATCCTGCCGAAGACCGTGTCGAGCAGCCAGGAGAACGCGTACCCGAAGATCAGGCCGAGGAAGATCGCCACCCGGGACCAGAAGCCGCGCAGGCAGACCACGGCCAGACCGGTGAACAGCATGACGCACAGCGCCGTCCACTGGTCCTGCGGCCAGTAGGTGGCGGCCGTGACCGGCGCCAGATTGAACCCGATCAGCATCACGACCGCGCCCGTGACGATCGGGGGCATCGCCGCGTGGATGATGCGCGCCCCGAACCGCCGCACCGCCAGCCCCACCAGGAACAGCGCCGCGCCGACCACGAGGACGGCGCCCGTCACCGTCGCGCTGGAGCCGCCCTGCGCCCGGATCACGGCGGCCACGCCCACGAAGGACAGGGAACAGCCGAGGTAGCTGGGCACCCGGCCGCGCGTGGCGAGCAGGAAGATGACGGTCGCGACGCCCGACATCATGATCGCGAGGTTCGGGTCGAGGCCCATCAGGACCGGGGCGACGAACGACGCCCCGAACATCGCCACCACGTGCTGGGCGCCGAGGCCGAACGTCCGGGGCCAGGAGAGCCGTTCGTCGGGGCGGACGACGGCTCCGGGCGCGGGGGTGCGTCCGTCTCCGTGCAGTCTCCAGCGCACGCCGAGGTCCATGGTGAGTTCGCTTTCTGTGCGCGGGACGAGCGGTGCCGTCGCGAGGACGTCCTGAGTCGTCGCCAGGACGCTGTGTCGTCGCGAGGACGCTGTGTCGTCGCGAGGACGCTGTGTCGTCATGTCGACGATCAGCGTCGACATGTTAATGCGACGTAAGTGCGCTTCCTCGCCAGCTCCCCCCGGTACGGCGTCCCGTGCCGAAGCCGGAGACGCCGTACCGGTGGCCCGCGCATGCCGTCAGGCCTTGCGTGCCGTCAGGGTTTGCGTGCCGTCAGGCCTTGCGGTTCACCGGGGGCGTCTCGTCCGCCGCTCCCGGCCACACCGCCGGCCGCCCGTCCGTGCGCAGGACGCCCGCGAACGCGACGAGCCCGCACGCGAGGACCGTGACCAGGCCGAACGACACCACCAGGCTGGTCGCGTCGGCCAGGGTGCCGATCGCGGACGGCGCGATCAGACCGGAGGTGTAGGTGATGGTGGCGACACCCGCGATGGCCTGGCTGGGGTTGGGGCCCGCGCGTCCGGCCGCGGCGAACGCCAGCGGGACGACCACCGCGATACCGAGGCCCATCAGCGCGAAGCCGGTCATGGCCACGGCCGGGTGCGGCGCCACCACCACGAGCAGTCCGCCGAGCGCCGCGAGCCCGCCGCCCACGCGCACCGTGCGCACGGACCCGAACCGGTCCACCACCTTGTCGCCCGCGAACCGGGCGATCGCCATCGTCAGCGTGAACCCGGTGGTGCACGCCGCCGCGAGCCCCGCCGAACTGTCGAGCACATCCTTGAGGTACACCGCCGACCAGTCCAGGCTCGCGCCCTCCGCGAACACGGCGCAGAACCCGACCGCGCCGATGAGCAGCGCCGACTTGGGCGGCAGGGCGAAGCGCGGCGGCGGCTCCTCGTCGGGCGTGCTGCGCAGGTCCAGGACGCCCTGGCAGGCCAGGAGGCCCAGCGTGGTCAGGACGGCGGCGGCGAACAGGTGGTGCACCCGGGCGTCCGTGCCCAGGTGCGCGGCGACGGTGCCGCCCGCCGAGCCGATGAGGGCGCCCGCGCTCCACATGCCGTGCAGGCCCGACATGATGGACTTGTCCATCCGGTTCTCGATCTCCACGCCGAGCGCGTTCATCGCCACGTCCGACATGCCCGACGTCGCCCCGTACACGAACAGGGCCGCGCACAGCGTGACCAGGTTCGGTGCGAGCGCGGGGAGCGTGAGCGAGAGCGTCCACAGCGCGAGCAGTCCGCGCAGCGCCGCGCGGGCGCCGAAGCGATGGCTCACCCAGCCCGCGAGGGGCATCGCCACCGAGGCGCCGATCGCGGGGAAGGCGAGCGCGAGGCCGAGCAGCCCCGCGCTGACTCCCGCGTGGTCCTGGATCCACGGCACCCGGGTCGCGAACGACCCCGTGACCGCTCCGTGCACGCAGAAGATGACGGCGACGGCGATTCGCGCCCGCCGGACCTGCTGCTTGCCGTAGACCGCTTGCCCCTGCGGGCCCTGTCCGCTCATCCGCTCTCCACCCCTCACACGGTCCCGTCCCGGACCGCCGCAGTAAACTATCAGGAACCCTGCCTGATAAAAGAGGTTCAGGGAACTGACATTCGCGCCGGATGTGTCCGGGCCGACGACGCAACCGGCGGTCCCGGGCGGCGCGAGCGCTGTGGAAGGATCCCGCCATGCCCGCATCACCGAGCACCGCACGGGCCATCAACGACCGGCTCGCGCTGCGTCTGCTGCAGCGTGAGGGGCCGCTGACGGCGGGGCAGTTGAAGCAGCTCACCGGCCTGTCCCGGCCCTCCGTCGCCGACCTCGTCGAGCGTCTTCAGGACTCCGGTCTGATCACCGTGGTGGGTGAGGCGGGGGAGCGGCGCCGGGGCCCGAACGCCCGTGTGTACGGGATAGTCGCCGACCGGGCCCACCTGGCCGCGATAGACGTCCGTACCGAGGGCGTCTCGGTGGTCGTCGCCGATCTGCTCGGCGCGCCACTGGCGGAGGCGTCCCTGCCGATAGGCGGCGGCACCCGCACCGGAGCCGCCGTGGAGCGGGCCGTGGCCCTCGTCGAGCGCACGGCCCGAGCGGGCGGGGCGGGCAGGCTGCACACGGTGGGCGTCGGCGCCCCCGGCCTCGTCGACCCCGCTACCGGTGATCTGCGCGACTCGGCGGGCCTTCCGGCCTGGCACCGGCGCCTGGTCGCGGCGCTCACCGAACGGCTCCCCGCACGCATCCTGGTGGAGAACGAGACCAACCTCGCCGCCCGCGCGGAACAGCGCGACGGTGCCGCGCACGACCGGGACACATTCGTCCTGCTGTGGCTCGGCGCGGGCACGGGCGCCGCCGTCGTCCTCGACGGCGTCCTGCGCCGCGGTGCCTCCGGCGGTACGGGCGAGATCGGCTTCCTGCCCGTCCCCGGAACCGGCGGGCTGCCCTCCGCGACCGCGTGCGACGGTGGCTTCCACTCCCTCGCCGGGTCGACGGCTGTCGAGGAGCTGGCCGCCGACCACGGCCTGAAGGCGACGCCCGACGGCCACGAACTCCCCGCCGCCGCACTCGTCCGCCACGCCGCCGAGTCCGGGCACGCCCCCTTCCTCGACGCCCTCGCCGACCGCGTGGCCATCGCCGCGGCATCCGTGACCGCCGTCCTGGATCCCGGCTGCGTGATCCTCGGCGGCGAACTGGGCCGCGCCGGGGGCGAGGCACTCGCGACCCGGGTCGGGACGCGCGTGGCCGCGATGTCCCCCCTCCGTACGGAGGTGCGCGCCACCACCCTCGGCGGCACGGCGGTCCTGCGCGGCGCCCTGCTCACCGCGCGGGACGCGGCTCAGGAGGAGGTGTTCTCACCGGGGGCGTGAGGTCACCGACTGCCGCTCCGCGGGGGCGGGGCCGGGCCGAACCGGTGTGGAGCCCGGCGGCGGGGCAAGGGCACGTCAACCCGCCGCCGGGCGTTTGTGGGGGGCGGTGACAGCTCGGTACGCCGAACGGTCACCGCCCCGGGATCAAGCGGGGTCAGCAGGCGCCCAGGTCCTGCCACACGCCCCACTGGCCGGTGGAGCCGGGCTCCTCGCCCTTCGTCCACCACTTGGACTTCCAGGTGTGCGACTTGTGGGACACGGTCGTCCCCGATCCGTACTCGGACGTCGCGCCCCAGGTGGGTGCGGTGCACTTGGCGGGCGGGTCCGTCGGGCCGGGCGGGTCCGTCGGGCCCGGTGGGTCGGTGGGTCCGGGGCCCGTGCCGGGCTCGACCACGGTCGTGCCGCGGGCCAGGTCACCGGCGAGGGCGTACTTGGTGCCGCCGATGTCCACCGTCCAGTTCGACGGCGTCGACACCGGCAGGTAGTAGTTGAACGACAGGTCCACGGACGCGCCGGGCGCCAGCGTCTGCCAGGCGGGCAGCTTCAGCGAGACACGGTTGAAGTCGCCCTTCAGACCGCCGACGTTGCTGCCCGTGTGTCCTGTGCTGATCACCTTCGTGCCGAAGCCGGACTGGTCGGAGGCGTTGGCGGGCGCCGAGGTCCCGTAGTCGAACTGGAACTCCGTGCCGCCGGGCAGCGTCGCCCTCGTGTTGTTGGTGATCTTCAGCTTGGGCGTGATCGGGTAGTTGGAGTCACCGAGCTTGAACTCGCCGAACTCCACCCCGATGTTCACGGCCTTGGCGGGCAGGTCCTTGCCCGCGACCTTCGCGCCGTAGGGTGCCGCCGACTTGAACTTCTCGTACATCGCCGTCGTCAGCGTGTCGCCGATCTCGTACTGGCCCTTGGCGGAGTTGTACGAGTAGTCGCCCGCGAGCTCCCACACCATCGTGCCGCCGATGCCCTTGTCCACCACGTAGTCGGCCTTGGCCTTCACCGACTGCTCGTCCTCGGTGGACAGGAAGACCTTCTTCTCGGCGTTCCACAGCCAGGGCGCGACCAGCGTCGAGTCGTACTTGCGGGCGTAGGAGCCGGTGAGCCTGGTGTCGGCGGCGAAGCCGTACTTGGTCACATAGTCCCCGACGACGCCCTTCTCCAGGTTCTTGGCGTGCCACATCGGGTTGGAGCCCGCCGGGGACTCCTTGCCGTTGTCGTCCTTGTCGTGCCAGAGGTTGTCGATGCCGACGGCGCCGTCACCGCACTTGGTGAGCCCGGAACCGGCGGGGCAGTTCGTCGCGGCCGCCTTGCCCCACAGGCCGTCCGTGCCGCCCTGCACGTTCTTGAAGCCGCGCGTGTAGTAGGGCAGCCCGATGTTGATGCGCCCCGCGGGCATCGAGCCGCGGAAGTAGTGGTAGGCCCAGTCGGTGTTGAGGTACCCGACACCGCCGTACTGCTGGCTGCCGTACACCCCCGCGGCCGCGAGCTCCGCGTCCTTGCCGTCGTCGTACAGGGAGGCGTTCGGGCCGACGTACTCGTTCCAGGCGCCGTGCAGGTCGTACGACATGATGTTGACGTAGTCCAGGTACTTCTGGACCTGGAACGTCTCCATGCCGCGCAGCAGATAGCCGGACGACGGCGCGGCGACGGTCAGCAGGTAGTGCCTGCCGTCGGCGGCACCGGCCCGGTCCAGCTTCTCGCGCAGTGTCTTCATCAGGACGGCATAGCCCTTGACCAGGCCCGCGCGGCGGGCGTTGGCGAGCTGCCAGTCCAGCGGGTTGCCCGCGTCCTTCATCGTCGTCGGGTACTCGTAGTCGATGTCGACGCCGTTGAAGCCGTACTTCTTTATGAAGGCGACGGTGGAGTCCGCGAAGGTCTCGATGCCCGCCTGGTTCACCGAGCCGTCCGCGTTGGTGGCCATGGAGTAGAAGCCGCCGGAGCCGACGCGCTTGCCGTCGTCGCCGATGTAGCCGCCGGTCTCGGCCCAGCCGCCCACCGACACCATCGTCTTGACGTTCGGGTGCTTCTTCTTGAACTTATTCAGCAAATTGAAGTGACCCTTGTAGGCGAAGGCGGGGTCCATCTCCGCGCCCGCGACGCCCGGCCAGGTCATTCCGGTGGCGGCGTTCTTCTCGCCGTCACCGCCCACGGAGATCTTGTTGTCGCTCCCGATGTGTGCGAAGGCGTAGTTGAGGTGGGTGACCTTGTCCCAGGGGATGTCGGAGGCGAGGTAGGCGGGCTCGCCGTTCTTGCCGGTGCGCCAGCCGGTGAAGTAGCCGATGACGCGGCGCTGGTGGTCGGCGCCCATCTTCTCGCGTCCTTCGGCGTCGTACACGGAGCAGTAGGGGACGTCCACGCCGGGGGTCTGATAGAGGCCGTCGGGCCTGCAGGACGCGTCGTCGGCGGCGTGCGAGGTCGTCGCGGCGAGGGTGCTCATCAGCAGACCGGCGACCGCGGCGCCTGCTGCCAGGAGCGTGGCTCTCGCTCGGGTGGGGGTGGGCACGTCGGTTCCTCCTGGGGAGGCTCGGTGTCGCACAGCGAACGGGGACGGTGGCCCACGGTGTGCGCACACCGGACGGGCTTCTCCTCGGAGTGACGCAGACGTTAAAAGGACTAGACCAGTGCGTCAATAGGTATGGACCAAACCGCCTCCCCGAGTGGTGGGGAGATCCTGTGAGCCAGCCCACAGGATCTCGCCCGCACGGCCGTGACCAGGCGTGGCACACTGGTTGCGTACCAGTAGCAGCGCACTCCGGGGTCGGTGTAATTCCGAACCGGCGGTTACAGTCCGCGACCCGGCCGCCTCCAGCGGTCGGTTGACCAGGTGAAATTCCTGGACCGACGGTGAAAGTCCGGATGGGAGGCAGTGCGCGGCGAGCGGGCACACGCATGGAGATCCATGCGTGGGCGTCGTCCTCGCCGTAGTGGCTCGGTTCCGCGAGGGACCGGTCTCTTTCGGCGTCGGCGAACCCGGCGATCAGCGATGACGCCGATCCACCCGCTCGTACGTGTCGATGTCATGTCATCGACGAGCCCCGGAGTCCGTGCCCGAAGAGGCAGGAGGACCCGGTGGCCACCGCAGCCGAAACGACCGCCATGCGGCGCGCTCTCGCGCTCGCCGCGCGCGGACTCGGCTTCACAAGCCCCAACCCGGTCGTCGGCTGCGTCGTCCTCGACGCCACCGGAGCGAGCGTCGGCGAGGGCTACCACCAGCGGGCGGGCGGCCCGCACGCCGAGGTGCACGCGCTGCGCGCGGCCGGCGACAAGGCCCGTGGCGGCACCGCCGTCGTCACCCTCGAACCCTGCAACCACACCGGCCGCACCGGCCCCTGTGCCCAGGCCCTCCTCGACGCCGGGATCGCCCGCGTGGTGTTCGCCGTCGGCGACCCCACCCCGGACGCGACCGGCGGCGCGGCCACCCTGCGCGCGGCCGGCGTCGACGTCGAGTCCGGGCTGCTCGCCGAGGAGGCGGAGACCGGCAACGCCGCGTGGCTGACCTCGGTACGCACCGGCCGCCCCCACGTCACCTGGAAGTACGCGGCCACGCTCGACGGCCGAGTCGCCGCCGCCGACGGCACCAGCCGCTGGATCAGCTCCGCTCAGTCACGCGCCGATGTGCACCGGCTGCGCGCCGAGTGCGACGCCGTCGTCGTCGGCTCCGGCACCCAGCGCGCCGACGACCCCCATCTGGCGGTGCGCGGCCCCCTCCTCGCCGAGGGCGCCCCACAGCCCCTGCGCGTCGTCGTCGACACCCACGGCACCGCGGTGCGCCCCGGCGCCCGCGTCCTGGACGACGCGGCACCCACCCTGGTGGCGGTGGCGGAGGACACCCCGGCGCTGCCCGGCGTGGACACCGTCCACCTCCCGTACGCGGACCCGGGCGGCCCGGAACTCCCGTACGCGGACCGGGGCGGCCCGGAACTTCCGTACGCGGACCGGGGCGGCCCGGAACTTCCGTACGCGGACCGGGGCGGCCCGGAACTTCCGTACGCGGACCGCGGCGGCGACGCCGGGCTCCCGCGCGGAGGTCGCGGTGGCGCCGAAGCGGCCCCGACGGGCGGCGGCGCCCCGCGTGGCCGCCGCGGTCGCGGGGGTCGCGGAGGTCGCGGAGGTCGCGGAGGTCTCGACGTGCACGCGCTGCTCGCGGCCCTGCACGCCCGCGGAGTGCGGTCCGTGCTTCTCGAAGGCGGTCCGACCCTCGCCGGGGCCTTCGTGGCCGCGGGCGCGGTCGACCGTGTCGTCGGCTATCTCGCGCCCGCGCTGCTCGGCGCGGGCCCCGCGGCCCTCACCGGCGGCGGAATCACCACCCTCACCGAAGCGTTGCGCCTCGACGTGCGCGAGTGCGTGGCGCTCGGACCCGATCTGCGTATCACCGCGACCGTCGCGGCCCACGGAACGAAGGAGCACTGAGTGTTCACCGGAATCGTCGAAGAGCTGGGCGAAGTCACCGCCGTGGAGAACCTGCACGACGCGTCCCGCTTCCGGCTGCGCGGTCCCGTCGTCACCGACGGCGCGAAGCACGGCGACTCCATCGCCGTGAACGGCGTGTGTCTGACGGTCGTCACGCTCGACGGCGACGAGTTCACCGCCGACGTCATGGCCGAGACGCTCGACCGGTCCAGCCTGGGCGCCCTCGTACCCGGCTCGAAGGTCAACCTGGAACGCCCGACGGCCGTCGGCGCCCGCCTCGGCGGACACATCGTGCAGGGCCACGTCGACGGCACCGGCACGCTCGTCGACCGCAAGGCCTCCGAGAACTGGGAGATCGTCAAGGTCTCGCTGCCCGGCCCACTCGCCCGCTACGTCGTCGAGAAGGGCTCCATCACCGTCGACGGCGTGAGCCTGACCGTCGTCGACGCCGGACCCGACTACTTCACCATCAGCCTGATCCCCACGACGCTCGCCCTGACCACGCTCGGCAGCAAGCAGCCCGGCGACCCGGTCAACCTGGAGGTCGACATCGTCGCCAAGTACGTCGAGCGGCTGCTCGGCACCCGCGCCGAAGCGCCGGCCGAAGCCCCCGCCGAAGCCTTCGCCGACGCCCCCGCCGGGGCCGCGGCGGTTGCCGGGGAGGCCGGGCGATGAGCACGTTCGACTGGCTGAACTCCGAGGCCTTCGCGGCCTTCGGCCAGCACATCATGTGGTCCGACATGGTCGGCAACAGCATCGGCCTGATCGCCCTCGCGCTCGGCTGGCGCCGCTCGGTGTGGACCTGGCCCGCGCAGTTCCTGTCCGGCGTCGTCCTCGTCGCCGCGTACGCCTCCGCGCAGTTGTCCGGCGGAGTCGGCAAGCAGCTCCTCGTCATCGGCGTCGCCGTCTGGGGCTGGCAGCAGTGGACGCGGGGCACGCGGCGCGCGCAGGACGGCACCATCGCCGTGCGCTTCGCCACCTGGAAGGAGCGCGGCGTCCTGCTCGGCGGCACCGCCGTCGGCACCCTCGCGGTCGGCACGCTCTTCACCGCCGTGCCCGACCTGTCCTGGAACCCCTGGCCGGACGCCTACATCTTCGTCGGCACGCTCGCCGCGATGGTCGCCCAGGCACGCGGCCTCGTCGAGTTCTGGTTCGCCTGGCTGCTCGTCGACCTCGTGGGCGTGCCCCTGGCGTTCTCCAGCGGCCTCGCCTTTTCCGGTCTTGTGTACGTCGTCTATCTCGCCCTCGTCCTGTGGGGCATGCGCGACTGGTGGCTGCGCTCGCGGCAGACCGCCGGGCAGCAGCAGCCCGCTCTGGAAGGAGCCCCGGCATGACCGCTCACCAGACCCCCGCCGCCCCCCTGGCCGAGGCGCGGCACCCCGCGCGCCCGGCCTACTACACGGCCGACAACACCGAGGACCTCTGCCTCGACCCGGTGGAGATGGCGATCCGCGACATCGCCGCGGGCCGGCCCGTCGTGGTCGTCGACGACGAGGACCGCGAGAACGAGGGCGACCTCGTGATCGCCGCCGAGAAGGCGACGCCCGAAATAGTCGCCTTCATGATGAGCGAGTGCCGCGGTCTGATCTGCGCGCCCATGGAAGGCGACGAACTCGACCGGCTCCAACTGCCGCAAATGGTCGAGAACAACACCGAGTCGATGAGCACGGCCTTCACCGTCTCCGTCGACGCGAGCGGCGCGCACGGCGTCACCACCGGCATCTCCGCCGCCGACCGCGCCACCACCCTCCAGCTCCTGGCGGGCGGGAAGGCCGGCGCCGGTGACTTCGTCCGGCCGGGACACATCTTCCCGCTGCGCGCCAAGGAGGGCGGCGTCCTGGTGCGCGACGGCCACACCGAGGCCGCCGTCGACCTCGCCCGGCTCGCGGGACTGCGCCCCGCGGGCGCGATCGTGGAGATCGCGGGCGAGGACGGCCGGATGCTGCGCCTGCCCGAGCTGATCCCGTTCGCCCGCAGGCACGGCCTGACGATCATCTCCATCGAGGACCTGATCGCCTACCGCCGCACCGCCGAGCCCACCGTGCGCCGTGAGGCCGAGGTCCGGCTGCCCACGACGTTCGGCGAGTTCACCGCGTACGGCTACCGCTCAACCGCCGACGGCGTCGAGCACGTCGCCCTGGTCCACGGCGACATCGGCACCGGCGACGACGTGCTCGTACGCGTCCACTCCGAGTGCCTGACCGGCGACGTCTTCCACTCCCTTCGCTGCGACTGCGGCCCGCAACTGGACGAGTCCATGCGGCGCATCACCGACGAGGGGCGCGGCGTCGTCGTCTATCTGCGCGGCCACGAGGGCCGCGGCATCGGCCTGCTCTCCAAGCTGCGCGCCTACGAACTCCAGGAGCGCGGCAGCGACACCCTGGACGCCAACCTCGAACTCGGCCTGCCCGCCGACGCCCGCGACTACGGCGCCGGCGCCCAGATCCTGGAGGACCTCGGCGTACGCGGCCTGCGGCTCCTGACCAACAACCCGGACAAGGTCGACGCCCTCGCCCGGCACGGCCTGAAGGTCACGGCGCGCGAGCCCATGCCGGTCACCGTCGGCGAGCACAACCTGCGCTACCTGCGCACCAAGCGGGACCGCATGGGCCACGACCTGCCCTGGCTCGACACCCCCGACATGTCGGCCTGCGGCAACCAGTAGCCACACCACCATCCGTTATTCGAAACAGACCTCAGCAGACCTCAGCAGACCTCAGCAGACCTCTAGGAGAAGCGCGTGAGCGGCAAGGGTGCCCCCGAACTGAGCGTGAAGAACTGTGGCGACCTGCGCGTCGCCGTCGTCGCCGCCCTGTGGCACGAGAAGGTCATGGACGGCCTCGTCGACGGCGCGCTGCGCGCCCTGCACGAGCTCGGCATCGACGAGCCGACCCTCCTTCGCGTGCCGGGCAGTTTCGAGCTGCCCGTCGTCGCCAAGGTCCTCGCGGGCCGCGGCTACGACGCGATCGTGGCCCTCGGCGTCGTCATCCGCGGCGGCACCCCGCACTTCGAGTACGTGTGCCAGGGCGTCACGCACGGCCTCACCCAGGTGTCGGTGGACACCGGTGTGCCCATCGGCTTCGGCGTGCTGACCTGCGACACCGAGGAGCAGGCACTGGACCGCGCGGGCATCGAGGGCTCCACCGAGGACAAGGGCCACGAGGCGGTCACCGCCGCCGTGGCCACCGCGGCCACACTGCGTACCGTCTCCGAGCCCTGGCGGTAAGCGGCAGGGCGCGGACGCGTAGAGTAAGCCCCATCATGTCCAAGAAGACTTTCGAGGAACTCTTCACCGAGCTCCAGCACAAGGCCGCCAACGGCGACCCCGCCACCTCACGCACCGCGGAACTGGTGGACAAGGGCGTCCATGCCATCGGCAAGAAGGTCGTCGAGGAGGCCGCCGAGGTCTGGATGGCCGCCGAGTACGAGGGCAAGGAAGCGGCCGCCGAGGAGATCTCACAGCTCCTGTACCACGTACAGGTGATGATGGTCGCCCGCGGCATCTCCCTCAACGACGTGTACGCCCACCTCTAGAGCGTGCGCTCACCCCACCGCAGTCACGCTTCACCGCAGTCACTCCGCACGCAGTCACTCCTCACGCAAAGGAATCCGTCCTCATGCTGCGCATCGCCGTCCCCAACAAGGGTTCACTGTCCGGACCTGCGTCGGCGATGCTGCATGAGGCCGGCTACCAGCAGCGCAAGGAGTCCAAGGAACTCGTCCTCGTGGACCCCGAGAACGAGGTCGAGTTCTTCTACCTGCGCCCGCGCGACATCGCGATCTACGTCTCGTCCGGCAAGCTCGACATCGGCATCACCGGACGTGACCTGCTGATCGACTCCGGCGCCAACGCCGAGGAGATCCTGCCGCTCGGCTTCGCCCGCTCCACCTTCCGCTTCGCCGCCAAGCCCGGCACCGCGCAGGGCATCGACGACCTGGCGGGCCGCACGGTCGCCACCTCCTACGAGGGCATCGTCGCCAAGCACCTCGCCGACAGCGGTATCGACGCCTCCGTCATCCACCTCGACGGCGCCGTCGAGACCGCCATCGAGCTGGGCGTCGCCCAGGTCATCGCGGATGTCGTCGAGACCGGCACCAGCCTGCGCAACGCGGGCCTCGAAGTCTTCGGCGAGCCGATCATGAAGTCCGAGGCCATCGTCATCCGGCGCACCGGCGCCGGGACCGACGACCCGAAGGTGCAGCAGTTCCTGCGCCGCCTCCAGGGCGTCCTGGTCGCCCGGACGTACGTGATGATGGACTACGACTGCCGTGCCGAGCACCTGGAGCAGGCCGTCGCCCTCACCCCGGGCCTGGAGTCGCCCACCATCTCGCCGCTGCACAACGAAGGCTGGGTCGCGGTGCGCTCCATGGTCCCCACCAAGGACGCCCAGCGGGTCATGGACGACCTGTACTCCATCGGCGCGCGGGCCATCCTGACCACCGCCATCCACGCCTGCCGCCTCTGACCGTGCCGGAGAGCGCCGCCATGCCAGACAAGACCGTGCAACCCGGGCCGCAGGACCGGCCCGCCCTGCCCGTCACGTTCCGGCCCGCACGGACGCGGGCGGTCCTGCTCACCGCGGGGGTCACGATCCTCGTGGTCCTCGCCGTGATCGCCATGCTGCTGCCCAACCTCAGCCCGGGGGAGCGGACCAGTTTCGTCTTCACCGGCGCGCTGCTGCTCGGCGTCCTCGTCCTGCTGAGCAGGCCGAAGGTGGTCGCCGACGAAACGGGCGTGACCGTGGTCAACATCGCCACGAGCCGCCGCCTGGAGTGGGCCGAGATCGTACGGGTCAACCTGCGCCCCGGCGACCCCTGGGTGTTCCTCGACCTCACCGACGGCACCAGCCTGCCCGCCCTCGGCATCCAGCCCGGCATCGCGAGGCAGCGCGCCGTGAGCGACGCCCGCGCGCTGCGGGCCCTCGCCGACGAGCGCGCGGGCCGCGAAAGCGGTGGCGGCACGGGACGGGGCGGCACCACCACCGACTGATGTCAGGGCCGGAAATCAGGGAGGACTCGGGGCATCCCGAACTGACGCGTCGGCGTCCGACGTGATTAACCTGGTGGCGGGGCAGGCACGACGGGCCGCCCCGCCCCCGAGGGCCGGCGCGGCCCGACCGGGGCTCCTGCTACCGAGGAGTGACACCCTCCGGCGATGGACGGATCGTCCTGTAGTACGTGCGCCGCCCCCTCCCCGCAACCGGGCATCCGATTCCCGGACGAGGCGGCGGCATCATGACCATCCCCTTGCTGCTCCTCGCGGCGGCCTTCCTGCTGATCCTCGCCAACGGCTTCTTCGTGGCGGCCGAGTTCGGCCTCGTCACCGTGGAGCGGCCGGACGCCGAGAAGGCCGCCGCCGACGGCGACGCCCGGGCACACCGGGTCGTCGCCGCCCTGAAGGAGCTCTCCTTCCAGTTGTCGGGCACCCAGCTCGGCATCACCATCACCTCGCTCGTCATCGGCATGCTCGCCGAACCGGCCCTCGCGCACGTCCTGGCGGGCCCGTTCACCTCCGCGGGCCTGCCGCACGGCGCGGTCCCCGGGGTCTCGGTGGCCATCGGCATGCTGCTCGCGTCCGCCGTGCAGATGGTGATCGGCGAACTGGTGCCCAAGAACTGGGCGGTGTCGCGGCCGCTTCAGGTCGCGCGGTTCGTGGTGGGCCCCCAGCACGCCTTCGCACGGCTGTTCCGGCCGGTGATCGCCTCGCTGAACGCCGTCGCGAACCGCCTTGTGCGGGCCTTCGGAGTCGAGCCCGCCGAGGAGCTCGCCTCCGCCCGCACCCCCGGCGAACTCGTCTCCCTGGCCCGGCACTCGGCCCGCGCGGGCACGCTGGAGCAGGACACCGCCGACCTGTTCGTCCGCACACTCTCGCTCGGCGAACTCACCGCGCAGCACGTGATGACGCCCCGCGTGAAGGTCAGCGCCCTGCAGTCGTCGGCGACCGCCGAGGACGTGGTCAACCTCACCCGCGCCACCGGCCTGTCCCGCTTCCCGGTCTACCGGAACCGCATCGACGAGATCGTCGGCATGGTCCACCTCAAGGACGCCCTCGCGGTCCCCGCGCACGAGCGGCTGCGCACCCCCGTGGGACGCGTCGCCAAGCCGCCGCTGCTCGTCCCGGAGACGCTGCCCGTGCAGCCCCTCCTGGAGCGACTGCGCAGCGAACAGCCGATCGCGGTCGTCGTCGACGAGTACGGCGGCACGGCGGGCGTCGTCACCCTGGAGGACATCGTCGAGGAACTCGTCGGCGAGGTCCGCGACGAGCACGACCACGCCGAGGACCTGCCCGAACTCGCCGCCGTCCCGTCCGAGGACGGCAGGCCCGCGTGGGACGCCGACGGCGGCTGCCGCGTCGACATCCTGCGGCGCGTGGGCCTGGATGTGCCCGAAGGCCCCTACGAGACCGTGGCAGGCCTGGTCGCCGACCTGCTCGGCCGCATCCCCGCCCCCGGCGACCACGCCGAACTCCCCAACTGGCGGCTCTCGGTGCGCCAGGTCGGGCACTACCGCGCGGAGCGGGTGCGCCTGGTGCGGACCGGGGCCCCCGAGGGGGCCCTCGCGGGCGGGGCGGTGAGGACGGTCATCGGTGCGCGTGGGCTCTCCGGGGCCGCCGGGCCCGGTGAGTCCGGTGCGGCCGCTCGGACCGGTGAGTCCGGTGAGTCAGGTGAGGCCGCTCGGGACGACGGGGTTCGGGGCCCGGTCGGTGCCGGGGCCGTGGAGGTGGTGTCGTGAGCCTGCTTCAGCTCCTCTTCGCCCTGCTCCTGGTGCTCACCAACGGCTTCTTCGTAGGAGCCGAGTTCGCCCTGGTGTCGGTACGCCGCAGCCAGATCGAACCGCTGGGCTCCAAGCGGGCCAGGCAGGTTCTGTACGGCCTGGAGCACCTGCCGCAGATGATGGCCGCCGCCCAGTTCGGCATCACCGTCTGCTCGCTGACCCTCGGCGCCGTCGCGGAGCCGACCGTGGCGCGTCTCCTTGAGCCGCTCTTCCACGCGGTCCAACTGCCCGAGGGCATGATCCACCCCCTCGGGTATGTGATCGCGCTCGCCGTCGTCGTCTTCCTCCACCTCGTCATCGGCGAGATGGTCCCGAAGAACCTCGCGATGGCCGCGCCCGAGCGGACCGCGCTGTGGCTCAGCCCGGGCCTTGTCGCCTTCGCCCGTCTGTGCCGCCCGGTCACGGCGGCGCTCGGCGCCTGCGCCCGGCTGATCCTGCGGCTCTTCAAGGTCGAGCCGAAGGACGAGGTGGAGGCGGTCTTCACCAGCGTCCAGCTCGGTCGTCTCGTGGAGGACGCGGGCCAGGCGGGCCTCATCGACCCACGGGCACAGGAACGACTTGAGGACGCCCTGGGACTGGCCTCGCACCCGGTCACGGACGTCCTGCTGGACGGCGCGTCCCTCGTCACCGTCGACCCCTCGGTCACCCCCGCGCAGGTGGTGGAGCTCACCGGCCGCACGGGCTACTCACGGTTCCCGGTCCGCGCGGAGAACGGGGTCTTCATGGGATATCTGCACGTGAAGGACGTCCTGGACCTGGAGGACACCGACCGCGCGGTCCCCCAGCACGTCTGGCACCAGATGGCGACCCTGCGTGCCGAACTCCCCCTGGACGACGCCCTGACCGTGATGCGGCACGCGGCGACGCATCTGGCCCAGGTCGCCGACGCCTCCGGCAGGGTGCTCGGCCTCGTCGCCCTGGAGGACGTCCTGGAACTCCTGGTCGGCGAGGTCCGTGACCCGGCCCACCGGGTCACGGTGCCGCGGTCGGCCCGCCCGGTGCCGGACGCACACCCGGTGCGCGGGAGGGAGCTGGTGAGCTGAGCGGCCCGCCGGGCGGGGGCGTGCCGCCGCACGAGCACGCACGCCCCCGCCCCCGCCCCCGCCCGCGGGCCGCGGGGACGCCGCCCGCGTCCGCCGGGGTCAGGGCCCCGCCAGGTCCGTCGGGCCCCGCCCCGAGAGCACTTCCCCGTACGCCTGCATGAGGTCCGGCAGCCGCAGCGTCGACAGATCGGCCCGGGTCGGCGTACCCGGGTAGCCGGAGAGCCGCAGGTCGCGGTACGCGCAGCTCTTCTCGTACAGCGTCCGCAGGAACCGCCCGTTGCCCAGCTCGTCGATCCACGCCTGGTCGACCACGTGCCCGCTGACGGAGCGCAGTTCGTCGAGTGCCTCCTCGTCCCACACGTCACCGTTCTCCGCGGCGAGCACCTCCCCGATCGCCGTGAGTTCGAGCGGCCGGTACGAGGGGAAGTCGACCCGCGTCGTGAAGCGCGACGAGAGCCCGGGGTTGGCGGCGAGCAGCCGGTCCATGCCCTCGGGGTAGCCGGCGAGGATGACCACGAGGTGGTCGCGGTTGTCCTCGGCGCGCTTGAGGAGCACCTGCAGCGCCTCGTCGCCGTACGCGTCCCCCTTGCCGTACCCGGTGTTGGACAGCGAGTACGCCTCGTCGACGAAGAGGACACCGCCGATGGCCGAGTCGATCAGCTCGTTGGCCTTCACCGCGGTCTGCCCCAGGTATTCGCCGACCAGATCGGCCCGCTGCGCCTCCACGAGGTGGTCGCCGCCGAGGAGCCCGAGGGCGTAGAAGACCCGGCCGAGGATCCGGGCCACGGTGGTCTTGCCGGTGCCGGAGGGGCCTGAGAAGACGAAGTGTCGTTTCGGCGGTTGCACCGGAAGCCCCTGGGCGGCCCGCAGACGCGCCATGTTCAACTGCGCGGACAACGCCTTGACCTGGCGTTTCACGGGTTCGAGCCCGACCATGCGCTCCAGCTCGGCGAGCGCCTGCTCAAGGAGGGCGGGATCGGTGGGCCCGGACGGCAGTTGCGGGGGCGCGGGCTTGACGGGGATGACGGCCTTCTCGCGCACCCGGTCGGCGTCGGAGGGGCCGCCGCCGGTGGGCAGTTCGGGCTCGGTGACCTTGAGGTCGCGGCCCTCGGTGCCGAACAGCGCGTCCACTCCGTCGGGCCCGTCGAGCGCGTCCTGGCCCACGCCGGTGAGGGTGAGGGCGGCCAGGTCGGTGCCGTCGTCGTACCCGTCGCCCTCGGCGATGGCGGCGAGGCGCGCGGAGGTGTCCATGAAGGCGGGGTCGACCCGGTGCACCGCGCGGTACAGCGGCAGCGCGGCGGCGGTCCTGCCGGTGCCCTCGTGCGCGCGGGCCAGCCAGTAGCGCAGCTCCTTGCGCTGCGGCTGCTCGCTGCGGCACCGCATGAGGGCGGCGGAGATCAGCGGCTCGGCCTGGCCGTACATCTCCAGGCGCACCCGGGCCATGCCGCCGAAGAGGCCCGCCTCGATGCCGAGCATCGGGTCGTCCATCAGCGGCTCGGTGTGCCGCACCAACTGCTCCCAGTCCTTGACCAGGTAGGCGCGGCAGGCGTGCAGGAAGCGCACCTGTACGTCGGCGTCCACGGGCGGAAGTCCGGCGAGGGCCCGGTCGAGCTCGGGTACATGGCGTCCGTCCAGCCAGTGCGAGGCGTGCGCGAGCAGCAGGTCACGGGTGGACTCAAGGACCGGCTGCACCCACCAGCCGAGCCAGTACCAGGAGTTGAGGGTGCGGGCATGGCGGGCGCGCTGTTCGCCGAAGCGGTCCCGGTGCTGGAACATCCGAAGGAGCGCCGTCGTCGTGTCGATGCGCAGCGCGTGCAGCCCGAGCCAGCCGTCGGCCATGCCCGGGTCCATCCGCACCGCGGCCCGGAACTCCTCCTCGGCCTGCGGATAGGCGCCCATGGTGTAGGCGTCGACCCCGCGCAGCCAGGCGAGGTCGGCCGGGGCCGGAGCGCCCTGCGTGCCGAAGTCCATCACGTCCCCCACAAACCGTGCCCCCGTTTGTGTACCACCGGGCCGGTGCCCGCCGGCAACTGAGCAGAACCGCCGTGCTGTGGACGGGAGTTGACCCGGTGCGTCGTAGCCGCCGTCCGAAGTCGCACCGAGAGGCATCGTACCTGCGTGGCGGGGTTCGGCCGTAGGGTGGCGCAGCCCGGGATCGTCGGTGCGGGCCGTCTCGGGTGGCTGTCGGACCCGGCCCCGACGGTGACCCAGGGTGAGCGATTGACGGCTCGCGGCGCTCGGGAAAAGGGTCCGCAGGACAGAACGAAGCCCCCGATCACGGGGGAACAACCGGGGGCTTCGCGTCTGTCGGCGACCCGATAGGCCGCACATTGAGAACGTAAGTCCTGTAAGGCCCCCCGGTCAAGCCGAGTTGAGGCACGCGTGGAAACTGGCCACGGCGCCCGGAAGTGAGTTTCCGGAGGTTCAGCGCACTGCCGATGGGCCTTCACCCTGAGTGATGATCTGGGGTTCCGTTGCCCCCTCGGCGGGCCCCGGCAGTACCTCGTATCCCTCGGGCAACTCTCGTACGAGGAAGTCGGCGCGCCGCCGGGAGGGGTCTTCGGCGAAATGTCGTCGCTCCGCTGCTTCCCAGTTGTCCCAGAAGCCGCTCAGGGCGGGTCCGTCGCGTCGGCGTCCGCGTGCCCAGGAGGTGTCCTGGGGAAGATCCATCCACAGCAGCCCCACCAAAGACGGACGTAGCACGCGCCGACCCGAGCCGACACCCTCCATCAGAACCACGGGGGCGGCCGGCAGGGGGCGGTCGGGAGGACCGAAGCGGCGCTCGTGCCAGTCGTACGCCGCATAGCGCGCCGTCTCGCCGTGGGAGAGCGGCTCCAGGACCTGCCGCCGCAGCCGCCCCGTCCAGTCGAACAGCGCGTCGTGACTCGCCAGGTCGTCGAGGTGCAGCACCGGGGCGCCGCCGAGCGCCTCGGCGAGCCGGGCGGTGAAGGTCGACTTGCCCGAGCCCGCGTGTCCGTCGACGGCGACAAGGCGGACCGGGCCGCAGGACGGCGGCAGACGGCGCAGGGCACGGGCGAGTCGGGGGAGAGGAATGGGGCGCGAGGGAGGTGTGGGGTGGGGCGTATCGGTCATCGCCGGTCAGCCTACGGGCCGCGAGTGGGGGCGGTGCCCGTAGTGGTCCATGTGTGCGATTCAGCGCGCCGTCCCAGGTCATACCAGTGGTAGAGGCCAATATTGGTGGACGTCGACGGGGTCGCGACGCTGGCGGGCCCGACGGCCGACGGCCATAGTTGGCGCACTGTCGTGCACCTGACCATCCACGTCCGGCTGCGGCCGGAAACCATCGACCGGGGGTTCCCGTCCATGGACCGAGCTGAAGACATGTCCCGCAGAAGACTCGCCGCCGCCGCCGCGGCGGGCGTGGCGGCGGCGGCCGCGACGACCACCGCCGCCCACGCGTCCCCGGCCGGCGCTGTCCCGGCGGCCCACCACCGTCCGCCCCGTCCGCCCCGGGCCGAGCGCCTGGTGGACAACCGCTTCTGGACCTCGCGCAAGGACTGGGGTGCCGGCACGGCGAACGGCACCCGCGTCGTCGCCAAGGGCAGAGCGGGCGTCGAGATCGCCGCCCCCGCCGGGACCGAGGAGTACACCGACCCGCACACCGGCAGGGCCGCCACCTGGGAGTACGCCCGGTGGACCGGGCCCGCGCACCGCTGCGCCGTGCCCGCGACGGAGGCCATCGCCTCCTGGAACGCCCGCACCCCCACCGGCACCTGGATCCAGGTCGAGATCGAGGCCTCGTACTCCGACGGCACCACGTCCCCCTGGTACGTCCTCGGCCGCTGGAACTCCGGCGACGACCGGCAGGACGCGCGGGCCCCGGCAATTCGGCGCACCTCCGTCGACGACCAGAGCGACGGCAGGACCAGCGTGTGGACGGACACCCTGTCCGTCGACGACACGACCGGCACCCTGCGCGTGGCCGCGTACCGGTTGCGCCTGACGCTGTACCGGGAGCCGGGCAGCACGAGCACCCCCACCGTGTGGCGGCTCGGCGCGATGGCCTCCGTGGTGCCCGACCGCTTCACGGTGCCCGCGTCCGAGCCCGGCCTCGCGAGGGAGCTGACGGTGCCGCGCTATTCGCAGGAGATCCACAAGGGCCAGTACCCGGAGTACGACAACGGTGGCGAGGCCTGGTGCAGTCCCACGTCGTCGCAGATGATCCTGGAGTACTGGGGACGCGAGCCGACGGCCGACGACCTTGCCTGGGTCGATCCGGCGTACGCCGACCCGCAGGTGTGTCACGCGGCCCGGTTCACCTACGACTACCAGTACGGCGGCTGCGGGAACTGGCCGTTCAACGCCGCCTACGCGGCCACGTACAAGGACATGCAGGCCGTCGTCACCCGGCTCGGCTCGCTCACCGACCTGGAGACACTGATCCGGGCGGGCATCCCGGCCATCACCTCGCAGTCCTTCCTCAAGGAGGAGCTGACCGGGGCCGGCTACGGCACCGCGGGCCATCTGATGACCGTCATCGGCTTCACCGCGAGCGGCGACGTGATCGCCAACGACCCGGCGTCACCCAGCAACCCGGCGGTCCGCCGCGTCTACCGGCGGCGGGAGTTCGAGAACATCTGGCTCCGCACCAAGCGGAAGAACGCCCAGGGCACGGTGGTCTCCGGGACCGGCGGGGTCTGCTACCTGTACTTCCCGGTGAACCCCGGCAAGGAACAGGTGCGCGCGCTCGCCGCGGTCGGCGTGCGCTGATGAGGAAAGGCCCCGTCCCGGCGGGCCCGTTCACGGCAGGGCGGCACCGGACGGGGCCCCGCTCAGGTCGCCGGGTCGGCCACCCAGTCCGGGTGGCCCGGCATCGGCGGCGTCTTCGGCCCGTACAGCCACGGCTTCAGGAAGCCGGTCAGGTCCTCGCCCGCGACCCGTGAGGAGAGGTCGACGAAGTCCTCGGTGCTCGCGGTCCGCCCGCGGTACTCGGTGACCCAGGCCCGTTCGATCTTCTGGAACGTGGCGTCGCCGACCTTCTCGCGCAGCGCGTAGAGGACCAGCGCCGAACCGTCGTAGCGCATGCGCTTGAAGAGGTTGGGCTCGGTGGGCTCCGCGGGCGCGCCGAAGTCGCGGCGCCACTGGTCGTGGGCCTTGTACGCGGCCTTCATCGCGGCCTCGAAGCTGTCGCCGCCGTGCTCCTCGGAGTACATGCGCTCGTAGAACCGGGCGTGGCCCTCGCTGACCCACAGGTCGGACCAGCCCGCGAGGGCGACGCTGTCCCCGAACCACTGGTGGGCCAGCTCGTGCACGAGGTTCCGCTCGGCGTCCACCCGCGTGCCGAGCAGGTCGGCCTTGGGGACGAGGGAGAGGGTCTGGGTCTCCAGGGCGACGCCGAGGTCGGTGTCGCCGACGAGGATGCCGTAGCGGTTGAAGGGGTACTTGCCGAGCTTCTGCTCCAGCCAGGTCAGATGGCCGGGCGTGAGCTCGCGGTACTTCGCGGTCGGCTCGACCAGGGCGTCCGGGACGATGTCGCGCAGCGGGAGACCGCCGGGCCCCGTGCTTTCGACGGTCGTGAACTTCCCGACCGCCAGTTGCACCAGTTGGGTGGACAGCGGCTGCTCGGAGTCGTACGTCCAGCGCACCCGGTCGCCCGGCACCTTGCTCCTGGCCGTCAGCTTGCCGTTGGCGACGGCCGTCAGGTCCTTGGGCGTGGTGATCCGGAAGGTGATCGGCGCGCGCTGACTCGGGTGGTCGTTGGCGGGGAAGATCAGGCGGGCGCCATTGGGCTGCGGATAGACGACCGTGCCGTCCGGGGTGGGGATCCAGCCGTAGTCCTCGATGGCGTCGTCGCGGTGCCGGATCTGGGTGGGGTCGGCGGTGTAACTGACCTTGACCGTGAAGGAACCGCCCTTGGGGAGCGGGGACTTGGGCGTGACCGTCAGCTCGTCGCCCTCGCGTCCGGTGCCGGCCGCCTTGCCGTCGACGGTGACCCGGTGCAGGGTGTTGCCGCCGAAGTCCAGGTTGAAGCGGGAGAGGGACTGGGTCGCGGTGGCCTTGACGGTGGCCGTCGCCGCGAACGGGGTCTTCGGGGCCTGCCAGTCGAAGTCCAGGAGGTAGCGGTCGACGGTGTAGCCGCCGTTGCCGTCCAGGGGGAACATCGGGTCGCCGAGTCCGGGTGCGCCGGGTGTCGGCTTCTCCGCGGCCGCGGGCGTGGCGTACGAGACCGGTCCGGTGAGGGCGGCCGCCGCCGTCACGGCCGCCGCGAGGGCGAGCCGCGCTCTGCGGGGCGTCCTGATCGTGCTCATCGGAAACCTTTCGGTCGGATGCTGCGCGGGACGTACGCCGTCTTAGACGCACGGCGATCCGCCGCAGTTGTGGTGGTGCGTGACCAACGTCTCGCTCACGATTCCGGGTACGGCTGGCATGGTGGTAGGACCCAGTGGGGGGAATGTCCACTGCCGCAGCGCCGGGAAAGGCCCAGCGCCGCCGAGAAACGTCAGCGAGAAGCCATATGACCGCGACCTCTGCCACCGCAGTCCGCTCCAAGGCCCGCACGGGTGGCCCCGAGGACGGCCCGAACGTCCTGGAGCACCTCGCCGGATGGACCCTCGTCGTCGTCCTCGCGATGCTGGTCAGCCAGGTCGGCCTGTTGTGAGCCGAGTCTCACCACCGGGACCGGACGGGCCGTCCGTGCCCGCGGCCGGGTCCAGATCCAGGTCCGCGCGCCAGTGCCGGTGCGGCAGCCCCACCAGGCCGTAGAGCCAGCGAACCGGTGACCGCCCGGGGAGCAGCACGAATCCCGCGGCGAGCGCGAACAGCGGCAGGCCGAGCCAGCCGCCGAGCAGCCGCACCAGGACGCTCGCGGTGACGGCGCCGAGGAACGGCAGGCCGTAGACCCCGGCGGCCGCGATCGCCACGGCCAGGACGGGATGCGCCTTGCGGTCCTCCTCCGCGCCGGGCAGCGACCAGCCCTCCAGGAGCCAGCCGATCTCCGTCATCAGCATGGTGCCGATCACGGCCGCGCCGAACACCACCAGCGCGAGGAACGTGCCGGACGTCAGGAAGTCCAGGGCGTTGTTGATCACGCTGTCGTGCGGCCAGTCCGCCCAGTCGCGTGCGCCGGGGGACAGGAACCGTTCGTAGCCGCTGCCGTCCCAGCCGTGCACCAGCGTCCCGAACAGCAGGAAGTAGCCGCCGACGCAGTTCAGGTACGCCCAGTAGCCCGCGCCCACGAGGACGAGGACCTGGGACCCGAGGAACCCGAGGATCGCGGCGACCGGGACGCCGCCCGCGTAGAACAGCACGAAGCCCGCCCACACGCCCTCGTGCCCGCCGCTGACGTGCATGGTCGCCCAGGACGGGTTCTGCCACAGCAGGAACAGGCCGGTCGGCACCATCAGGACGGCCGCGAAGAGCACCGTCAGGGCCAGGTAGGGGTTGGCGGCACGGCTGCGGGTGCGCGGGCCCTCGCCCGCGTTGATCCGCTCCCACACCTGGAGCTGGCGGGCCGCGGCGAGCGCGAACGTCGCGCCCACCGCGTACGCCCAGAACAGCGCGGCCTGAATCTGGATCATGCCCGCGCCCCGAGCCGTAACCCGCCGGCCACGATCGAGTCGGAGGTGACGAGCGCCTGCTCGGCGCTCACCTCCGTCATGAAGACGAACGGTGGGACGAGGGGCGGCACGGGCAGCCGGTCCGGTGTGAACGTCAGACAGAGGATGCCCTCGATGCAGCCCTTGAACTTGGTCAGATAAAGCGTGACCTTGCCGCTGAGGTCCAGGGTGTCGGCACCGAGGGACAGTTCACGGCTGCCGTCACGGGTCGACAGGCGGTAGTCGGTGAGCGAGGCCGCGTTCATCCGGAGCACCATCACCTTCATCGGTCCGACCGCGGTCGGGATGTCGCGTACGCCCGCCACGATGAAGCCCTTGGGGGCGAACAGCGTCGTGGTGACCGTGGGCGGTGTCCGCGCGGCCACGACCGCCCCGTCATCGGGCGCTGCCTTCGCCGGGGCGGCGCCCCACAGCACCGTCCCGGCGAGCACGACGGGAAGCAGCACGGCCAGGGTCCGGGTGCCCTGCCCGTCGCGCAGTTGGGGGCGCCCGGCGGTGTCCCGGGCGTCGTCTTCGACGGGTGTCCATCCGAAGCCCATCGCGCTGCCCGCGATGCCCAGGATCATCCCGATGAGGAAACCGCCGAGATTCGTCGCCGCGAACGAGAGCACCGACAGGATCAGGGCGTTCACGGACACGTAGTGGTGCGCGTGTGGCAGCAGCCACAGGAAGAGTCCTGCGACCATCAGGGCGATCCCGATGCCGATCGCGGCGATCCCGCCGAGCCCGAGACTCACCAGGACCGTCAGCGGGGACAGCGGGACGACCAGCAGCTCGGCCCCGCCGAGGATCAGCAGCAGACCGCCCCAGAACGGGCGGGTGCGCCGCCATCTGCGCAGCACGCGCCTCGCGTCCCTGAGCGGCAGCCGCTCGTCGAGCCACCCCCCGGCGCGCGGGGCGCCCGGCCCGCTCAGAAGCACTTCTTGCCGCCGAGGCTCACGTCCAGCTTCATGCCCTTGAGGCGGAAGTTGCCGCCGGTGGCCGACCAGGCGTGCGACCGTACCTTCGCCACCTCGATGTCACCGGCCTGCAGGCCGAACTTGCCCCGCTCGCCCTTGACGCCCGGCACTTCGTCGAGCGTCGAGGCGTCCCGGCCGATCTGCGCGGTGCCGAAGCGGGCGTCGCCCACCAGGTCCTCGCCGTCGATGATCAGGTTGCTCGCGGTGACGTTGCCCGCGTCGCCGCCCGCCATCAGCTTGAACACCACCGTGCCGAGCGGTGTCTTGACCTCGGCGGCCTGGCAGATGTCGGAGAGCGTCGCGTCACCGATGCCGAGCAGCGCCACGGGGTGGCCCTTGCCGTCGACGTCGCGGTCGATCTGGACATAGCTCGACAGGCCCTGGCTGGTCAGCTTGCCCGACGAGACCTGGAAACTGGTGCCGCTGACCGCGAAGGACGCGGCGAGCGCGCCCTCGGCCATCACGGACGCCATCGCGCCGACCGCGAGGACCGCGGGCAGGGCGACGACAACTGTCTTCCTCCAGTTGGTCCTGCCCTCGCGCAAGGATCTCTTCGCTGTGCTCACTGGGTCCTCCCGTACGTCGTCCGGTGCGTAAGGGGAGTGCGTGACAGAGCGCCGTCGGGGCCCGGGCAGGTGCCGGCCCGGCCGGGCAGGAGGCAGCGGTCTGCCATACTGCGGCTGATCCTGAGGCAGTTGGAGACTAGGGCCGATATTGAATAATAGTCAACAGTGCGGTACCGATCGTTCCCCCGACGCGGACCGCCCGCAGGCGCGCGGCACCGAACGCTCCGTGGCGCGCCGCGCCGAACTCATCGTCATCGGCCGCAAGTTGTTCGCCGACACGTCCTACGACGCGCTGTCGATGGACGACATCGCGAGACAGGCGCGGGTCGCCAAGGGGCTGATCTACTACTACTTCAAATCCAAACGCGGCTACTACCTCGCGATCATCGAGGACTCCGTCGCCGACCTGGTCGAACGCGCGGGCAGCGACACCGAGTTGCCGCCCACGCAGCGGGCGCACCGCACCATCGACGGCTATCTGCGCTACGCCGAGCACCATCAGGCGGCGTACCGCACCATCGTCAGCGGCGGCGTCGGCTTCGACACCGAGGTGCACGCCATCCGCGACGGCGTGCGCGAAGCCATGATCGGCACCATCGCCGAGACGGCCTACGGCCAGAGGGACATCCCGCCGCTGGTCCGTCTTGCGCTGCTCGGCTGGCTGTGCAGTGTCGAGGGCGTCACGCTCGACTGGATCGGCACGAAAGAGGGGCCGGACGGGCCGCTGGAGCGCGACACCGTCCGTGACTTCCTGGTGCGTACGCTACGTGCGACGCTCGGCGTCATCGAGGAGGTCGAGCCGTCGCTGCCCGCCCCGCCGCTCGATGAGGCCCCGCCGCCGCTGCTCGGCGACGCCCCGCCGCCGCTGGATGACGCCGTGCCGCCGGACGAGGCGACTCCGCGGTCGGCCGCGCGGGCGTGACGGAGGTGATGCGCTTTCGCGCGCGGGCATGACGGAGGTGATGCGCTTCCGCGCGCGGGCATGACGAGGGGGCGGGAGCCCGCCGGCTCCCGCCCCCACGACTGTTGTGCGGCGACCGCTGGTCGATGTGGCTGACGGCCGTCAGTTGCCAGCCGTCAGTTGCCGGCCGTCAGTTGCCGACCGTCAGTTGCCGACCGTCAGTTGATGGCCTTGATCAGTTCGCCGTTGGCGGTGTCACCGCTGAGTTCCCAGAAGAACGTGCCTCCCAGGCCCTGCTGGTTCTTGTAGTTCATCTTCCCGCCGATGGTCGCGGGGGTGTCGTAGCTCCACCAGTTGTTGCCGCAGTGCGCGTACGCGGTGCCCCCGACCGTGCCGTTGGCCGGGCACTTGGTCTTCAGCTCCTTGTAGTCGTCGATGCCCTGCTCGTACTTGCCCGCGGCGGGGCCGGTCGCGGTGCCGCCGGGCGCCTTCTGGGTGACGCCGGTCCAGCCGCGGCCGTAGAAGCCGATGCCGAGGAGCAGTTTGTCGGACGGGATGCCGAGGCCCTTGAGCTTGGCGATCGTCGACTGCGAGTTCCAGTCGGCCTTGGGGATGCCGGGGTAGGAGCTCAGCGGCGAGTGCGGTGCCGTCGGGCCCTTGGCCTCCCAGGCGCCGAAGAAGTCGTACGTCATCGGGTTGTACCAGTCGACGTACTGGGCGGCGCCCGCGTAGTCCGCGGCGTCGATCTTGCCGCCGGGGGCGGCGTCGGCCGGAATGGCCGCGGTCACCAGGTTCTTGGAGCCGAACTTGGCGCGCACCGCGGACATCAGGTTCCTGTACGCGGCGCGCCCGCTGGTGTCGCAGGTCAGACCGCAGGCGTTGGGGTACTCCCAGTCGATGTCGATGCCGTCGAAGACATCCGCCCACTTGGAGTTCTCGACCAGGTCGTAGCAGGACTGGGCGAACGCCGCCGGGTTCTGCGCTGCCTGGGTGAAGCCGCCCGACCAGGTCCAGCCGCCGAAGGACCACAGGACCTTCAGGTTCGGGTGCTTCTTCTTGAGCTTGCGCAACTGGTTGAAGTTGCCGCGCAGGGGCTGGTCCCAGGTGTCGGCGACACCGTCGACGCTGTCGCCCGCGGTGTAGGCCTTGTCGGTCGCGGCGTAGGCGTCGCCCATCGCGCACCTGCCGCCCTGGATGTTGCCGAAGGCGTAGTTGATGTGCGTCAGCTTGGCGGCGGAACCGGACGTCTCGATGTTCTTGACGTGGTAGTTCCGGCCGTAGACGCCCCATTCGGTGAAGTAGCCGACCACGCGGGAGCCCGCTTTGGCGTCTGCCTCGGCGGTGGTCGCCCTGGCGGCGCCGGTGTTCTGGTCGGCGGCCGCGGTGCCCGCGCCGGCGAGCAGGCCCGCGCCGAGCACGGCACAGCAGGCGGTGGCCAGAAGCGCCCTGAAACGGGCGCGGGGACGGTTGGGCTGTGGCATCGCAGTCTCCTCGTGGGGGGAGAGGGGAGCATGTGGGGGGTGGTGCTGGACCTACGGACTTGTGAATCGCTTCGCGCCCTGCGCCGGGTGCGGGGCGGCTGCCCTTTGCGCCCGGCAACAGGCCGTGAACAGTCGCGTAGTGAATTGGCATGAACGCGAAGACGACTTGTGCCGCTGGACTCTAGAAGGACTAGACCAATGCGTCAATGGTTCGGACCAATTCCCGCCCGTTGGTCGTCAGGACCGCCCGGCCGGACACAGCTCGATGAAGATCGGCCGGACGGCTCGTGAACCCGTGACGACATGCCGCCGATCGGGCATACTCAACGCGCCACAGCCGCTGGCCAGCCGCTTCCGCGACCCGGAAGGACAGCATCGGCGTGGCAGTGTCCCCGGCGGCGGCGCCACACCCTGAGCGCGAGCCCGCTGAAGCGCCCGACAGGGAGAGGAGAGCGCCATGCCTGAGGGATCCGCACAGTTGGTCGAGCGTCATCTGCCCACCGAAGAAGCCCGGGATCTGTTCGCACTCGTGCGTGAGCTGGTCAAGGGCGAGATCGTGCCCCGCGCGGCCGAGGAGGAGGAAGCGGGACGCTTCCCGCGCGAACTCTTCACGCTGCTCTCCGAGTCGGGCCTGCTCGGCCTCGCCTACGACTCCGAGTTCGGCGGCGGCGAACAGCCCTACGAGGTGTACCTCCAGGTTCTTGAGGAACTCGCCGCCGCGCGGCTGACCGTCGGTCTCGGCGTCAGCGTCCACTCCCTCGCCTGCCACGGGCTCGCCGGTTACGGCACCAAGGAGCAGCAGACGGAGCACCTGCCCGACATGCTGGGCGGCGGCCTGCTCGGCGCCTACTGCCTGTCCGAGCCGTCCTCCGGCTCCGACGCCGCCTCGCTGCGCACCAAGGCCGTGCGGGACGGCGACGAGTGGATCATCACGGGTACGAAGGCGTGGATCACCCACGGCGGCATCGCCGACTTCTACACCGTCCTGGCCCGCACGGGCGGCGAGGGCGCGCACGGCGTGACGGCCTTCCTGGTGCCCGGTGACGCCGAGGGGCTCACGGCCGCGGCGCCGGAGAAGAAGATGGGCATGAAGGGCTCGCCCACGGCCCAGTTGCACTTCGACGGGGTACGGGTGCCCGACGCGCGGCGCATCGGCGACGAGGGGCAGGGCTTCGCGATCGCGCTCTCGGCGCTCGACTCGGGGCGGCTCGGCATCGCGGCGTGCGCGATCGGGGTGGCGCAGGCGGCACTCGACGAGGCGCTGACGTACGCCACGGAGCGGCGGCAGTTCGGCCGTCCCATCGCGGACTTCCAGGGGCTGCGCTTCATGCTCGCGGACATGGCGACGCAGATCGAGGCGGGCCGGGCCCTGTATCTCTCGGCCGCGCGGCTGCGGGACGCGGGCAGGCCGTTCTCCAAGCAGGCGGCGATGGCCAAGCTGCTGTGCACGGACACCGCGATGAAGGTGACCACGGACGCCGTGCAGGTGCTCGGCGGCTACGGCTACACGGCCGACTTCGCCGTGGAGCGCTATATGCGCGAGGCCAAGGTCCTCCAGATCGTCGAGGGCACGAACCAGATTCAGCGCATGGTCATCGCACGCCATCTCGCGGGGCCCGAGACACGCTGAGGCGCGGGTCCGCGGCGCCGGGTGCGCGGGGTGTGACCCAGGCGAGGGTCGCACCCGGTGCGGCGGTTGTGGCGGGGACCGGCCGGAACGCCTGGTCGCTGGCCTGTCCGCGCGTCCGGTCCCGGGCCTGCCCGAGCGGCGCCTGCCCCCGGGCCTGCCCGAACGCCTGGCTCAGATCCTGCCCGGACGGTGCCTGACTCCGGCCTGGCCCGGGGGTCCGCTCCCGGGGTGGTGCGTAGGCCTGCTCCCGGGCGGGTGTGACGACTTGCTCCCGGGGTGGTGCGTAGGCCTGCTCCCGGGCGGGTGTGACGACTTGCTCTTGGGCCGGGGTGAACGCTCGGCCGCGGTCCGGCGCGAAGGCCTGCTCCCGGGCCGGTGTGACGACCTGCTCCCGGGTAGGGGTGAATGCTCGGCCGTGGTCCGGTGCGAAGGCCTGGCCTCGGTCCGGTGCGTATGCCCGGCCCCCGTCCGGTGCGAACCGGTGCTCCTGGTCCGGGCCGGGTCTGGCGTCTCCGGTGGCGCCGGGGCGAGTGTCTCCGCTTCCGCCGTACCGGCTGTCCCCGCTTGCTCCGGGGCGGGTGTCTCCGGTGGTGCCGTACCAACTGGCTCCGTTCCCGCCGTACCGGCCGTCCCCGTCCGCCCCGGGCCCGGCGTCCCCGCTGGTTGCGAACAGGGTGTCCCCGCCAGTCCCGTACCGGCCACCCCTGCCGTCCCCGTTCCCGCCGTACCGGCCACCCCCGTCCCCGCCCGACCCGAACGCGGAACCCCCGTGCACGCCGAACCGCGCGTCCGCGCCCGCCGCCCCGAAACCCCCGTCGGGGCCCGGCCCGAAACCCCCGCCCGGACCCGAACCGAAGCCGCCCTCCCTGCCGGACCCCGTAGGGAACTCCCTGCCGGACCCCGTAGGGAACTCCCTGCCGGACCCCGTAGGGAACTGCCCCCCGGGCCTGGACGGATACTGCCCGCCAGACCCGGGCGGGAACTGCCCGCCGAACTGTCCGCTGCGGACGGTCGGCGCGGCGAGGCGGACCCACTCCGGGTCGTGGTGCCCCGGCAGCGTCCGCCCGCGCTCGGCCCAGTGGCGCAGCAGGGCGCGGTAGATGGGCGGGTCCTGCTGCGGGACGGGCGCCGGAGGGGGAGGGACCGAGGACGTCGGCTGCGCGTACTGGGACGGTGGTGAATAGTGCGGCGGCTGTGTGTAGTGGGTGTACTGAGACCGGTGAGGAACCGATTCTGCGGTGCTGGGGCCGGGCGCGCCCGCAGGGGTCAGAGGGCGCCTGCGGTGGCCGGCCGGAGCATGCGTGGGGGTGGTCATGCCGGGCCAACGGGCCGCGCCGCGGCCAGGTCACCATCGGGTCGAATCGTGCGTGCGTTCATGCCCCGTCCGGGCGCGGCGCACACGGGCGCGAGGTACCGGCGCCACCGGTGGCATTCGGGCGGGCGAGCGGCTGGCTCCCGCACGATGACTGACGTACCGTCACCTCCATGCCGGGGCCCGCCGCACACCGGACGACGTCGACTCCCCTGCGCGCGTGGAGGTGCGCCGTGCCACCTGACCGTTCCGATCGTCCCGTACCGCTCGACGAGTACCCCGTACACCAGGTGCCGCTGTCGATGCGGCACGTGGCGACGGGCGACCGCAACGCGTACGACCGCTGTATCTTCCAGTTGTTCGACCACCGGGGCCGGGCGCTGCTGATCCTCGGCCTGGGCGACTGTCCGAACACAGGCGTCATCGACGCGTACGCCACCCTGCGCACCGGCGATACGCTGCACGCCGTGCCCCTGGATCTCGGCGTCGAATTGCTGACGTCCCTGCCCCTCGCCGTGGGCGCGGGCTATCCGCCCGCCGACGACTGGCAGCACGGCACCTGGCGGGGCCGCGGCTGGGTGGACCGGCGCACCTACGACCTCGCGGAGCCGTCGGCGCACCCGCTCGCCGGGTACGGCGTCACCGACCACGCGGCCCGCTTCACCCTGGACGGCCGTGTCGGCCACGGCATCTTCGAGCACGGCACGTTCGGCCGCCACGACCCGAGCGGCTTCACCGGCTTCGGCTCCGTGGCCCCCTGAGCACCTGGCCGGGAGCCGGGAGGAGTGGGAAGGAGTACGGACATGGCGACGGGGCCCCCGCGCCCGCGGCAGCCCCGCCCGGCGCCGCGCACGACCACCCGGGACCCGGCGGAGGTCGCCCGTCGCCTCTCCGACTGGCTCGACGCCCAACTGCCGGGCGCGAGGGCGGTCGACGTGTCCGTGCCGGAGTCGAACGGCATGTCCAGCGAGACGCTGCTCTTCGACATCGAGCACCCCGAACCGCCGCTGCGGCACTGCGCGTTGCGGCTCGCCGCGGACCCGGACGCGTACACCGTCTTTCCCGTGTACGACATGGCGCGCCAGCACCGCACCATGCGCCTGGTCGCCGAGCGCTCCGACGTGCCGGTGCCGCGCGTGCTGTGGCTGGAGCGGGACCCGGGGCCGCTCGGCGCGCCCTTCTTCGTCATGGAGCGGGTCGCGGGGCGGGTGCCGCCGGACGTCATGCCGTACGCGTACGAGGGCAACTGGCTGTACGAGGCGAGCGACGCGGAGCGTGCGCACCTGGAGGAGGCGACGGTCGGCGTCATCGCGCACCTGCACGACCAGGTACCGCCCGCCGAAGCCGGGTTCCTCGCGCTCCCGGGCGAGGGCAGCGCGCTGCGGCGGCACGTCGCATTCCAACGGGCGTACTACGCCTGGGTCGTCGACGGGCTGCCGCGGTCACCGCTCGTCGAAAGCGCTTTCGCGAAACTCGGCGAACTGTGGCCGCGCGACGAGGGCGCACCGGTCCTCAATTGGGGCGACGCCCGCATCGGGAACGTCGTCTACGACGGCTTCGAACCCGCCGCCGTGCTCGACTGGGAAATGGCGTGCCTGGCCCCGCCCGAGGTCGACATCGGCTGGATTGTCTTCCTGCACCGCTTCTTCCAGGACCTCACCGTGCGCTTCGGGCAGCCCGGCCTGCCGGACTTCCTGCGCCGTGACATGGACTTCTACACCCTGTACGCCGCGCTGCGGCACGCCGTCATCATGCTGCGGGTCGCCTACCGGCAGGTGCACTTCGGTGAGGTGACCGTGGAGCGGGACCCGGACACCCTGATCCTGCACCACGACCGGCTCGCGGCCATGGTGCAGGGCGACTTCGGGTGAGGGCGGCCGCCGGGTGTCAGGCGGCCGCGCGGCCGGACTGCCGGGGCACGCGCATCGGGCGCGAGCCGGGGCCGCCCACGTGCGAGAACGGCTGTGTGCGCCAGTCCAGGCCCTGAGGGAGTGTCAGGAGCAGCGCGGTGTCCTGCTCCTGGGCCTCCAGGGACTCGTCAGCGGGCTCCGCCTCGGCCGCCGGGCGGCCGGTGCCCGCACAGACGGTGAGTCCGAACGGGTTCCACGGGGTGGCGCACAGCGCGTGCTCGGGCAGGACGTCCTCGTCCGCCAGGAGCGCGATGGGCTGAGCGCAGTCCGGGCAGATCACCCGGTACATCTCGAAGGTGTCGTACGCGTCGGGCTCGTCATCGGTGATGTCCGTCTGTTCGACGCCCTCCGGTACGGGCTCGAGCTCGACGGACTGCTGCTTGCGGCGCGCGGAACGACCGGGGTGCTTCAGGTTCTGCATGGGAATCTCCCCCTCGGGTGGGCCGACCAGGCACTGCGGCCTCGACCACAGCAAGCACTTCCCGTCCGGCCCTGGGGGTAATCGCTCCTGCCCGATGGACACGGCCACAGGCCTGTGGCGTTCGTCACATGCCGGACGAAGGTGCCGCTCCGCGCGGTGGTGGGCGCCGGGGCGCGCGGGCGCGGTCGTGCGCTTCTCGACCGAGGCACGAGGGTACGGCGGTGCCGCTTGCGCCGCTCAGGTATCGGTGAGGATCAAGGGACCTGTAGGTTCGGCGCATGGAGGAGCTGGACCGACAGATCGTGCAGTTGCTCGTCAAGGACGGGCGGATGAGCTACACCGACCTGGGCAAGGCCACGGGCCTGTCGACGTCGGCGGTGCACCAGCGGGTGCGCCGCCTCGAGCAGCGCGGGGTGATCCGTGGGTATGCCGCGGTCGTCGACCCCGAAGCCGTCGGCCTGCCGCTCACGGCGTTCATCGCGGTGAAGCCGTTCGACCCCAGCGCGCCCGACGACATCGCCGAGCGGCTCGCGGGAGTCCCCGAGATCGAGGCCTGCCACAGCGTCGCGGGGGCGGAGAACTACCTGCTCAAGGTGCGGGTGGCGACCCCGCACGAACTGGAGAACCTGCTGGCGAGGCTGCGCACGCTCGCCGGTGTCTCCACGCACACCACGGTCTGCCTCTCCACGCCCTACGAGGCGCGGCCGCCGCGGATCTGACCCGGCAGGACGCCGGGGGACCCCGCGGGCGCCCCGCGCGCCCCCAGGCGCGAGACTGGTCCCCATGAGCGAGCGCACCACGCCCGAGAGCGGGCACCGCACCGTCCTGCTGCGCGGCGGAGAAGTCCACAGCCCCGCCGACCCCTTCGCGACCGCGATGGTCGTCGAGCGGGGGCATGTCGCCTGGGTCGGTTCCGAGGGTGCGGCCGACGCCTTCGCCGACGGCGTCGACGAAACCGTCGACCTGGAAGGCGCCCTGGTCACTCCGGCCTTCACCGATGCCCATGTGCACACGACGGCAACCGGTATCGCGCTCACGGGGCTCGACCTCTCGCGCGCCCGGAGCCTGGCCGAGGCGCTCGTTCTCGTACGCGAACATACGGCCGCGCGTCCGCACGACCGTGTGCTGCTCGGCCACGGCTGGGACGCCGCCCGCTGGCCCGGCGGCCGACCGCCCACGCGCGCGGAGCTCGACGAGGCCACCGGCGACCGCCCGCTCTATCTGACGCGCATCGACGTGCACTCCGCCGTCGCCACCACCGCGCTCCTCGACCTCGTACCCGGAATCGCCGAGAAGGCCGGATTCCACGCGGACGCGCCCCTGACGGCCGACGCGCACCACGCCGTCCGTGCCGCCGCCCACGCGGCCGTGACGCCCGTGCAGCGGCGCGAGGCCCAGCAGGCCGCACTCCGGCACGCCGTGTCGCTCGGCATCGGATCGGTGCACGAGTGCGGGGGCCCCACCATCTCCGACGAGGAGGACTTCACGGCGCTCCTCGCCCTCGCCGCGACGGAGCCCGGTCCGCGCGTCGTCGGCTACTGGGCCGAACAGGGGCCGGAAGGGGTCGCCCGCGCCCGGGAGTTGGGCGCGGCGGGCGCGGCCGGGGACCTCTTCGTGGACGGGGCGCTCGGCTCGCACACGGCATGGCTCGGCGAGCGGTACGCGGACGGTGGCGCGGGGACGGCGGGGCGTGCCGCCGACGGTGGCGCGAGGACGGCGGGGCGTGCCGCCCACGGCGACACGGGGACGGCGGGGAGCGCCGCCCATGGTGGCGTCGGGACGGCAGGGTGTGCTGCCGATGGCCTGTGCGGGAACTCCTACCTGTCCCCGGGCGACGTCGCGGCGCATGTGACGGCCTGTGCGGAGGCGGGCATGCAGGCCGGTTTCCACGCCATCGGGGACGCCGCCGTGACGGCCGTCGTCGACGGCATGCGCGCGGCGGCCGAGACGGTGGGGCTCGCCCGGATCCGTGCGGCGAGGCACCGCGTCGAGCACGCCGAGATGCTCACCCCCGAGACCGTCGCCGCGTTCGCCGAACTCGGCCTCACCGCGTCCGTGCAGCCCGCCTTCGACGCGCTGTGGGGCGGCGACGAGGGCATGTACGCCCAGCGCCTGGGTGCCGAACGCGCGCGCTCCCTCAACCCGTACGCGGCCCTGCTGCGCGCCGGGGTCCCGCTGGCCTTCGGCTCCGACAGCCCCGTCACGCCGCTCGACCCCTGGGGCACCGTCCGCGCGGCCGCCTTCCACCGCACGCCGGAGCACCGGGTGTCCGTACGCGCCGCGTTCACCGCCCACACGCGCGGCGGCTGGCGGGCCGTCGGCCGCGACGACGCGGGCGTCCTGGTGCCCGGCGCACCGGCCGACTACGCCGTGTGGCGCACCGGCGAACTCGTCGTCCAGGCCCCCGACGACCGGGTCGCCCGCTGGTCCACCGATCCGCGCTCCGGCACCCCTGGCCTGCCCGACCTCACCCCGGGCTCCGAGCTGCCCGTCTGCCTGCGGACCGTGGTCGGCGGTCGGACGGTATTCGTACGGCCCAACGAGTGACGTCCTCGGTGCGGCGCGGCTCCGAACGGGGCCACACGGCGCGTCGCCCGACCCCGGCCGTCTCGCCACTGACCTGCTGATCTACGCGAACACCGCAGGTCAAACGGCTATTGACAGACGGCCGTCGTCGACGGGTAGTTTCGGCCGCGTCCACCACAGGACGTCCGACCGGCGACCCTGCCCGCAAGCGTCGAACGCCGCTGGATCACGGGCGGTGCGCCACCCCGCGCTCCGCCGCTGGGAGCCAGGTCCAGCGTCCTCGACGCCTCGGCGTGGGAACGCAGCCGCCGGAAGGGGGTCGTCCCCCCTGCTCCCCGGAGCTCGGGGGAGGTGCGACCCGGGTGGGGCCCGGACGCTCAGTAGACAACGGCTCTCGGTCGATCCGCAGCCAGCGGGTCCCAGGCCGGCCCGAAGGGCGCCGGGCCCGATCCGCAGGATCGCTCCTCCACGATGGTCCTTCCGTATCGCTCCTTCATCCCGCGCCGTCGCAACACCCCAGGCCCGGGCCACTATGGTGGTCCCCTGCGTACGAACGAAGGGGCAGTAGTGAGCAACGGCGGCGGGATCAGCGAAGCAGCGGATGCGGGGCGGCAGTTCGGCCCGCTCGGCCAGGCCTTGGTGATCATCCCGACCTACGACGAGGCGGAGAACATCCAGGCGATCGTCGGCCGGGTGCGCACCGCCGTGCCCGAGGCGCACGTCCTCGTCGCCGACGACAACAGCCCCGACGGCACCGGCAAGATCGCCGACGAGCTCGCGGCCGAGGACGAGCACGTCCACGTACTGCACCGCAAGGGCAAGGAAGGCCTCGGCGCCGCCTACCTCGCGGGCTTCTCCTGGGGCCTCGAGCACGGCTACGGCGTCCTGGTCGAGATGGACGCCGACGGCTCCCACCAGCCCGAGGAACTGCCCCGTCTGCTCACCGCCCTCAAGGGCGCCGACCTGGTGCTCGGGTCGCGCTGGGTGCCCGGCGGGCGAGTCGTGAACTGGCCCAAGTCCCGCGAGTTCCTCTCGCGCGGCGGCTCCACCTACTCGCGGCTGCTGCTCGACGTGCCGGTGCGCGACGTCACCGGCGGCTACCGCGCCTTCCGCCGCGAGACCCTGGAAGGGCTCGGCCTCGCCGACGTTGCGTCCCAGGGCTACTGCTTCCAGGTCGACCTGGCACGCCGCGCGATCAAGGCGGGCTACCACGTCGTGGAGGTGCCCATCACCTTCGTGGAGCGGGAGCTCGGCGACAGCAAGATGAGCCGCGACATCGTCGCCGAGGCGCTGTGGCGGGTCACCGCGTGGGGTGTGCGGGAGCGGGTCGGCAAGGTCCTCGGCGGCAAGTCGTCGACCGACGCCCGGCAGGACAGACCGCCGTCCGGCCCCCGGTAATGATCACCCTCTTACGCAGGTCTGAGGCGGGGCCAGGCACACTGGGAGCATGACGACTGGCGCACCGCCTCCTACTCAGCCCGTCCGGCCCCGGCGCTCGCGGGTCCTCAGGTTCCTGCCGCTCGGCCTGGTCGCGTGGCTGGTCCTGGAGATCTGGCTGCTGACCGTCGTGGCGGGCGCCGCCGGCGGACTGACCGTGTTCCTGCTCCTGGTGGCGGGCCTGGTGCTCGGTTCCCTGGTCATCAAGCGGGCCGGACGCCGCGCCTTCAAGAACCTGAGCGAGTCCCTGCGGCAGCAGCAGAGCGGGGATGCGCCCGCCGCCGACTCCGGCGGTGGTGGCGCGTGGACCATGCTCGGCGGGCTGCTCCTGATCCTGCCCGGCCTCATCTCGGACGCGCTCGGGCTGCTCCTGCTAGTGCCGCCGCTCCAGAAGGTCCTCAGCCGCCGTGCCGAGCAGGCTTTCGAGCGCAGGGTGCGGGAGGCCGCGGCGGCCTCTCCCGGGGGCCTCGGGGGTGCTTTTCAGCAGGCCCGGATGCGGCACCCCGACGGCAAGGTCGTCCAGGGCGAGGTCATCCGCGAGGACCAGCCCCCGGGCCCGGGGTCGGCACCGGGCCGGACCCCGGACGACCCACAGCTTCCCCGCTGAGGCCGATCAGCGGCACCTATATGGCCCGTCCGGCGTTTGAGGACGAGCGCGCAGCGCGACAAACGGCAGAGCGAGGGCGCGCCGCGGCGGCAGACGAACACGACGAGGGCGGGCCCACTGCACAAGCAGTGGGCCCGCCCTCGTCGTGTCTCCGCTCCGCGGTCCAGCGCGCTTACGCTGACTTGCGGCTGTCGCGCGGATGCACCGCAATGTTCATCGCACCGGACCGGAGAACCGCCAAGCGCTCTTCGAGGACCTCTTCGAGTTCCTCACGCGTGCGGCGCTCCATGAGCATGTCCCAGTGCGTACGCGCGGGCTTGCCCTTCTTCTCCTCAGGTCCGTCGCCGTCCACGAGAAGTGCTTGGGCCCCGCAGACCTTGCACTCCCACTCCGGCGGGATCTCCGCCTCCACCGAGAACGGCATCTCGAAACGATGTCCGTTCTGGCATGCGTACTCCACGGCCTGGCGCGGGGCCAGGTCGATGCCGCGGTCGGTCTCGTAGCTGGTCACCACGAGGCGCGTGCCGCGAAGAGCTCGCTCACTCATGAATCGTGCCTCCCGGGCTTGTCGCCCACAGGACAGGTGTCGCTGTCGTCGTCATCCGGTCAACGTCCGGTCGGCGGTAAAGATTCCCGTTCAGGGTCATGCGTCGCCGTCGTATGCCGCCCCTTGTTGTACCCACCAGCGCCCGCTTTGTCACATCTGGCAGCAGATGTCACCCAGCGTCTCTGATTCCTCAGTGCGCAGTAACGGTCCGCCTGGCAGGCCAAACGCGTACACTACCGGCCTTCGCCGCCAGAAGCTAAATCCGGTCGACAATCGGGTGTCCCCGCGTCGCGCGCCGCACGCCCTTCGCGTCCCGGTCAGACCCAGGTTCCGCGGTCCTTCAGTACGTCGCGCAGCGTCTCGATGCGGTCCGTCATGATGCCGTCGACGCCCAGGTCGAGCAGGGCGTGCATACGGTCGGCGTCGTTGATCGTCCACACGTGGACCTGGAGCCCGCGCGCGTGGGCGGTGCGCACGAAGCGGTGGTCGACGACCCGGACGCCCGACTGCGCCTCCGGCACCTGGGCGCACACCGCCGAGATCCTGGGGGTGGCGGGCACCCCCAGGGAGCGCAGCCGAAGGCCGAGGACGCCGCGCGTACCGAAGGACGTGGCGAGCTGCGGCCCCGCGAGGCGCTGGGCGCGGGCCACGCGTGCCTCCGAGAACGAGCCGACGCAGACCCGGTCCCAGGCGCGGGTGCGTTCCAGGAGGTCCAGGAGCGGCAGCAGGGCGGGTTCCGCCTTGACGTCCACGTTCCAGCGGACGCCGGGGAACTCCTGGAGCAGGTCTTCGAAGAGGGGCACCGGTTCGCTGCCCGCGACCCTTGCCCGGCTCACCTCGCTCCAGGGCAGGTCCGCGATCCGCCCGGCGGCGTCCGTGACCCGGTCGAGCGTCGCGTCGTGGAAGGCGGCCAGCCTGCCGTCCGACGTGGCGTGCACATCCGTCTCGAGGTAGCGGTAGCCCGCGTCCACGGCACGCCGGAAGGCGGTCACGGTGTTCTCCAGGCCGTCGGCCGCGCCGCCGCGGTGGGCGAAGGCCAGGGGGCCCGGGTGGTCGAGGTAGGGGTGGCGTACGCGCGGGGTCACCGTTGCAGTATTGCCTGCTCCGACGGCTCGCCGGTGGCCACCGTACGGCTCGCGGACGGAGCGGGCACGGCGAAGAGGCGCAGGAAGAACTGGGCGAGCGGGCCGATGCTCAGGGCGTACGCGACGGTGCCCACGCCAAGGGTGCCGCCGAGCAGGAAGCCGGTGACGACGACCGCCACCTCCACCATGGTGCGCATGAGGCGGATGGAGCGGCCGGTGCGGGCGTGCAGGCCCGTCATCAGGCCGTCGCGGGGCCCGGGGCCGAACCGGGCCGCTATGTAGAGGCCGGTCGCCACGCCGTTGAGCACGATGCCGGCGACCACCAGCGGGATGCGGACGCCGAGACCGTGCGCGTCGGGCACCAGGGCGAGCGTGCCGTCCATCGCCAGGCCGACGACGAAGACGTTCGACACCGTGCCGAGGCCCGGGCGCTGCCGCAGGGGTATCCACAGGAGCAGTACCGCTGCGCCCACGAAGATCGACACGACACCGATCGACATCCCGGTCCGCTCCGCCAGGCCCTGGTGCAGCACGTTCCACGGCTCCACGCCGAGGCCCGAACGGACCAGGAGCGCGGAGCTCGCGCCGAACAGGGCGAGACCGGCGTAAAGCTGGATGAGGCGGCGGGAGAGGTGCCGCGGAGCGGACCGGTCTGGAGTCGTCGTCCTGGACAAAAGAAGCCCCCGTGGTGGTAGTGGCCTGACTCGTGACACTCTGTGGCGTGGTGCAAGGCGCCAACCATGGTCAATTCGATGAAGGTGGACTGAGATCATGGCTCAGTGGACATCAGCGGTGGGTTCGACCCAGCTCGCCCGGCTGCTCGCTTCCCAGCAGGCGCGTCCCGCGGGCGCGGGCACCCGCCGCCCGCCCGCCTACCGCGCCCTCGCCGACGGTATCCGCCTCCTGGTCCTGGAGGGGCGCGTTCCCGTGGCCGCCCGGCTGCCCGCCGAGCGCGAGCTCGCCGTGGCGCTCGCCGTGAGCCGGACCACGGTCGCGGCGGCGTACGAGGCGCTGCGCACCGAAGGGTTCCTGGAATCCCGCAGGGGAGCGGGTAGCTGGACCGCCGTACCGGCGGGGAACCCGCTGCCCGCGCGCGGCCTCGAACCGCTGCCTCCCGAAGCGCTGGGCTCGATGATCGACCTCGGCTGCGCGGCCCTGCCCGCACCCGAACCCTGGCTCACCCGCTCCGTCCAGGGCGCCCTCGAGGAACTCCCGCCCTACGCCCACACCCACGGCGACTACCCGGCGGGGCTGCCCGCGCTGCGCGCCATGCTCGCGGAGCGCTACACCGCGCGCGGGATACCGACCATGCCGGAACAGATCATGGTCACCACCGGTGCGATGGGGGCCATCGACGCGATCTGCCACCTCTTCGCGGGCCGCGGCGAGCGCATCGCGGTGGAGTCCCCGTCGTACGCCAACATCCTCCAGCTCATGCGGGAGGCGGGCGCGCGCCTGGTGCCCGTGGCGATGGCCGAGGGCCTCGGCGGCTGGGACATGGACCGCTGGCGCCAGGTCCTGCGCGACGCGGCGCCGCGCCTCGCGTACGTCGTCGCCGACTTCCACAACCCCACAGGCGCGCTCGCCGACGACGACCAGCGCCGCCGTCTGGTCGACGCGGCCCGGCACGCGGGCACGGTCCTCGTCGTCGACGAGACGATGAGCGAACTCCGCCTCGACGAGGGCCTGGAGATGCCGCGCCCCGTCTGCGGGTTCGACCCCGCGGGATCCACCGTCATCACCGTCGGCTCGGCGAGCAAGGCGTTCTGGGCCGGTATGCGCATCGGCTGGGTGCGGGCCGCGCCCGACGTCATCCGCAGCCTGGTGGCGGCCCGCGCGTACGCCGACCTCGGCACCCCCGTCCTTGAGCAGTTGGCCCTGAACTGGCTGCTCAGCACCGGCGGTTGGCAGCAGGCGGTGGACGTGCGCAGGGAGCAGGCCCGCGGCAACCGTGACGCCCTCGTCGCCGCGGTGCGCCGGGAGCTGCCCGGCTGGGAGTTCGATGTCCCGCGCGGCGGCCTCACCCTGTGGGTCCGCACCGGCGGCCTCTCCGGCTCCCGCCTGGCCGAGGTCGGCGAACGCGTGGGCGTACGCGTGCCCTCCGGTCCCCGCTTCGGCGTGGACGGTGCCTTCGAGGGCTATGTACGCCTCCCCTTCACCGTCGGCGGCGCGGTGGCGGACGAGGCGGCCGCCCGTCTTGCCGCGGCGGCTCGCCTCGTGGAGTCGGGCACGGGGGGCAGCTCCGGGGCGGAGGGGCCGCACACGTTCGTGGCGTGAGGTCTTCTCCCACCCGCCCACCCTTCCATCGCGCTGGCGCGCTCGTCCTCAATCGCCGGACAGGCTTGGATTTTCGCCGGTGCGGCAACGTTCTCGGGTGCGGCGAGCGAGTCTCCAGGTTCTGGCGAGTGAGTCTCCAGGTTCTTGGGTGCGGCGAGGGTCTTCAGGTTCTCTGGTGCGGCGAGGGTCTCCAGGTTCTCGGGTGCGGCGAGGGTCTTCACGTTCTCCGTGTGGCGAGGATCTTCTAGCCTGTCCGGCGTTTGAGGACGAGCGCGGAGCGCGACTTCAGCCCGTCCGGCGCTTGAGGACGAGCGCGCCAGCGCGACTTCAGCCCGTCCGGCGCTTGAGGACGAGGCGCGGAGCGCCGATAAAGCGGGGGTCCAGGGGGCGCAGCGCCCCTGGTTCGGGAAGGGGCGGGCCTGGGGCGCCCCGCGAGGGCCGAGCCGCCACTCACCCCTCGGCAACCGCCGCCGGCGTCAGGGCCGGATCCGCCGAGGCGGCACGGCCGGGAAGCAGTTCGAGGACGGCACGCCGATGGGCGTCACTGGTGGCGTCGTCGTACGGATCGGGAGTAGCGGGAACCTGGAGGCGGTGCACTGGACCGGTACCGAGACGGGCGTAGCCACGCCCCGCGGGCATGTCCACCGCGGGGGTGGTGTGGGGAGGCGCCCCCAGCACGGCCTGGACCTGGCCGAGCGTGGCGGGCCCGAGCACCACGCGCGCGCGGGTGTGCCGGTGCACGGCGTCGCTGAGCGCGTCCATGCAGTCGAGCTGATCGGCCACGACGACGGTGACACCCGCCGCACGCCCGTGCCGCAGCGGCACCTGAAGCAGCGCCTGCGGGTCCTGCCGGCCGTCGGCCGCGGCCAGGTGGCCCAGGGCGCTGGGCCGGTCGAGGACGATCCACAGCGGCCGCCTGATGTCCTCGGGCGGCGGATGACCGGCCTGCCGGGCACGGTTCACCGCGATGAGCCGCCGCTCGGTCTCGTGCGCCGCCCACTCAAGCCCGGCGAGCGCCCCGGCGAGACCGCACTCGACGGCGAGCACGCCGTCACGCCCGGCCAGACACGCGTAGTCGGCGGTGCCGCTGCCCTCGATGACGACGACGTCGCCGTACTGGAGGGCCTGCAGGGTGATGGAGCGCAGCAGGCTCGTGGTGCCGCTGCCGGGCTGCCCGAGGACCAGCAGGTGCGGCTCGGTGGAACGGCTGCCGGTGCGCCACACGACGGGCGGCACGTCGCGCTGGGTGTCGCCGTCGGTCACGGGCAGGGTGCGCTGCACACCGCTCGGGTCGGTGAAGCCGAGCACGGTCTCACCGGGCGCGGTGACGAAGCGCTGCGCGGCGATGTCGGTGGGCAGCGGCGGCAGCACCGTCACGGTGAGGGTGTTGCCCTCCTCGTCCCAGGCGAAGTGGTACTCGCGGCCCCGCCCCGACTTGGCGTGCAGGACCTGCTCGATCCGCGCCCGCGCGTCGGCCTCGCCGTCGGTGAAGTACGCGGGATAGCGCACCTCCAGGCGTGAGACACGGCCGTCGTCGTCGAACTCGTACGCCGTGAAGGCCTTGTCCCACTCGCCGCCGTGGGCGAACAGCGGACTCGGGTCCTCGGGGACGGAGAAGTACGGCACGAGCGCCTCGTACAGCGACTGCAGCCGCTGGGTCTGCGCGTCGTCCGGGCCACAGGGGGCAGGCTCGGCGCGTTCGCGGCCCGTCCAGGCGGCCGCCCCCATCAGGCAGACGGCGGCGAGCAGCGGACCGTACGGCATCAGAACCACCACCAGGAACACGGACGCCACCAGGAACAGCAGGGGGCCACGCCGGTCCTTGGGGGTCCCGGTCCACTTGCGCCGCCCGGCTCCTGCGAGGCGGCGCAGCCCGCGGGCGATCGTGATCAGCGGGTGGAGGACGTCGGTGGCGCCGTCGGCGGCCGACCGGGCCAGCTCGCGACCGCGCGCGAGGTGGTCCCGGCCCCGGGCGATCCGGTCGCTGCCGTTGCTCAGGATGCGGGGGAGAGGGCGCCGGGCCACGTCGGTCTCCTGGGGGGTGGGGTGCGGGGCGAAGCCGTCAGAACTTGATGCCGCCGAGCAGGCTGGCGAGGCTCGCGCTGCCCGCCTTGATGCTCGGTGCGATGGCGGTGCCTGCCAGGAAGAACCCGAAAAGGGCGCAGACCAGGGCGTGGGACGCCTTGAGTCCGTCCTTGCGGAAGAAGAGGAAGACGATGATGCCGAGCAGGACGACGCCGGAAATGGACAGGACCATGAGAGTTCTCCTGATCGAGGGGGACGGTCACCATGAGTTCTTCCAGGCTCACAGCATGTATCCATACGATAAAGGCTGCAATTGGGGTAAATTTCCCTTATTTCACCCGAATGGCATGGCCTACTGGGCCGGCCGTGCGCGTACGGGGCAGTTTCGAGGCGGGTGTCCGTCCCCCGACGTGATCTTTGCCGTGAGCACGGTCGGCCATGTGCCGCGACGGGCAGTACCCTGTCGATTCACTCGTACGGCTGCGGGGCCTGAGCAGCCCGCGAGGCTGCGCGGCCGGGGGATGCGTCAGACGCGTCACACGCAACCCGCCGGACGGGTCACACGTCGGGCACACGTCGAGTGACAGGTCGGGCACACGTCGAGTCACACCGAGCGCGAAAGGCGGTCATCACCATGAGCGAAGCCCTCGACCCCGAGGTCGTGGAGCTGGCGGGCAAGATCTTCGATCTGGCGCGCGCGGGCGACGCCGACGCACTCGTCGGCTATGTGGACGCGGGCGTGCCCGTCAACCTCACCAACGACAACGGCGACTCGCTCCTGATGCTGGCCGCCTACCACGGTCACGCGGACGCCGTACGGGCCCTGGTGGAGCGGGGCGCGGACGCCGACCGCGCCAACGACAAGGGGCAGACGCCGCTCGCGGGCGCCGTCTTCAAGGGTTCCGACGACGTGGTCCGCGCGCTGCTCGACGGCGGCGCCGATCCGGCCGCCGGAACGCCGTCGGCGATCGACACCGCGCGCATGTTCGGCAAGGCGGAGCTGCTCGCCCTGTTCGGGGCCGGCTGAGCGGGGTACGCGACCTGGCGGGACGGGGGCGCCGGAAATGTGGTCGCGGCGGGCTGAACCGCTGGGTCATCATGACGACGTGATTCACGGACGCGACGTCGGGGCAGTTCTTGCCGCAGCGCGCGGACCGTGAGCGGCCCGGCCCCGGACTCCCCGTCCGGGGCCCTCCCGGGTCACCGACGAGAGGCAGAGGAAGATGGTCTACAGCAAGCAAGAGACGGCGGGCGGCCCGACGTGTTGGCGCACGGCCAGGTAGTGCGGATTCCCCGGTTGCGTCGACGCTTGATGTGAGGCTGTTTCCCATGTTCGAACCGGTCATAGCGCCCAGCGGTACGCTGCTCGGCCTGCTGCAGCGAGGCCGCGGCGACGGCACGCTGCACGCGCTCACCGCACCGCGGACGGAGGCGCTCTCCGCCCTCGACCACTGCGTGCTGCACGATCCGCGGCACGACTGGCAGGTGGAGAACCGCTCCCTGTACTACGCGCGGCTCTACCTCGACCTGAACGGCGAGCTCGGCGCCATCGAGCGCCATCTCTTCGACCCCGACGACGCGCACGACCCCGACGACACCCGTACGGGGCTCGCGCTGTCCGTGCTCGGCCACCTCGCCTCGTACGACAGGACGGACGCCCTGCACCTGCTGCGCAGGTACGCCGAGCACGGCGCGAACTGGGCCTGGGCGCTCGACGAACTGGCCCTGCGCGACGACGACGCCGGGCTGCGCGCCCTCGCGGCGCCCGTGCTCGCCAGGTTCCCCACCGACGCGGAGGGCGAGGCCGAGCTGACCGCCGCCGTCCGCGACGCCTTCGAACCCAGGCCCTGGCGCCTGTGGGCGGAGGATCCGCGCCCCGGGATCGGCGCCCGCGTGCGCGCCGCCGCCGAACGGGGCTCCTTCGACCGCTGGCAGCGGCAGCTCGCCCCCGCGGGGCCACGCCCCGGCTGGAGCGTCCAGGCCGTGCTCGCCTGGGCACAGGAAGGCCTTGAGCGGGGTGCCGCACTGCATGTGCCGGCCGCCCGCTGCCTCTCCGCCGTCGCCGGACCCGATGACCGCGCGGAGATACTGGACGCGGCGCGGTACGGCACGGACGGGGCGCGCGGCACGGCCTTGCGCTACCTGTCCGACGTGCACGATCCCGACGTGTTGAACCTCATCGAGGAAGCGGCACAGAGCCCCTCACGGGTCGTCGTCGACATCGCGGCCGAGACGTTCGAGCGGATGCGGTCCGTCGCCGCCGTCGAGCGGGCCCGGCGGTGGGCGGGCCGCCCCGACGCGCTCGGCGCCGCCGCCGGACGCCTGCTCGCCTGCCGCGGCGGTGCCCAGGACAGCAGGCTCGTGCTCGCCGCGCTACGGGAAGAAGTGCGCGGCGAAGGCCCCGACGCGCCGACCCTGTGGCCGCTCGTCGACGGCACGGGCCGCCTCGGCATCGGCTGCGCGGCGCCCGTCCTGCGCCACGTCTACCGCGAGACCGCCTCCTCCCATCTCCGGGGCCGCGCCGCCCGGGCGCTGGCCGCGACCGATCCCTCGTTCGCCGCGGGGTTCGCCGTCGAGTGTCTGTGGGACTGCGAGGAGTCCACCCGCGAAGTCGCCGCCCGGCACGCCGAGACCGGTGACGCCCGCGTCGTGAACCGCCTGAGGCGGCTCGCCGCGGATCCCGCCGAGGAGGACGACGTGCAGTCGGCGGTACGCGGCCGGATCGGTCCGGACGCGCCTGCTGTGTGAGTACGTCTCCTGCGGCGCGGGTCACGGGTGTCCGCGCCGCGGGGTCGGCCGCGTCGGTCGTGTCGGCCGAGGGTGGGTCGTGTCGGCCGGAGTCGGCCGGGGGTGGGTCGTGTCGGCCGGAGTCGGCCGGGGGGCGGCCGTGTCGGCCGGGGTCGGCCGGGGTCGCCGGTCCCGCGGAGCGGAACGCTCATGGGACGTTCCTCGTCCGGAAAGATCCACGTTGACGTGGGCACGCCCCGTCGGACGACAACACCCGTATGCGTGTCGTCATCGTCACCGAATCCTTCCCGCCGGACATCAACGGCGTGTCGCACTGCGCCCTACAGACCGCGCGGCAGCTCCTCGCCCGCGGTCACGAACCCCTCGTCGTCGCCCCCGCCACCGCTGCCGCGGTCGACGCGGACCTCCTCTCCCCGTGCCCCGTCGTCCGCGTCCCCTCCCTGCCCCTCCCCGGATACCCGCAGGTCAGGGTCGCGCTGCCGAGCCGCCGTCTGGCCTCGGCGCTGAGTGCGCACCGGGCGGACCTCGTCCATCTCGCCAGCCCGTTCGTCCTCGGCGTGCGCGGGATGGCCGCCGCCGCGCGCAAGGACCTCCCCACCGTCGCCGTCTACCAGACCGACCTCGGCGGCTACGCGCGCACGTACATGGGCATGGGCGAGGCCGCCGCGTGGCGGCGCATCCGCGCGGTGCACGCCGCCGCGGACCGCACCCTCGCGCCGTCCACCGCGGCCCTCACCGACCTGGTCGCCCACGGCGTGCCGCGGGTACGGCTGTGGCCGCGCGGCGTGGACACGGGGCGCTTCCGGCCCGAGGCACGGGACCCGGCACTGCGGCACGCACTCGCCCCTGACGGCGAACTGATCGTCGGCTATGTCGGCAGGCTCGCCCCCGAGAAGCACATCGAGCTCCTGGCCGGGGTGTGCGGCCTCGACGGCGTACGCGTCGTGGTCGTCGGCGACGGGCCGAGCGCGGGCGCCCTGCGTACGGCCCTGCCGGAGGCGACGCTGCTCGGGCGCCGCACCGGCGACGAACTGTCCCGCATCTTCGCCTCGCTCGACGTCTTCGTGCACACCGGGCCCCTGGAGACCTTCTGCCAGACCGTGCAGGAAGCCATGGCCAGCGGCGTGCCCGTGATAGCGCCCGCCGTGGGCGGCCCCCTCGACCTGGTGGTCCCCGGCCGCACCGGCAGCCTCGTCACACCCGGCGACGCCGACGCCGTACGCGACGCCGTCTGGTCCATGGCCGCCGACCCCCGCCTGCGGGCCGCGTACGGCGCCGCGGGCCGGGCCGCCGTCCAGGCGCGGACGTGGGACGCCGTGGGGGATCAGTTGATCGGGCACTACGAAGACGTGCTCGCCGAGCGGACGGCGGTGGCGGCGTGAGCGGGAGTGTCGGTATGGACGGGACCCTTGGTGCTGGTGCTGGTGCTGGTGCTGGTTCGGTTTTCGGTGGCGGTCCGGCTCCCGGTGCTGGTGCGGCCGCGGGGCTCGGCACGAATCGGTCGGGCGCGGCGGTACGGACCGTGCGGCCCGTACCCGTGCGGCCCGTACCCGTGCGGCCCGTACCCGTGCGGCCCGTGCGGAACACAGGCCTCGTACGGCCCGTGCGGCACACGGGCCCGCTGCGGATCGTGCGCCTCGCCAACTTCGTCACGCCCTCCTCGGGCGGACTCCGCACCGCGCTGCGGGAACTGGGGCGCGGCTACCTGGCCGCCGGGCACGAGCCGGTGCTCGTCGTACCCGGTGAGCGGGCCGGGGTGGCCGACACCGAGCAGGGACGCGTCATCACCCTGCCCGGACCCGTGCTCCCCGGTATGGGCGGCTACCGCGTCCTCGCCGACCGGCGCCGGGTGACCCGGCTCCTGGAACGCCTCGCCCCCGACCGGCTCGAAGTGTCCGACCGCACCACCCTGCGCTGGACAGGGGAGTGGGCGCGCCGCGCGCGGGTCCCGGCCGTGATGGTCTCCCACGAGGCGGCGGACGCGGTCATGCGCACCTGGGGGCTGCCGCCGCGCCTGGCCCGCCGTGCCGCCGACGCGCTCAACTCCCGCTCCGCGCACGCCTACGCGCGCGTGGTGTGCACGACGGCATGGGCGGAGCGTGAGTTCGTACGCATCGGCGCGGGCAATGTCGTACGCGCCCCCCTGGGCGTGGATCTGGCCGACCGCCACCCGGGCCTGTGGGACCTGCGGACACGCGAGCGCTACGCGCGCGTGGACGACGTACTGCTCCTCCTGTGTTCACGGCTCTCCGTGGAGAAGCGGCCAGGTACGGCGCTCGACACGCTGGAGACGCTGCGCGGGCGCGGGGTACCCGCGGTGCTCGTCGTCGCGGGCGACGGGCCGCTGCGGGCCCGGCTCGAACAGCGGGCGCGTGAGCGGCGCCTGCCCGTGACGTTCCTCGGCCATGTCGCCGACCGCGCCGCGCTCGGCGTGCTCCAGGCCACGGCGGACGTGTGCCTGGCGCCGGGGCCCTGCGAGACCTTCGGACTCGCGGCACTCGAAGCCCTCGCGTGCGGGACACCGGTGGTGGCCAGCGCGTCGTCCGCGCTGCCGGAGATCGTGGGCGGCGCGGGCGCGGCGGCCGCCGACACTCCTCGTACCTTCGCCCACGCGGTACGGGCGGTCCTTGAGCGCCCGGAACCCACCCGACGGGCGAGGGCACGCGCCCGTGCGGAGTGCTTCGGCTGGGACGCGGCCGTGGGGGCGTTCCTGGCCGCGCACGAGGTGGAGGCCGGGTCCGACGGACCGGTCCCCGCTGCGACCGTCGGGGCGCCGGACGGGAGCGGTCCGCTGTACGGTCATGCCCCGTCCGGTCACGCCCCCGACCAGACCCCCGCCCCCACGAACCGCACCACAGTCCCCGGCACCGCCTGTGCCGCGGCCGTGAGGTCCTGTTCGCCGACGACGCCCACCACCGGGTAGCCGCCCGTGGTCGGGTGGTCGGCCAGGAAGACCACGGGGTTGCCGTCCGGGGGGACCTGGACGGCGCCGAGGACCATGCCCTCGCTGGGCAGTTCACCGGTCGTCGCGCGCTCCAGCGGGGGGCCCTCGGTGCGCAGGCCGATGCGGTTGCTGGCGGACGACACGCGGTACGGGCGCGTGAGGAGCGTGCGCAGTGCCGCGGTGGTGAACCAGTCGGCGCGCGGCCCCGGCGTCGTACGGAGGATCAGCTCACTCGGGGGCCCGGGCTGCGGAACGGTGTCCACGCGCGCGTGGCCGAGGGGCGCGACGCCCAGCGGAAGGACCGCGCCGTCCGTGAGCGGCGGCGGACCGAGCCCGGAGAGCAGGTCGGTGGCGCGACTGCCGAGGACCGGTTCGACGGCCACGCCACCGCCGAGGGCGAGGTAACTGCGTACTCCGTAGACGGCGGGTCCCACCTCCAGGAGCGCGCCCGCGGGCACCCGCACGGGCGTGCCCCAGGCCACCGCACGCCCGTCCACCGTCACCGCACAGGGCGCTCCGCCCACGGCGGCCGTGACCGCGCAACGGGGGCGCAGCGCACAGCCGTTGAGGGTGGTCTCCAGGACCGCGGCGCCGGACGCATTGCCGACGAGGCGGTTCACCAGGGCGGCGGCCGGCCGGTCGAGGGCGCCCGAGCGGGGCACCCCGAGGTGGGCGTGTCCTGGCCGCCCTCCGTCCTGCACGGTGGTGAGCGCACCGGCCCGTACGACCGCGAAGGCCCGGTCGGTCATCGGGCCTCCGGGACGAAGCGGACCCGTGTGCCCGGAGTGAGCAGCGCCGCCGGTACGCGCGCGTGGTCCCACAGGACGGCCTCCGTGGTGCCGATGAGCTGCCAGCCGCCGGGCGAGGCGCGCGGATACACGCCGGTGTAGGGCCCGGCGAGGCCGACGGAACCCGCGGGCACCGCCGTCCGCGGAGTCGCCCGGCGCGGCACCTCGGGCACGCCTCCGAGGCCGGTCAGATAGCCGAACCCCGGGGCGAACCCGCAGAAGGCGACGCGGAATTCGGCCGCCGAGTGGATCCGCGCCACCTCCGGCACGGGCACGCCCCACAGCGCCGCCACATCCGCCAAGTCGGGGCCGTCGTAGCGCACCGGGAGCTCCAGGACGTCCTCCGCGCGCGCGGACAGCGGCGGGATCTCCCAGGAGGGCAGGCGGGCGGCGAGCCGACGCGCCTCGTCGTGGCCGGTGAGCCCGTCGAGCAGCACCGTGCGCGCGGCGGGCACGATCTCGCGTACCTGGAGATCCCCCGCCGCGCGGCGCCGCAGCAGCTCGGCGTGCAGGGCCGCCGCGGCGGTGCCGTCGGCCACTTCGACGAGCAGCGCCCGCTCGCCCATGGGCAGGACCCTCACGCGAAGGCCTCCACCCGTACGCCCGCCGCCTCCAGGCGCGACCGGACCTGGCGGGCGAGCCCCACCGCCCCCGGAGTGTCGCCGTGCAGGCACAGCGAGCGCGCCCGGACGGAGATCCGCCGCCCGCTGTGCGCGAGGACCGTGCCGGACGTGGCGAGCCCGACGGATCGTTCGACGACCGTGTCCGCCGCCGTGAGCACGGCGCCGTCGGTGCCGCGCGGCACCAGCGTTCCCTCGTCGGTGTACGCCCGGTCCGCGAACGCCTCGGTCACCACCGGGAGTCCGGCACTCTCCGCGGCCTCAAGGAGCCGCGATCCGGGCAGGCCGAGTACAGGCAGCCCCGCATCGGCGAGCAGTACCCCCGCCACGACGGCGCCCGCCTGCTCCCCGTCGTGGACCACGCGGTTGTACAGCGCGCCGTGCGGTTTCACGTACGCCACCGCCGCACCGGCCGCCCGCGCGAACACCTCCAGGGCACCGATCTGGTAGGCCACCTCGGCGGCGAGTTCGGCGGCCGGCACGTCCATCGCGCGCCGGCCGAAGCCCGCCAGGTCGCGGTACGACACCTGGGCGCCGATCCGTACTCCGCGCTCCGCGGCCCGCGCGCACACGCGCCGCATCGTCGCCGCGTCGCCCGCGTGGAAGCCGCAGGCCACATTGGCGCTGGTGACGACGGAGAGCAGGGCCTCGTCGTCGGTGAGCCGCCAGCGCCCGAAGCCCTCGCCCAGGTCGGCGTTGAGATCGATCGAGGCCCAGGTCATGAACGTATCGCTCCTGTGGATCGGGTTCTCCGCCGCCGGTTCGGGCGAAGCGGTGTTGCTCGCCGCCGGTTCAGGCGACGCGGTACTGCTCGTCGCGGGCGTCGGTGATGAACATCTGGCCCGGCGCGTGCGTGATCGCGAACGGCGGCCGTGACGCCATGACGGCGGCCTGCGGAGTCACCCCGCACGCCCAGAACACCGGGATGTCATCGGGCTCGGCCGTCACCGGATCGCCGAAGTCCGGATCGGCCAGGTCGGCGATGCCGAGGCCCGCCGGGTCGCCGCAGTGGACTGGGGCGCCGTGCACCGCGGGCAGCAGCGAGGTCTCCCGGATCGCCGCGGCCAGATCCCCGGGGGGCACCGGGCGCATGGACACCACCATGGGCCCGCGAAGGCGCCCCGCGTCCCGGCACCGGCGGTCGGTGACGTACATGGCGACGTTGCGGCCCTGGTCGACGTGGCGCAGTGGCACACCGGCCGCCGAGAGGGCCCACTCGAAGGTGAAGCTGCAGCCGATGAGGAACGACACCAGGTCGTCGCGCCAGTGCGCGAGGACGTCGGTCGGCTCGTCGACGAGCTCACCGTCCGCCCACACGTGGTAGCGCGGCAGATCCGTGCGCAGATCGGCGTCCGGGGCCAGCGGCGTCGTCCAGGAACCCGCGTCGGTGACGTCGAGGACCGGGCACGGCTTCGGGTTGCGCTGGCAGAACAGGAGCATGTCGTACGCCCAGTCGGCGGGGACGGACACCAGGTTGGCCTGGGTGTGGCCCGGCGCCCAGCCGGTGGTCGGGCCGCTGCGGCCCGCGCGGAACGCGGCGCGCGCCTCCTGCGGGCCCAGCGACGCGCGGGCGTCACGGGGGCGTCCGGTGCCTCCGGCGTACGCGGTCTCGGCGCTCACAGCAGTTCCCTCCCGCGTGTCTCGGGCAGCCCGAACAGGGCGATCACGGCCAGTGCGTAGCCGAACGCGCCGAAGATCAGGGCACCGCCCACACCCCAACTGTCCGCGAGGAAGCCGACGGTCGTGGGGAAGACGGCGCCCACCGCGCGGCCGGTGTTGTACGTGAAGCCCTGTCCGGTGCCGCGCACGGCGGCCGGGTACAGCTCGCTCAGGAAGGAACCGAAGCCGCTGAAGATCGCCGACATGCAGAAGCCCAGCGGGAAACCGAGCACCAGGAGAAGGCCGTTGGCGCCGTCCGGGATGTTGGTGTAGGCGGCGATGCACGCGGCGGACAGGAACGCGAACAGCGTGATGTTGCGCTTTCGTCCAAGTTTGTCCGTCAGATAGCCGCCCGTCAGATATCCGAGGAAGGCGCCGGTGATGAGGAACGTGAGGTAGCCGCCGGTGCCGACGACGGTCAGCCCGCGGTCCTCCTTGAGGTAGGTGGGCACCCAGGTGGCAAGCGTGTAGTAGCCGCCCTGGACGCCGGTCGACAGGAGCACCGCGAAGAGCGTCGTGCGCAGCAGGTCCGGCTTGAAGATGGCCGTGAACGAGCCCTTCTCCGTGCTGCGTTCCCGCTCGGCGGCGGCCTCCGGGGCGTCCTGTACGTGGCGGCGTACGTAGATGACGAGCAGCGCGGGCAGTGCCCCGGTGAAGAACATCACGCGCCAGGCGATGTCGTCGTCCATGAACTGGAAGACCAGGGTGTAGACGATCACCGCGAGGCCCCAGCCCACGGCCCAGGAGCTCTGGATCGCACCGAGCGTACGGCCGCGGTTCTTGGCGGTCGCGTACTCGGCGACCAGGATCGCACCGACCGCCCACTCGCCGCCGAAACCAAGGCCCTGAAGGGCGCGGAAGACGAGCAGCGTCTCGTAGTTGGGCGCGAAGCCGCAGGCGACGGTGAACACCGCGTACGTGATCACGGTGATCATCAGGGCCTTGACCCGGCCGATCCGGTCCGCCACGACGCCCGCGACGGCGCCGCCCACCGCCGAGACCACCAGGGTGACGGTCGTGAAGAGGCCGGTCTGGCCGCTGTTCAGGCCGAAGTAGGCGGACAGCGCGACCATGCTCAGCGGCAGCGTGAAGTAGTCGTAGGAGTCAAGGGCATACCCGCCGAACGCGCCCGCGAAGGCCCGGCGGCCGCGCGGCCCGAGCGCCCGCAGCCAGCCGAACGCACCGTCGTCGTCGGGGGGGCGGTCCGCGTGCGGCTGGTCGTCCACCTCGACGGCGGAGGGCGGTGGGGTCGTACTCATGGGCACCTCACAGAGGAGTCGGCGGTGCTGGGGTGCTGGAGCGTGCGGGGAGTGCGGGGAGTGCGGGGAGTGCGCGTGGAGTGCGTGGAGTGCGTGGAGTGCGTGGGGTGCTGCGGATGTTGCGGGGTGCTGCGGGGTGCTGCGGGTGCTTTCGAGGAGCTGAGTGCGCGGCGGGCCTCGGAGGGGGAGTGGGCTCCGCCTGCCGGACAACGTAGAGGATCGTTCAACGATCCCTCAATACCCATGTTGTCTCGTTCTTGTATCTGCGATTGAATCCGGGCATGGCTGAGGGGATGGCTGCTGACCATGGCTGAACTGACCGGTCTCGCCGACGACCGCGCGCTGCTCGGGCGTACGAGCACCGCGGAACGCGTCGCGGACATCCTCCGGAGCCGCATCGCGGAGGGCTACTTCTCGCCCGGCACCCGTCTGTCGGAGGACAGCATCGGCGGTGCGCTCGGCGTCTCCCGCAACACCCTGCGCGAATCGTTCCGGCTGCTCACCCACGAACGGCTGCTCGTCCACGAACTCAACCGCGGCGTCTTCGTACGGGTCCTGAGCGTCGACGACGTCGAGGACATCTACCGCACCCGGCGCCTCGTCGAGTGCGCCGTGGTGCACGGCCTCGGGCGCCCGCCGTACGCCGTGGACGGGCTCGCCGCCGCGGTCGCCGAGGGCAGGGCCGCCGCGAGCAGACGGGACTGGAAGGGCGTTTCCACGGCCAACATCCACTTCCACCGGGAACTCGTCGCGCTCGCCGGGAGCGCCCGCACCGACGAGCTGATGCGCAGCGTCTTCGCCGAACTGCGGCTCGCCTTCCACGTGGTGGACGACCCGCGCCTCCTCCACGAGCCCTACCTCGTACGCAACCAGGAGATCCTGGAGGCCCTGCGGTCCGGCCTCGGCCCAAAGGCGGAACGGCTGCTCGCCGTGTACCTGGACGACTCGCTCAAGGGACTTGTCGACACGTATGCGCGCCGGGTCGCGGAGAGCGGTACCGGCGGCGGGGCGGGCTGAGGCCGAGGCGCGGCGGGAGCATCGGGGCGGGCTGAGGCCGAGGGGCGGGGGAGCGCGGGAGCGGGCTGGGTCCGAGGCCTGGCGGCGGGCCGTCGTGCCTGGTCGTGGCGGGCGGGGCATCTGCGTCGTTTCGACCGTTGTCAGACCGAGGACCTAGTCTGTGCACCGTGACTTCGCCTGCCGTACCGGAACCCGTTCCGTCCCAGCTCAGCGCGGGGCCGCGGCCCGCTCCGGGCCCGGCCGCCGACGAGGGCCTGGCGCGGCGCCTGCGCGCGCTCGCGTGCACGGCCCCGCTGCACGACCTCGACGCCCGCAAGGTGAACCTCGCGGGGGAGTATTCGGTGTACGCGATGGCGGAGGTGGCCCTGTCCGCCATCGACCTCGTCACACTCAACATGGACTTCGACACGGGCGCCGACCACGAGCAGATCGTGGCGAGGCTCCTGCCACGCGTCGCCGCCCAGGCCCCGCGTCGCCCGACCGCCGAGCACGAGCGCGTCGCCCGCTGGGTCCTTGAGAACCTGATCAACGTGGGCAGTGTCGACCGCGGCTTCCGCGCGGTGTACGGCACGTTCGGCGCGGACGGCACCTACATCCGGCGTGACTACGACTTCAAGCTGATCGAAGAGGTGCCGGGCTACGGCGGCGGTGTGTATCTGCGCACCACCGACGAGGCGGTGAACGTCCTCGTGGGCGCCCTCGACACGGACGTCACGAGCGCCCAGATCGCCGCCGAGGTCAAGCTGGAGGTCCTGATCAGCCGGGGCCGCCTCGCCGACGCCCAGCTCGCCGCCGAGCAGGCGCGGTACCGCACGGTGCAGTATTCGGAAACGCTCCGCAAGGCCCTGGACGCCACCCGGCGCAACGTCCGCGCGGTGGACTGGCTCCAGGCCGTCCCCGACATGATCGCCGAGGCCCTCGACCACGTGGCCGACCGCTATCGCCACGAGAACGCGATCCTGACCAACATCCGCAAGGCGCGCGACGAGTCCGAGGACCCCGAGCAGAAGCGCCGCGCGGCCGAGCTCGTCGACATCGTCAAGGACTGCATCCGCCGCCACACCCTGTTGCAGTCCCGGCTCCTCGAAGCGGGCCCGCTGTTCCGCGCGGAGCAGGACCGGCAGGCCTTCGCGGCCTCCACCGCCCGCGCGGGGCTCGATCTGTACGGCCAACTGGTGGCGCCCCTCCTGCCGCTGCCCGCCGAGCAGGCGACCCGTGTGACGGACGCCTTCTTCGCCCGCGGGACGGGCCTGCGCACACCGGTGTCGGTGCGGGTCGCCGACCTCGTGGACATACTGCTCACGCCGCCGCAGGAGCGCGAGCACCTGGGCGCGGAGATGCCCGAGCCCGACCTCGTCGCCACGCCCGACGACAGCCGCTTCAGCGAGGAGCAACTGGCGAGCGCCATGGAACTGCTCGCACTGCCGCCGGACGCGCCACGGCGGCTCTCCGGGCTGCTCGCCGACGCCCGCCGCCGCGACCCCGAACTGCCGTATCTCGTGGCCCTCCTGGCCGTCCACGCCGCGAGCCCGCCCGTGGGCACGGCCTACCGCCAGGGCGAGCAGCGACTCCTGTTCGCGGTGGACGACGGCACCGAACTGGACGACCAGGAGTTCGGCGGGGCCGACCTCATCGTCGGGACGGCGCTCCTGGACGCCGCGGGAATGGCGGCCGACCGGACGGAGGCGGCGTGATGCCCCCGCCGCCCGCGTCCCGCGCCGCCCCCTCCGCCGTACGACGTGCCCGGCGCCCCGTACCGCAGCACCTCGTAAAGCAGCGTTCCGTACCGCAGCACCCCGTAGAGCAGCGTTCCGTACCGCAGCACCCCGTACGACACCCTGACCGCACCAAGGAGCCCCAGTTGTGACCGATCACCCCGCAGAGCACGCCGCGTGGGGCGAGCCGGACGCCACCGCGGCACCGGGAGCAGCGCCCGCCGGGGCCGCCGCCACCCCCGCCGTCACCCCGGCGGACGCCGCCGACGCGGCCCGTCTCGTCGCGTTCGGGCTCCAGCCCAAGCTCCAGCCGGCGCGCGACCAGGAGTACGGCGAACTCCTCCGCAGGTACCGCGAGGACCCGCCCTTCGCCCGGCTCGCCGACGCCGTCGCCACCGGGCTCGGACTCGTCGTCCTGGAGGTGTCACCCCGCGCGGGCATGGCGGTGACCGCCGACGAGGACTCCGTGTTCGCCGTCCGCATGGGCGACTACGCGCGCCGCGCCGCCGCCGACTCCAGCGACCGGTTCCTGCACGGCCTCGCCCACCTCGCCGTCGCCGCCATGGCCTTCCCGCGCCCGGAGGACCTCGCCGACGACGGCTATATCGGCCGCGTCACCGTCAACGGCGTCGACGCCTTCGTACGGCAGGCCTGCCGCCGCCTGGAGGAGCGCGCCGAGGAGCAGGGCGAGAACACCGACCCCGCGACGGACGCGCCCGGACTGGAGTCCGCCTGGCGGATCTGGGCCCGCCGCAGCTCCACGGGGGCCACCAAGGACGCGCGCAGGCTCGCCGGTTCGACCACCGGCATCGTCGGCAAGGCCGCCGCCTTCCTCACCGAGTCGGGCTTCCTCCAGCGCACCGGCGACGACTCCGGAGGCACCTACCGCACGACGGCGAGATACCAGCTCCAGGTCCGTGACATGGCGGGCACCGCCGCCATGGCCGAACTCCTCGAACTCGGCGTCGTCCCCGTCACCGACGGCTCCGCGACCCTGCTGCCACCCGACGACACCGACGACCTGGAGCTGGCCGCCGACGCGGGACTGCCGTTCCACGCCTGACACGCCTGGCACCGCCCAGCCCTCCGCAGCAGCACCTCGCAGCACCCCTGAGTCCCCCTACGTCCGCACGACTTACGACGAGAGTCCGCCGCCATGTACGAGCTGTCCCGGGTCCGCCTCTACTCCATCGGCCCTGCCGGTGCGCGCTACGCCGACACCGTGCTGGACCTGCGCGGCGTCGGTGACGTGGTGCCCGACCCCGCGCCCGCGCAGGCGGAGTTCTTCGAAGAGGAGCCCGTGGGGCCGCCCCGCCGCCCGGCACCCGCGGGCGTGCTCTTCCTGGAGAACGGCGGCGGCAAGTCCGTCCTGCTCAAGCTGATCTTCTCCGTGATGCTGCCCGGCCACCGGAACACGCTGGGCGGCGCCAGCTCCGGTGTGCTGCGCAAGTTCCTTCTGGCCGACGACTGCGGACACGTCGCCCTGGAGTGGCAGCACACGCTGACGGGTGAGTGCGTCGTCGTCGGCAAGGTGAGCGAGTGGCGCGGGCGGCAGGTCTCCAACGACCCGCGGAAGTTCGCGGAGGCCTGGTACTCCTTCCGGCCGGGCCCCGGCCTGAGCCTGGACTCGCTGCCGGTCGCCGAGTCCACCGCGGTGCGGGCGCCCGTCGAGGGCGCGTCCGGCGCCCAGGGGCGGCGGCGCACCATGAAGGGCTTCCGGGACGCCCTGACGGACGCCGTGAAGGCGTACCCGCACCTCGAAGTGCACTGGGAGGAGATCCACGACCGCTGGAACGAACACCTCGGGGACCTGGGACTCGACCCCGAACTGTTCCGCTACCAGCGGGAGATGAACGCCGACGAGGGCGAGGCCGCCGGCCTCTTCGCCGTCAAGAAGGACTCCGACTTCACCGACCTGCTGCTGCGCGCCGTCACCGACACGCGCGACACGGACGGCCTCGCCGACCTCGTACACGGCTTCGGCAACAAGCTGGGCCGCCGCGCCGAACTGATCGCCGAACGCGACTTCACCGCGGGCTCCGTGGATCTGCTCGGCCGCATCGTCGACGCGGCCGACACCCGGGCACGCGCGCGTGACGTGCACGCGGGCGCCGAGCGCCGCACCCGCACCCTGGCCCGCCGTCTCTCCGCCCGCGCCGTCGAGGAGCGGGGCCGCGCCGCCGAACTGGCCGAACAGGTCACATCGGCCGCCCACACGGTCACGGCCGCCGAGCAGTCCCGCGGCCGGTCCGCCCTGATCGCCGCCGAACTCGCCTACCGGCACGCCTCCCTGTCGCTCACCGTCGCCGAGAAGGCCGCCGCCGCCCAGCGTCGCGAGCTCGCCGACGCGCGCACCCTGCACTCCGCCTGGCAGGCCGCCGAGGCCGTCCTGCGCCACCGTGCCGCCGCCGACCGCTCCGCGCGCGTGGCCGTCGCGATCCGCGAGGCCGAGCGGGACGCCGCCCCCGCGCTCGCCGCCCGCGCGAAGGCCGCCGCCGACCTCGTCCACGCCCTGCACACCGCGGCCGAGGACGCCGAGTCCGTGGCCAACGAGGAGGAGGAGCGTTCCGCCGCGCTCCAGGAGACCGGCGAGACCGCGCACCGCGACGCCACCGTCGCCGCGACCGAGGCACAGCGCGCCCGCAGCGAGGCCGGGCACCTGCGCCAGCGCCTGACCGAGGTCGAGCAGGAGACCGACGAAGCCGTCCGCGCGGGGTGGCTCGACGACAGCGCGCCCGACGCCGACCCGGCCCGTGCCGCCCTCGCCGCGAGCGACGCCGAGAAGTCGGCGGTCGCCGCCTGGGACGAGGCGCGGGAGACCGCCCGCCGCGCCGCCGACCACGCCAAGGAGGCCGCCGGGGTCGAGTCCCGCGCCGAGCTGACGGCAGCCCGCGCGGCGGACGCGGCGACCGCCGCCGAGCAGGCGTACGACGCGGAGCACCGCACCGCCGAGTCCCTCGCGCGGGAGGAGCGGCTCGCCGAATTCCTCGGCCTGCCCGGCGCGTACGGGGCCCGGAGCACGGCGGCCGGTGTGCCGGGGCCGCGCCACGCGGATGCCGGGGCGGGTACCGGTGCCGGGGCGGGTGCCGGTGCCGGGGCGGGCGCCGGGACGGAGGCCGTGTCCGCGTCGGCAGGCCCCTCGGGCGGACACACCGCGCGCGAAGGCGCCCACCCGGACGCCTCCCACGCGTCGGCCGCCGCGGGCTCGGCAGGCGAGACCCCCCTCACCCCCGCGGAGCTCGACCGCGGCGCCGACGACCTGAAGACGCTGCTGGACGACGGAGTGACCGCCGCCGAACGGCAGTTGTTCGAGCTGCGGACGGCCGCCGCCGACGACGCCCGCATCCTCGGCGCGCTCGGCGACGGCGGTCTGCTGCCGCCGGGCCCCGATGTCCTCGCCACCGTCGAGTTCCTCGGCGAGCAGGGCATTCCGGCCCTCCCGGGCTGGCGGTACCTGGCGCAGGCCGTCGATCCCGCGGACCACGCGCGCGTGCTCGCGGCGCGTCCCGAGCTCGTCGACGGCGTCGTCATCACCGACCCGGACACGCACGCACGCGCGCGTGAAGCGCTCGCCGGTGCCGCGCTCCTTCCGCGTTCGACCGTGGCCGTGGGCACGGCGGCCGCGCTCCTCGCACCGACGCCGGGCGAGGCCTCCGCAGACGGCGCCGTCTTCCTCGTACCGCCGAACCCGGCCATGCACGACGAGCACGCGGCCGACGAGGAGCGCCAGGCCCTGCGCGCCCGTGCCACGAAGCGCGACGACGAGATCCGCGCGCTCGCTCAGCGCCTCGCCAAGGACCGGGAGCTGGCCGCGCGGCTCGCCTCCTGGCGGTCAGGATGCCCCACGGGACACCTCGCCGAGCTCGCCGACGCCGCGCGGGAGGCGCGTGCCTTCGCCGAGGAGGCGGAGGCCGAACTGACCGAGGCACGCACCGCGCGCGCCGAGGCCGACGAGGCCGCCGCCGACGCGGCCCGCGTACGCGACGAGCGCCAGGACGCCGCCCAGCGCGCCCGCCGCGCCGCCGACGCGCTCGCCGGGCTCGCCTTCCGCCTGCGCGAGCGCTCCCGCTGGCAGACGCAACTGCGCGAGCTGGCTGACGACGCCGCCGAGTCGGAGGCCCGCGCCCAGACCTGCCTCGACCGGGCCCGCGCCGCAGACGAGGACCGCCGCGCCGCCCAGCGCGCCGCCGACGACGCCCGCCGTACCGCGCGCGCCCTGCGCGCCGAGCGCGCCGAGATCGCGGGCGCCCCCGAAGACGTACCCCTGGACCAGGAAGGCCCCAAGACGTCGCTGCCCGCACTCCGCGAGGCCTACCGCGCGGCGTCGCAGCTCTACGAGAAGGTCGGCGTCGGCGCCGACCTGCGTGCCGAGCAGGCGCGCGCCGAGAGCGACGAGAGCGCCGCGCTCGCCGAGCTCGACCGGCTCAGCAACAAGGTACGCACGCGCGCGGCCCAGCTCCTCGAAGGCACCGGCGGCGCCGACGGACCCTCACGGCAGGCCGCAGCGGCCCGCGCGGAGGCCCAGGTCCAGCTCATCGAGACACGCGCCTCCACCGCCAGCGAGCAGCTCGGCAGGCTGCGCGGCGAGGCCGAGCGGCACGCCCCCGAGGACGGCGACGCGCACACCGACCTGCCCGCAGAGCTGGTGCCCGCCGACGCCGAGCAGGCCCAGGTGCTGCTGCGTACCGCGACGACCGAACTCGCCGAGCGCACCGAGGCCCTCGGCCGGGCCAAGGAGGCGCACGCCGCGCTCCTGCGCACCCAGCGCGTCACGGAGGACGCGGCAGGTGGCTTCGAGGAGACGGCGGCGCTCCTGCGTGACCTGCTGCGCGAGCACCACGACGGCACCGAGGACGACGACAAGACCGAGTCCTACCCGGGCGCCCTGGAGGAGGCCCGCCAGGCCGCCGCCGAGGCCCGCCGCTCCCTGCGCGGCTGCGCCGCCGATCTGTCCGCGGCCGAGTCGTCCGTCCGCGAGGCCTCGGACATCCTCGTCCGGCACGCCAACGCCACCCGGTACGAGCAGGTCCGCACCCCCGCCCGCCAGCAGATCCGCGAACTGCCCGCCTCCGCGCTGCCCGAGCACGCCAAGAAGTGGGCCGACGCCTTCGCGCCCCGGCTGCGCGTGCTCACCGACGAACTGGAGCAGCTTGAGCGCAACCGCGACAGCATCGTCGACCGGCTGCGCGGTCTGGTCGAGTCCTCCCTCGCCACGCTCCGCTCCGCCCAGCGCCTTTCCCGGCTGCCCGAGGGCCTCGGGGAGTGGTCGGGCCAGGAGTTCCTGCGCGTCCGCTTCGAGGAGCCGGACCAGGCGACGCTCGCCGAGCGCCTGGGCGAGGTCATCGACGAAGCCACCCGCGCGGCCGTGAAGAAGAACTCCGACCTCCGAAGGGACGGCATGTCCTTGCTGCTCAGGGGCGTTCAGGCCGCCCTGGAGCCGCGCGGGGTCGCCGTGGAGATCCTCAAGCCGGACGCGGTGCTGCGCGCCGAGCGGGTGCCGGTCGGGCAGATGGGCGACGTGTTCTCCGGAGGCCAGTTGCTCACCGCGGCCATCGCCCTGTACTGCACGATGGCGGCCCTGCGCTCGAACGACCGCGGCCGCGACAAGCACCGGCACGCCGGCACGCTGTTCCTGGACAACCCCATCGGTCGCGCCAACGCGACGTACCTCCTGGAGCTCCAGCGCGCCGTCTCGGACGCCCTCGGCGTACAGCTCCTGTACACGACCGGTCTGTTCGACACCACGGCGCTCGCGGAGTTCCCGCTGGTGATCAGGCTCCGCAACGACGCCGACCTGCGCGCGGGCCTGAAGTACATCAGCGTCGAGGAGCACCTGCGGCCGGGCCTGCCGCAGGAGCAGCAGGCACCGGCCGAGGAGACGGTGCACGGGGAGATCACAGCGACACGGATGTTCAAGAAGCCTGCCGCCGCCGGGTGAAGTGGCGGCGCACGCGGTCGCCGGGCGCACGCGGTCGCCGGGCGGCCGCGCGCGCCGCGACAGGGCCGCTCACGCGGCCAGGTGCCGGATGAGCCAGTCGTGGAAGATCCCGATGTGGTGCTCGGTCGGCACCAGGACCCCGCCCGTGCGATAGGCGCGTGAGCCCATCGCGGGCTGGGTGCGCTCGCAAGCCGCGAAGTCCTGCTCGTTGACCCGGTGGAACAGCTCCGCCGACTTCGACACATCGGCCCCGGACGCGATGACGTCGGGTGCGTACAGCCAGTCGCACTCGACGACCGTACGGTCGACCGCCAGCGGGAACATCCGGTGCAGGATCACATGGTCCGGTACGAGGTTGACGAACACGGCCGGTTTCACGGTGATCGCGTAGTAGCGGCGGTCCTGGTCCTCGGAGACCCCCGGGAGCCGGCCGAAGCCCGCGCTGCCGTCCACCGTGAAGCCGTTGACCTCGTCCCCGAACGCGGCGCCGTGACCTACGTAGTACTGCGCCGCGAAGCCCTCGGCGAACTCCGGAAGCACCTCCGTCAGTTCGGGGTGGATGGTCGCGCAGTGGTAGCACTCCATGAAGTTCTCGACGATCAGCTTCCAGTTGGCCCGCACGTCGTAGCGGACGCGGTGGCCGAGGGCCAGGTCCTCGGTGCGGTAGCGCTCGATGGACGCGGGATCGCCGAGGCGCTCCACGGCTTCGCCGATCACCGTGTCCTCGAAGGACGGCGGTTCGTCGGCCAGACACACCCACGCGTAGCCGAGCCACTCCCGCAGCGCGACCTCGATCAGCCCGTACGCGGAGCGGTCGACGTCCGGCATCCGCGTCAGGTTCGGCGCCGCGATCAGGCGGCCGTCCAGACCGTACGTCCAGGCGTGGTACGGGCACTGGAGGCTGCGCCGGACCTCGCCTGCCTCGTCGGTGCACAGCCGGGCACCCCGGTGGCGGCACACGTTGAGGAAGGCGCGCAGGGTGCCGTCCCGGGCGCGGGTGACCAGTACGCTCTCGCGGCCCACCTGGACGGTGCGGTACGCGCCGGGCTTGTCGAGGTCTGCGGCGCGCACGGCGCAGCACCACAGGGCTTCGAAGAGGCGCTCCTGCTCCTGTCCGAAGACGCCGGGGTCGGTGTAGTAGTGGCCGGGCAGCGTCGCGATGAGGCTCGCGGAGACCTCTGTCGTCACGTCCGTACTCCTGGAACGGGCGCCGCGGCGGGCGCGGGGCCGAGCGGGCCGGTGATGCGGGCGGGGTCGAACAGGCCGATGGGGTGCGCGGTGGTGCCGTCGAGCGCCAGATCGGCGACGATCTCGCCGACCACCGGCACGAACTTGAAGCCGTGCCCGGAGAACCCGCAGGCCACCGTCACCGACTCCGGGTGCGCCGGGTGGCGCGTGATGACGAAGTGCTCATCGGGGGTCGTCGTGTACATGCAGGTCGAGGCCTTCAGGAGGCGTCCCGGCAGCAGCGGTATGTGCCGCGACATGTGCTCGGCCATCGCCGCGACCTCGTGCGCGTGGACCGTGCGGTCGATGGTCTCCGGAGTGCAGACGTTGCCCTTCCTGAAGAAGGCGACCTTCACACCGAGGTCGGGGCCGTCGATCGAGGGGAAGCCGTAGGCCTGAACGCCTGCCGCGTCCTCCCAGACGTAGATCGGATGGTGCTCCGGCAGGAACGGGCCGACGCCGCCCGTCGGCTGGAACCAGTACATGATCTGCCGCTCGATGGTGAACGGCACCCCGAGATCCGCGAGCAGTCCCGGCGCCCAGGCTCCGGGGCAGATCACCAACTGCCCCGCCGTGTAGGTGTCGTCGGCGGTGTGCACGCGCACGCCGCCGCCGAACGGCTCCCACCGCGTGACCGGCTCCTCGAAGTGGAGGTCCGCGCCCTGACGGGTGGCGCACTGGAGATGCGCGGCGACCGTGTTCTCCGGGCGGACGAGCCCGGCGCGCTCTTCGTAGAGGGCCACTTCGTCGTCGCGCGGGGTGAGTGTCGGGAAGCGGCGGCGGATCTCCCGGGCGTCGAGCATCTCGTGAGGCAGCCCCCAGGTCTCGGCCGAGAGGCGTGCCCCGGAGACCACGCGTCCGTCCGGTCTTCCGACCATGACTCCGCCGCACAGGGTGGCGATGTCGCGGCCGCTGTCCTGTTCGAGCTTCTCGTAGAGTTCGTACGCGCGCAGGAGCAGCGGTACGTAGGCGGGGTCCTCGAAGTACGACTGCCGGGTGACGCGCGAGCCACCGTGACTGGAGCCGCGCTGGTGCACGGGTCCGAACTTCTCGAGGCCGAGGACGCGGGCCCCGCGTGCGGACAGATGGTGGGCGGCGGCACTGCCCATGCCGCCCAGGCCGATCACGATCACGTCATAGGTGGGGGTTACGGGGGACACGGTGGCCTCCTGGGGACGGGGACCAGCACTTGACGGCGCGGGGCCGGCACCTGATGGGGCACGGGGCTAGCACCTGATGCGGGTCATCTCCGGGTCGAAGAGCGGTTCGTCGGCGACGGTCGCGGGAACCTTCTCGCCGAAGTACTCGATGGCGACGCCCGTGCCGGCGGCCAGCGGCGGCAGCCAGGCGTACGCGACACAGCGGCCCAGGGTGTAGCCGTACGCGGCGCTGGTCACGTATCCCGCGGGGGCGCCGGGGGGCGTGGACGCGCTGCTGACGTACACCGGCTCCTTGCCGAGGACGACGGCGGCGGGGTCGTCGAGGAGGAGGGCGGTGAGCTTCCGGGCGGCCGGGCCGCGTCGCGCGAGCGCCTCGCGGCCCACGAAGTCGCCCTTGTCCATGCGGACGGCGAATCCGACGCCCGCCTCGTACGGGTCGTGTTCCGCGGTCATGTCCTGACCCCAGGCGCGATACCCCTTCTCCAGGCGCAGGCTGTTGAAGGCGCTGCGGCCCGCGGCGATCACTCCGAGGTCCCGCCCCGCGTCCCACAGCGTGTCCCACAAGCGAAGCCCCAGGTCAGCACTGGTGTACAGCTCCCATCCGAGCTCGCCCACATAGCTCAGACGCATCGCCGTGACCGGCACATGGCCGAGGTGGGTCCGCCGTGCCTTGAAGTACCCGAACGCCTCGTGCGAGAAGTCGTCGCGGGTCAGCGGCTGGACGAGCGCACGTGCCAGCGGCCCCCAGACGCCGACGCAGCATGTCCCTTGGGTGATCTCCCTGATGTGGACGTCGTCGGGTGCGTGCGACCGTAGCCAGGTGAGATCGGCGGGGGAGTTGGCGCCGATCTGGAAGTGGCCGGGGGCGAGCCGTGCCACGGTCAGGTCGGAGCGGATGCCGCCCGCCTCGTCGAGAAGGAGGGTGTAGGTGACCGAACCAGGCTTCTTGCGGAGATTGTTGCTGGTCATGCGCTGAAGGAAGTCCAGGGCCCCGGGGCCGGCGACCTCGAGGCGGCGCAGGGGTGTCATGTCGTACAGCGCGACCCGCTCCCGGGTGGCCCGCGCCTCGGCGGCGGCGACGGGCGACCAGTGGCGGCCCGACCAGTCGTCCCGCGCGGGCACGTCCAGTTCGGCGGCGAGCGCGGCGTTGGCCTCGTACCAGTGGGGCCGCTCCCAGCCGCCGCTCTCCAGGAAGACCGCGCCCAGCTCCTGCTGGCGGGCGTAGAAGGGGCTGACGCGCAGCGGGCGCGGCTCGGCGACGGGCTGCAGCGGATGGATGACGTCGTACACCTCGACGAACTGCCGCGTCCCGCGTTCGGCGATGTACGCGGGGGAGCGCTGGGCGTCCTCGAAGCGGGTGGGGTCGCAGTCGTGGACGTCGGTGGTGGGCCTGCCGTCGACCATCCACTCGGCGACCGCCTTGGCCACACCCGCGGAGTGCGTGACCCAGACGGCCTCGGCGAGCCAGAAGCCGCGCAGTGCGGGGGCTTCACCGAGCAGCGGCATACCGTCCGGGGTGAAGGAGAAGACGCCGTTGAAGCCCTCTTCGACGGCCGACTCCTTGAGCGCGGGCAGCAGTCCGCAGCAGTCCTGCCAGCTCGGCGCGAAGTCCTCCTCGGTGAACGGGTAGGAGGACGGCATGGCATGGCCCTCGGCGGCGGCCTCGTCGTACGCGGGCACGGTGAACGGGTCGACGGGAAGGGGACGGTGAGCGTATGAGCCGATGCCGATGCGGTCGGTGTGCTCGCGGAAGTACAGGTCGCGGTCCTGGAAGCGGAGGATGGGCCGGGACGCCTCGGTGCGCGGGTCGTTCACCCCGGCGAGCTCGGGCAGCGGCCGGGTTCGTGCGTACTGGTGGGCGAGGGGTTGCAGCGGTACGTCGACGCCCGCCATGCGCCCGATCACCGGCCCCCAGAAGCCCGCCGCCGACACGATGTGGTCCGCGGGGAAGGTTCCGCGGTCGGTGACGACTCCGGTGACGCGGCCCTCGGCGCGCTCGATGCCGGTGACGGTGTGCCGGTCGAGGAACCGGGCGCCGCGACGGGTGGCCCGGTCGAGCTGGGCGCGGCAGGCGGGCACGGCCCGGGCCAGGCCGTCGTCGGGGGTGTGAAGGCCGCCGAGGATCTGACCGGAGTCGAGCAGGGGCCACAGCTCCTTGCAGCGCACGGCGTCGACGAGTTCGGCTCGGATGCCCCAGGACGCGGCGAGCCCCGCCTTGCGGTGCAGATCGGCCCAGCGTTCCTGGGTGGTGGCGAGTTCCAGGCCGCCGACCGGATGGAAGCACGGCAGCCCGTCCACGGACAGGGAGGCGAACTTCCGCACGGTGTAGGCGGCGAACTCGCTGAGCGTCCTGGACGGACCGGTCTGGAAGACGAGCCCCGGCGCGTGGGAGGTGGAGCCGCCCGGGGCGGGCAGTGGGCCCTGTTCGAGGACGGTGACGTCTGTCCAGCCGCGGGCGGTGAGTTCGTCGGCGAGGGAACACCCGACGACGCCCGCCCCGACGATGACGACGCGTGGGGAGACTCCGGTCACGAAGGTGGGCAGGCGGCCGGTCACAGGACCACCACCGATCGCAGCACTTCGCCGCGGCGCATCCTGGCGAACGCCTCCTCGACCTCGTCGAGCGCGATCTTCTCGGTCACGAAGGCACCGAGGTCGAGCCTGCGGCTGAGGTACTGGTCGACGAGGAGCGGAAAGTCCCGGGTGGGCAGGCAGTCGCCGTACCAGGACGACTTGAGGGCGCCCCCGCGCGAGAACAGGTCGATCAGCGGCAGTTCGACGGACATCGCCGGGTCGGGCACACCGACCTGGACGAGCACGCCCGCGTGGTCGCGCATGTAGAAGGCCTGCTTGTAGGTCTCCGGCACGCCGACCGCGTCGATGGCGACGTCGACGCCGAAGCCGCCGGTGAGCCCGCGGACCGCCTCGACGGGGTCGGTGCCCCGCGAGTTGACCGTGTGGGTGGCGCCGAACCGGGTCGCGCCGTCGAGTTTCCCGTCGTCGATGTCGACGGCGATCACGCGGCGTGCCCCGGCGTGCGAGGCCCCGGCGATCGCGGCGCAACCGACGCCGCCGCAACCGATGACGGCGACGGTGTCGCCGCGGCCCACGTTTCCGGTGTTCACGGCCGCCCCGTACCCGGCCATGACGCCGCAGCCGATCAGACCCGCCGCTTCCGGGCGGGCCGCCGGGTCGACCTTCACGGCCTGGCCCGCGGCGACGAGCGTCTTCTCGGCGAAGGCACCGATACCGAGCGCGGCGCTGAGCGGAGTGCCGTCGAGAAGCGTCATGGGCTGTGCCGCGTTGCGGGAGTCGAAGCAGTACCAGGGACGGCCGCGCAGGCAGGAGCGGCACGTGCCGCAGGGTGCGCGCCACGCGATGACCACGTAGTCGCCGGGCCGCAGCCCGCCGGAGTCGGGACCGACCGCCTCGACGGTGCCCGCGGCCTCGTGTCCGAGCAGGAACGGGAAGTCGTCGGAGACCGCGCCCTCCCGGTAGTGCAGATCGGTGTGGCAGACCCCGCAGGCCCCCACGGAGACAAGTGCCTCTCCCGGTCCGGGATCCGGCACGACGATCGTCTGCACCTCGACGGGTGCGCCCTTCTTCGCGGCGACGACGCCACGGACCTCGTGTGGCACGGCAAGGCTCCTCGACTTTGGGCCGTCTGTTGCGTACTCCACGATCTGTTGCGCTATGAGAGACATCGTGGAAGCCGCATCAACGAGCCGTCAAGGGGCCGGAGTGAACACCGGCAAAACGCTCCGGGAGTCGCGAAAGGGCCTGGCCCGCACACGACGAGCGCGGAACCGGGACGTGCGGCTCCGCGCTCGGGTTCGGGGCGAGGGGGTGGCTCGACGCGGGCGGTGCGGGCGGGCGCGGGCCGGGGTCCGGGCCGCCGGGCGGGCCCGGCTTCCGTCCTCGGGGCGGACCTGGCTCCGGACCTCGGGGTGCACCCGACCTCGGGCCCGCTCCCGCTCCGGACGGGGCGGCTCAGGCGGAGCGGAAGGCGGGATCGTGGGTGGCAGCGGTGGCAGCGGGCGGCGACGGGCGGAGGCGCAGGGGCGCCGGGGGTGCGGGGGTGTCGGGGCCGCGGGGGCTGGGCGGCGGACTGGCGGCCCGGGGGTGTCAGAAGCCGTAGCCCATCCGCCGCGACAGCTCCACCGCCGCCGCGACCGTGCGCTTGGCCAGCTCGGTGAGCCGGTCCTCGGTCAGCCGGTACACAGGACCGGAGGCGCTCAGCGCGCCGATGACCTTGCCGTCGTGCGCGCGCACCGGCGCCGCCACGGCGGCCAGGCCCACCTCCAGCTCCTCCACGACGATCGCGAAGCCCTGGTGGACCACGGCCTCCAGATCGCGGCGCAGCGCCACCGTCCCGGTCACCGTGTGGTCGGTGATGCGCGGCAGCGTGCGCGCGATCAGACCCTCGCGCAGGGTCGTCGGAAGGTGCGCGAGCAGCACCTTTCCGCTGGACGTGGCGTGCAGCGGGGTGCGCCGGCCGAGCCAGTTCTGGGCCGTCACGGAGGCGGGGCCGCGGGCCTGCATGATGTTGACCGCGGCGTCGTCGTCGAGCACGGCGATGTTGACCGTCTCGCCGAGTTCGTCGGCGAGCTCGCGGCAGACGGGACCGCCCTCCTGGGAGATGTCCATCCGCACGGCCGCCGCCCCGGCGAGGCGCAGCACACCCGCGCCGAGGAAGTACTTGCCGCGGTCCTTGGCCTGACCGACGAGCCCGCGGTTCTCAAGCACCCCGAGCAGCCGGAAGGCCGTCGACTTGTGCACCCCGAGCTCCTCGGCGATCTCGGTGACGCCCGCCTCGCCGTGCCGGGCGAGGATCTCCAGGACGCTCACCGCTCGGTCCACGGACTGGACGGAACCGGCGGGCGCCTTCGCCTCGCGTGGCTTCTCCGGGTTCTCCGGCTTGTCCCGATGCGCCTCACGGCGCTGCTCCCGGGGTGCTTCCTGGTGGGGCTCCCCGTTCTGGCCAGGCTCTTTCCGCGTGCGGGTCATATCTCAACTCTCACCACTCGGCGGCCACTCGAAGCCGCGTCCCAGGGAGGCCCTTGACGCGATGAGCTTCCCACCGGATTCTGTTGCGCATAGCGCTCTCTGGTGCGCCATATGAAACTGCATGCTATCGAAGAGTCCCTCGCCCACACGGCCCAGGAACCGGCCGACCGATCCAGAGGAGGGCCCGTGATCCCCGTCTGCCGCATCGAAGACCTCCCCGCGGGCGAGTCCGTCCGTCTCGACACCACACCGCCCGTCGCGGTGTTCAACGCGGACGGCGCGCTGTACGCCGTCGACGACACCTGCACTCACCAGGACGCCTCCCTGTCCGAGGGCTGGCTGGAGGGCTGCCTGGTCGAATGCCCTTTGCACGCGGCCACCTTCGATCTCCGCACCGGCGAGCCGATGTGCCTGCCCGCCCGTCGCGCGGTGCGCACCCACCGCGTGAGCGTGGTCGACGGAACGGTCCATGTCCACCTGACCGAGCCGACCGCCGTGCCGGTGTCCGTCCGGACGCCCGCCACCACGACCGCCTCGGCCGCGGTCACGTCTGGCCCGCTCGCCACCAAGGGCTCCGCCGCATGAAGACCGTCACCGTCGTGGGCGCCTCCCTCGCCGGTCTCTACGCGGCACGCGAACTGCGTGCCCAGGGCTACGACGGACGCCTCGTGATCATCGGAGCGGAGCCTCATTTTCCGTACGACCGCCCACCACTGTCGAAGGACTTCCTCGCGAACAAGGACTTCCTCGCGAACAAGGACTTCCTCGCCAACACGGACCTTGCCGCCGACTCGGACTTCTCCGCGAACAAGGACCTCGCCGCGAACGCGGACGAAGCTGCCGCGGCTCCGCTCGGCGGGGCAGCTCCTGGCGGGGCAAACGCCGGTGGGGCCGCCCCCGGTGGGGCCACCCGTGGCGGGGCCATCCCTGGTGGGCCCACCCCTGGCGGGGTCACCCGTGGCAGGCCGCTCCCCGGCCAGGCCCCCCTCGACGAGACCACCCCGGACGAGGCCCCCCTCGCCCTCACCGACCCCGACGAGATCGCCGAGCTCGCCGCCGATTGGCTGCTCGGCGTGCACGCGACCGCACTCGACCCCCGCGGCCGCGCCGTCCACCTCGACGACGGCCGTACGGTCGTCACCGACGGCGTGGTCGTGGCGACCGGTGCTTCGGCCCGGCGGCTGCCGGGTCCCCGGCTCGCCGGTGTCCACACCTTGCGCACCCTCGACGACGCCCGTGCCCTGCGCGCCGAACTGACCCGGGGCCCGCGCGGCGTTGTGGTGATCGGCGGCGGCTTCATCGGCGCGGAGACGGCGTCGACGTGCGCCGCACTCGGGCATGACGTCACCGTCGTCGAGGCGGCACCCCTGCCTCTGATCCCGCAACTCGGCCCGGAGATGGCCGCGTTCTGCGCCGACCTGCACCGGCACGGGGGCGTGCGACTGCTGACCGGGACGGGGGTGGCGGGACTGCGCCACGCGGCCGTCGGCGGTACGACGGGCCCCGAACGCGTCACCGCCGTGGAGCTGACCGACGGTCGCCTCCTGCCCGCGGACGTGGTCGTCGTCGGCATCGGTGCGACTCCCAACTCCGGCTGGCTGACGGACGGCGCACTCGCCGACCGTGACGGTGTCCGCTGCGACGGCGGCTGCGTCACGAGCCTTCCCCAGGTGGTCGCCGTGGGAGACGTGGCCCGTGTCGGCGGCGTCCGCGCCGAGCACTGGACGAGCGCGACGGAACAACCGCGCGTCGCCGTACGCAACTTGCTCGCCGCCCACACCGTGGAGACCTTCAGCGCACTTCCGTACTTCTGGTCCGACCAGTACGGCTCCCGCATCCAGTTCGCCGGACACCGCCCCGCGGATGCCACCGTACGCATCGCGGAGGGCAGCCCGGACAGCGGCAGTTTTCTGGCCCTCTACGAGCAGGCGGGCCAGGTGCGGGCCGCTCTCGCCGTCAATCGTCCGCGGCCGTTCATGAAGGTGCGGCGGCGACTGCGGGCACAGCGGTCGGCCGAGCCGGACGGCACTAGGAGTGCGAGAGCTGCCCCCTAGCTCCTCCGCGGCTCCGTATGTCCTCCTGCGAACGGGCGGTGGCGCGGGCGTCGCGTCGGGCCCTGCGCCGCTCCCGGCGCAGTTGACGCGCCGAGCTGCTGGGCATCGACACCACGCCGTTGCGCTGGTTCCACACCTGGCGGGTCACCCAGACGTCGCACACGCTCCAGGTGGCCACGATCGTGCTGGCCACGCTGCTCAGCACCATGGGGAAGGCCAGCCAGGACTCGGCCATCGCGCAGAAGAACGCCGTCATCGCCTGGATGAGCGTCAGCGACACGATGAGCATCGCCCGCACGGCCGCCGTCCGCACGGGGTCCGGCAGTCTCCGCCGGGTCGCTGCCTCCTCGACCCAGAGCTGCCGCCGCTCAAGGCGTTCGCCGCCCTCGTCGCCGTCGTCGTACCCGACGGGTGGCGCGACCCGGGGCCCTGCCGTGCCGACACTCGAGTACGCCCCGACCTGCTCAGCCGCCTTCCTGCCCGAAGCCGCCCTACTCTCCGAAGCCAGCTTGCTGCCCAAGGCCTGCGTGTCATCCGGCGCTTGCGTAAGGTCCGAGGCCTGCGTGCGGCCCGAAGCCGCCGTACTGCCCGAAGCCAGCTCGCTGCCCAAGGCCTGTGCGCTGCCCGACGCTAGCGTGCGCCCCGATGCCTGCGTGCGGCCCGCAGCCTGCGCGTTGTCCGAAGTCGTCTTACTGTCCGAAGCCAGCTTGCTGCCCGAAGCCTGTGCGCTGCCCGACGCTTGCGTGCCGTCCGGCACCTGCGCGCTGCCCGAAGCCGACATCCCGTCCGCCGCCCGCGTGCCGTCCGAAGCCCGCCCGGCGCCGCGCACCGGCCCATCGCCGCGCGCCCGCCCGGCGCCCAGCGCCCGCTCGTCGCCCGACGCCCGTCGGCGCTCCTTCGTGCCCATCAACTCGTCACTCCCCCCGCTGCGCTGCCTTGCCCGTGCACCTGCTGTTCCGCAAGTGCCGCCGCCGTCCTGCCGGGTGCCTCGCGGCCGGTCGATCGAGAGCTCTCATGTCCGACTCTCCACTTTCTGCCCGCTTTACGCCGCTTTACGCGGCAGGGCAGGAGGTTCCACGCGTGCCCAACTGTCTTTCGCGTCCCCTGTACGGCCCCGGTTACCCCGCATCCCCGCAGGCAACTGCTCTCGTACTGAGGGACGAACGGGCGCCCCGAAAGATTCCCGCCCGGCAGGAAAGATCCCCTCCCGCCGCGATTGGTTCCACGCGGCGAACACTTCAGGCCAACTGGGCACTCTGGCACGGGGGATGAGGGTGTCGGGCAGGTGCCACATGCGGGAGGCAATCTCCCCCAATGCCCGGACAACTGGTGACGCCTCTTTCGCGTCACGGCTGAAAAGCGTCCGGACGTGTCTTCGAGTTGCCCGTGTGTCAGTAGTAGGCTCGCGCCGTTTGTTGACGCACATGCGTGCCCCCGGTCAAATCCTGTCCGCGAGGGGCCCGATCTGGGGGAGGCCATGCGCTTTCGCGGGAAGTCAATCCGCCGGAAGATCGTGGCATTGCTGCTCGTGCCGCTCGTGTCCCTCACGGCGATCTGGGGCTTTGCCACGTTCCTCACGGGGCGCGAGGCGAACAAGCTGATCGGCACCGCCAAGATCATCGATGAGCTGGCCTTTCCCGTCCAGGACGCCGCCGAGGTGGTCCAGAAAGAGCGCCGCCAGACCCTCGTCTATCTGGCGGACCCCCGGGCATCGGACGCACTCGCCGCACTGCGGCGCAGCCGTGAGGCCACCGACAAGAGCGTGGCCAGGGTCGAGTACCGGGCCAAGCACTCCGACTCGCGCGGGTCGCTCGACGACCAGTCCGAAGAGCGGCTGAGCGTGGCCCTCGATGCCTTCAAGGGCCTCGACGCGCTGCGCCGCACGGTCGAGGAAGGCACGATCAGCCGCGAGAAGGCGCTGAAGATGTACACGCGCCTGACCGATCCCTGCTTCGGCTTCCTGATGACGCTCAACGCCCTCGACGACGTGGGTGTCACAGCGGAGGGCCGCGCGCTCGTCGGTGTCGGCCAGGCACGTGAACTGCTCTCCCGCGAGGACGCGTTGATCGGCTCCGCCCTCGTCGCGGGCAGTGTCACCAGGGGAGAGATCCGTCAGGTCACCGATATGGCCGCGCAGCGCAGCCTGCTCCTGGACAACAGCCTCGCCCAGCTTCCCGACGACGAGCGCGCCCGCTTCGAGCGCTACTGGAACGGCGCCGAGACCAGCCGTCTGCGCGACGCCGAGAAGTCCCTGGTGGAGTCGGGCGCCGGCACCCCGCGCGGGATCAGCACCGGCGACTGGGACCGCGAGGCGCACAAGGTCCTCGCGGGCCTCGCCGACCGCAGCGACGCCGCCATCGAGCGCCTGCGCGAGCGCGCCCGCCCCGAAGCCGTCAGCGTCATCGTCCAGTTGGCCGTCATCGGTGTGCTCGGCCTGCTCGCCGTGATCTTCTCCCTCTTCCTCTCCATCCGCGTCGGCCGCAGCCTCATCCGAGACCTGCGCAGGCTGCGCCTGGAGGCCCACGAGGCCTCCGGCGTGCGGCTGCCCGGCCTGCTGCGCCGCCTCGCGGCGGGTGAACAGGTCGACGTGGAGACCGAGGCCCCGCGCCTGACCTACGACAAGGACGAGATCGGCCAGGTCGGCCAGGCGCTCAACACCCTGCAGCGCGCCGCCGTAGAAGCCACCGTCAAACAGGCCGACCTGCGCCGCGGCGTCTCCGAAGTGTTCGTCAACCTCGCCCGCCGCAGCCAGGTCCTGCTGCACAAGCAGCTCACGCTCCTCGACACCATGGAGCGCAGGACCGAGGACACCGACGAACTGGCCGACCTGTTCCGCCTTGACCACCTCACGACCCGCATGCGGCGGCACGCCGAAGGCCTCGTCATCCTCTCCGGCGCCGCCCCGTCACGGCAGTGGCGCAAGCCCGTCCAGCTCATGGACGTCGTCCGCGCCGCCGTCGCCGAGGTCGAGGACTACGAACGCATCGAGGTACGCCGCCTGCCGCGCATCGCCGTCACAGGACCCGCGGTCGCCGACCTCACCCACCTGCTCGCCGAACTCCTGGAGAACGCCACGGTGTTCTCACCCCCGCACACCGCGGTGCAGGTCCTCGGAGAGCACGTCGCCAACGGCTTCACCCTGGAGATCCACGACCGCGGCCTCGGCATGGCCTCCGAAAACCTCCTGGACGCCAACCTCCGCCTCGCGGAGACCCCCGAGTTCGAACTGTCCGACACCGACCGCCTCGGCCTCTTCGTAGTCAGCCGGCTGGCCCAGCGCCAGCGCGTCCGGGTCTCCCTCCAGCCCTCCCCGTACGGTGGCACCACCGCCGTCGTGTTCATACCGGAGACGCTGCTCACCGACGATGTGTCCGACACCGGAGGCGTCGGTTTCCGCCTCGACCGGCCGCTGCCGCAGAAGTCCCTCGGCGGCGACCCGGCGAAGGAGCGGTCGGCGGCCCTCGCCCGGACGGCCGTGGAACTGCCCGGACTGCCCGCGTCCGTCCTCGACGGCCCGGTCGAGCTGGAAGCACCGGTCGGCATGGCAGGGCTCGACGGCTTCCCGGGCGCCCTGGAGGACGAGGACAGCGAACGCGGCGGCCTGTTCCGCCCCCGCCGCCGCGCCACGGACACCCCCAAGGAGCAGCACCAGCAGGCCCGTGACACGCGCGAGCCCGACCTCGTCGAACCGGTACGCGCCACCGACTCCGCCGCACACGAGGCACCGCACTCCGAAGAGACCCTCGACGACGAGCAGGCTCCGGGCGACACGGTCCCGCTCGTACGCCGCCGCACGCCGAAACTGGTCTCCTCGCACGGACGTCGCGTGGGTCCCGCGCGGACGCGCGACACGGACGCGGACGACCCGGACGACGGCTCCCGCACACGCCGCGAGCCCGGCGCGGGACGGCCCGGTCGCGGCCCCGCGCGGGACCCCAGGAGCGCGGGCCAGACACCCCCGGACACCCGTCAGGACCTGGGCCCCGCCCGCGGTACCCCCGACCGGCGTGTACGGGACGGTCTCGGCGCCCCCGCGCGGGACACCGTCGACGGCTCCGAAGGCGCGGGCCTCGACCTGCCGCGCCGCCCCCGTTCGGACGCGGGCTGGCCCGACCTGACCCCGCCGCGCCCGCTGGGCACGGACACACCGGTCGGCACCCAGCCGCTGCTGCCCCGGCGCCGTCCGGTCCCGGACGCACCGCCCGCCACCACCCGCACGGAGACGGCGCCCGGTGCGGACCGGGCGGCAAGGACGGACAGAGGATCCATGGACCGGGCCGCAGGCAGCACGGGAACGCCGCTCCGCGCGGCCGCCGAGGACTCCGTCGCCCCCGCCCCGGGCGGGCTGCCGCGCCGCGTCAGGCAGGCCAGCCTCGCCCCGCAGCTCAAGGAAGGGCCGGACCACCGTACGGAGCCGGACGCCGCCCCCGCCGGGGCCGGAACGGAGGAGCGCGACGCCGACGAGGTCCGCAGCCGGATGGCTTCGCTCCAGCGTGGCTGGCAGCGCGGTCGCCAAGAGAACGCCGCGGGCGACGACGTCCAGGACGGCGCAGCACCAGGAACGACATCTGAGGGGGACGGTCGATGACCGCACCGAAGGCCGACGCACGCACCACCGCGACCGGGGGATCGGGAGAGCTGAACTGGCTTCTCGACGATCTGGTGGAGCGCGTCGCCAGCATCCGCAAAGCGCTCGTGCTCTCCGGGGACGGACTGCCCACGGGCGTGTCGAAGAACCTGACACGTGAGGACAGCGAGCACCTGGCCGCCGTCGCGTCCGGGTTCCACAGCCTCGCCAAGGGCGTGGGACGCCACTTCGAAGCGGGCAAGGTCCGGCAGACGGTCGTCGAGCTGGACGACGCCTTCCTCTTCGTCACGGCCGCGGGCGACGGCAGTTGTCTGGCCGTGCTCGCGGACGCGGACTCCGATGTCGGCCTGGTGGCGTACGAGATGACGCTGCTCGTCAAGAGGGTGGGTGTGCACCTGGGGTCGGCGCCACGCACCGACCTGCCCACGGGAGGGTAGTGGGAGGGCATGAGCGACGACGACGGTCAGGTCGAGATGCCGCACTGGTTCGATGACGACGCGGGCCCGGTGGTGCGCCCGTACGCGATGACACGCGGCCGCACGACCAGCGCGAACCAGCACCGCCTCGACCTGATCGCGGTCGTGATCGCCGAGTCGCGCGCCGAGGAGACGGAGGCCGACCAGACGCTGTCCCCGGAACATGTGGACATCGTCGGCCTGTGCCGCGACACCCCGCAGTCCGTCGCGGAGCTCGCGGCGGAACTGGACCTTCCGATCGGCGTGGTCCGTGTCCTCATCGGTGATCTGGTCGACGACCGACTGGTGCACGTGACCCGCCCCGTTCCCCCCGCCGAGCTGCCGGACGAGAGTATTCTGCGCGACGTGATCAACGGCCTCCGGGCGCTCTGAACAGCGCGAAAGCGGGGATTGAGACGTGACAGGCTGGCAGTTCTGGGTCGACAGGGGCGGCACGTTCACGGATGTCGTCGCCCGCCGCCCGGACGGCGCTCTGCGCACGCACAAGCTCCTGTCCGACAATCCGGCCCGCTACGCGGACGCCGCGGTCGCCGGCATCCGGGAACTCCTTGCCCAGGCCGACACGTCAAAGAGTGTGGAGGCCGCGCACACGGGCAGCACGGACGCCGTACACACGGACAGCGTGAATGCCGCGCATCCGGCCGACGCGGACGCCCCGTACACCGGCGCGGACAACCCCCCGGGACTCGGCGGCGTACCGATCGACACCGTCCGCATGGGCACCACCGTCGCCACCAACGCCCTCCTGGAGCGCAAGGGCGAGCCCACCGCCCTCGTCATCACGCGCGGTTTCCGCGACGCGCTGCGCATCGCCTATCAGAACCGCCCCCAGATCTTCGCCCGCCACATCGTCCTCCCCGAAGAGCTCTACGCCCGCGTCATCGAATTCGACGAACGTGTCGCCGCCGACGGCGAGGTGCTGCGCGCCCCCGACCTCGACGGGCTCGGCACGGCCCTTCGACAGGCCTACGACGACGGCATCCGAGCCGTCGCCGTCGTGTGCATGCACAGCCATCTGCACCCCGCCCACGAGCAGGCCGCCGGGGACCTCGCGCGGCGCACCGGCTTCCCGCAGGTCTCGCTCTCCAGCGAGGTCAGCCCACTGATGAAACTCGTCCCGCGCGGGGACACCGCCGTCGTCGACGCCTATCTGTCGCCCGTCCTGCGGCGCTACGTCCAGCATGTGGCCGACGAACTGCACGGCGTGCGCCTGATGTTCATGCAGTCCAACGGAGGACTCGCGGAAGCCGGTCAGTTCCGCGGCAAGGACGCCATCCTGTCCGGGCCCGCGGGCGGCATCGTGGGCATGGCCCGGATGTCGGAACTCGCCGGCTTCGAGAGGGTCATCGGCTTCGACATGGGCGGTACGTCGACGGACGTGTCGCACTACGCCGGTGCGTACGAGAGGGTCTTCACGACGCGGATCGCGGGCGTACGGCTGCGCGCGCCCATGCTGGACATCCACACCGTGGCCGCGGGCGGCGGCTCCGTCCTGCACTTCGACGGCAGCCGCTACCGCGTGGGGCCCGACTCGGCGGGCGCCGTCCCCGGCCCCGCGTGCTACCGCGGCGGCGGCCCGCTGACCGTCACCGACGCCAACGTGGCACTCGGACGCATCCAGGCGGCCCACTTCCCCCGGGTGTTCGGCCCGGACGGCGACCAGCCGCTCGACGACGGCCTCGTCCGCGCACGGTTCGCCGAGCTCGCCAGGGACATCACCGCGCGGACCGGCGACGACCGCACCGCAGAGCAGGTCGCGGAGGGCTATCTCCAGATCGCCGTCGCCAACATCGCCGGCGCCGTCAAGCGCATCTCGGTCCAGAAGGGCCACGACATCACGCGCTACGCCCTGACGACCTTCGGTGGCGCGGGCGGCCAGCACGCCTGCATGGTGGCCGACTCGCTCGGCATCCGTACCGTCCTCGTACCGCCCATGGCGGGCGTCCTGTCCGCGCTCGGCATCGGCCTCGCCGACACGACGGCGATGCGCGAGCAGTCCGTCGAGGCGCCCCTGGAAGCCGCCGCGATGCCCCGCGTCCACCGGACTGCCGACGACCTGGAGACCGCGGCCCGCGCCCAGCTCACCGCCGAGGACGTACCCACCGACCGCGTGCACGTCACGCGCCGCGCCCACCTGCGCTACGACGGCACCGACACCACCCTCGCCGTCGACCTCGCCGAGCCCGACACCATGGCCCGCGCCTTCGAGGAACGCCACCGCGCCACCTACTCCTTCACCCTGGACCGTCCCGTCGTCGTCGAGGCCCTGTCCGTGGAGGCCACCGGCCGCACCGAGCCGCCGGACCTGTCGACGCTCGGCGGCAGCACCGAGCGCGGCCCCGCGCTGACCGTGCGCCTGCACACGGGCGGCTCCTGGCGGGAGGTGCCGCTGCACCGCCGAGAGGAACTGCCGCCCGGCGAGCGGGTCACCGGACCCGCGATCGTCGCGGAGGCGGGCGCGACGACGGTCGTGGACGAGGGCTGGCGGGCGGCCACGACCGACGACGGGCACCTGGTCATGGAACGGGTGGCGGCCCCCGCGAGTTCCGCCGCCGGAACGGAGGCCGACCCGGTCCTCCTGGAGGTCTTCAACAACCTCTTCATGTCGATCGCCGAGCAGATGGGCGCGCGCCTGGAGTCCACCGCCCAGTCGGTCAACATCAAGGAGCGCCTCGACTTCTCCTGCGCCCTGTTCGACCCGGACGGCAACCTCGTAGCCAACGCCCCGCACATCCCCGTGCACCTGGGCTCCATGGGCACCAGCGTCAAGGAGGTCATCCGCCGCCGCTCCACCACCATGCGGCCGGGTGACGCCTACGCGGTCAACGACCCGTACCACGGAGGCACGCACCTTCCGGACGTCACCGTCATCACGCCCGTCTTCGACACCCCGGGAGAGCGGATCCTCTTCTACGTGGCGTCGCGGGGCCACCACGCGGAGATCGGCGGCATCGCACCCGGATCCATGCCCGCGAACAGCCGCACCATCGACGAGGAGGGCATCCTGTTCGACAACTGGCTGCTCGTCGAGGACGGACGGTTCCGCGAGGCGGAGACCCTGAGCCTGCTGACCGAGGCCCGCCACCCCTCCCGCAACCCCGCCACCAACCTCGCGGACCTGCGCGCCCAGATCGCCGCCAACCACAAGGGCGTCGACGAAGTGGCCCGCATGATCGAGGACTTCGGCCTCGACGTCGTGCAGGCCTACATGCGGCACGTCCAGGACAACGCCGAGGACTCCGTACGGCGCGTCATCGACACCCTGAAGGAGGGCGAGTTCACCTACGAGACCGACTCGGGTGCCGTCATCCGGGTGCAGGTCTCCGTAGACCGCGAACAGCGCACGGCCACCATCGACTTCACCGGCACGTCGGCGCAGCTCGACACCAACTTCAACGCGCCGTTCGCCGTGGTCAACGCCGCCGTCCTGTATGTCTTCCGCACCCTGGTAGGCGACGACATCCCCCTCAACGACGGCTGTCTGCGGCCCCTGCGCATCATCGTGCCGACCGGGACCTTCCTGTCGCCAGAACCACCCGCGGCGGTCGTGGCCGGCAACGTGGAGACCTCACAGGCCATCGCAGGCGCCCTCTACGGAGCGCTCGGTGTCCAGGCCGAGGGCTCCGGCACGATGAACAACGTCACCTTCGGCAACGACCGGTACCAGTACTACGAGACCGTGGCCTCCGGATCCGGGGCCGGCGAGGGCTTCGACGGCGCCTCCGTGGTGCAGACCCACATGACCAACTCGCGGCTCACCGACCCCGAGGTCCTCGAATGGCGGCTGCCCGTCGTCCTGGAGGAGTTCGCGGTACGCCACGGCAGTGGCGGGGCGGGCCGCCGGCGGGGCGGGGACGGCGCCGTCCGCCGCATCCGCTTCCGGGAGCCCATGACGGTCTCCACGCTGTCCCAGCACCGCGTGGTGCCGCCCTACGGCATGGCGGGCGGTGAGCCCGGCGGCCTCGGCTCGGGGCGCCTTGAGCGCGCCGACGGCAGCGTCGTGCGGCTCACGGGCAGCGATTGCGCCGACGCGGGCCCCAGCGACGTACTCGTGATCGAAACGCCCGGCGGCGGCGGATACGGACCGCCGCCGGGCGCCACCCCCGCCGCACAAGCCGCCCCGCACCCCGCGCGGCCCGTCCGACCCACCCACGCGAGACCACTGATGACTGATGCAGGAGAAGAAAGCGAATGATCTTCAAGCGTTCTGAGCGCGGTACGGCCCCCGTGGAGCCGGTCACGCTGAAGATCCTGGTGGCGGGCGGATTCGGCGTGGGCAAGACGACCCTCGTCGGCACGGTCAGCGAGATCAAGCCGCTGCGCACGGAGGAGACCCTCAGTGAGGCCGGACGGCCCGTCGACGACACCAACGGCGTCCCGGGCAAGCACACCACCACCGTGGCCATGGACTTCGGCCGGATCACCCTCCGCGAGGACCTGGTGCTCTACCTCTTCGGCACCCCCGGGCAGGACCGCTTCTGGTTCCTGTGGGACGAGTTGGCGACCGGAGCGCTCGGCGCCGTCGTGCTCGCCGACACCCGCCGCCTGGAGGACTGCTTCGCCGCCGTCGACTACTTCGAGCGCCGCTCCATACCCTTCGTCGTCGGCGTCAACTGCTTCGAGGGGTCGACCCGCTACCCGTCCGACGCGGTACGGCACGCCCTGGACCTCGACGAGAACACTCCCGTCGTGCTGTGCGACGCGCGCGAGAAGGAGTCCGTCAAGGAGGTCCTGATCGACGTGGTCGAGCACGCGATGGCCGTCGGGGCGGCGGCCAGGGAACCGGTCGCCACCTGACGCCGGCGGCCACCGTGCAAGTCGTCGTCTGACGCCCGCCGCCAGGCAACGCGCACGGCGGCCCGTACCCCCGCCTACCGGGGTACGCGCCACCGCTCGCGCGCGGGCGGCCGGGCGGTCCGCCACGCGCGCGTGCCTGCCCCGCGGCGTCCCGGGCGGGGGCGATCGGCCGAGGGGACGGCCCTCCACGCGGGCGTGCCTGTCGCGGCGTCCCGGGAGAGGGCGATCGGCGCCGGGGGCCCTCCACGCGCGCGTGACTGCCTCGCGGGCCCCGGCCGGGACAGAGGCCGGGGCCGCGGGGCGCGTGGTCAGCCCTCGTCGTCGTGCCAGCCGAAGCTGCGCTCGACGGCCTTGCGCCACCTGCGGTACTCGCGCTCGCGCTCGTCCTCCGCCATCTGCGGCGTCCACTCGACGTCGCGCTGCCAGTGGGACTTCAGCTCCTCCAGATCGCTCCACACACCCGTCGCGAGCCCGGCGGCGTACGCGGCGCCCAGACACGTCGTCTCCGACACGCGCGGCCTGATCACCGGCACCCCGAGCACATCCGCCTGGTGCTGCATCAGCAGACCGTTCTTGGTCATCCCACCGTCGACCTTCAGGGTGGTGATGCGCACTCCGGAGTCCTGGTACATCGCGTCGACGACCTCACGCGTCTGCCAGCTCGTCGCTTCCAGGACCGCACGCGCGAGGTGCGCTTTGGTGACGTACCGGGTGAGGCCGGTGACGACACCCCGCGCGTCGGAGCGCCAGTACGGCGCGAACAGACCGGAGAACGCCGGCACGATGTACGCGCCGCCGTTGTCGTCCACGCTCGCCGCGAGCGTCTCGATCTCGTCGGCCGTGCGGATGATGCCGAGCTGGTCGCGGAACCACTGCACGAGCGCCCCGGTGATCGCGATCGAGCCCTCCAGGCAGTAGACCGGAGCCTCGGAGCCGATCTTGTAGCCCATGGTCGTGAGCAGGCCGTTCTTGGAGGGCACGGGCCGGTTGCCGGTGTTGAGCAGCAGGAAACTGCCCGTCCCGTAGGTGTTCTTGGCCGTCCCGGTGTCGTAGCAGGCCTGCCCGAAGACCGCGGCCTGCTGGTCGCCGAGCGCGGAGGCCACGGGCACCCCCGAGAGCTGTCCGACGGCCGTGCCGTAGACCTCGGCCGACGACCTGATCTCCGGCAGGACCGCCTCCGGGACATTCATCGCCGACAGGATCGAGGAGTCCCACTGAAGGGTCTCCAGGTTCATCAGCATCGTGCGCCCGGCGTTGGTGACATCGGTGACGTGCACGCCTCCGTCCGTGCCGCCCGTGAGGTTCCAGATCAGCCAGGAGTCGATGGTGCCGAAGGCGATGTCGCCGCGTTCGGCACGCGCCCGCAGGCCCGGGACGTTGTCGAGGAGCCAGGACGCCTTCGGCCCGGAGAAGTAGCTGGCCAGTGGCAGGCCGGTCTGCTCGCGGAAGCGGTCCTGGCCGTCCTGGCCGCCCAGTTCGTTGCAGAGCGCCGACGTCCGCGTGTCCTGCCAGACGATGGCGTTGTGCACCGGCTTGCCCGTGGAGCGGTCCCACAGGACCGTCGTCTCCCGCTGGTTGGTGATGCCGAGGGCGCTCAGTTGGTCGGCGCGCAACCCCGCCTTGGCGAGCGCGCCCGCCACCACTGCCTGCACCTTGGACCAGATCTCGGTGGCGTCGTGCTCCACCCAGCCGGGCTTCGGGAAGATCTGCCGGTGCTCGCGCTGGTCCACGGCGACGATCGCGCCGTCCTGGTTGAAGACGATGCAGCGGCTGGATGTGGTGCCCTGGTCGATCGCGGCGACGAATTTCTCGGAGCTGTCCGTCATGGCTACCCCTTGGAGGATGGCGCTTCAGAAGGCTGCGTTGTAGATGAGGCCCGCGAGGAGCCCGCCGATCAGCGGTCCTGCGACCGGAACCCAGGCGTAACTCCAGTCCGACGTCCCCTTGTTGGGGATCGGGAGGAAGTGGTGCACGACGCGCGGGCCGAGGTCACGCGCCGGGTTGATGGCATAGCCGGTGGGGCCGCCGAGCGACAGACCGATGCCGACCACGAGGAACGCGACGATGAGGGTCTGGGTACCGGACTTGCCGAGGCCCTCGGTGAGCCCGAACGCGAGGATGGGAAGCACCAGGCCGATGGTCCCGATCACTTCGGTGAGGACGTTCGCGACCGGGTTCCTGATCTCCGGAATCGTGGAGAAGATGCCGAGCGTCGGCGTGGGGCTCTGGGCCCCCGGAGCGTCCTTCGCGCCGCCCGGAACATTGGCGTTGAACTGCGCGAGGTACACCAGGTACGCGAGGACGGCGCCCAGCATGGCGCCGATCATCTGACCCGCCACATAGATCCAGGTCTTGTCCCACTCGCCGGTGTCGATGGCGATGCCGAGGGTGACGGCGGGGTTGAGATGACCACCGGACAGCGGTGCGGCGGTGTACGCGCCCGCCATCACGCCGAAGCCCCAGCCGAACGCGATGACGATCCACCCCGAGGCCTTGGCCTTCGAGTAGTTCAAGGTGACGGCGGCGCACACGCCGGCGCCGAAGAGAATCAGGATCGCGGTGCCGATGATCTCACCGACGAAAATGTCCCCATTCGAGTACATGGCGGCTCCTAGGCCTTTGCCGGGGTGGTGGGCCCCGGTACTCCGTGCAGGGTGCGTTCCCACGACTACTGCTCGGCGACTGCCTGTCACGTCGGCTGTGGGCAGGGGAGTCCGGTACCCCGCCCGGGCGCGGTGACGAGCGTGCCGTCACAGTCGAATCGCCCGTGGGGGATGACCCGTTGAACTGGCCCTTTGTGCAGAGCCTTGGAGCACACGGGCCCTGAGCGGCGGAGTGCCGAAGAGCGGCGATGCCGACTGACACCGGGAAGTGTTCACCGGTGGTGATGGAGCGTCAAGGTCGCGGACGGCACCGGCTCAACCGGCGCGACGCCTTCCGTCACCCCTGCCTCCGCGCTCCGCTCCCCGGCCCGCGGCACCGTGCCGCCGCAGTGGCTGACCGCTCCGTGGGAGGGTGCACCAGGGCCCGCGGAGGGGCCTCACCGTGTCGTACGCGTCGTGTTCAGCGCACCACCACCACCGACGATCCGTGCCCGAACAACCCTTGGTTCGCGGTGATCCCGACGCGCGCCCCGTCGATCTGCCGTGCGCCCGTAGTGCCGCGCAACTGCCACGTCAGCTCGCATACCTGGGCGATCGCCTGCGCGGGGACCGCCTCGCCGAAGGAGGCCAGGCCGCCGCTGGTGTTCACCGGTATGCGTCCGCCGGGTGCGGTGGTGCCCTCCCGCAGGAGCTTGGCCCCCTCGCCCGCGCCGCACAGGCCCAGATCCTCGTACCACTGGAGCTCCAGGGCAGTCGACAGGTCGTACACCTCCGCTACGGAGAGGTCGTGGGGGGCGATGCCCGCCTCTTCGTACGCGGCGCGGGCGACGGACTCCCGGAAGGTGTGCTCGGCGGGCGGCACGGCCGTCGCGGAGTCCGTCGCGATGTCCGGCAGGTCCAGGGCCGTGTTCGGATACGTGGGCGTGACGGTGGCGACCGCGCGGATGCGCACCGGGGTGCTCGCGCCGTGCCGGCGGGCGAACTCCAGGGTGGACAGCACGAGCGCCGCGGCGCCGTCGGACGTCGCGCAGATGTCGAGCAGCCGCAGCGGGTCGGCGACCACGGCGGACGCGGCGACCTCCCCGGCGGTCACGGCTCTGCGGTAGCGGGCGTGGGGGTTGAGCGCTCCCAGGGCCGCGTTCTTCACCTTGACCTGGGCGAAGTCCTCCAGCGTTTCACCGTGCACGGCCATCCTGCGGCGGGCGTACAGGCCGAAGTACGTGGGGTTCGTGGCACCCAGGACGCGAAAGCGCAGCCAGTCCGGGTCGTCCGGCCTCTCGCCCCCCGCAGGCCGGAAGAACCCCTTGGGGGCGGCGTCGGCACCGACCACCAGGACCACGTCGGTGAGGCCCGCGAGCAACTGGGCGCGTGCCGTGCCGATCGCTTGGGCCCCCGAGGCGCATGCCGCGTACACACTCGACACGCGTGCGCCCTGCCAGCCCAGAGCCTTGGCGAACGTCGCTCCGGCCACGTACCCGGGATAGCCGCCGCGCACGGTGTCCGCGCCCACCACGGACGTGATGTCCCGCCAGTCGACCCCGGCGTCCGCAAGGGCCGCGCGTGCCGCCACCGTCCCGTACTCGACGAAACCGCGGCCCCACTTGCCCCAGGGATGCATGCCCGCGCCGAGGACCGCCACATCATCCGTCACGCCGCCACCCCCACCGGTCGCCAGTGCCACGTCGTCCACGTCGTCTCCGCGTCCTCACTGAGCACGCCGGGAACGACCTCCACCTCCATGCCGACCTCCAGGTCGGCGACGGTCACTCCGGGGGCCCCCTGCCCGAGCACCACCATCCGTTCCGCGGCCAGCTCCACAGCGATCAACGTGTAGGGCCGCCATGGAAGTTCCGGGTCCGAGACATAGGGCGCTGGCGGCCGGTAGCGGCCGTCGGTGTACGACCAGACGCGTCCGCGCGGCGACAGGGGAACCTCGCTCAGACCGGTGCTCTGGCAGCCCGGATTGCGGCACAGCACGTCCTCGCGAGGGAAGAAGACGGCCCCGCAGGCCGTACAGCGCGTGCCGAGCAGACGGAAGGCCTCTCCCTCCCCGGCGAACCAGCGGGGCACCACGGGGGTGCGGGTGCGCGACAAGATTCCTCCAGAAAGCCGGATCTGACGGAACGTCAGGAGTGTACGCCGGGCGCCCCGCCTGATACACGAGGGAGACATGAAAAGACTCTCCCCGTGGTGGCGCGGTCCGGCCGTGACGGCTGCCGCCCTGTTCGCCGTGACCGCCGCTTCCGCACCCGCACCAGCACAGCCCGCAGGGCCCGGGCAGGACGCGCCCGCGCGGCACTCCCAGGGCGACGCCACGCCTCCGGAGCGCAAGGCGCCCCCGGAGTTCGTCGCCCTCCGGTCCGTGGACCCGACGATCCTCCAGGAGACGCGCTACTTCACCCCGCACAACTTCGTGGGCGAGCGCATCGACGGCTACCGGCAGCCGGTCTGCCTCCTCACCCGGCCCGCGGCCCGCGCCCTGCACGCGGCACAGCGCAAGCTCCTGCGGCAGGGGTACTCGCTGAAGGTCTACGACTGCTATCGGCCCCAGCGTGCGGTCGACCACTTCGTGCGCTGGGCCAAGGACCTCCACGACGAACGCATGAAGCGCGAGTTCTACCCGCGCGTCGACAAGTCCCGCCTCTTCGAAGACGGCTACATCGCGGAGAAGTCCGGACACAGCAGGGGCTCCACCGTCGATCTGACGATCGTACGGCTGCCGGCCAAGCCCACGCGGCCGTACCTCCCCGGAGAACCCCTGACGCCCTGCTACGCGCCTCAGGGTGACCGCTTCCCCGACAACTCCGTGGACATGGGCACGGGTTACGACTGCTTCGACACCCTGTCGCACACCGACGACCCCCGCGTCCAAGGCAAGCAGCGCGCCCATCGCCAACTCCTCAAGGAGTCCCTCGCGCGGGTGGGCCTGGTGAACCTGCCGGAGGAATGGTGGCATTACACGTATAAACCCGAGCCCTTTCCGGACACCTACTTCGACTTTCCCGTTTCGTACGGTTCGCTCAGCTCGCCCCGTTGAGCGTGAAACGCCGCATGTGTGGCGCGGTGGGAATGGAATGTGAAATCTCTGGGAAGAAGCGTAAAGGGATCGAGGGGGCCCGGACCGATGCTGGCCGGAACGCGCACCGTATCGCCCTGTCTACCTCACTTGGCTGGTAGTCGCTGGTGAGAGGCCCGTAACTCGGTGCCGACGCGTGAAAGTTCACCGCGTTGCCATGTTTCCGTGGCGGAAAAGTAGCGGTTACCGAGGTTATATCGAGGCGGTGCGTGGCCAGTTTGCGGTTCCTTCGAATTGCCCACGCAACCATCAACGACCAACATCGCGTCCTGTCCCACAAGGCAACCGCGTCGGCAGAAATGCTCCTGGCGAACCCGGACGACTCTGTGCGGCGCGGCCCGGGACCATCGATCCACCTTGCTACTTCATTGGAGAAAGACATGGCTGCCATCGAAGCGCCGGCAACGGCCCTGGAGCAGTTCCTCATCGCAACCCTGTACGACGGCAGCCAGGTCGGCGCCGCGGTGGAGCAGCTCCGCCAGGCCGGTCTCGGTGACAAGGTCGACTCCTGGCTGAGCACGGGCGAGAACCTGCCCGTCACCGCCGACGAGCTGGGCAAGGCCCTCTCCGACACCGTCGGCCGGATAGCCGCTCTCACCGGCCTCGGCGCGGACGAGGTGGCGCAGAAGATCGCCGCCGTGCTGCCGCCGGCCGTGGACGCGGTGAGCCCCAACGGCGAACTGGTCTCCTAGTTCCGCCATCGGGACAGCACGCGGCCGCCGCCCGTCCTGACGGGGGGCGGCCGTGCACCCCGGGGTCCGTTCGCATACGCGCGTGCGAGCGGGCCCCGAGGCATGTTCCGCCAAGTAGAGGGCGCCTCAGGGAAGACCGCCGCCCGGAGATCGGCTACAGTCCGCGGCGTGTCCGCATCCACATCCGAATTCAGAGTCAAGCCCGTCCCGGATTCCCACTGTTCGGGCTGCGGCGCACCGTACGGGGAGCACCTCACCGGCTGGCCCCGCGGCTGCTCCGCCTGTGGCAACGTCGCCTACCGCAACCCTCTGCCGGTGGCGATCGCCCTGCAGCCCGTGTACGACACCCATGGCACAGGCCTGGTGGTCGTGACTCGTGCCATCGCCCCCGCGCGCGGGGGACTCGCTCTGCCCGGCGGCTACATCGACGACCGGGAGGACTGGCGGCACGCCGTCGTCCGCGAGCTCAAGGAAGAGACCGGCATCAGCGCGGCGAGCCACGACGTGCGCATCGTCGAATCGCTCAGCTCTCCCGACGGCCACGTGCTGCTGTTCGGCCTGCTGCCGGAACGCCCCGCGGCCGACCTGCCCGAGTCCGTACCGACGGACGAGACGGAGGGCTGGGAACTGCTGTACCGGCCCGTGGAACTCTGCTTCCCCCTGCACACGGCGGTAGTGCAGGCGTGGTTCGAGGGCCGCTACGTCTGACGCCATGTCCGATGCCGGGAGCCGTCCCGCAGGAAGGTGACTCCGAGGCCACATCCCGCGGTTACGTGACGCCGGGCCGCACCTCGCGACTACGTCGGGCCCGGGCCACACTTCGCGGTTACGCCGGGCCCGGTCCACACTTCGCGGTCACGTCACCCGGTCCACGCCCTCCGGTCACGTCACCCGGGCCACGCCCCGCGGCCGATCGCCTCCGCGCACCCGCACCGCGTACTCCGGAACACCCCCCGACTCGTCGCCCTCCTTCTCGACAAGCAGCCGGTCGCCGCTCCACCGCACCCCGAAGCGCTGGAGCTCCGGCTCCTCCCACCCGTCACCGCCGTCGGCGATCACCAGGCCCCCGCCCGAGCGCCCCTTCGCGGGCGCCCACACCTCCAGTACGAGCGCCCCGTCCGCACCCCGGACGGGCAGCACGGCGCCCGCGCGCGCGAGCACGGGTATGCGGGACAGGGGCGCCTCCAGGACGGCTCGTCCGGGGCCTTCGTACGCTTCCTCGGTGACGGTGTCGTACCAGCGACCGGGCGGCAGCCGTACGCTCCGCCGGTCGACCCCCTCCTCCAGGACCGGCGCGACCAGCAGACAGTCCCCCAGTAGGAACGCGTCCTCACAGTCGCGCAACGCCCTGTCCTCCGGGGCGCCCCACCACAGCGGACGGGCGTAGGGCGCGCCGGTGCGCCGCGCCAGGTGCGAGAGCGTCACGAAGTACGGCAGCAGCCGACCGCGCTCTGCGAGAGCCACGCGCGCGTGCTCAAGCACCTCGGGACCGAACTCCCAGGGCTCCCTGCGACCCGCGTCCAGCGCCGCGTGCGTACGGAACAGCGGGAGGTGGGCGCCGAGTTGGAACCACCGCAGATACAGCTCCGGTGACGGGCTGCCGTCGAACCCGCCGACGTCGGGGCCCGAGTACGGCACTCCGCACAGGCCGAGCCCGAGAACCAGCGCGAGCGAGGCCCGCAGCCCCGGCCAGGTGCTGGCGACATCACCCGACCACGTCCCTCCGTAGCGTTGCATTCCCGCCCAGCCCGAGCGGGAGAAGAGGAACGGACGCTCGGAGGGCCGCAGTTCGCGCATGCCCTCGTAACCGGCACGCGCCATGCCGAGGGCGTACACGTTGTGTGCCTCCTGGTGGTCACCGCCCCGGCCCTCCAGGTCGTGCCGCGCCGAGCGGGGGAGGGTCGTCTCTCCGAAGGCAGCGAAGGACACCGGCTCGTTCATGTCGTGCCAGAACCCCGAGAAGCCCTGCGCGAGGCGCTCGTCGTAGAGCCCGCCCCACCACTTGCGCACCCGCCCCGCCGTGAAGTCCGGATACACCGACTCACCGGGCCACACAAGCCCCCGCACGGCCCGCCCCGAGGCGTCCCGCACGAACGCGTCCGCCGCCGCCCCGCCGTCGTACACCGCGTTGCCCGGCGCAGCCTTCACCGCAGGGTCCACGATCGACACGAGCCGGGTCCCCGCCCCGCGCAGCTCGGCGGCCAGCTTCGGCAGACCGGGGAAGCGCTTCTTGTCGACCGTGAACACCTGGTGCGCGTCCAAGTGGTCGATGTCCAGGTGCAGCGCGTCCAGGGCGAGACCGTGCTCCCGGTAGCCCGCGACGATCCGCCGCACCTCCTGCTCGCTGCCGAATCCCCACCGCGCGTGATGATGACCGAGCGCCCACGACGGCGGCACCGCAGGAGCGCCCGTGAGCCCCGCCCAGGCGTGCAGCACGCGCGCGGGGGTGCCCACCATGACCCAGCACCGCAGCGGCCCCCCGGCCATGCGCACCTCGCACGACCCGGCCCTGTCGTGCCCGGAACCCGCGCCCTCCGTGCCCTCGCGCACGGTCACCGAGCCGTCCCAGGTGTTGTCGTGGAAGACCAGATGCGTCCCCACGTCGGCGACCACCCACTGCACCGGCATCGTGATGTACAGCGGACCGTCCCCGGGCTCGAAGGAGCCACCGGGATCCGTGTTCCACAAGCGGTACGTGCCGCTCCGCAACCGGGGGCCCGCGGCCCGCCCGCCGAGCCCGAAGAACCGCGCGTCCGCCGCCACCTCCGACCGCTGCACCCAACGGACCGGTCCGCCGCCCGCGGGCTCCCACCATCGCGGCGGCAGATCACGGCGCAGCATCACACCGCCCGGCGTGCGCAGCTCGACCGCCCCGTGCCGGGAGACGACCACGGTGGCCCGCTCCGACACCACCCGCCAGCCGCCCTCCTTGTCGGGCTCCAGGACGGCCCGGGGATCCGCCTCCGGGCTCCCGCCCGCCAGCGCGTACGACGGGTCCGGATCCGCGCCGTCCCAGCCCCAGAACACCGCTCCGCCCGACGTGACCCGCACCCGCAGCTCGGACCGCGCGAAGCGCACCACCCCGCCGCCGGGACCGGGCTCCACCAGCGTCACGGGCCCCGGCGTCCGGGCCCGCTCGTCCCGCCGAGGCGGCAGTCCCGCCGCGTCGACCCGCCGCCTGCGCCACGCGGAGCGCACCATGCGCAACCTTTGAGCCGTGTCGGACAGGCCGACTGCCTTCACCGAACGCACCAGGTCACGACCGTTCATGCTGCTCAGCCTGCCACTGAAGGACCACCGGGTGCGCCGCGTTCAACTGCCGTTCATGCCGAGCGCCATCAGCCGTCACCAATCCCCTCCGAAGACACACCTCTGCTCCTCGCCGAACTCCTCGCCGAACTCCTCGCCGAACTCCTCGCCGAACTCCGCGCCGAACCCCGCGCCGAAAGGGTCACCCTGGTGCAGAAGTCGATCACGTGGCATCGTCCGTGTCATCCGTGTCACGCGCACACCAAGCCCGTGCGCACGACAGCCGCCCACGACGCGCACAGCCCAGGAGCATCCGATGTCCTCATCGAACCCCTCGCCGCTCTGGCAGCCTGACCCGCAGCGCATCGCCGGCGCACAGATCACGCGCTTCCAGGCCTGGGCGGCCGAGCACCACGGAGCGCCCGCCACCGGCGGCTACGAGGCCCTGCACCGCTGGTCCGTCGACGAGCTGGACACCTTCTGGAAAGCCGTCACCGAATGGTTCGACGTGCGCTTCTCCACCCCCTACGCGCGCGTGCTCGGCGACCGCTCCATGCCCGGCGCCGAGTGGTTCCCCGGCGCCACCCTCAACTACGCCGAGCACGCCCTGCGCGCCGGCGAGGACCCCGCGCGGGCCGACGTCCCGGCCGTCCTGCACGCCGACGAGTCCCACGAGCCGACCTCGGTCACCTGGGCCGAACTGCGCCGGCGAGTGGGCTCCCTGGCCGCGGAGCTCCGCGGGCTCGGCGTGCGCCCCGGAGACCGCGTCAGCGGCTACCTGCCGAACGTCCCCGAGGCCGTCGTCGCCTTCCTCGCCACCGCGTCCGTGGGCGCCGTCTGGACCTCGTGCGCACCCGACTTCGGCGCCCGCAGCGTCCTCGACCGCTTCCAGCAGGTCGAACCGGTCGTCCTCTTCACTGTCGACGGCTACCGCTACGGCGGCAAGGAACACGACCGCCGCGACACCGTCGCCGAACTGCGCCGCGAACTTCCCACCCTGCGCGCCGTCGTCCACATCCCGCTGCTCGGCACCCCGGCCCCCGAAGGCGCCCTGGAGTGGTCCACGCTCATCGCGGCGGACACGGCACCCGTCTTCGAAGCCGTCCCCTTCGACCACCCCCTGTGGGTGCTCTACTCCTCCGGCACCACAGGCCTGCCCAAGGCGATCGTCCAGTCCCAGGGCGGCATCCTGGTCGAGCACCTGAAGCAGGCGGGGCTGCACTGCGACCTCGGCCCGGACGACCGCTTCTTCTGGTACACGTCCACCGGCTGGATGATGTGGAACTTCCTCGTCTCCGGCCTGCTCACGGGCGCCACGATCGTCCTCTACGACGGCAGCCCCGGCTACCCCGACACCGCCGCGCAGTGGCGGGTGGCCGAGCGCACCGGAGCCACGTACTTCGGGACGTCCGCCGCGTACGTCATGGCCTGCCGCAAGGCGGAGGTGCACCCCGCGCGCGACTTCGACCTGTCGCGCGTGCAGTGCGTGGCCACCACCGGCTCGCCCCTGCCGCCCGACGGCTTCCGCTGGCTGCACGACGAGTTCGCCGACGTCTCCGGAGAGGTGTGGATCGCCTCCGTGAGCGGCGGCACCGACGTCTGCTCCTGCTTCGCCGGCGCCGTGCCGACGCTGCCCGTCCACATCGGCGAACTCCAGGCCCCCTGCCTGGGCACCGACCTGCAGTCCTGGGACCCTCAGGGCAAGCCCCTCATCGACGACGTCGGCGAACTCGTCGTCACCAACCCCATGCCGTCCATGCCGATCCGCTTCTGGAACGACCCGGACGGCAGCCGCTACCACGACAGCTACTTCGACACCTACCCCGGCGTCTGGCGCCACGGCGACTGGATCACCGTCACCGCACGCGGCTCCGTCGTCATCCACGGCCGCTCCGACTCCACGCTCAACCGCCAGGGCGTACGCATGGGTTCGGCCGACATCTACGAAGCCGTCGAGCGCCTCCCGGAGATCCGCGAGTCGCTGGTGATCGGCGTCGAGCAGCCCGACGGTGGTTACTGGATGCCGCTGTTCATCCACCTAGCCCCGGGCGCCGAGCTCAACGACACCCTGCGCGACCGGATCAAGCGGACCATCCGGGAACAGCTCTCCCCGCGCCACGTCCCCGACGAGGTGATCGAGGTCCCCGCTGTCCCGCACACCCTCACCGGCAAGCGCATCGAGGTCCCGGTCAAGCGCCTGCTCCAGGGCACCCCGCTCGACAAGGCGGTCAACGCGGGCTCCGTCGACAACATCGAGCTGCTCCGCTTCTACGAGCGCCTCGGCCGCGAACGCGCCTGACCCCACCCCACGATCCGCGGCCCCCGCCCCTGCCCCCGCACGCTCCGCGGTCATTGTCAGTGCCTCCCGTTACGGTGAGTGATCATTGATCGACCGACCGCAGGGGGGACCATGGGGCACAGCCAGCACGACACCATGCGACGCGCCCTTCGCCGCGAAGTCGCCGGCATCATCGGCCTGCTGGCCGACGCCGAGGACTTCGCGGCGATGCGTCACTACGCCACCTTCGTCTTCGACGACCACGTGACGTATCTGCAGCAGGTGGAAGGCCTGCTCAAATCCCGGGCCGCCGAGGGCAGGCTGACCGGCATCGCCCTCTTCGACCCACAGGAGTACGCCGAGTTCTGCACGGAAACAGGCCTCGACCCGGACACCTCCACAAGCCGCACCCGCTACACCGCGGAACTCGCGGCGACAGGACCCACCCTGCCGTACGAGGACCGTCCTCTGGCCGAGCTCGTCCCCGACCTTGTCGACGAGACCGTCCGGCAGAGCACCTGGGAGTACGCGACCATGCTCCTGGCCCGCATCGGCGCCTGCGCGGACTGCGGAGTCGACATCGGACGCGCCGCCTTCGCCCGCGCCTCCGACCTGCTCATGCGCGTGATCGGTACCGAGGGCCCCGCCACCCGCCACCTCGTGTGCAGTGTGCCCAGCGACGGACAGACACTCCTCGCCGCACTGCACGTCACACGCGGCAGCGACGGCCATCCGGAACTGGACGAGACGGAAGCACTGGAGTTCACCACGGTCCTCGCCGTGGGCATCGCCGTCGGGAGCTCCGGAGGCCTCGTGATGCGCGCGGGCGACGGCACCCGTGACCGCGTCCACGGCTGGCGCCTGCAAGGAGAGCGCCTGCACCCCCTCTCGGCCGCCGAAGTCTTCGACGCCTACTGCACGGACGCGCTCTCCGGCGACCTCATCGCCCCGGAATCCGGCGTCGACTACTGCGCGGCACCGGACCTGGGCGGGGACGGCCCAGGAGAAGAAGGCGCGTCGGGACAAGGGGGACACCGCCACTGACGCCGGAGGGGCGCCCCACCTGTACGGGTGGGGCGCCCCTCCGGACGAACCTGTTTGCGTGCCGCGGGCCTGCTACTCGCCGGACAGCACGGCGTGCGCCGCCTTGCGGGCTTCTTCGGCGCTGTCCGCCGCACGCGCCGCGGCCGCGGCACGCTCGCACTGGGCCAGCGTGTACTTGCCGAGCGTCGCCCGGACGTAAGGAATCGACGCCGCGCCCATGGAGAGGGAGGTGACACCGAGACCGGTCAGCACACACGCGAGCAGCGGGTCGGACGCGGCCTCACCGCACACACCACAGCTCTTGCCCTCGGCCCGCGCGGCCTCCGCCGACAGCGCGACCAGATCGAGCAGCGCGGGTTGCCACGGGTCCTGCAGCCGGGACACGGCACCGACCTGGCGGTCGGCGGCGAAGGTGTACTGCGCGAGGTCATTGGTGCCCAGCGAGAGGAACTCGACCTCCTGCAGGATGGAGCGCGCCCGCAGTGCCGCCGACGGAATCTCCACCATGGCGCCGAACTTCGCTCGCAGACCGGCCGCACGGCACGCGTCGGCGAACGCCTTGGCGTCGGCACGGTCCGCGACCATCGGAGCCATGACCTCGAGGTAGACGGGAAGTCCGTCAGCGGCCTTGGCCAGTGCGGTGAGCTGCGTACGCAGCACCTCGGGGTGGTCGAGGAGCGAGCGCAGACCGCGCACACCGAGCGCCGGGTTCGGCTCGTCGGCAGGCGTCAGGAAGTCGAGCGGCTTGTCCGCACCGGCGTCGAGGACACGTACGACGACGCGACCCTCGGGGAAGGCTTCGAGGACCTTGCGGTACGCCTCGATCTGCTTCTCCTCGGTCGGCGCCTGGGTGCTGTCGTCGAGGAAGAGGAACTCGGTGCGGAACAGGCCCACGCCCTCGGCACCGGCTTCGACGGCTGCGGGCACGTCGGAGGGGCCGCCGACGTTCGCGAGCAGCGGCACCTTGTGCCCGTCCGACGTGGCGCCGGGGCCGGTCGACGCGGCGAGCGCGGCCTTGCGCTGGGCCGCGGCGGCCTCGAGCTGGGCACGCTTTTCGGCGGTGGGCTCGACGAAGATCTCGCCGGTGCTGCCGTCGACGGCGACGACCGTGCCCTCGGCGATGTCACCGGCGCCGGGAAGCGCGACGACAGCGGGGACGCCGAGCGCCCGCGCCAGGATCGCGCTGTGGCTGGTCGGGCCGCCTTCTTCGGTGACGAAGCCGAGCACGAGCGCCGGGTCGAGCAGCGCGGTGTCGGCGGGCGCGAGGTCCCGCGCGATGAGGACGTACGGCTCGTCGCTGTCGGGCACGCCCGGCATCGGAACGCCGAGGAGCCGCGCGACGATACGGTTCCGCACGTCGTCGAGGTCCGCGACGCGGCCGGCCATGTACTCACCCGCGCCCGCGAGGAGCTCGCGGTAGTGCGAGAAGGCGTCGTAGATACCGCGCTCGGCCGAGCTGCCGACGGTGATGCGCCGATCCACGTCGGCGATGAGGTCCGGATCCTGAGCGATCATCGCTTGCGCTTCGAGCACCGCCTGGGCCTCGCCGCCGGCCAGGTTGCCGCGCGCCATCAGGTCGGCGGCCACAGCCTCGACGGCCTTGCGGGCGCGCCCCTGTTCGCGCTCCGCGTCCTCCGCCGGGATCTGCTTGGCCGGCGGCTCAAGGACCGCCGTGCCCATGTGCCGGACCTCGCCGATGGCCACCCCGTGGCTCACGCCGACGCCTCGCAGCGTTGTCTCCATTTCACCCGTCTCCGGTTGTGCGACGGGCCCAGCCGCCGCGGTGGATGTCCTACCTGCCGTCGGCGAGCGACGGCGATGCCGTCACTTCCAGTTGAAGAGAGTGTCGCCCGGCTTCACGTCGCCGTCCTCGACGAGACCGGACAGCGACTCGGCCGTCGCCTCGAGCGCCACGATGGGGCAGATCGCGGACTTGCCGGCGGCCTCGACGGCGGCCGGGTTCCAGCGCACCACGGACTGACCGCGCTGTACGGTGTCCCCCTTGTTGACGAGCAGCTCGAAGCCCTCGCCGTTGAGCTGGACAGTGTCGATGCCCAGGTGCGTGAGCACGCCGTGACCCTGGTCGTCCACCACGACGAACGCGTGCGGGTGAAGGGAGACGACGATGCCGTCGACGGGGGCGACCGCCTCGGAGGGCTCGCGAACAGGGTCGATCGCAGTGCCCGGTCCCACCATCGCGCCGGAGAAGACGGGGTCGGGCACCGCGGCGAGCCCGATGGCGCGTCCTTCGAGCGGGGACGTAACGGTGGACATGGAGGGCCTCCCAGGGGTGGAGATTCGATACCGCCGTCACTGCCTGTCCTGGACGACGCACTGTTCAGAAGGGTAAGTCATAAGAAGTCCCGGTTCCGCACGAGAGGTACCGGTTGGCAGACGTAGCGGCACTGCACAAACGATTTGCGCCGACCCGGACGCCGTTGTAGAGTCGTACTCCTGCCGACGGGCCGAGCGACGCACTCAGTGTCGGGGGCCGGGCAGCAACTATCAGGTCAGATCCTATATCGGGGTCTGGTTCCTTATGTCCACTGAACATCGTGGTCAGGGAGCCGAAAACAACCTGCTAGAGTCTGGAACCGCCGAAAGGCAAAGGCCCTCCAACGGCCGCTGGAAATGAAATCCGAACCGGGAACGGAACGGAAAACGGATCTGGTAGAGTTGGAAACGCAAGAACAAAAGAAACACCGAAGGGAAGCGCCCGGAGGAAA
>NZ_JOAP01000006.1 GCF_000720475.1 Streptomyces aureocirculatus
CGTTGGAAGGGTGGGTGGGCGGGGGGAAGAAGCCCGTCCGGCGATCGACGACGAACGCGTCAGCGCGGGAAAGGGCGGGTGGGTGGGGGAAGAAGCCCGTCCGGCGTTTGAGGACGAGGCGCGGAGCGACGATAAGGGGGGAGCCCCAGGCGGGGGCGGGGGTCGGGTCCGTGGGCCGGTACCCTTGGGGGGTCAACCGCCAAGTCCCGAGAAGCGTGGAGCCGCAGCGTGCGCATCGACCTGCACACCCACTCCACCGCATCCGACGGCACGGACACCCCCGCAGAACTGGTCCGCAACGCGACCACCGCGGGCCTGGACGTCATCGCGCTGACCGACCACGACACCACGCGCGGCCACGCGCAGGCGATCGCCGCCCTCCCCCCGGGCCTCACCCTCGTCACCGGCGCCGAGCTGTCCTGCCGCCTGGACGGCGTGGGACTGCACATGCTGGCGTACCTCTTCGACCCCGACGAGCCGGAACTGACCCGCGAGCGCGAACTCGTACGCGACGACCGGGTGCCGCGCGCGCAGACGATGGTGCGCAAGCTCCAGGCGCTCGGCGTCCCCGTGACCTGGGACCAGGTCGCGCGCATCGCGGGCGACGGCTCGGTGGGCCGCCCGCACGTCGCGGAGGCCCTGGTCGAGCTCGGCGTGGTGGCGAGCGTCTCGGACGCCTTCACACCCCAGTGGCTCGCGGACGGCGGCCGCGCCTACGCCGAGAAGCACGAGCTCGACCCGTTCGAGGCGATCCGCCTGGTGAAGGCCGCGGGCGGCGTCACCGTCCTCGCGCACCCCGCCGCCGCCCAGCGCGGCAGGACCGTATCCGAGTCGGCGATAGCCGAGCTGGCCGCGGCCGGTCTCGACGGCATCGAGGTCGACCACCCCGAGCAGTTGGCGTACGCGCCCGAGTCGGGGCCCCGGCTGCGCGCCCTCGCCGCCGACCTCGGCCTGCTCGTCACCGGCTCCAGCGACTACCACGGCAGCCGCAAGACCGTCTCCCTCGGCGAGTTCACCACCGACCCCGAGATCTACGGGGAGATCACCCGCCGGGCCACGGGCGCGTTCCCGGTGCCGGGCGCGGGCGGACACCCCGCCGCGTAGCAAGCCGCGGGGAGCAGCGGAGCCACCGGGAGACGCCGAGCCGTCGACCGCGCACCGCACAGCTCCCCGCGCACCGCCCGACCACGACCTGCCGCGCACGCACGACTCACGCGCGCCCCGCGAGCGCCCGCACGCCCACGCCCCCCGGCGTGACGCGCCGGCGCCCGCTGTTCCGTACGACTCTCTTCTGCAAGGCCATCACTGTGTTCGACGTCGCCGTCTTCGGATCCCTCTTTCTCACCCTTTTCGTCATCATGGACCCCCCTGGGGTCACGCCGATCTTCCTCGCGCTGACCGCGGGCCGCCCCGCCAAGGTGCAGAAGAAGATGGCCTTCCAGGCGGTGTGCGTGGCCCTCGGGGTCATCACCGTCTTCGGCATCGTCGGCCAGCAGATCCTCGACTATCTGCATGTCTCCACGCAGGCGCTGATGATCGCCGGTGGTCTGCTCCTGCTCCTGGTCGCGCTCGACCTGCTCACCGGCAAGACCGACGAGCCGCAGCAGACCAAGGACGTGAACGTCGCCCTCGTACCGCTCGGCATGCCGCTGCTCGCGGGGCCCGGCGCCATCGTGCAGGTGATCCTCGCCGTGCAGCACGCCGACGGCATGGAGCAGGTGTCGGTGTGGGCGGCGATCCTCGCCATCCATGTGGTGCTGTTCCTGGCGATGCGCTTCTCGCTGCTGATCATCCGGGTCATCAAGGACGGCGGAGTGGTGCTCGTGACCCGGCTCGCCGGAATGATGCTGTCCGCGATCGCTGTGCAGCAGATCATCAACGGTGTGACGCAGGTGATCCGCGGCGGTTGAGCCGGTCGGGTGACCGCATGACCGCACGGGTCACGTCGGTGCGCCCGCACACCACGCACAGAGCCCTGTGCGGCACCGGTCGATTCCGGTGGCGTCCAGGGCTCTGAAGTGTGTGATGCGGCCGTTCGGCGTCGTTATGAGGCCGAGGCGTCGGCCGGACGGATGTAGAGGCGCTGCCCTATGGCGGCGGCTTGCTGCACGATCCGGTTGACGGAGGCGGCGTCCACGACGGTCGTGTCCACGGCCGTGCCGTCGACGTCGTCGAGTCGCATGATTTCGAAGCGCATGGGCTTCTCCCTTCGTCTGGTGATCCTCCTGAAGGAGAACTGCTTGTTACATACGGGTGCAACGGCTTGACCCGTTCAAACATTCCCTACGCTAAAGAAAATTTTCGAGTGGCTAATGAACATGGCGTTTCGTGACCGTAACGCGGCTGGTTGTGTTCGCTCCGTCATGGTCACCGGTTGTGCCCGCCGTGTGACGGGCGGAACAATGCGTTCTGTATGAACATGTACGAGACCACTGACGAGAGCGACGGCGTCGAGAGCGACGGCATCTCCGCTCAACTGGAGCGCACCAACGGACTCCTGGAGCGCATGCTCGCCGAGGTGGCCAAGACCCCGTCCACGCACGCGATCTTCGTGGACGCCGGTTATCTGTACGCCGCCACCGGACGGCTCGTGACGGGCACCGAGGACCGGCGGGCCTTCGAACTCGACGCCCAAGGGTTGATCGACGCGCTGATCGACAAGGCACGCACGATCTTCGCGGACAGCAGGCTGCTGCGCGTGTACTGGTACGACGGCGCGCGGCGCCGTATCCACACGGCGGAGCAGCAGTCGATCGCGGAACTCCCCGACGTCAAGGTCCGCCTGGGCAACCTCAACGCCAACAACCAGCAGAAGGGCGTCGACTCGCTGATCCGCTCCGACCTGGAGTCCCTTGCCCGGCACCGGGCCATCAGCGACGCGGCGCTGATCGGCGGCGACGAGGACCTGGTCTCGGCGGTCGAGGCCGCGCAGGGGTACGGCGCACGCGTCCACCTCTGGGGCGTCGAGGCGCCGGACGGCCGCAATCAGGCGGAGCCGCTCCTGTGGGAGGTCGACAGTCAGCGCACGTTCGACGCGGACTTCTTCAAGCCGTTCGTCGCGCGCCGCCCCGCCCTGCCCTACGAGCCCGCGGCCACGGCGCCGCGGCCCTCGCGGGACGACGTGCGCTTCGTCGGCGCCCAGATCTCCGCGAAGTGGCTCTCGGCGCGCGGCCGGGAGGCACTGGTGGGCCTGCTGCCCGGACACCCCTATCTGCCGGGATCGGTCGACCAGGAACTCCTGGTCGAGGCCGAGCGGCTGCTCGACTACTCCCTGCGGGGCCAGTCGGACCTGCGGCGGGTGCTGCGGGACGGCTTCTGGGACCACCTGCACAAGTGCTACTGAGCGCTGCCGTCTCCACTGCGCGCGCAGTTGTCCCAGAAGGCCGCGAGCGCGGCGGCGGTGGCCTCGGGGCGGTCCGTGTTGGGGGAGTGCTCCGCGCCCGCGACCACCGTGCGGTGGGCGCGCAGGCGGCGCGCCATGTCGTCGAGGAGCGGCACGGGCCAGGTGTCGTCGCGCTCGCCGGACACCACGTGCTTGGGCAGCGGTACGGCGGCCAGCTCGTCGACGCGGTCGGGCTCGGTGCACAGTTGCTTGCCGGTGGCGATGAGCTGGGCCGGGTTGTTGCGCAGCCAGCGGGCGCGCAGCGCGTCGTGGTCGGCTGCGTACGGGGCGGTGGCGGGGTCGGTCCCGGACCCGGTGGCTGCGTCCTCCGGCGTCGCCATGGCCTGCATGGCCTCCCACACCACGGCCATGGGGTGGGCGGCGACGGCGTCCGTCAGGAGCGTGGCGCGGGTCCGCTGCGACGGCGAGACGCGGGCGGGGCCCGACGCCATGAGGGTGAGCGAGGCGAAGGTGTCCGGGGGTGCGAGGAGTACGGCGGCCCGGGCCACCAGGCCGCCGAGGGAGTGGCCGAGCAGGTGCGGGGGTCCCTGGCCGGGGATGTGGACGGCGGCCGCCTGGGCCAGGACGTCCGCGGCCAGCTCCTGTTGTGCGTACGCGGAGACGTCGTCCGGGCCCGTCGACTCGTACTGGCCGCGGCCGTCCACGGAGACGGTGCGGTAGCCGGCCTCGGCGAGGGGGTGGAGCAGGGCGACGAAGTCCTCCTTGCTCCCCGTGTAGCCCGGCAGCAGCAGGGCGGTGCCCTTGACCTCGCCGGTCGGGCGGGTGTCGAGCACCGCGAAGTCGCCGCGGGCCGTACGCAGCGGGTACGCGAGGGTGCCCGCGGGTGGGGTGAAGGTTGGGGGCCTGCTCATCCCCCGAGGCTACTGGCCGCAGGCCTTGACCAGGGTTGTGCCCCTACCCCCGCCCCCGGTCACCGCAGCCACGGCCTGAGCCCGCGGCGGTGCCCCTGCCCCTGCTCCCGTGTTGCCGCAGGTGGGAGCTGTGCCCACGGGGGTGCCCCTGCCCCCGCTCCCAGTTGCCGCTGCGGGGGCTGTGCCCACCCGTTCCGCCCCTGGCGGACCAGTTGCCCACAGGGGGGGGGGGGGGGGGGGCGGTAACCAGGGCGTGCCTGCTCTCGCTCCTGGGGGACCGGATGCCCACAGCGGGGGGCGGTAACCAGGGCGTGCCTGCTCTCGCCTCTGGCGGACCAGTCGCCCACAGCGAGGGGGGCGGTAACCGTGGTGTCCCTGCTCTCGTCCCTGGCGGACCGGATGCCCGCAGCGAGGGGGCGGTGTCGTCCTCCCCCCGGGGGACGTCGGTGGTGTGGGGTGACGGGTGGGTGGGAAGCATCCGCCGCGGAGCGGCGGGAACGAAAAACACCCGCACCCGGGGTCAAGAGAGACCCCGAGCACGGGTGGAAAGAGCGCAGACTAGCTGTCGGCGGAGTCCGCAGACTTACGGGTCCGCCGCCGCCGCGGCTTCACAGCCGGAGCAACCGAAGCGTCCTCGGCGACAGCCGAAGCCCCCGCGGCAGCCGGAGCCGCAGAAGCCGCAGCATCCGCACCGGCCCGCGTCCGCCGCCGCCGCCGAGGCGTACGCGGCGCAGCAGCCTCCTCGGCGACATCGGCAACCTCGGCAACCTCGGCAACAGGAGAGACAGGCGCGGTGGAAGCGTCGGAGCCGGCGGACGGCGCCGCAGAGGCGTCCGCCTCGGTCACGGCCTCGCCGGAGAGGGGCGCACCGGCACGCGTACGCCGACGCTGCCGCGGCGCACGGGCGGTCCGCTCACTCTCCTCGGCCTGCTGACGCCCACCGGCGCCACCACGCTCAGCGGCGCCCGCACGCTCACCGGAGCCCCCACGCTCACCACGACGCGCGCCACCCCGGGCACCGGAGCCCCCGCGAGTACCGCCACCGCGGGAACCGGTCTCGCCCAGGTCCTCGACCTCCTCCGCGTCGAGCCCGGCGCGGGTGCGCTCCGTACGCGGCAGAACACCCTTCGTACCGGCGGGGATGTTCATCTCCTCGTACAGGTGCGGGGAGCTGGAGTACGTCTCGACCGGGTCGTTGAACTTCAGGTCGAGCGCCTTGTTGATCAACTGCCAACGAGGAATGTCGTCCCAGTCGACGAGGGTGATCGCGATGCCCTTGGCGCCCGCGCGGCCGGTGCGGCCGATGCGGTGGAGGTAGGTCTTCTCGTCCTCGGGCGACTGGTAGTTGATGACGTGTGTGACGCCCTCGACGTCGATGCCGCGCGCGGCGACGTCGGTGCACACGAGCACGTCGACCTTGCCGTTGCGGAACGCGCGCAGGGCCTGCTCGCGCGCGCCCTGGCCCAGGTCGCCGTGGACCGCGCCGGAGGCGAAACCGCGGCGTTCGAGCTGCTCGGCGATGTCGGCGGCCGTGCGCTTCGTACGGCAGAAGATCATCGCGAGTCCGCGGCCCTCGGCCTGCAGGATGCGGGAGACCATCTCCGGCTTGTCCATGGAGTGCGCGCGGTACACGAACTGCGCGGTGTTCGCCACGGTCTGGCCCTCGTCGTCCGGCGCGGTGGCGCGGATGTGCGTGGGCTGCGACATGTACCGGCGGGCGAGACCGATGACGGCGCCCGGCATGGTCGCGGAGAAGAGCATCGTCTGGCGCTTCACCGGAAGCATGTTGATGATCTTCTCGACGTCGGGCAGGAAGCCCAGGTCGAGCATCTCGTCGGCCTCGTCGAGGACGAGGCACTTGACGTGCTTCAGGTTCAGCTTGCGCTGTCCTGCCAGGTCGAGCAGGCGGCCCGGGGTGCCGACGATCACGTCGACACCCTTCTTGAGGGCCTCGACCTGGGGCTCGTAGGCACGGCCGCCATATATGGCGAGGACGCGGACGTTGCGCGCCTTGCCCGCGGTCAGCAGGTCGTTGGTCACCTGCTGGCACAGCTCGCGGGTGGGGACCACGATGAGGGCCTGGGGCGCCTCGGTCAGCCGGTCGGACTCGGCGCGGCCCGCCTCGACGTCCGCGGGAACGACGACGCGCTCAAGGAGCGGAAGGCCGAAGCCGAGCGTCTTGCCGGTGCCGGTCTTCGCCTGGCCGATGACGTCGCTGCCCGAGAGGGCGACGGGGAGCGTCATCTCCTGGATGGGGAAGGGGGTGATGATGCCGACGGCTTCCAGGGCCTCGGCTGTCTCGGGAAGAATTCCGAGCTCTCGAAAAGTCGTAGTCAGGGCAATGCCTCTTCTGTGAGACGCGGCGCGAGGCGAACGCTGGGGGTCGTGACCGTACCGGGAGATCTGCCGGCCGCCTGGGGAACGAACCCGGCGAGCCGGTGGTACGGGACCACTGCCGACGCTCGAGCGCTCACACCGCTGAGGGGGTCCCTCCGCATGCAGTACGCACAGTGCGCACCGCCCTGGAGGGCTGTCTGGTCGGAGCCGATCGGGCCACCGACCGGGCATCCTCATTCATACGGCCCGTCGAATATTCGGCGGGCGCATTACCACTGTACCCCGGAATCTCGCATGCGTGTCCGGCGAATTGCTCACGTTGCCGTCGTCACAGTGGTTGACCAGGCCCTTACGCCATGCGGCGAGCGGGCTATTGTGCGCTTCATGGAGACGCCTGACACCGCCGCGAAGCCCCCCGAAGGACCCGAAACCCCCGCAGCCGCCGCAGCCGCCGGCGAAACCGCCGCCGCCCCCACCGGGGTCGCCGCGCAGGACTGGAAGACGGCGTCCGCCGAGCCGCAGTACCGCGCCGCCGTCGTGGACCTGCTCGGCGCGCTCGCGTACGGCGAGCTCGCGGCGTTCGAGCGCCTCGCGGAGGACGCGAAGCTGGCGCCGACGCTCGCCGACAAGGCGGAGCTGGCCAAGATGGCGTCCGCCGAGTTCCACCACTTCGAGCGGTTGCGCGACCGGCTCGCGGCGGTCGGCGCGGAGCCCACTGAGGCCATGGAGCCGTTCGTCGAGGCGCTCGACGGGTTCCACAAGCAGACGGCGCCGTCCGACTGGCTGGAAGGCCTGGTCAAGGCGTACGTCGGCGACTCCATCGCCAGTGACTTCTACCGCGAGGTCGCGGCGCGGCTCGACGTCGACACCCGCCGCCTGGTGCTCGGTGTGCTCGACGACACCGGCCATGCGAGCTTCGCGGTGGAGAAGGTGCGGGCCGCGATCGACGCGGAGCCGCGGGTCGGCGGGCGGCTCGCGCTGTGGGCGCGGCGGCTGATGGGCGAGGCCCTCTCCCAGTCGCAGCGGGTTGTCGCCGAGCGGGACGCGTTGTCGACCATGCTGGTCGGGGGGGTCGCCGATGGGTTCGACCTCGCGGAGGTCGGGCGGATGTTCTCTCGGATCACTGAGGCGCACACCAAGCGGATGGCCGCGCTTGGCCTGGCGGCCTAGCCTCGCCGTTACGGTCACCGTCGGCCGTCGGGGGCGCCCCCTGTCGGGGTGGCCGTCGATCGCCCTGCGGGCTCGTCCTCAAACGCCGGACGGGCTGGATTTGTCCCGCCGGTTGGGTGGCTGAGCTTGCCGGGGTGGCCGTCGATCGCCCTGCGGGCTCGTCCTCAAGCGCCGGACGGGCTGATTTTGTCCCGCCGGTTGGGTGGCTGAGCTTGTCGGGGTGGCCGTCGATCGCCCTGCGGGCTCATCCTCAAACGCCGGACCGGCTGGACTTGGCCGCCAGGCCTACGCGGGGACCTGGCGGCGGTGCAGGCGGTGGGTCGGGCGTAGGAGCAGTGAGAGGAGCGCGGCCGAGACGGCCAGGGCGCCGAGCAGGATCGCGGGCGGGTGGCCCGGGCCGAGCGTCATGTGTGTGATGAAGGCGCCGACGAGTGCTCCGCCCACGCCGGTGGAGAGCACCAGCGCCCGCGCGGGGAGCCGGTGCGGCAGTCGGCGGGCCGTCGCCCAGGCCAGGGCGAGGCCGATGAGTGCGGAGCCGAGTGCTTCTAGGATCACGGTGTGTTCCCTCCCTCGTGGCCAGGTGCAAATCGGTCGTAGCCGGTCTTACCCCCGGCTGCCGGAATACAACCCTCCAGCTCCGGGTGCCCAGTCGCACGCACTCGTACGCCGTCGCACGCACTCGTACGTGGTCGAAACGAATTCCGCGCCCACGCCGGGGACAGACACAGCAGGACGGCCCGGTGGCAACTGCCACCGGGCCGTCCTGCTGTGCTCGCGCGTGGTCCTACAGGGCGCCGAAGCCCACCTTGCGCTGCGTCGGCTCGCCGATCTCCACGTAGGCGAGGCGGTCGGCAGGCACCAGGACCTTGCGGCCGTGGTCGTCCTCCAGGCTCAGCAGCGGGGTCTTGCCCGAAAGGGCCTCGGACACCGCGCGCTCGACCTCCTCGGCGCTCTGACCGCTCTCCAGAACGATCTCGCGCGGCGCGTGCTGCACGCCGATCTTGACCTCCACGCTTTGTCCCTCCGACGGTCAGTGATGTGCGCGGGCGCCCGCGCCGTACCCAGCACAGATTAGCCCGGTGAGGGGACAGGATCGGCGCCGGGCGTGCACGCCAGGAGCGAACAACGCCGGAGTGCGCGGTGGGAACAAACGCGCGGTCAGTGACCTTCCGTGCCGTGCAGCGGGAAGCCGGCGATGCCGCGCCACGCCAGCGAGGTGAGGAGCTGCACCGCCTTCTCGCGCGGTACGCCGCCGTCGCTGTGCAGCCAGTAGCGCGCGACGACCTGGGCGAGGCCGCCGAGCCCGGAGGCCAGGAGCATCGACTCGGACCTGGAGAGGCCGGTGTCCTCCGCGATCACCTCGCAGATCGCCTCCGCGCACTCCAGGGTGACCTTGTCCACGCGCTCACGGACCGCGGGCTCGTTCGTCAGGTCCGACTCGAAGACGAGCCGGAACGCGCCGCCGTCATCCTCCACGTACCCGAAATAGGCATCCATCGTGGCCGCGACGCGCAGCTTGTTGTCGGTCGTCGACGCGAGCGCCGCGCGCACCGCCTGCAGCAGGTTCTCGCAGTGCTGGTCGAGCAGCGCGAGGTAGAGGTCGAGCTTGCCGGGGAAGTGCTGGTAGAGCACCGGCTTGCTGACGCCCGCCCGTTCCGCGATGTCGTCCATGGCCGCCGCGTGGTACCCCTGGGCGACGAACACCTCCTGGGCCGCGCCCAGAAGCTGATTGCGCCGGGCACGGCGCGGCAGGCGTGTGCCCCGCGGGCGCGCCGCCTCTGTCTGCTCGATGGCTGTCACGCCGCCTCCCGAAGTCGTCCTTGTGCTGCGGTGTGCGCCGCGTCGCCATCGTACTTTTCGGTAACTGTGATGTGTGCGGTGCGAGCGCAGAATTTCACGGACTGGATGCCACAGGCACCTCCCGCCGCCGTGCGTAGCCGGACAAACACGGGCAGCAGTGTGCGTGTCGGCCGACTGCGGTCAGCGGTAGTCGTCCTCGTCGAGGGACACCACGCGTGCCTGCTCGGCCAGGTCGGCCTCGTCGGCGGCGTTCTGGTCCGCGTCGTTGAGGGACTGGAGGGGGTCGTCCCGCTGGGGGGTGAGGTCGGTGTGCTGCTCGGCGGAGTCCGCCTCCGGAGTCTCAGGACCGGACTCCTGTGCCGAGGGCTCATCGGCCGTGAAGGTGTCGGGGTCGGTCGGATCGACGCTCATGTGGACTCCTCGGCTCTCTTCCCTGGGTCTGCTTGCTGTGTCCCGCTCTCCTGGGGTTTCCCGGGGATCGGCTCTCATGCCTGGCGCCGCGCCCGGTGTGCGACGGAATTCTCGGCGGTGCGGTGGTTGCCCCGATCACCTCCGAGCCTAGGGAAGACCCGTTTCGGCCGCCACGCGGTCCGTACGGGATCTGTGATGCCGAACACGTGATCCCGCGCGTGATCGTCTCGTAACATTGCCCGCATGTCTTCGACCGAGTTGCCCGGCGCACTGGCCGCCGTGGTCCCCAAACCGGGGGCCGTCGCCGTCGCGAAGGGCGAGCGACTCGACTCGGTCGCCCTGCCCGGACTCACCCTGAACGTGCGCTCGCGCCCCTCGGTGCGCCCCGGCCTGCCGCCCGCGCTGTACGTGCACGGGCTCGGCGGGTCCTCGCAGAACTGGACGGCGCTGATGCCGCTGCTCGAGGACGTCGTGGACTGCGAGGCCCTGGACCTGCCGGGCTTCGGTGACTCGCCGCCGCCTGACGACGGCGACTATTCCGTGACCGGGCACGCACGCGCGGTCATCCGGCTCCTCGACTCCCGGGGGCGCGGGCCCGTACATCTGGTGGCCAATTCGCTGGGCGGTGCCGTGTCGACGCGCGTCGCCGCGGTGCGGCCCGACCTGGTGCGTACGCTGACGCTGATCTCGCCCGCCCTGCCCGAGCTGCGGGTGCAGCGTTCGGCGGTACCGACCGGGCTGCTCGCGCTGCCCGGGGTCGCCGCCCTGTTCACCCGGCTCACCAAGGAGTGGACGGCCGAGCAGCGGGTGCGCGGTGTGCTCGGGCTCTGTTACGGCGACCCCGGGCGGGTCACGCCGGAAGGTTTCGGCGCCGCGGTCCGTGAGATGGAGCGCCGTCTCGCACTGCCCTACTTCTGGGACGCCATGGCGCGCTCGGCGCGCGGCATCGTGAACGCGTACACCCTCGGCGGCCAGCACGGACTCTGGCGGCAGGCGGAGCGGGTCCTCGCGCCCACGCTGCTCGTGTACGGCGGGCGCGACCTGCTGGTGTCGTACCGCATGGCGCGCCGGGCGTCGGCGGCCTTCCGCGACTCGCGGCTCCTCACGCTGCCCGACGCCGGGCACGTGGCGATGATGGAGTATCCGGAGACGGTCGCTTCGGCCATTCGTGAACTACTGGCCGACACGGGTGAGTTGACCGGTGCTGTTGAGTTGAGTGAGGCACGTGGTGTGCGCGATCGTGGCGATGTGATGAAGGACCACCACGATTCGGGTTCGAGGAGCTGAGGCGCCGCGTGGGACGTCATAGCCGCCACCGGGGTCCGGCCGACACCTCGGACACCACCAGCACCTCCGGTATACAGAGTGGCGCACCGAAGGCCCAGGCCAAGGGCCCTACACCCGGTTCCGGCCGCCGCAGGCGCGGCGGGGGCGGCGGCACGCCCCCGCACGGGGTGCCCCAGGTACCCCCGCCGAGCACGACGACGCCTCCGCACGGCGTGCCCCAGCACACCCCGCCCCATGGCGTGCCCCAGCACACCCCGCCCCATGGCGTGCCCCAGCACACGCCTCCCCATGGCGTGCCCCAGCACACGCCTCCCGGCGGCACCCCCCAGGTGCGCGGCGGGCATCCCGAGCAGCGTGAGCCCGGGGGCGGCTGGGGCGAGGTCGGGGGAGCGGCCGCCGGGGTCGGCCACGGGGTGCCGCCGCAGGTGCGCGGGACCTCGGCGCAGGGGCCCAGGCAGGACTACGTCGACGCCTTCGGGGCCGACGAGATGATCGACGTCCACGACGACGTCCACGACGACGGCCTCGGCGACGGCGTCGACGACGTGTTCGCCGCCGGTACGAAGACCGCGGCGCGCCCGCCGCGGCACCGCGACCCGTACGCGTCCGTGACCACCTGGGACTCGGGCGGCTCCGACGGCGGCGGGCACGACGGGACCGGCGACGGTGACGGCGGCGACGGCGATCCGGAACCCGCTGGAGACGGCGACCCCGGCTCCGGCTCCGGCACCGCGTCGGGCCGGGAGAAGAACCGCGGCCGCACCGTCACCGGCATCGCCGCCGCAGCCGTCACCACCCTCCTCGCCGTCGTCGTGGCCGGTCAGGTCGCCGACGGCGCCAAGGGCGACGGATCGCCCACACAGGCAGCCGAGCAGGGCGGCAACCGTGACGGCCAGGACTCCGAGGCGTCCCGCTCGGACAACCGTCCGGCTCCCTCCGACCCCACGCCCGCGCCTGCCGCCCCGGCCACGTACGACGAGAAAATGGGCAAGAAGTATCCGCTGGACGCGAAACTCACCGCGTCCGGCGACTTCGACGTGGTCCGCGGATTCGCCAGGGCGCCGGGCAAGGGGCAGAAGTTCCGATACCGCGTCGACGTGGAGAAGGGCATGGCCCTTGACGGTGGACTCTTCGCGGAGGCCGTGCAGAAAACCCTGAACGACGACCGGAGTTGGGCACACGGCGGCGCCAGGACCTTCGAGCGGATCTCATCGGGTCACCCCGATTTCGTCATCACCCTTGCCAGCCCGGGAACGACGGCGAAATGGTGCGCCAAATCCGGTCTCGACACCTGGGAACAGAATGTGTCGTGCGACTCCGCCGCCACCGACCGGGTGATGATCAATGCGTTCCGGTGGGCCCAGGGCGCCAAGACCTACGGCGACCGTATCCACCCGTACCGGCAGATGCTGATCAACCACGAGGTCGGCCACCGGCTCGGCTATGGCCATGTGGACTGCCGTCGTGACGGCGAGCTGGCGCCCGTCATGCAGCAGCAGACGAAGTTCCTGAACCACGACGGCATTCGTTGCAAGGCCAATCCCTGGTCCTTCCCGAAGAGTTGAGCCACCGGAACGGAGGCTGAACACGGGGACGAACCGGATCCCGCGTTGACATCGCACGCGTCATCGACCATATTTCTCCGCATGTCGAGCCGTCCCGCCTCCGTGAGCGCCGCCCTTGAGCTGGCGCTGTTCGGCGTGACCGCGCTCTGCGTGGCCGACATTCACTGTCGCTGACGCCCGCCCCGGCGAGTGCGTCGCGTTCTTTTTCCGTACGCTGCTTTCCGTCTGATCTGCCGTATTTCTCCCTGCCGTATGCCCTGACCGCTTGCGCGGTGCATTCGGCACGGCCGTCGGCAGGTCCGCGACCGCATCAGGTGTGCGTGCCCCGGGGTGGGCGGTTCCGGTTCCGTCGAACCATTTCGCTGAACTATCTCGCTGATCCATTCTGCTGATCCATTCTGCCGAGCGATTCAGCCGAGCCATTCAGCCGAGCCATTCAGTCGAGTCATTCCGTTGATTCCGGCGAGTCCCGTCCCGATTCGCCTTCTTTCGCTTTCCGAGAGGCACTCCGATGCGCCGTCTGCGTCGTCCCACGTCCGTCATGTCCCGCCGCGCGGCAGCGGCATCCGCCGCCCTTGTCGTCCTGGCCGCGGGCGCCGCCGCCTGCGCGGGCCCCGAGGACAAGAGCGAGGCGGGCGGCGACGGCAAGCCCCGGAAGGGCGGCACCCTCACGGTCCTCAACAGCGCCCCGCAGAGCGACTTCGACCCGGCGCGCCTGTACACCTCCGGCGGCGGCAACGTGCCGAGCCTCGTCTTTCGCACCCTGACCACCCGCAACCGCGAGGACGGCGCCGCCGGCGCCGAGGTCGTCCCGGATCTCGCCGAGGGCCTCGGCAAGCCGAGCGAGAACGCCACGGTGTGGACGTACACCCTGAAGAAGGGCCTCAAGTTCGAGGACGGCACGCCGGTCACGACCAAGGACATCAAGTACGGCATCGAGCGCTCCTTCGCCGCCGAACTGTCCGGCGGCGCACCCTTCCTGCGGGACTGGCTCATCGGCGGCGACAAGTACCAGGGCCCCTACAAGGACAAGAAGGGCCTGGACTCCGTCGAGACCCCGGACGACCGGACGATCGTCTTCCGGCTGAACAAGCCCGTCGGCGACTTCGACTACGTGGCCACGCAGACGTCCTTCGCGCCCGTGCCGAAGGCCAAGGACAAGGGCACCAAGTACGAGGAGCACCCGGTCTCGACCGGCCCGTACAAGGTCGTCAAGAACACGAGCGACGGCGAGCGGCTGCAACTGGAGCGCAACCCGCACTGGTCCGCCGCGACGGACGCCGAGCGCAAGGCGTACCCGGACAGGATCGACGTGCGGTCCGGCCTCAACTCGTCCGTCATCAACCAGCGGCTCTCCGCGAGCCAGGGCTCCGACGCCGCCGCCGTCACCACCGACACCAACCTCGGGCCCGCCGAACTCGCCAAGGTCAGCGGCGACAAGAAGCTCGCCGCGCAGGTCGGCACCGGCCACTTCGGCTACACCAACTACCTCGCCTTCAACCCGAAGGTGAAGCCGTTCGACGACCCCAAGGTCCGCCAGGCCGTCGCCCACGCCGTCGACCGCACCTCGGTCGTCAACGCCGCGGGCGGCTCCTCGCTCGCCGAGCCCGCCACCACGTTCCTGCCGAACCAGAAGTCCTTCGGACACACGAAGTTCGACCATTTCCCCGCGGGCGCGTCCGGCAACCCGGAGAAGGCCAGGGAGCTCCTGAAGGCCGCGGGCCACAAGGACGGCCTGACCATCACGCTCACCCACTCCAACGCCAAGAACTTCGAGACCGGCCCCGAGGTCGCCACGGCCCTCCAGGACGCCCTGAAGAAGGCCGGTTTCACCGTCAAGCTCCAGGGCCTGGAGGACAACGACTACGAGGACAGGGTCCACGACGCCAAGGACGAGCCCGGACTGTTCCTAGCCCACTGGGGCGCGGACTGGCCCTCCGGCGGCCCGTTCCTGTCGCCGATCTTCGACGGCCGACAGATCGTCAATGATGGATACAACTTCAACTCCAGCTTCCACAATGACAAGTCGGTCAATGCGGAGATTGACTCGATCAACAAGTTGACCGATCACGACGAGGCCGCCAAGAGGTGGGGGGCTCTTGACAAGAAGATCGGCGCCAAGGCCCTCAACGTGCCGCTGTTCCACCCCGTCTACAAGCGCCTCTACGGCAAGGACGTCAAGAACGTCGTGATCAGTGACTGGACGGGCGTCCTCGACGTCTCCCAGGTCGCGGTCAAGTAGGGACGGCCAGGTCAACCTGTCATGAGTGAGGCCCTGTTGGCCTCGGAGATCCCGGGAGCGGGCGCCACCGCGGCGCCCGCCCCCGCCTCCGGAGCCCGTCAGTTCTGGCGGCGGCTGCACACGCAGCGTGCCGCCCTCGTCGCGGCGGCAGTCGTCGCCCTGCTCGTCCTGGTGGCGCTCGCCGCGCCCCTGTTCACGGCCCTGGAGGGCCAGGACCCCACCTCGTACCACCCCGGACTCGTGGACTCCGCGCGCGGCGGAGTGCCCGTCGGGCCGCTCGGCGGGATCAGCTCCGAGCACTGGCTCGGCGTCGAACCGCAGACCGGCCGGGACCTCTTCGCGCGGCTCGTGTACGGCGCCCGCGTCTCCCTCGGCGTCGCCCTCGCGGCGACCCTGCTCCAGATCGCGATCGGCGTCACCGTGGGGCTCGCCTGCGGGCTCGGCGGCCGCCGGCTCGACCAGTCGCTCAGCCGCGCCACCGACGTCATGGTGGCGCTGCCCCTGATGGTCCTCGCGCTCGCGCTGCTCGCCGTGGTGCCGGGCGGCTTCCCGCGGCCGGTGCTCGTCGCCCTCGTCATCGGCTTCGTGGGCTGGGGCGGCGTGGCCAAGGTGGTGCGCGCCAGGGCCATCTCGCTGAAGTCGCTCGACCATGTGGCCGCGGCCCGGCTCAGCGGCTGGGGCGGCGTCCGGATCGCCCGCCGCGAGCTGCTGCCCGCGCTCGCCGCCCCCGTCATCACGTACGCCGCGCTGCTCGTCCCCGGCAACATCACCGTCGAGGCGGCCCTGTCCTTCCTCGGCGTCGGCGTCAAACCGCCCACCGCGTCCTGGGGACAGATGCTCACATCGGCCGACGTCTGGTACCAGGCGGCACCGCAGTATCTGCTGCTGCCCGCCGCCGCGCTGTTCGTGACCGTGCTCGCGCTCACCGTCCTCGGCGACGGCGTGCGTACCGCGCTCGACCCGCGGGCGGCCTCCCGGCTGCGCATCGGCACCGGCCGCAAGCGGGAGGACGGCGCATGACCACGACCGCTCCTGTCGCGGTGAAGTCCCGCGCTCTCGACCGTGCGCTCACCGGCGGGCTCGGCGGCCTGCTCGGCGGCGGCTTCACCGGTTTCGTCCTGCGCCGGGTCCTCGGCGCCGTCGTCACCCTCTTCGTCCTCTCCGCCGTCATCTACGCCGTCTTCTACGTCGCCCCCGGCGACGTCGCGCAGATCACCTGCGGTCCGCGCTGCTCGCCCGCGCAGGTGCAGCAGGTCTCCGAGCAGCTCAAGCTGGACGACCCGATATACGTGCGCTACCTGGACTTCCTGCGGGGCGTCCTCGTCGGCCAGGACTACTCGACCGGCACGGGCGTGCTGCACTGCGACGCGCCCTGCCTCGGCCTGTCGTACCGGACCGACCAGCAGGTCACCGAGCTGATCCTGAACAAGGTGCCCGTCACGGGCTCGCTCGCGATCGGCGCCATGGTGCTGTGGCTGATCCTCGGCGTCGGCACCGGTGTGCTGTCCGCCTGGCGCCGTGGCCGCCTCACCGAGCGCGTCCTGACCGCGGTGACCCTCGCGGGCACGGCCACGCCCGTCTTCGTCATTGGCCTGCTCCTGATGATCCTCGTCTGCGGCCGACTGCAATGGCTGCCGTTCCCGCAGTACGTGCCGTTCACCGACGACCCGCAGCAGTGGGCGTGGAACCTGCTTCTGCCCTGGGTGTCGCTCGCGCTCATCGAGGCCGCCAAGTACGCCCGTCTGACACGCTCGTCGATGCTGGAGACGCTCGCCGAGGACCATGTGCGGACCTTCCGCGCGTACGGCATCCGCGAGCGCTCCATCGTGGGCAGACACGCCCTGCGCGGCGCGCTCGCCCCCGTCGTCGCGCTCAGCGCCAACGACTTCGGGTCGATGTTCGGCGGCGCGCTGCTCACCGAGACGCTGTTCGGACTGCCCGGTCTGGGGCGCGAACTCGTGCAGGCGGTACGGGTCGTCGATCTGCCGGTGGTCGTCGGCATGGTCCTCGTCACCGGCTTCTTCGTGGTACTCGCCAACGCCGTCGCGGACGTTCTGTACGCGGTGGCCGACCGACGGGTGGTGCTGTCATGAGCCTCGTACGAGTCGAGGACCTGAGTGTCGGGTTCGGTGCCGTACGCGCAGTGGACTCGGTCTCCTTCACGCTGGCGCCGGGCGCCGCGCTCGGCCTCGTCGGCGAGTCGGGATCCGGCAAGTCGACCGTCGCCGCCGCGCTGCTCGGACTGCACCGGGACACCGGTGCCCGCGTGACGGGGTCCGTGCGGGTCGGCGGCGTGGACGTGGCGGCGGCCGGGGACGACGAACTGCGGCGGCTGCGCGGCGGGGTCGCCGCCATGGTCTTCCAGGACCCGCTGTCCGCGCTCGACCCCTACTTCGCGGTGGGCGACCAGATCGCCGAGGTGTACCGCGCGCACTCCGGCGCCTCACGGCGGGCGGCCCGTGCCCGCGCCGTCGACGTGCTCGGCCGGGTCGGGATCCCGGACGCCGCCCGCCGCGCCCGCTCGCGGCCGCACGAGTTCAGCGGCGGCATGCGCCAGCGCGCCCTCATCGCCATGGCCCTCGCCTGCGAGCCCGACCTCCTCATCGCCGACGAACCCACGACCGCCCTCGACGTCACCGTGCAGGCGCAGATCCTCGACCTGCTGCACGCGCTGCGCGAGGAGACCGGCATGGGCCTGCTCCTGGTCACCCACGACGTCGGCGTCGCAGCGGAGAGCGTGGACGACGTGCTCGTCATGCGGGACGGGCGCGTGGTGGAGCGCGGGGGCGTGGCCCAGGTGCTCGGGGCTCCGCGGGATGCGTACACCAGGGAGCTGCTGAGTGCGGTGCCGCGGGTGGACGGGGTACGCGGGGGGCCTTCGGGGTCCGGTGACGTGGAGGGTGCGGTGGGTGACGTCGTCGTCGAGGCCGAGGGGCTGCGGCGCGTGTTCGGGCGCGGCAGGCGGGCCTTCGCCGCCGTCGACGGGGTCTCGCTCACGGTGCGCGCGGGCGAGACGCTCGGTGTCGTCGGTGAGAGCGGCAGCGGCAAGACGACCCTCGGCCGGATGCTCGTGGGCCTCCTGGAGCCGACGTCCGGGAAACTCCGCCACGGGGGTGCGGAGAAGTCCGGCAAGGGCGTGGTGCCGGGGGTGCAGATGGTGTTCCAGGACCCCGTCTCCTCGCTCAACCCGCGGCGCTCCGTCGGCGAGTCGATCGCCGATCCGCTGCGGGCGCGCGGCGACCGCGACGAGGACGCGATCCGGGCCCGGGTGCGCGACCTGATGGCGCGCGTCGGCCTTGACCCCGCCCACTACGGCCGCTACCCGCACGAGTTCAGCGGCGGCCAGCGCCAGCGCGTCGGCATCGCCCGCGCGCTCGCCGCGAACCCGCGGCTCATCGTCTGCGACGAACCGGTATCCGCCCTCGACGTCACCACCCAGGCGCAGGTCACGGCCCTCCTCGCCGAGCTGCAACGGGAGCTCGGGCTCGCCCTGGTCTTCGTCGCGCACGACCTGGCGGTGGTTCGCCAGGTCAGCGACCGGGTCGCGGTGATGCGGAACGGGCGGATCGTCGAGCAGGGAACGGTGGACGAGGTGTACGGCTCGCCCCAGGACCCGTACACCCGGCAACTGCTCGCCGCGGTGCCCGCCCTGGATCCGGCGGTCGCCGCGGAACGGCGCGCGGCGCGCGCGGCCGGTGCGCACGCGGTGCGCGAAGACGGCGGCGCCGCGGGCAAGGAGCTGGCCGCAGCGTGACGTTCCGTGCACACGGGTGCGGCGCCTCGGGCGGAAGTGCGGCTTTTCGGCCGCTATCGCCCTGACCTGACCCCGCAATAGCGCGACGGAACGCTACCGACACGAAGAAGTTACGGCGCTTCACCCCTTTTGGTGGCGCGATGGACAACCGTCCGTCGCGCCACCGCCATGTCCGCATACCTTCGTCCCGCTGCGAGCCGCCGGCCCAACGGCGGCTCCCCATATGGGAGATCAGGGGTGCACGCGTGCGCATAGGACTGCTTACGGAGGGTGGTTATCCGTATGTGGGCGGTGAGCCGGGGCTCTGGTGCGACCGGCTCGTGCGCGGGCTCGGGCAGCACGAGTTCGTTGTGTACGCGCTGAGCCGGAGCGAGCGGCGGAAGGTGCGGGGGCCCGGCAGCCGCTCAGGCTTCGGATTCCGCTCCCGGCTCGGCGCCGGAGCCGACCCCGGGTTCGGGTTCGGGTGGCGTGCGCGGCGCAGGTTCGCCGAGTGCTTCGGTGAGCTGGCGCAGGTGCTGTGTACAGGGCCGGAGGCCGGTGCGGACCGGGCGGGCGGGAGCGGGACGGACGGCTCCGGCCAGTTGGCGGACCGTTTCGGCAGGTCGCTGTACGGGCTCGCCGAATTGGCCCGTGACGTGGCCCGTGACACCGGTGGCCTGATCGGCCCGCTGCGGTCCGAAACCGCCGTACGGGCCCTGGAGAAGGCCTGCCGCGCGCCGGGCGCACTCCGCGCCGCGCGCGCCGCCCGGGTGCCCGATCTGCTCGCCGTCGCGGACCACCTGGAGCGGGCCCTTCGCCCGTTGTCCCTCGACTGGTACGGAGACGAAGACCTGGGAGCGGTCGACCTCTGCCACGCCACGGCGGGTGGGTCCGCCGCACTGCCGGGGCTGCTCGCCAAGCACTTCGCGGGAGTACCGCTGCTGGTCACGGAGTACGGGGTGCGGTTGCGGGAGCACCATCTGGCCGGGGCTGCGAAGCCCGGCGCCGGCGGTGAGCCGGGGCTCGCGGTGCCCGCGCGTGCGCTGCTCGCGGCCTTCCAGGGCAGGCTCGCCGCCGAGGTGTACCGGCAGGCCGCGGTCATCACCTCGGGCAACGCGCACGCGCGCCGCTGGCAGGAACGGTGCGGCGCCGACCGGGCCAAGCTGCGTACGGTCCATCCCGGTCTCCCTTCGAGCCGCTTCGGCGAGGTCGGCGAACGGGAGGGACCCGGAGATCCCCGGACCCTGGTCCGGGTCGGCCGCGTCGAGCCGTCGAAGGACCTGATCTCGCTGCTCCACGCCTTCGCCGAGGTCCGCAAGGAGGAACCCGGGGCGCGTCTGCGCATCGTCGGTGCCCTCGCGGACGGGCCGCAGGCGGCGGCGTACCTCGCGCACTGCCGGGCGCTCGCCGCGCACCTGTTCCCCGACGAGGCGGACGGCGCGCACGCGGTCGGCACCAACCCGGTGTCGTTCGACGAGATCGGCGGCCCGGAGCTCCCCCGACGCGCGGACGCCTACGCGGCGGGCGGGGTGGTCGTCCTGTCCAGCGTCGTCGAGGGCTTCCCGATCAGTCTGATCGAGGCGATGTTCTGCGGGCGCGCGACGGTCTCCACGGACGTCGGCGCGGTGGTGGAGATCATCGGCGGCACCGGACTTGTGGTGCCGCCGCGCAATCCGCGGGCGCTCGCGCAGGCGTGCGTGGCGCTGCTGCGCGATCCCGGGCGCCGTGCGCGCCTGGGGGCGGCGGCGCGGGCCCGCGCGCTCGAACTCTTCACCGTCGAGCAGAACCTCGCAGCATTTGACGGCATTTACCTGGAGATCGTCTCGCACTGCCCGGTGCGCGGGGAGGCCCTGAACGAGGCGGGCGTTCCGGTCCCGTTCGCGCGCCCCGCGGAGGCGTATGTGCCGGGGCGGTGGGCGGGCGTACGCGGGCCGGGAATTGCCCTGAAGGAGGCGCTGTCATGACGCGGTGGGCGGAACGGTCGGTGGACGTGCCGCGGGCACCGGGCCCCGCGGGCGGTGCCCCCCGGCGCGGCCCGGCCGACCCCGTGAAGGCGCTCATGCACCGCCACCGCGACCTGTGCGCGCGGGCCGTGGACCCGCTGGAGATCGCCGCCGGTCTGGAGGCACACAGCGTCACCGACCGGACGGCCGCGCGGTTCCGCCACCGTGACGTGTTCACCCTGGCCGAGGAGATGTACGCCCGCTCCGGAGAGGCCGAGGAGATGTACGCCCGCTCCGGAGAGGCCGAGGAGATGTACGCCCGCTCCGGAGCGCAGGGCGAGGGCAGGCCCGGCGGACGGGGCGGCTGTGCCGGGGCGGGGGGCGGAGGGTGTTGCGGCGCCCGCGGCCCGGCCGTCGCGGGGGCGGGCACCGACCAGGAGCGGACGCGCCCCGCGGCAACCACCGGCGGCGCGCCCGCCCTCGCGGCGGCCCCCTGGCTCACGCTGCGACACGGCCCGCTGCGCCCCGCCCGCCGCGCTTCCTGGGCCGTGCACCTCTGGGTCGGCTGGCTCCTCGCGTACGCCCTCATCGGCGACGATCTGCTCGCAGCGGCCGTTTCCGGAGGACCCGCAGGACCCGCCGGACCCGCCGGACCCGCAGAATCCGCCGGACCCGCCGGGCCTCTCGTGCTCCGGCCGCCCTCGGCCGCAGTCGCCCTCGTCCTCGCGGGCGCCGTCGCCCCCGGCATGTGGTGCGCGCGGCTCTTCGCGGTACGCGCGGGCCGGTGTCTCGGCGCGAGCCGTGGCCTCGACGAATTCGCGGCCTCCGTACGCCCCTTGCTGATCGCGGTGTTCGCGTTGTTCCTGTGCGCCGTGGGCGCCCTGCTCGTCGGCGTGGGATCGCTGCGCGTGCCGGGTCCTGGCGCCCCCCTCTCCCTCGTCGGCGCCGGCGCGCTCGCCGCGCTGCTGTGGCTCGGCGGGATGCTGCGCGCCCACGGCGCACGCCGGGCGCCCGCCCTCGTGTACGCGACGGCCGCGGCGACCCAGGCCGCGGCGGTGGGCCTGGTGTGCGCCGCCCGCCTGCCGGGCTGCGGCTCCCTCGCCGCGCCGGTCGAGCGCCTGTTCGCCGCGGGCGGCACCGGCGCGGTCCCGGCCCTCGTATGCGCCGCCGGAGCCGCGGCGCTCCTGGTGCACGCCGTCCGCGTCCTCGGCCGGGCCTCCGCACACGCCCCCGCGGGCGGTGCGCGGTGAGCGCCTTACCCGCACTCCGTCGGCCCGGGCCGCCCACAGACACCGTCACGGTCACGCCCCGGTCCCCGCCGTGACGCCCCGCGCGGCCGCCGAGTCGGCCCGGGACCTTCCCGCCTCCGTCCGTCCCTTTCTCGAACACGGCAACATCTTGAAGGAGAAACGCAGATGACCACCCCCAGCCTCCGAGCGAGTGTCCCGGGAGCCGCCCGATGAGGGTGCTGCTGATCGGAGCCAACGGATACCTCGGCCGGTTCGTCGCGGACCGGCTGCTCGCCGACCCGGCGGTACAGCTCACCGCCCTCGGACGGGGCGACGACTCGGACGTACGGTTCGACCTCTCGAGCGGCAGCCCCGGGGCGCTCACCCGCTTCCTGGACGCCGTACATCCGGGCGTCGTCATCAACTGCGCCGGTGCCACCCGCGGCGGCGCCCGCGACCTCACCCGGCACAACACCGTCGCCGTCGCCACCATCTGCGAGGCCCTGCGCCGCAGCGGCTGCGGCGCCCGCCTGGTGCAGCTCGGCTGCGGCGCCGAGTACGGCCCGAGCCAGCCGGGGTCGTCCACGGCCGAGGACGCCGTACCCCGCCCAGGCGGCCCGTACGGCGTCAGCAAGCTCGCCGCCACCGAACTCGTCCTCGGCTCGGGCCTCGACGCCGTCGTCCTGCGGGTGTTCTCGCCCGCGGGCCCCGGCACCCCTGCGGGCTCGCCGCTCGGCCGCCTGGCCGAGGCGATGCGGCGCGCCATGCAGGCAGGCGACGGCGAACTCAAACTCGGCGGACTCGGCGTCCAGCGGGACTTCATCGACGTACGCGACATCGCCCGCGCCGTGCACGCGGCCTCCCTGTCCGCCGCGCAGGGCGTCGTCAACATCGGCTCCGGGCGTGCCGTGAAGCTGCGGGACGCGGCGGCCGTCCTCGCCCGCGTCGCGGGCTACGGCGGTGCCCTGCACGAACTCGACCAGCCCCCGGGCCGGCCCGTCATCGGCCACCCCCGCCCCGACCCCGACCACGTGGCCCCGACCGCCTACCCCTACCCGGACGGCTGCGGAAGCTGGCAGCAGGCCGACGTGCGCACCGCCCGCGACCGGCTCGGCTGGCGGCCCCGTATCAACCTGGAAGAGTCCCTGGCCGACATCTGGATGGAGGCGGCATGCCGCATCTGAGCGGCGCGGCCACGGGCGTCGCCCGGACCGGCCTGCGCGTCGGGTTCGGCGTGCCCGGCTTCGCACACCCCCTGCTCGCCACCACCGAATGGGCCGAACTCACCCGCCCCGGGACCCCGCTGCACTGGGTTGTCCTGAATGTGCACAACGGTCCGGGTGGCCGCCCCGACCCGCACTGCCTGGAAGCGGCCGGGAAGCTGCGGAACGCCGGGGTCCGTGTCCTCGGGCGGCTCGACGTGACGTACGGCGCCCGCTCCTTCGGCGAGCTGGTCTCCGACGCCCACCGCTACCTCGACTGGTACCTCGTCGACGGGTTCTTCCTCGGCCGCTGCCCCACCGGGCGCACGGACCTGCCGGAGGTCGCGCGCACGGTGACCACGCTGCGCGCGCTGCTCGGGGGCGGGCCCGGCCACGGGCACATCGTCCTCGGCCACGGCTCCCACCCGAGCCCCGGATACGCGGACACCGCCGACCAGTTGGTGACCTTCGCCGGCCCCTGGAGCCGGTACCGCTGGTCGCAGGCGGCCGAGTGGACCGCCGACCATCCACCCGAGCGCTTCTGCCATCTCGTCCACGGAGTGCCGCTCGGTCATCTCGACGAGGCCCTGCGCGTGGCCCGCTGGCAAGGCGCGTCGACGATCTACTTCACCGACCGCACCGACCGCACCTACCGCGAAGACCGCACCGACGGCGGCCCCACGGTCGACCCGTGGGAGTCCCTGCCCGGTTACTGGGACGAAATCGTCTCGCGCATCGGACCAGGTGTCTCGGAATGAAGAAGGCCGTGGCAGTGTTACCAGGAGAACAAGCGTCCCCCGGTCCGGCGCTGCCAGGACCGGGGGACTTCGATCGCACTTTCGACCAACGGAGTCCCCGTGTCGCTGCCACCCCTGGTCGAGCCAGCATCTGAGCTCACCGTCGACGAGGTCCGCAGGTACTCCCGCCACCTGATCATCCCGGACGTCGGGATGGACGGGCAGAAGCGGCTGAAGAACGCCAAGGTGCTCTGTGTCGGCGCCGGCGGCCTGGGGTCGCCGGCGCTGATGTACCTCGCGGCGGCGGGCGTAGGCACCCTCGGCATCGTGGAGTTCGACGAGGTCGACGAGTCGAATCTGCAGCGCCAGATCATCCACAGCCAGGCCGACATCGGCCGTTCCAAGGCCGAGTCCGCCAAGGACTCGGTCCTCGGCATCAACCCGTACGTGAACGTGGTCCTTCACCAGGAGCGGCTCGAGGCCGACAATGTGATGGACATCTTCAGCCAGTACGACCTGATCGTCGACGGCACGGACAACTTCGCCACGCGTTACCTGGTCAACGACGCGTGCGTGCTGCTCAACAAGCCCTACGTATGGGGCTCCATCTACCGCTTCGACGGCCAGGCCTCGGTGTTCTGGTCCGAGCACGGGCCGTGCTACCGCTGCCTGTACCCGGAGCCCCCGCCGCCCGGCATGGTGCCGTCCTGCGCCGAGGGCGGCGTGCTCGGCGTGCTGTGCGCGTCCATCGGCTCCATCCAGGTCAACGAGGCCATCAAGCTCCTCGCGGGCATCGGCGAGCCGCTCGTCGGCCGCCTGATGATCTACGACGCCCTGGAGATGCAGTACCGCCAGGTCAAGGTCCGCAAGGACCCGGACTGCGCGGTCTGCGGCGAGAACCCCACCGTCACCGAGCTCATCGACTACGAGGCCTTCTGCGGCGTCGTCTCCGAAGAGGCCCAGGAGGCGGCGGCCGGTTCGACGATCACTCCCAAGCAGCTCAAGGAGTGGATCGACGCCGACGAGAAGATCGAGATCATCGACGTCCGCGAGCAGAACGAGTACGAGATCGTCTCCATTCCGGGCGCCAGGCTGATCCCGAAGAACGAGTTCCTCATGGGCACCGCCCTGGAGTCGCTTCCGCAGGACAAGAAGATCGTCTTGCACTGCAAGACGGGTGTCCGCAGTGCGGAGGTCCTCGCCGTGCTCAAGTCCGCGGGCTTCGCGGACGCCGTGCACGTCGGCGGCGGTGTGATCGGCTGGGTCCACCAGATCGAGCCGGAGAAGCCGGTCTACTAGAGAGAAGCCGGTCTACTAGAAGGCGGCTCCGCCTCTTCTTCACGCGGCCTCCCCGCAAAGCTTGAGGCTTCCCCGGGCCCCGCTCACCTTCCGGTGGGCGGGGCCTTCGGCTGCCCGGGGCCGGTCCGCGGCCAACCTTCCCGGCAGGGCCGGTGCTCAGGACTCGCAGACCTTGTTGTCCTGGGGGACCTTGCCGTCCAGGAGGTAGCCGTTCACCGCGTCGTCGACGCACGTGCTGCCGTTGCCGTACGCCCCGTGGCCCTCGCCCTTCCAGGTCAGGTGCACGCCGACGCCCTTGCCCAGCTCGTCCGCCATCTTGCGCGCGCCCTCGTAGGGCGTGGCCGGGTCGCCGGTGTTGCCGACGACGAGGACCGGGGCGGCGCCGGGGGCGCTCACCTCCGGGGTGTCGTTGAGCCCTTCGACCGGCCAGTCGTGGCACCAGCCCGCCGTGTCCCAGCCCATGAACGCGCCGAACACCGGCGATATCTCACGGAACCGGTCAAGCCCTGCCTTGGCCTGCGCGGGCGTCGGCCGCTCCTTGGCGTCGCGGCAGGCGATGGCGCGCTGCGAGTGGCTCTGGGTGCTGTAACGCCCGGAAGCGTCCCGTTCGTTGTACGCGTCGGCCAGTTCGAGCAGGGCAGTGCCGTCGCCCTTCTCGGCCTCCTCCAGGGCGTTGGTCAGGGCGGGCCAGGTCTGCTTGCTGTACAGCGTGACCGTTATGCCGGTCGTCGCCAGGGACTCGCTGAGCTTCCGCCCGGGGGTGTCCGTACGCAGCGGCTCGGCGTCGATGCGGCGCAGCAGGTCGACGATCTTCTTCGAGCCTGCCCTCGGTTCCTGGCCGTTGGCCTTCAGGTAGTTCTCCAGGGCGCGCTGGAAGCCCCTGGCCTGGTTCTCGGCGTGGCCCACGGCGCCCGATGTCGGGTCCACCACGGCGTCGAGCGTGAGACGGCCGACCTTCTTGGGGAACAAGTGGGCGTACGTCCCCCCGAGTTCGGTGCCGTACGAGATGCCGAAGTAGTGCAGCTTGCTGTCGCCGAGCACCTGGCGCAGCACGTCCATGTCGCGGGCGGCCTCGGCCGTCGAGATGTGCGGGAGCAGCTTCTTCGCGGTCCGGGCGCAGCCGGCGCCGAAGTCCGTGGCGTCCTTGAGATACGCGCGTTCCTCGGCCGGGGTGTCCGGGGTGGGGTCGGTGTTCTCCGCCGCCTGGGTCTGCTTGTCGCTGCGGCAGCGCACGCCCTCGCTGGCCGCGACCCCGCGCGGGTCGAAGCTCACCAGGTCGTAGCGCTCGCGCAGCTTGGTGTACTGGTCGCCGAAGGACGGCAGCATGGAGACGCCGGAGCCGCCGGGGCCGCCGAAGTTGAACAGGAGCGAACCGATGCGGTCGCCCTTGCCGGTGGACCTGGCACGGATCAGCGCGATGCCGATCGTCTCGCCGTCGGGCTTCGCGTAGTCGAGCGGGACCTTGAGCGTCGTGCACTGCCACTCGTCGCCCGGCGCCGCGTCGCCGCCCGAGGCCTTGCAGCGCCCCCAGTCGAGCTTCTGCGACGTGAGGGAGGCGGGCAGGGTGGACGAGGGGTCGGGCCGCGGCGCCGGATCGGCCCCCGAGGGCCCGGGCCGCTTCGCGTCGTCCTTGTCGTCGTCCGACGAGCCCCCGCATCCGACGGCGAGCCCGGCCACCAGGACCCCAGCGGCGGCCAGAGCGGCTGACCGTACGAAACGCGGCATGACGCTTCCCCCCTCGCAAGACAGTCAGCCCATAGTAGGCACGGCCACTGACAACGGTTCGGGCGGGCGGAGCGCGTACGCTGCGCGGGCGAAGTGCGTACGCAAGGGCGGGCGGAGTGCGTACGCTGCGCGGGCGGAGCGGCTCAGGCGCAGACGGTGCCCCTCTTCGGCACCGTGCCCTCCAGCAGATAGCCGTCCACGGCTCCGCGTACGCACGTGTTCTTGCTGTCGTACGCCCCGTGCCCCTGGCCCTTGTACGTCAGCTCGACGCCGACGCCCTCGCCGAGGGAGTCGGCCATCTTGCGCGCGCCCTCGTAGGGCGTGGCCGGGTCGCCGGTGTTGCCGATGACGAGGACGGGCGCCGACCCGGGGGCCCGCACGTCGGGGCGGTCGGCGGCGCCTTCGACGGGCCAGTCGGTGCAGTTGACCATGCCCCACGCGAGGTAGTCGCCGAAGAGCGGGGAGGCCTCGCGGAACTCGGGCAGCTTCGCCTCGACATCGCCGGGCGTGTAACGGGGTCTGTCGTCGGCGCAGTTGATGGCGACGTTGGCGGCCTGGATGTTGCTGTACTCGCCGTCCTCGTTGCGTCCGTTCATCGAGTCGGAAAGGACCATGAGGATCTTGCCGTCGCCGTCGTAGGCGTCCTCCAGGCCCTGGGCCAGATAGGGCCAGAAGTCCTGGGAGTACAGGGCCTGGGCGATGCCGTTCGTCGCCGCCGTCTGGGTCAGCTCGCGCGGCGGCAGACCGGGTAGCGGCTTTCTGTCGAGGTCCTTCAGGAGGCCCGCGATACGGTTCTTCACGTCCTGTTCGCTGTCGCCGACGGGGCAGTCCTCCTCCTTCGAAGCGCAGTCCTTCGCGAAGTTGTCGAGCGCCCGCTGAAACCCTCTCGCCTGTCCGAGCGAGCCCTGCTCCGGTGTCTGTGTCGGGTCGACGACGGCGTCGAAGACCGCGCGGCCCACCTTCTTGGGGAACAAGTGGGCATACACGCCACCCAGTTCGGTGCCGTACGAGATGCCGAAGTAGTGCAGCTTGTCGTCGCCGAGCACCTGCCGCATCAGGTCCATGTCGCGGGCCGCGTCGGTGGTGCGCACATGAGGGAGCACCTTCTTGGAGTTCTTCTCGCACGCCTCGTTGAACTTCTTGACGTTGTCGATGAGCTTCGTCCGCTCGGCGCCGTCGTCGGGCGTGGCGTCCTGCTGGTAGTACGCGTCGAGTTCCTCGTCGTCCTCGCACTCCACGGCCTCGCTGCGGCCCACCCCGCGCGGATCGAAGCTCACCAGGTCGTAGCGGGTGCGAAGCTTCGCGTAGTCCGAGCCGAACGCGGGCAGCGAGGTCACGCCGGAGCCGCCGGGGCCGCCGAAGTTGAAGACGAGCGAGCCGATGCGCCTGTCCTTGTCGCTCGCCCGGGCGCGGATCAGCGCGATGTCCAGGGTGTCGCCCTTGGGCTCGTCCCAGTCGCGCGGTGCCTTCATGGTGGCGCACTGCCACTCGGCGCCGCCGGGCAGCGGAGACGGGGCGTCGCCGCCGCCCTCCGCCGCGGACGGCGCCGGACAGTCCTGCCAGCGGAGCTTCTGGTCCGCCGACGCCTTGTCCGCGCCCCCGTCGGAGCCGGAGTCTCCGCAGGCCGTGAGCGCGGCGGTCAGCAGGGCGGCGGTGGCGGCCAGGGCCTTGGCGCGCGGCGGGAGCATGGGCATGGCTCCATCCTGCGGCGGGGGCCGTCAGGGCGCTCCTACAACAGCCCCTTACGGGTGAGGTGGTTGAAGAACAGCCAGCCGGGGAGCACCGGCAGCCACAACGTGAGGAGCCGGTACAGGAGCACCGCGGGCGCCGCCACGTCCTTCGGCACGCCCACCGCGATCAGGCCGAGCGTCAGCGTCGCCTCCACCGCGCCGACACCGCCCGGTGTGGGTGCGGCCGAGCCGAGCGCGTTGCCCGCGAGGAAGACCACGGCGACGCTGGCCAGGCTCAGCGTGCCCATCTCCTCGCTCGCGAAGGCCCGCACCGAGGCGTCGAGGCACAGCACGAACAGGAACGTCAGGAGCAGCATGCCGCCGATGCCGGTGAGCAGCTTCTGCGGCCGCTGGAGGACGTCGAGCATGCGCGGCACGACACCGGCGAACAGCGACCGCACGCGCGTGGCCACGAATTTCCGCAGGAACGGGATGGCGGTCACCACCAGGACGAGGACCGCGACAGTGAGGAGGCCCGCGATGACCGTCCTCGACGGCGTCAGGGTCGGCGTCTTCTGCGTACCCGTGACGTAACCGAACACCAGAAGGAGCAGGATGTGCGAACCGAGGCCGAAGAGCTGGGAGGCGCCGACGCTCGCCACCGCGAGCCCGGAGCGCACGCCGGAGCGCTGGAGGAAGCGGGTGTTCAGCGCGACACCGCCCACCGCCGCCGGTGCCACGATCTTCACGAACGACCCGGCGACCTGTGCGGACACGGCCCGCAGGAACGGCACCCGCTCCGGTACGAAGCCGAGCAGGCTCATGGCGGCCGCGAAGTAGCTCAGCGCCGAGAACGCCACGGCCGCGGCGACCCAGCCCCACTCGGCCTCTCCGAAGATGGTGCCGAACTCGACGTGCGTCAGTTGGGACAGCAGGAAGTAGGCACCGAAGGCACCGGCGATGAAGCTGATCAGGGTGCGCGGCCTGATCCGCTCGAGCTGTGCCGGTTCCACGGGTGCCGTGGGCCGGATCAGGAGCACCTGGTGGCGGATCTGTGTGAGCAGATCCTCCTCACGCGCCTGTTCGAGCGCTTCGTCCATGGCCTGCTTCTCGGCCTGCTTCTCCGCCCGGTCGGCCTTGCGTGCGGCGGCGACCACGGCCGCCTCTTCGGAGGCACCGTCGGTCTCCGCCTCCGCCTCCGCGCGCGCGAGTTTCGCGCTCCGGGAGGCCTCCAGGACCGCCTCGCGCTCCCGCTCGGCGCGCTCACGGGCCAGCCTGCGCAGCGTGCCGCGCGTGGAGCGGGTCAGGGCGATCGGCTGGAGCATCGGCATACAGTCCGCGACGGCGTCGGGGCCGAGGACGTCCACCGCGGTGGCGACGGCCCGCTCGGCGCCGACACGCAGGCCGAACGCCGTCAGGAGCTGGGCGATGTCCATGCGCAGGACGAGGTCGCCGGCCGCGATCTCACCGCCGCGCAGGTCGGTCAGGATGACCGTGCCGGAACGATCCACCAGGATCGCGTCGCCGGCGAGCCTGCGGTGTGCGATGCGCCGCGACTGGAGGGCCCTGACCTGTCGCCAGGTGTCGCGAAGCAGATCGTCGGTGAGCGCGGTGTCCGGCAGCGAGTCCAGGGAGCGGCCGCCCGTGTGCTCGTAGACGAGGATCACGGCGTCCGGGCCGAGCTCGGAGGTGGCGATCAGCTTCGGGGCGTTCGCCCCCGCGGCGATCGCCGCGTACGCGAGCAGGGCCTCCTGTTCGAGGGCCTGGCGCAGCGACTGGAGGCTGCGGCGCTGGGTGATGCCGCGCAGCGTGAGCCTGCGCCACACGCGGTAGAAGAACCCCTGCGCCTGCTGCTCACGGTCGATGACCGTGACGTCGAGGGGTGGTCCCTCCTCCAGCGTCACGAAGTACCGCCGGCCGCGGTCGGTGCTCTGGTCGGACGACTCACCGGTGTCCTCGCGGGCCGCGCTCACCGGCCGGAAGCCGACGTGCCGCAGGCCCGCGAGCAGCGTCTGGCCGGTGGGCTGCACATTCGGCGAGCCCACGGCGTACAGCGTGCCGTAGGCCACGGACCAGCCGATGAGGACCGTCAGAATGATCGAGAACGGTGTGGTGTTGCCCGAGACCAGCATGGTGAAGGCTTCGAGCAGCAGCACCACGAGCAGGACGACGCGCCAGCGCGGCCTGCGGGACATGCCCACCGCGGTCATGTACGCGATGACCGGCGCGAGATAGCCGTGCACCGGGTCGGTGAGCGAGTGGACGTCGCCCGGCGACGGCTGGGTGAGCGCGTCCTGGATGGACCCGGGCGCGGCCTTGGCGACCCATAGGTCGGTGGCCAGTGTCACGCCGTGCGCGAGGACGGCCGCGAGCACGCCGTCGGCGATGCGCAGGCCGTCCCGTTTGATCAGGCGCTCGATGGCGAACGCCACCGGGACGAGCAGCACACCGATGCTCGCGGTGAGTCCCGCCAGTTTCATCAGCAGGTCCGGGGGCTCGCCCGTGCCCGCGTTGATGTCCTGCTCCAGGCCCGAGGTGGTGCCGTGGGCGAACGCGGAGATCGCCAGCAGCACGGCGATCGCCAGGACGCCGACGAGCAGCCGCATGAGGTCGGAGGGGCGGTGCACGCGCGCGGGGAGGAGGGGTTCGTCGCCCTCCACGCGTTCGGAGTGCGCTTCCTCTTCTTCGTCACCGCAGGGGGAGAGGGGGTCACCGCAGGGGGTGGGGGTGGCTTCGCCGGGGGCGGTGGCAGTGGCGGTGGCGGTGGCAGTGGCAGTGGCAGTGGCGGTGGGATCGGCGTCGGGTTCGGTGTGAGCTGTGTCCGGCTCCGACTCCGGCTCCGGGTCCGACTCCGGCTCCGGGTCTGCCTTCGGGGCCGGGTCCGGCTTCGGGTCCGGGTCCGCGGGGGACCCGACTGGCTCCGGCTGTTCTCCGGTGGTCTCCGACTGCTGCTGCCGGTCGTCGTCCGGCTTCAGCGGGGGCTCACCGGTGCCGGGGCGCGCCGGGTCCGCAGGGGTGCCTGCCGTCTTGTCGGAATGCACGCCCTGCTGCTCCGTAGCTTCTTCTTGATCTCGTATCACCAGTCACCGCCCGCACGATGGTGGCATGCCCCGCTGACAACGGGGGGCATCAGGGGGCGTTCCGGGGGCGCGATACGGTCACGATTTGCCGCTTCGTCCCGTGTCGTCCACCCTGTCGCACCCTCCGCCGCGAGGCGGCCGCGGTGTCGGTGCCATGCGGCAGGATGGTCAGGATGAGCGAGGAGAGCCGGCCGGCGCCGGAGCTGCCGGAGTACGCGGAACGGGTCCTGGACGTGGCGGAGCGAATCCCTCCGGGGCGGGTGATGACCTACGGAGACGTCGCCGAGTGGCTGGAGGAGGGCGGTCCCCGTCAGGTCGGCCGGGTGATGGCCCTCTACGGAAGCGCGGTGCCGTGGTGGCGAGTGGTCAGGTCGGACGGCGTGCTGCTGCCGGGGCACGAACTGCGGGCCCTCGCGGAGTACCGCGCGGAGAGCACCCCGCTGCGGGAGGCGCACCGTACGGCCGGGGGGAGCCTGCCGCGCCTCGACATGCGCAGAGCGCGCTGGGACGGCGCTGCGACAGACGTGAACGGCGCGGCAGATGTAAACGGTGCGACAGGTGTGAGCGGTGCGCCACATGCGGGCGCCGCGACAGATGGGGGCACCGCGACGGGCGTGGCTCCGGAGGCTCACGGCTGACAGCTTCCGCCATACGGCGTCCCGGAGGCGGCCAGGTGGCCCGTCCGGGGGAAGCCGCCCGTCCCACGCGCCCGCTGGCGTAGCGTCGACCACACGCATGCACTCTCACTCCGCGGCTGTCACGCAGCCGCACCTCGACCAGTACACCCACCAGGACCGGCGATCCACGTGAGCTCCACTTCATCCGCCCGGCACACCGAGCACCCTCGGCACGCCCGGCACCTGTCGCACCCCCAGGTACGACAGGGGACCACGGGTGCCTACCGCCTGGTGCGTACGCCGCCGGTTTCCGCGGACCCCCCTCACCTGGACGCACGACAGCGTGCCGTGGTTGACCACGCGGGCGGTCCGCTGCTCGTTCTCGCTGGTCCGGGCACCGGCAAGACCACCACCCTGGTGGAGTCGGTGGCCGCGCGGGTGGCCAAGGGGACGGATCCCGAGCGGGTCCTTGTGCTCACGTTCAGCCGCAGGGCGGCGGTCGAGCTGCGCGACCGCATGGCGCACCGCATAGGTGCCACCGACGCCCCGCAGGCGACCACGTTCCACTCGTTCTGCTACGCCCTCGTCCGCGCCCACCAGGACGCCGACCTCTTCGTGGAACCCCTGCGCCTGCTTTCAGGACCCGAGCAGGACGTGGCGGTACGAGAACTCCTCACCGGCCAGTCCGACCTCGCCCGGGAGGGCCTCGCGCGGGTGCGGTGGCCGGACGAGCTGCGCGCCTGCCTGACCACGCGCGGCTTCGCCGACGAGGTGCGTGCCGTGCTCGCGCGCAGCCGGGAGCTCGGCCTCGGCCCGGCCGCCCTTGACGACTTCGCCCGGCGTGGCGGCCGGCCGGACTGGCGGGCGGCGGCGGCGTTCCTCGCCGAGTACCTGGACGTGCTCGACATGCAGGGGGTGCTCGACTACGCCGAGCTGGTGCACCGGGCGGTGCTGCTCGCCCGCAGGCCGGAGGTCGCGAGGGCGCTCGCCGCGCAGTACGACGCGGTGTACGTGGACGAGTACCAGGACACGGACCCGGCGCAGGTCCGGTTGCTGCACGCCCTCGGGGGCGGTGGCCGGGACCTGATCGCCTTCGGAGACCCCGACCAGTCGATCTACGCCTTCCGCGGCGCCGATGTGAACGGCATCCTCCGCTTCCCCGAGGACTTTCCGCGCGCGGACGGCACTCCGGCGCCGGTGGAGGTCCTGACGACGTCCCGGAGGTCGGGGGAGCGGCTGCTGGCGGCGACCCGCCTGATCACCGCGCGCATGCCGCTCAGCCGACTGCCCGCGCGGCAGGTGCGGGCCCACCGCGAGCTCGTGGCCGTCAGGGACGGCGGCCGCGTCGACGTGCGTACGTACCCCACGGCCGGGGCGGAGCTCGACAACATCGCGGACATCCTGCGCCGCGCGCACCTGGAGGACGGCGTCCCCTGGAACGAGATGGCCGTCCTCGTCCGCGCGGGCACCCGCACCATCCCCTCCTTCCGCCGAAGCCTCACCGCGGCGGGTGTGCCCCTGGACATAGACGGCGACGACATGGCCCTGCGCCACGAGCCCGCGGTGACGGCCCTGCTGACGGCCCTACGGGCGGTGGCACGGGCGGAGTCCGGGGAGGGGGTCCTGCCGGACGGGGCGGGGGAGCCGGGCGTGGGCGACGCCCCGGGACCTGCCGCACCGGGAGAGCCGGAGACCCTCAGGGCCGCCTCCGGGCTCACGGAGCCGGAAGGGCCGCGGGCCCGCAGCGCTGCCTCCGAGCCCGCACAGCCGGACCAGGCGCGGGAGCCGGGAGCTGGCGCCGAGGCCGGGGAGTCGGACGAGCCGGAGGCGCCGGGTGCTGGCGCTGGGGCCGGGGAGCCGGACCAGGCGCAGGAGCCGCGTGCTGCCGCCGAGGCCGGGGAGTCGGACGAGCCGGAGGCTCCGGGCGCTGGCGCTGGGGCCGGGGAGCCGGACGTGGTGAAGGAGCCGCGTGTTGCCGCCGGTGCCGGGGAGTTGGACGAGCTGGAGGCGCCGGGCGCTGGCGCTGGCGCTGGCGCTGGGGCCCGGGAGCCGGACGCGGCGCAGGAGCCGCGCGTCGCCGCCGAGGCCGGGGAGTTGGACGAGCCGGAGGAGCCGGGTGCTGGCGCCGAGGCTGGGGAGCCGGACGCGGAAAAGGAGCCGCGTGCTGGCGTCGGGGTCGCGGAGCCCGGCGAGGTGGGAGCGTCCCGTACGCCCGTGACCCCCGCCTGGCTCGACACCGAGACGGCCCTCGCGCTGCTCACCTCCCCGCTGGCAGCCATGGACACCGCCGACCTCCGGCGGCTCGGGCGGGCCCTGCGCGAGGAGGAGCGGGCCGCGGGCAATCACCTGCCCCCGCCCTCCGACGAGCTCCTCGCCCGGGCCCTGGCCGAGCCGGAGCGCCTCGCCGCGCACGACCCCGCGTACGCGAAGGGCGCCCAGCGCCTCGGCGCGCTCATGAGCCGGGCCAGGAAGCGGCTCGCGGACGGCGGCACGGCGGACCAGGCGCTGTGGGACCTGTGGGACGGCACGCCCTGGCCGCGCCGCCTGGAGCGCGCGGCCCGACGCGGCGGCGCGGCGGGCCGCAACGCCGACCGCGACCTCGACGCGGTCTGCGCCCTGTTCGCCACCGCGGCCCGCGCGGAGGAGCGCACCGGCGGCCGGGGCACCCTGAACTTCCTCGACGAGATCGAGGCCCAGGACATCGCCGCGGACACGCTCACGCGCCGCACGGTGCGCCCCGACGCCGTACGCCTGATGACGGCGCACCGCTCCAAGGGACTCGAATGGCACCTGGTCGTGGTGGCCGGGGTCCAGGAAGGCCTCTGGCCCGACCTGCGCCGCCGCGGCTCCCTCCTGGAGGCCGACCGCATCGGACGTGACGGCATCGCGGAGCCCCTGACCCCGGGAGCACTCCTCTCCGAAGAGCGCAGGCTGTTCTACGTAGCCACCACCCGCGCGCGGGAACGCCTCGTCGTCACCGCCGTCAAGGCGGCCGCCGACGACGGTGACCAGCCCTCCCGGTTCCTCACCGAGCTCGGCGTCGAGCCCAAGGACGTGGCAGGGCGCCCGCGCCGCCCCCTGTCCGTGGCCGCGCTCGTCGCGGAACTGCGCGCCACCACCGTGGACCCGCACGCCTCGGACGCCCTGCGCGAGGCGGCCGCCCAGCGCCTGGCCCGCCTCGCAGGACTGAGCGACGCCGACGGGCGCCCCCTCGTGCCGTCCGCGCACCCCTACCGCTGGTGGGGCATGTTCGACCCGACGGCGAGCGCGGTGCCCCTCAGGGACCGCGACAAGCCGGTCGTGCTGTCCGGCAGCGCACTGGACCAGCTCGCCAACACCTGCGCCCTGCAGTGGTTCCTGGGCCGCGAGGTGAAGGCCGACGCCCCGGCGACCGCGGCCCAGGGCTTCGGCAACGTCGTGCACGTCCTGGCCGACGAAGTCGCCTCCGGGCGGACACCCGCCGACCTGGACGTGCTCATGGAGCGCCTCGAATCGGTGTGGGACGCCCTGGCCTTCGACGCCCCCTGGAAGTCGGAGCAGGAGAAGGGCCACGCGCGCGAGGCACTCGAACGCTTCCTCCAGTGGCACGTCAGCGGCGCCCACGCAGGCCGCACGCCCATGGCCAGTGAGCACGACTTCGACGTGACCCTGGAGGCGGGCGCCTACGAAGTACGCGTACGAGGCTCCATGGACCGCGTCGAGCGCGACGGCGAAGGCCGCGCCTACGTAGTGGACTTCAAGACCGGCAAGCACACCCCGAGCGCCGCCGACGTCGCCCGCCACCCCCAGTTGGCCGTCTACCAGCTTGCGGTCCGCGAGGGCGCGGCCGACGACGTCTTCGAAGGCATACGTCCCGACGTGGGCGGCGCGGAACTGGTGCACCTGCGCCAGGGCGCCGCCAAGAAGGACGGCGGTGACGCACTGCCCAAGGTGCAGGCCCAGGGGCCGCTGGACGGCGGCGCGGGCGACCCGGGGGAGAGCCAGGAGGGCGCCGCGGAGGACAGCCGTGGCGACTGGATCGGGGGTCTCCTCGCCACGGCCGCGGGCAAGGTCCTCGACGAGCGCTTCACACCCGCGACGGGCCAGCACTGCACGCACTGCGCCTTCCGCGCCTCGTGCAGCGCCCGCCCGGAGGGCCGCCAGGTCGTCGATTGACCCATCGGCCCTGACCGCCGCACAGGCAATCTAGAGTTTCAGCCGAGGTGCTGCTCGCAGCGCCCGTCCTTGCACCCTTTTGAGGAGAAGCGCGTATATGGCAGCCAACCGGAAGCTCCTGGCAGTGGCCGTGGCCTGCACCGCCGTCGTCGGCATCGCCGGCTGCGGCGGCGACGACGGCGACAAGGACCCCTTCGAGGGCATGAGCGCCGACAAGATCGCTGACAAGGCTTCCGCGGCGTCCAAGGGCGCGGGCTCGTACCGGATGGTGGGCGAGTTCAAGGAAGAGGGCGGAAAGAACCGCATCGACCTGTCGGTCTCCGACGCCGGGGGCTGCAAGGGTTCGATGACGTCGGCCCGCAAGGGCAAGGCCGAGATCCTGGCTTCCGGGAAGGCCACCTACATCAAGGCGGGCGAGGACTTCTGGAAGGCGCAGACCGGCTCCTCCAGCGTCGGTGAGCTCGCCAAGGGGCGCTGGGTGAAGTCGACCGAGGGCAGCAGCCCCTGCGGCCAGAAGGACATGTTCAAGAACGACAACCTCAACAAACTGGAGCGCAAGGACGACGCCGAGGTCGACGGCACGAAGACCGCCGTGCTCACCAGGAAGAAGGGCAAGGAGACCACCACCTTCTACGTCGCCATGGAGGGCAAGCCGTACTTCCTGAAGGTCGACAACGAGAGCGGCGACGGACCCGGCACGGTGACCTTCAGCGACTACGGCAAGCCGGTCGACGTCAAGGCCCCGCCGGCCGACCAGGTCGTCGACCCGGCCAAGCTCGGCGCCCGCTCCTGACGCCCCCGCGGCCACCCCGCGTGCCCCGTCCCCGGCCCCCCGGGCCGACGACGGGGCACGCCCCGGTTGTCAGTGGCCGCCGCTAGCCTCTCTGACGTGTCTCCTCGCCTCACCGACCCCGGGCAGCTCAAAGAGCTCCTCGGCATCCCCTTCACCCCGGAGCAGACGGCCTGCATCACGGCGCCGCCCGCCCCGCAGGTGATCGTGGCCGGTGCGGGCTCGGGGAAGACGACGGTGATGGCCGCCCGTGTGGTGTGGCTCGTCGGCACCGGCCAGGTCGCCCCGGAGCAGGTCCTCGGCCTCACGTTCACGAACAAGGCGGCGGGTGAGCTCGCCGACCGCGTCCGCCAGGCGCTGATCAGGGCGGGCGTCACCGACCCCGACGCGGCGGACCCCGCCGACGCCCCCGGCGAGCCGGTCATCTCCACGTACCACGCGTTCGCTGGCCGCCTCCTCACCGACCACGGCCTGCGCATCGGCCTGGAGCCCACGTCCCGGCTCCTCGCCGACGCCACCCGCTTCCAGCTCGCCGCCCGCGTGCTGCGCGAGGCCCCGGGCCCGTATCCCGCCCTGACCCGTTCCTTCCCCGACCTCGTCAGCGACCTCCTCGCCCTCGACGGCGAGCTCGCCGAGCACCTGGTGGCCCCCGACCGGCTCCGGGCGTACGACACCGGCCTGCTGCGCACCCTGGCCGGCGCCAAGCTCACCAACGCCGACCTGCGCAGAGTCCCCGAGACGGCCGCCGCCAGGCTCCAGCTCGCCGAACTCGTCGACCGGTACCGCACGGCCAAGCGCGCCCGCGACCTCCTCGACTTCGGCGACCAGATCGCCCACTCCGCGACCCTCGCCCGCACCCGCGCGGACGTCGGCCGGATCCTGCGCGAGGAGTTCCGCGTCGTCCTGCTCGACGAGTATCAGGACACCTCGGTGGCCCAGCGCGTCCTCCTCGCCGGTCTTTTCGGCGGCGGCACCGGCCACCCCGTGACCGCCGTCGGCGACCCCTGCCAGGCGATCTACGGCTGGCGCGGCGCCTCCGTCGCCAACCTCGACGACTTCCCCGAGCACTTCGCCCACGCCGACGGCCGCCCCGCCACGCGATACGCCCTGAGCGAGAACCGCCGCAGCGGCGGCCGCCTCCTGGACCTCGCCAACAGCCTCGCGGAGCCGCTGCGGGCCCTGCACGCGGGCGTGGAGGCGCTGCGCCCCGCTCCGGGAGCCGAGCGCGACGGGACGGTGCGCTGCGCCCTGCTGCGCACCCACGGCGAGGAGATCGAGTGGATCGCCGACTCCCTCGCCCACCTCGTCGCCACCGGCACGGCCCCCGGAGAGATCGCCGTCCTGTGCCGCACCGCAGGCGACTTCGCCGAGATCCAGGGCGCCCTCGTCGCACGGGACGTCCCGGTCGAGGTCGTCGGCCTCTCCGGACTTCTGCACCTCCCCGAGGTCGCCGACCTCGTCGCCGTCTGCGAGGTGCTCCAGGACCCCGGCGCCAACGCCTCCCTGGTGCGCCTCCTCACCGGGCCGCGCTGGCGCATCGGCGCCCGCGACCTCGCCCTCCTGGGCCGCCGCGCCCGCCTGCTCGTACGCCACAGCCGCAGCGGGCCCGGCGCCCCCGGGACCCCTGAGGAAGCCGACCGGCGGCTCGCCGAGGCAGTGGAGGGCGTCGATCCGGCCGAGGTGACCTCGCTCGCGGACGCCCTTGACACGTTCCTGGAGACGCCGGTCGAGTCCTCCGAGGACGACGGTCTGCCGTTCTCGCCGGAGGCCCGGGTGCGGTTCGCGCGCCTCGCCGCCGAGCTGCGCGACCTGCGCCGCTCCCTGGCCGACCCGCTGATGGACGTCCTGCACCGCGTGCTCGCCGTCACCGGCCTCGAAGTCGAGCTGTCCGCGTCCCCGCACGCCCTGGCCGCACGCCGCCGCGAGACCCTGTCCAACTTCCTGGACGTCGCCGCGTCCTTCGCCGCCAACGAGCCCTCGGCCTCGCTGCTCGCCTTCCTCGGCTTCCTGCGCACCGCGGCGCAGTACGAGAAGGGCCTCGACAACGCCCTGCCCGGCGGCGAGAACACCGTCAAGGTCCTCACCGCCCACAAGTCCAAGGGCCTTGAATGGGACGTCGTCGCCGTGCCGGGCCTGGTCACCGGCACGTTCCCGAGCACGCAGGGCCGCGAGAAGTGGACGGCCCAGGCCAAGGTCGTCCCGCACGCCCTGCGCGGCGACGCCGACACGCTCCCCGACATCGGCGCCTGGGACGCCAAGGGCATGAAGGCCTTCCACGCCGACATGAAGGACCACCAGCACACCGAAGAGCTCCGCCTCGGGTACGTGACGTTCACCCGCCCCCGAAGCCTCCTGCTCGGCTCCGGGCACTGGTGGGGCCCCAGCCAGAAGAAGCCCCGCGGCCCGTCCGACTTCCTCCGGAAGCTGTACGACCACTGCGCCGCCGGGCACGGCGAGATCGAGGCCTGGGCGGACGAGCCGGAGGAGGACGAGGAGAACCCGGCGCTGCACGAGAAGACGGCCGACCACGCCTGGCCGCTCCCGCTCGACGCCGACTCACTGGCCCGCCGCCGGGCCGCCGCGGACACCGTGCTCGCCCATCTGAACCGGCCCGCGGCCGACGGCGCCCGCTCCCACGAGGAGGCCCACCCGGCCGCGGACGCTCCGCCGTACGACGACCCGGCCGAGCCCGCGGACCACGGGACGGCCGCGGAAGCCGCTGCGCCCCCGGAGGACGCGGACCCCACCGATCCCCTGGAGTGGGACTCCTGGTCGCAACAGCGCCCCGCACCGCCCCACCCCGCACACGGATCGGCCCTCTCCGAAGAGCCCCCGCGAGAGCCTCCGCGGAAAACAGCCCCGCACGCGCGCGTGCCGCACCAGGTCCCGCACCTGACTCCGGAGGAGACCCGCACCCTCTCCTCCTGGGACCGTGACCTGGACGCGCTCACCGGCGAGCTCCTACGGGCCCGCGAGAGCGTGCACGACGTTCCGCTGCCCGCCACGCTCACCGCCTCGCAGCTCCTGCACCTGGCCCGTGATCCGGACGGTTTCGCCCAGGACCTCGCGCGCCCCATGCCTCGCCCGCCGCAGCCCGCGGCCCGCCGCGGCACCCGCTTCCACGCCTGGATCGAGGCACGTTTCGAGGAGCTGCGGCTGCCCATGCTCGACCCGGACGAGCTGCCCGGCGGCGGCCCTGGGGAGGCGGAGATCGCCGACGAGCGCGACCTGGAAGCACTCAAGGAAGCCTTCGAACGCACCGAGTACGCCCACCGCACGCCCCACCGCGTCGAGCTGCCCTTCCAGCTCGCCATCGCGGGCCGCGTCATCCGCGGCCGGATGGACGCCGTCTACAAGGACGGCGACGGCGACGACACCACGTACGAGATCGTCGACTGGAAGACGGGCCACACCCAGAACGCCGACCCCCTCCAGCTCGCCGTCTACCGCCTGGCCTGGGCCGAGCAGCACGGCATCCCGCCGGAATCGGTGCGGGCGACGTTCCTCTACGTACGCAGTGGCGAGACCGTACGCCCCACGAACCTGCCGGGCCGTGCGGAGCTCGAGCGGATCCTGCTCGGCGGACGTGACGAGCACCACCCGTACGAGGGCTCCGGCGGCGTGGGGCCCGGCAGCAAGGGCCCCGTGGCGCCCGGCGGGCAGGAGGCCGGCCGGGCGACCGGCCGGACCGCTCCCACGGGCCGATAGGCTCGTGACCATGAGCAAGCCCGTCCCCAGCGCTGACAGTGCCGTCAACGCCGACCGTGCCGTTCGTGCCGCCGGCGACGTGAACGGCGCCGGTGCCGTCGGCGCCGTGCGCGCGTACATCGACGACCACCGCGCCGCGTTCCTCGACGACCTCGCCGAGTGGCTGCGCATCCCGTCCGTGTCGGCGCAGCCCGACCACGCCGCCGATGTGCGCCGCAGCGCCGACTGGCTCGCCGGGCGCCTCCTGGAGACCGGTTTCCCGACGGCGGAGGTGTGGGAGACCGCGGGCGCCCCCGCGGTCTTCGCCGAGTGGCCGTCCGGGGACCCGGACGCGCCCACCGTGCTGGTCTACGGCCACCACGACGTGCAGCCTGCCGCCCTGGAGGACGGTTGGGACACCGACCCCTTCGAGCCCGTCGTCCGCGGGAACCGCCTCTACGCGCGCGGGGCCGCCGACGACAAGGGCCAGGTCTTCTTCCACACCCTCGGAGTGCGCGCCCACCTCGCCGCCACCGGCCGCACCGCGCCCGCCGTGAACCTGAAGCTGCTCATCGAGGGCGAGGAGGAGTCCGGCTCCCCGAACTTCCGCGCGCTCGTCGAGCAGCGCAGGGAGCGCGTCGCCGCCGACGCGGTGATCGTCTCCGACACCGGCATGTGGTCCAAGGACACCCCCACGGTGTGCACGGGCATGCGCGGTCTCGCCGAGTGCGAGATCGAGCTGTTCGGTCCGGACCAGGACATCCACTCCGGCTCCTTCGGCGGTGCGGTGCCCAACCCGGCGACCGCGGCGGCCCGCCTCGTCGCGGCCCTGCACGACGAGCACGCGCGCGTGGCGGTGCCGGGCTTCTACGAAGGCATCGTGGAGCTGACCGAGCGTGAGCGGCAGCTCTTCGCCGAGCTGCCCTTCGACGAGGCCGAGTGGCTGCGTACGGCCAAGTCGCACGCCCCCTACGGAGAAGCCGGGCACACCACCCTCGAGCGCATCTGGGCCCGCCCCACCGCCGAGGTCAACGGCATCGGCGGCGGCTACCAGGGCGCGGGCGGCAAGACGATCATCCCGTCGAGCGCACTCCTGAAGCTGTCGTTCCGACTGGTCGCAGGGCAGGACCCGGACCGGGTCGAGAAGGCCGTCCGCGCGTGGGTCGCCGAGCAACTGCCCGCGGGGATCCGGCACACGATCACCTTCAGCGGGGCCACAAGGCCCTGTCTGACGCCCCTCGACCACCCGGCCCTGCAGTCCGTGGCCCGCGCCATGGGCCGCGCCTTCGAGCAGGACATCCGCTTCACGCGCGAGGGCGGCTCGGGTCCTGCGGCCGACCTCCAGGACGTCCTCGGGGCGCCGGTGCTCTTCCTCGGCATCTCCATCCCGTCGGACGGCTGGCACGCACCGAACGAGAAGGTCGAGCTCGACCTGCTCCTCAAGGGCGTCGAAACCAGCGCCTACCTGTGGGGCGACCTGGCATCGCACTGGGACGGCGCGCACTGAGTCCGGCACCGGCCGCCGTCACTCGCCCGTCGAAACCCGCCACCCGCCCGAGGCACCTCGCAGCCCGCCCGACGCACACCGAACAGCCCCGTCCGCCGCAGCACAGGACCCGCTCGCTGAACCACCCATTCCACCGGGGGAGTTGGAAGTACCAGTGACCACCTGGACCGATCGCGCCACTGACCGTCCCATCTCGCTCACCGTGCCCAGCGGCATCGACCGCGCGGCCCACCACCGCCTCGACGAGGCCTGGCTCGCGGCCGCGTGGAGCCACCCCTCGACACGGGTGTTCGTGGTCTCCGGCGGCCAGGTGCTCATCGACGAGACGCCCGACGGGCGCACCGAGCTCGTGATGACGCCGACGTTCGAGGCCCCCCTCACCGAAGCCCACCGCTACTTCCTGGGGACCGACGACGACGGCGTGAGCTATTTCGCGCTCCAGAAGGACTCGCTGCCCGGCCGCATGGACGCCTCCGCGCGGGCCGCGGGACTGCGGGAGGCGGGCCTGCTCCTGTCCCCGCGCGACGCGGGCCTGATGGTGCACGCCGTGGCCCTGGAGAACTGGCAGCGCATGCACCGCTTCTGCTCGCGCTGCGGCGAGCGCACCGTCATCGCGGCGGCGGGCCACATCCGCCGCTGCCAGGCCTGCGGCGGTGAGCACTACCCGCGCACCGACCCGGCCGTGATCATGCTGGTGACGGACGACGAGGACCGCGCGCTCCTCGGCCGCCAGGTCCACTGGCCCGAGGGCCGCTTCTCGACCCTCGCGGGCTTCGTCGAGCCCGGCGAGTCGATCGAGCAGTCCGTGCGCCGCGAGGTCTGGGAGGAGGCGGGCGTCACGGTCGGCGACGTGGAGTACGTCGCGAGCCAGCCCTGGCCGTTCCCGTCCAGCCTGATGCTGGGCTTCATGGCCCGCGCCACCTCGTCACAGATCAACGTCGACGGCGAGGAGATCCACGAGGCCCGCTGGTTCTCCCGGGACGACCTGCGGGCCGCGTTCGAGTCCGGGGAGATCCTGCCTCCCTACGGCATCTCGATCGCGGCCCGCCTCATCGAGCTCTGGTACGGGCAGCCCCTGCCGAAGCCCGGCACCGTCGGCTGACCCGCTCCCGCCGCGGCCCGCACCGGGCCGCGGCCAGGGTCGTCAGACCGCGAGCGCCTGCTTGACCTGGGCGAGGCTGGGGTTCGTCATGACGACCTCGTCGCCGCCCGTGGCGGGCACCACGCGGACCGTGGGAACCGTCTGGTTGCCGCCGTTCGCCTTCTCGACGAAAGCCGCGGACTCCGGGTCGTGCTCGATGTTGATCTCGTCGTACGCGATGCCCTCGCGGTCCATCTGGCTCTTCAGCCGACGGCAGTAGCCGCACCACGTGGTGCTGTACATCGTCACAGTGCCCGGCATGTCTCTCGTGCTCCTCTACGGCTCAGGGGGTGCGTCGTCGCACTGACTCAGAACGTACGGGACCCCGCCACCATTCCCGCATTAATACGACTGCGGGCGCCCGCCTGTGGACAACGCGGCTCACCCGCCCCGCTGGACCTGGCAGCATGGCGGGGTGACAGCAGCAACGCACTCCACCCTCTTCCCGCGGGTCCCGGACACCGCCGACGCGGTGCTCGACGGGCTCGACCCGGAGCAGCGCGAGGTCGCCACCGCCCTGCACGGACCGGTGTGCGTGCTCGCGGGCGCGGGTACGGGCAAGACCCGCGCCATCACCCACCGCATCGCCTATGGGGTGCGCGCGGGAATCCTCCAGCCCACCAGCGTGCTCGCCGTCACCTTCACCAACCGCGCGGCCGGGGAGATGCGCGGCCGCCTGCGCCAGCTCGGCGCCACCGGCGTCCAGGCACGCACGTTCCACTCCGCGGCCCTGCGTCAGCTCCAGTACTTCTGGCCCAAGGCCGTCGGCGGGCAACTGCCCCGCCTGGTGGAGCGCAAGATCCAACTGGTCGCGGAGGCCGCCGCGGCCTGCCGCATCCGCCTCGACCGGAACGAGCTGCGGGACGTCACCGGCGAGATCGAGTGGTCCAAGGTCACCCAGACCGTCCCCGCTGACTACGCCGCGGCGGCGGCCAAGGCCGGCCGCGACATCCCCCGCGCCGCCGCCGAGATCTCCCAGTTGTACGCGGCGTACGAGGACATCAAGCGCGACCGCACCGTCATCGACTTCGAGGACGTCCTGCTCCTGGCCGTCGGCATCCTCCAGGACCGCCACGACATCGCGGAGCAGGTCCGCTCGCAGTACCAGCACTTCGTGGTCGACGAGTACCAGGACGTGAGCCCGCTCCAGCAGCGCCTCCTGGAGCTGTGGCTCGGCGACCGCGACAGCCTGTGCGTCGTGGGCGACGCCAGCCAGACCATCTACTCCTTCACCGGCGCCACCCCCGACCACCTGCTGAACTTCCGCACCCACCACCCCGGCGCCACGGTCGTGAAGCTCGTCCGTGACTACCGCTCGACGCCCCAGGTCGTCCACCTCGCCAACGGCCTGCTCGCCCAGGCGCGCGGCCGCGCCGCCGACCACCGCCTCGCCCTGGTCTCCCAGCGCGACCCCGGCCCCGACCCGGTGTACACGGAGTACGCGGACGAGCCCGCCGAAGCCGAAGGCGCCGCCCGCCGCATCCGCGCCCTCCTGTCCGACGGCGTCCCGGCAAGCGACATGGCGGTCCTGTTCCGCACCAACTCGCAGTCGGAGATCTACGAACAGGCCCTCGCCGACGCAGGCATCCCCTACCAGCTACGCGGCGCCGAGCGCTTCTTCGAGCGCACCGAGGTCCGCGAGGCGGGCGCCGCCCTGCGCGGTGCCGCCCGGTTCGGCGGCAACGACGCCCTCCTGGACGACGTGGTCGACCTGCCCTCGCAGGTGCGGGCCGTCCTCTCCACCAAGGGCTGGACGACCACGCCGCCCGCGGGCTCCGGCGCGGTCCGGGACCGCTGGGAGTCCCTGGCCGCCCTGGTGCGCCTCGCCGAGGACTTCGCCGGTGCCAGTCCCGAGGCCACGCTCGCCGACCTCGTGGCCGAGCTGGACGAGCGCGCCGCCGCCCAGCACGCGCCCACCGTCCAGGGCGTCACCCTCGCCTCCCTGCACGCCGCCAAGGGCCTGGAGTGGGACGCCGTCTTCCTGGTCGGTCTGGCCGAGGGCATGATGCCGATCACGTACGCCAGGACCGATGAACAGGTCGAGGAGGAGCGCAGGCTCCTCTATGTCGGTGTGACCCGCGCCCGCGCCCACCTCTTCCTGTCCTGGGCCCTGTCCCGGTCCCCGGGAGGCAGGGCGGGCCGCCGCGCCAGCCGCTTCCTCGACGGCCTGCGCCCGGGCTCGGGCACGGCGGCGGGTGCGCGCACGGAGGGCGGCGCCGGAGGCATCGAGCGGGGCACCGGCGGCGTGAGCGACCGGGGTGCCGCCCGTGGCCACCGCCGCGGCGCCCGCTCCCCGGCCCGGTGCCGCGTTTGCGGCCGCACCCTCACCGAGGCGGGTGAGATGAAGCTCATGCGGTGCGAGGACTGCCCGTCGGACATGGACGAAGGGCTCTACGAACGGCTCATCGAGTGGCGGTCGGAACAGGCCCGGGCCCTCGGCCAGCCCCCGTTCTGCGTCTTCACGGACAAAACCTTGATCGCCATCGCGGAAGCCGTGCCCGAGGACGAGGGCGAGCTGGCCCGCATCCCCGGCGTCGGCGCGCGCAAGCTGAACCGGTTCGGAGCCGATGTCCTCTCCATGTGTGCAGGTCAGGAGCTTGCGACGGGCGGCCAAGCGAACTGATTCAAACTCGTCGAAAAAATAGTTTGCGCAGGCGCCAGCAATCCCCATAGGTTCTTAAGCACGGGAACGGCGGCTTCTCCGAAGCCCTGGTCCCGTGCTGTACTTGTCAGTCCGCAGGGTCGGCCCCGGCCGACCCCCTTAGACGCCGAGAGGAGGCGATTCCAGTGATCAGCAACAACGAGAGCTTCATCAGCACCGTGAAAATGACCGATCGCTCGGTCGTCGCTTCCTGCCTGCTCGGCCTCTCGGACCAGGGCACCGGTCTGTCCTTCGGCAACGCCGCTCTGTCTGTCGGCAATGCCGCCGTGCGCCCGGCGTCCGCCTCCCTGCCTGTCTCGGGTCTCCAGATCCGTGAGGGCAATGAGCGACCGACCAAGGCACCGGAAGCAGTGGCGACGGCACAGGCGCAGGTCTATGCCTTCGCGGCAGCCGGTGCCGGATTCCGGAAGCAGACGACGCAGCACCACACGATGTGGGCCTTCCGTGGGCTCGAACCCTGGAGTGATCCAGTCTGATCCTCGATCAGACCGGCGCCTTCAGGGCCGCGGAACCCCACCCGGGATCCGCGGCCCTTCTGTTTTCCCCGAAACGGGGAGACGGAGCGAAGGGGCCGAGCAAGACCCGGTACCAGCCGCCAACCGGCCGACCCGGCCGGCACGACCAGACGAGGAAAACACCACCGTGCAACTCGAAGCGCACGCCCCGTCCGTACCGCCTTCAGACACTCTCCCGCCGCCCGTTCCCACGGAGGACCCGACCTTGACTCCCCTCACGGCGCTCACCGCGCTCGACGACGCCATCGAGAACCTCGGCGTACCCGTCCCCTGCCGTGCCTACGACCCGGAGGTCTTCTTCGCCGAGTCGCCCGCGGACGTCGAGTACGCGAAGTCCCTCTGCCGTACCTGCCCGCTGATGGAGGCCTGCCTGGCCGGCGCCAAGGAGCGGCGTGAGCCGTGGGGCGTCTGGGGCGGCGAGCTGTTCGTCCAGGGCGTGGTCGTAGCCCGCAAGCGGCCGCGTGGCCGCCCGCGGAAGAACCCGGTCGTGGCATGAGTACCGCCGGAACGATCGATCGCCCCCTGACGCACGACCCCAAGAAGCAGGCCACGATGAAAGCACCAGCCAGCGAGCCCAGCCGCTCCGCGACCCCAGACTTCTTCACCACCGGCGTGACCGGCTCACGCCAGAACAGGACCCGCGAAATGCAACTCATCCCAGAAGCCCTGGCTCGTGCGCATATGCACGAACGCCTGCGTGAGGCCGACGAGCACCGTCCGGCCGCCCGCCTGATCGCGGCACGCCGCATGCAGCGCCGCGCGGAGCGCGCGTCCCTGCGTGCCCGGCGCGCGCTCGCCATGGCGGTCATGCAGTAACTCGCCGTGGCGGTCATGCAGTAACAGGAAACAGTCAGCGGGGGCCGGTCCGAACGGACCGGCCCCCGCGGTGCGTTGTGGCCACCGATACCCCGGTGGCAGGGATAAGGTCGCCGGGTGGACCAGCAGCCTCCTGAACCTGCGGACGCCGAGAACACCGAGAGCACTGCCCGCACTCGTGACAACACCGAGAGCAGCGCCAGCGCTCGTGACGCCGGGAGCAACGCCCGCCCCCGTGACGCCGAAAGCAGCACCGGCACTCGTGACACCGAGAGCAGCGCCCGCGCTCGTGGCACCGGGAGTGCCGTGTGCTCACGCTGCGGCGCGGTCGCCGACGGATGGCCCCCGACCTGGACCTGCTCCGTGGAGAACGGCGTCCGGCACTACTTCTGCGACGTCTGCGCCCGCGACAACATCCGCTCGATCGAGGGCCGGCTCGACTCCAGTTGGTGGTGAACCGGCCCCCTCGCGCGGGCACCCACCGTCACGCCTCGGCCGCCGCCTCCTCCGGCTCCTGCGCCACAAAACCCGGCAGCCACTCCTCCAGCTCGTCCCGCATCCGCACCGTCGCGCCGAGCTGACACAGGACACCGATGGTGCTGAGCGTCACCCGGTGGATCAGGAGGTACGAGGGCGGTAGGTTCAGCCGCTTGCCCAGTTGATGGGCGGGGGAGCGGGGGTCGGCGATACGGGCCGCCTGACTGCGCATCCAGCCGCGCGTGAAGGTGAACTCTTCCGCCACCGCCGGCTCGATGATCGGCAGCAGATAGTCCATGACGGCCTCCGGCTCCAGATCGACCGTCTCCTTGACGAAGCCCTCCGCGCACAACATGTCGTAGACCGCGTCCGCCTCACCCTCGACGGTCATCCGCAACGAATCGCCGATCGTCGACGGCAACCCGCCGGGCAACCGGTCCACCGTGCCGAAGTCCAGGACACCGAGCCGCCATTCGCCCTTCTCGCCGGGCAGCAGACGGAAGTTGCCCGGATGCGGGTCGGCGTGCAGCAGGCCGGTCCGGGCCGGGCCCGAGAAGAGGAAACGGGTCAGGAGCTGTCCCGCGCGGTCCCGCTGCTCCTGGGTCCCCTCCGTGATCACCTCGGACAGCGGCACCCCGTCGATCCACTCCGTCACCAGGATCTGCTCGCACTGATGCACCACGTCCGGCACCACCACGTCCGGGTCGTCCGCGAACTCCTCGGCGTGGGCCCGCTGGGCCTGCGCCTCCAGGGCGTAGTCCAGCTCCTCGGAGACCCGGTCGCGCAACTCGGTGATGAGCGGCTTGATGTCCATGCCCGGAATCAGTGGCCCGAGGACCCGGGCGAAGCGGCTCAACTGGCTCAGATCCGAAAGCAGTGCCTCGCCCGCGCCCGGATACTGGACCTTCACCGCGACATCGCGCCCGTCCCGCCACACCGCCCGGTGCACCTGGCCGATCGACGCGGCGGCCGCGGGCTTGTCCTCGAATTCCAGGAACTGCTCCCGCCAGTCCGTGCCAAGGTGCTCCTCCAGGACCCCGTGCACGGTGCGCGTCGGCATCGGCGGCGCGGCTTCCTGGAGTTTCGTGAGCGCCGCGCGGTAGGGCCCGGCGACCTCCTCCGGCAGGGCCGACTCGAAGACGGACAGCGCCTGCCCGAACTTCATGGCGCCGCCCTTCAACTCGCCGAGCACCTTGAACAACTGCTCCGCCGTGCGCTGTTGCAGTTCACGACCGACGATCTCCGCGGACTTGCCGCCGATCCGTTTGCCGAGCCCCCAGGTCGCGCGGCCGGCGAAGCCGAGTGGCAGCGCGGCCAGTTTGGCGGTACGGGTAACCGCCTTCCGGGGAAGATCAGACATGCGCCCCTCCAAAACCCAGACAGCCGCGCCCGTTCAGGCGGTTACCGGGCCATTGTCTCGTGCGGCTCTCGATCCACGGAGGTCTGCTCCCCCTTAACTTGCTCACTTGCCCCACAGGGGCACGACCGGTGGGCCCGCGTCCGCTGCCGACGCCAGTCGAAACCGGGCGTCGAGGCCTCCCAGCGCACGCCCGCCGGCGCCGGATCCGCTCCGTCCAGAAAGGCCAGGGCATGGGCGGCGGCAAGCCCGGCGACCGCCGTCGCGAGCGCCAGGTCACAGGCGGGCACCTGGCGGCGATGACCCGAACGCCACTGGGCCAGCATCCGAGGCCAGGCCGCGTCCTCGTCGGCGCGGGCAAGGGCGAGACAGCCGGCGCAGGCGGAGACACCTGGCAGGACCAGGGGGCCGACCACGCCTGTGCCCTCGATCACACCCGCGTACAGATGCGGCGTGCCCGCGGTGATCAGGGGCTCGGCCACCCCGGGGGCGGGGGCGAAGGCGTCCAGGCCGTCGCGCGGGGCGAGGACGACCAGCGACAGCGGGCGCTCACCGTCACCCCGGCCGCCGGGGTGACGCGGTGGGCGGCCCGGGGCCGCCTGCCGCACCACTGCTCTGGCCGCGGCGTCCCTGCGCTGACCGACGGACTCGGGCGGCAGTCCGCCCGGAGCGATGTCCCACGGCTCGACACAGCCGCCGTCCATCACATCGACCTGGCCGATGCCCGCACCGGACAGGACCGAGGCGACGACCGCCCCCACCCGGCCCGCGCCCTGCACACGCACTCGTGTGACGCGGCGTGCGGCCAGCTTGCGGATGCCCTGGTTCGGAGCCGGGGTGACGACCGACAGCGCGGCGAGGTCGGGGCGCAGCCGGTCCATCACTTCGGTGCGCGAGCGCAGGGCGTCGGCCGCCGGGCCGCCTCCCGTCGCGTCGTCCAGGAGTCCGGCCCGGGCGAGGCGGTGCAGGAGCCGGTCCACGTGGCCGTCCGGCAGACCCATCCGCTGTCCCTCCTCGCGAAGGAGGGGCAGCCCGCGGGTGCCGTCGAGGAGCGTGAGGAAACTGCCCGTCGCCGTGTCCACCGGGCCGAGGACCCGGGCGTGGGTCCGGGTCACGCCGAGCTGCACGGTGTTCAGATCGCGCCAGCCGCGACGCAGTGCGGGCTTGAGGATCGGATGCATGGTGGGTCCCCCGTTTTCGTGTCCCGGTCCGTGCTGGGCGGTGTCGCTCGGTGGCACTCGGTGTCGCTGGGTGCTGCTCGGTGTCGCTCGATGCCCCCACGGCACTGCTCAGCCGCTCGGACTCGATCGATGCCACTCGGTCCCGCTCGAATGCCAGAATGCCCGGCCGGGCCAGGACGTGCGTCCGGTTGTCCACAGGCGATGAGTACTTGTCGTACTAATCAAGCGCACGGGGAGTGGATCGCGACCGAACCGTCCCGTAGGCGGGACTTCCCCTACGCCCAGCGGGTAACGTCAAGGCGTGCCCGCCGACCCACTGCACCGCGCCGGAAGCCCGCAGCGCAGCGCGACCAGCCCGCCCACAGCACGCGCGGCGGCAGGCGCGGTCGAGGTGCGAAGGAGCGCCCGCCGCCGCAGAACGGTCTCGGCCTATCGGGAGGGCAACCGGACCGTTGTCCTCATCCCCGCCCGCATGTCCGAGGCGGAGGAGCAGCGCTGGGTGTCCGTCATGCTTGACAAGCTCGCGGCACAGGAAAGCAAACGGGTCCTTGGCGACAGCGAACTCGCGGAGCGGGCCGAGCGGCTGTCCGAGCAGTTCTTCGAGGCCCGGGCGCGGCCGACGTCCGTTCGCTGGGTCACGAACCAGAACACCAGATGGGGCTCGTGCACACCGTCGGAAGGCAGCATCCGGCTCTCGCACCGGCTGCAGGGCATGCCCGAGTACGTGGTGGACTACGTCCTGCTCCATGAGCTCGCGCACCTCCTGGTTCCCGGGCACGGGCCGCGTTTCTGGCGCCTCCTCGAGGCGTATCCGCGTACCGAGCGGGCCCGTGGCTACCTCGAAGGGGTGGCCGCCGCGGACCGGCTGCCGCATCTGCCCGCCGCCCGGGAGGAGTAGCGGTCACCCGGTGACGCGGCGTGGAAGCCACCCGTGTCGGGGAGCGGACACCACCCGGTGAAGGGGTTGTGTACCGGCTCTGTACCGACCTCGTCCGTCGTCGGACGGAGCGGTTAGCCTGGCGCGACGCATTCACATTCGGGATGGGGGACGGTCGTTACGTATGGCCAGGGAATTCCAACGCGGCCACAAGGCCAGGATCAGTGACCTCACCGCGGGGACCGATCTGTACGTAGGCGTGCACATCGCTGCCCCCGGGGTGACCTTCGACATCAGTTGCTTCGGTCTCGACGCGGACGAGCGGCTCTCGGACGACCGTTACTTCATCTTCTTCAACCAGCCGAAGTCTCCGGAGGAGTCGCTTCAGCTCCTGGGCGCCCAGGCCGGTGACACCGAGTCCTTCCGCGTCACCCTCGACCGGATCCCGCCGCGGATCCAGAAGCTGTCGTTCTCCGCGGCGATCGACGGCGCCGGGCAGATGTCGCAGATCAGCTCCGGGTACATCCGGCTCGTGGCCGGCGGCGAGGAAGTCGCCCGGTACTCGTTCACCGGATCGGAGTTCTCCACCGAGCGCGCCCTGATGCTCGGTGACTTCTATCTGAAGGACGTGTGGCGCTTCGCCGCCATCGGCCAGGGCTTCGACGGCGGCCTCGACGCGCTGATCAAGAACTTCGGCGGTGAGGTCGCCGAGGAGGAGCCCGCCGCCGCGCCGCCGCAGGCCGCCCCCGGCTTCGCCCCGCCCGCCGGTGCCACGGCCCCGCCCGCGTTCGCCGCGCCCGCGGCCCCCGCGACACCGAACCCGGCCCCCGCACCGGACCCCACCCCCGCGCCCGCCCAGCACTTCGCGCCCCCCGCGGGCGCCAACCCGCCACCCGCCCCGGCCCCCGACCCGTCGGTGCACGCCGCGCAGACCATCGTCGCGCCGCTGAACCAGCAGGGCGGCGCCGCGGTGCCCCCGCAGGCGCCGCCGTACGGCCAGCCGGGTGCGCAGCCCCAGGGCCAGCCGCACGGCCGGCCCGGACAACAGCCCCCGTTCGGCCAGGCCCCGCCGCCCCCCGGCTACGGCCGGCAGCCGTCCGCACCCCTGCCGCCCGGGTACGGCCAGCAGGCCGCCGCGTCGACCCCGCCCGGCTACGACCAACCGCAGCCGTCCGCCCCCCTGCCGCCCGGCTACGGCCAGCCGCCAGGAGCCCCGGGGCAGCCCTACGGCCAGCAGCCCGCGGCTCCGGCCCCGCCCGGCTACGGCCAGCAGCCCCAGGCGCAGATCCCCGGCCAGGCCCCGTTCGCCGCGGGTGCCGCCGGTGGGGTCCCGCAGGGCGCACCGCAGGGGGCCGGTGTGGCCGCCGCGCTCCAGAAGTACCGCGAGGCGGCGACCGGACAGCGCTGGACGCAGCAGAACGAGAAGCTGGTCCGCGTCGACCTCGGCGTCGGCGGCCACCCGGTCCTCGCCCGCCAGGGCAGCATGGTCCTGTACCAGGGCAAGGTCGAGTTCGGTTACAAGGGCGCGGGCTTCCAGGGCCGCGTCGTCGGCAACGCGACGGGCCAGGAGATGCAGCTCATGCGCTGCTCGGGCCGCGGCCAGGTCTTCCTCGCGGAAGAGGGCACGCACCTGCACCCCATCGAGCTCCAGGGGGACGCGATCTGTGTCTCCGCGGAGAACGTCCTCGCCTTCGACGAGACGCTGCAGCACGAGGTGCGCCGCATCGAGGGCCACGGGATTCCCGGTGGCGCGCTGTTCGTCATGCAGTTCCAGGGGACCGGCACGGTCGTGGTCAAGACCCACGGCATGCCCGTCGTGCTGCCGGTCACGCCGACGACCTTCGCGGACTGCCACGCCGTGGTCGCCTGGTCGGCGGCCGCACAGGCGATCGTGTCCAGCCAGGTCAGGCTGCGCGGCAACGCCTCCGCGGGCTCCACGGGGGAGAGCGTGAACCTCCAGTTCCGCGGCGCGCCCGGCAATTTCATCGTCGTCCAGCCGTTCGAGGTCTGAGGGAGCCCGTCATGAACCAGCAGCTCGCGGGCTTTGCCCCGGCAACCGTCGCCGCTCGTATGGAGAACCACGGCCACCACATGGTCAAGGTCGCCATGCAGACGGGGAACGACCTCCTCGCGCGCGTGGGATCGATGGTCGCCTACGAAGGCTTCGTGCAGTACGAGCCGAACCCGCCCGCCGTCCGGCAGATCGCCCGTGACTGGATCACCGGTGAGGGCGCCCCGCTGATGAAGTGCTCCGGAGACGGCCTGCTCTACCTCGCCGACTACGGAGCCGACGTCGTCGTCATCAACCTGGCGGGCGACTCGCTCTCGGTGAACGGCACCAACCTGCTCGCTTTCGACGCGGGCCTCCAGTGGGGCGTCGAGCGGGTCAAGGGCCTCGCCAAATTCGCAGGACAGGGCCTGTGGAACATCAAGGTTTCCGGCCAGGGCTGGGTGGCGCTCACCTCGCGCGGAACGCCAATCGTCGTCGACTGCGGCCGCGGCGAGGACGAGACGTACGTGGACCCGGACGCGCTGATCGCCTGGTCGCCGAACCTGAAGGTGAAGGGCAAGCGCAGCTTCAGGGCGGGCTCCCTGATCGGGCGCGGCAGCGGCGAGGCCTACCAGATGGGCTTCTCCGGAGAGGGCATCGTCGTCGTACAGCCCAGTGAGGACAGCACCGACCGCCTCCGGATCCGGAGCTGAGGGGGAGCAACACACCATGCAGAGCTCGCTTTTCGCGCACACCGAGCAACAGACCCAGGAGCGCTACACCGTCCAGAACCCGCAGCTCCTTCGGGTTGCCCTCGAAGGCCATGACGACGTGCTCGCCCGCAAGGGCGCCATGGTCGCCTACCAGGGGCTCATCGAGTTCGACGCCGAGTTCCAGAGCGGGGGCCAGCAGCACGCCCGCGCGTACACCGGCGAGGGCCTGGACCTGATGCGCTGCCACGGCCAGGGCACCGTCTACTTCGCGAACCTCGCGCAGTACATCCACCTGGTGGACGTGGACCAGGACGGTCTGACGGTGGACAGCTCCTACGTCCTCGCCATGGACTCGTCCCTGACCCACCAGGTCATCGCCGTGGACAGCCAGTACGGCATCTCCGGCTCCGGCAAGTACCAGCTCAACATCACCGGCCGCGGCAAGGTCGCCCTGATGACGTCGGGGCAGCCGCTGATGCTCCAGGTCACCCCGGACCGGTACGTCAACGCCGACGCCGACGCGGTCGTCGCCTGGTCCAACGGGCTGCGGGTGCAGATGCAGGCCCAGACGCACTCGTCGGGCGTGTGGCGGCGCCGCGGCAACACCGGCGAGGGCTGGGAGCTGAGCTTCATGGGGCAGGGCTACGCCCTCGTCCAGCCCAGCGAGATGCTGCCGCCGCAGCACGCCACCGTCGGCCAGGGCGCCCGTGCCCAGTTCGGCATGGGCCAGCAGGGCGCCCGCGGGCAGAACCAGGGCAACGTCTGGACCTGAGTGTTTCTCCCGGGGACGGGGACGGGGACAGGAGCAGGTCGCGGGGAACTGCGGGCCGGTTGTGGCTGGTCGCGCAGTTCCCCGCGCCCCTTTCAGGGGCCCACGCCAGTTACAGGCGTGCCCTCGTCGCCTCTACGAGGCGTACGACCGACCGGTCCGCCACGGCCGCCACCTCGTCGTACGGGAACCAGCGCAGGTCAAGTGACTCGTCGCTGATCGCCTCGACCGCGTCCGCCGGGGCGAGCGCCGCGTACTGCACGTCGAGGTGCTGGGTGCACGGTCCCGGGATCGGGTGCCGGTCCAAGCGGACGGGGCCGCCCGCGAGGAGCGTCAGGCCGGGCACGCCCGACTCCTCCGTGGCCTCCCGCAGCGCCGCCGCGGCCAGCGTCGTGTCGCCCGGCTCGCAGTGGCCGCCCATCTGGAGCCACATCCGCAGCTTCCTGTGCAGCGTGAGCAGGACACGTCCGCGCGTGGGGTCGACGACCAGGGCGCTCGCGGTCACATGGCCCGCCGTGCACGCCTTCCAGAGGCCGTCCTCGGCGTGGGCGTACAGGTGGTCCAGGTAGTACTGGCGCAGCTCGGGCTGGTTCTCGTAGCCCTTCAGTACGAGGACCGCGTCATCGTGCAGGGTCACTTGCCGTCGTCGCCCTTGCCGTCGCCGTCCGTACGGTCGTCGTCGCCCTTGGACAGGTCCGGGGTGTCGCCCTTGGTGAGGTCCGGCTTCGCGGAACCGGAGCCGGAGTCCGCCGCCTCGCCGAGCATCTTGTCCAGCTCGGAGAAGTCCAGGTGCTCGCGGTGCACGAAGCCGTCCGGGTCGTCCAGGTCCGACGCCGTCGGCAGCATGTCCGGGTGGGCCCACAGGCCGTCCCTGCCGTCCACCCCGCGCGCGTCCGTGAGCGAGGCCCACAGGCGCGAGGCGTCCCGCAGCCTGCGCGGACGCAGCTCCAGGCCGATGAGCGTGGCGAAGGTCTGCTCGGCGGGTCCGCCGGTGGCACGGCGCCTGCGCAGCGTCTCACGCAGTGCGTCGGCGGACGACAGACGGGGCTTCGCCGCCGCGTGCACGACCGCGTCCACCCAGCCCTCCACGAGCGCCAGAGCGGTCTCCAGGCGGGCGAGGGCGGCCTTCTGCTCGGCCGTGTCCTCCGGCTGGAACATGCCCTGCTGGAGCGCCTCCTGGAGCTGCTCGGGGTTCTGCGGGTCGAACTGGCCGACGACGTCCTCCAGCTTGGAGGTGTCGACCTTGATCCCGCGCGCGTACCCCTCGACGGCGCCGAACAGATGCGAGCGCAGCCACGGCACGTGGGCGAAGAGCCGCTGGTGGGCGGCCTCGCGCAGCGCCAGATACAGGCGCACCTCCTCCATGGGGACGCCCAGGTCCTTGCCGAAGGCCGTCATGTTCACCGGAAGCAGCGCCGCCTTCCCCGCGGGGCCCAGGGGCAGGCCGATGTCCGTGGAGCCGACGACCTCGCCCGCGAGGACGCCGACGGCCTGGCCGATCTGCTGGCCGAACATCGCGCCGCCCATGGAGCGCATCATGCCGATCAGCGGGCCCGCCATGGCCTGCATCTCCGCGGGCAGGACGTCGCCCATCGCCAGGCCGACGCGCTCGGCGACCGGGTCGACGAGCTCCTTCCACGCGGGCAGGGTCGCCTCGACCCACTCGGCGCGGCTCCAGGCCACGGCGCTGCCCGCGCCGGACGGCAGGGACGTCGCGTCGTCCAGCCACAGGTCCGCGAGGCGTACGGCCTCCTCGACGGCGGAGCGCTCGGCGGGGCCGACGCTCGCGTCCTTGGTGCCGTCCGCCGTGCCCTGGGAGACGGTCTGGCGGGCGATGTCCTTGGCCATGTCCCAGTTCACCGGGCCGCCCTCGTACGACAGCATCTGGCCGAGCTGCTGGAAGGCGGCGCCCAGGTCGCCCGGGTTCATCGACCCGAACATGGCGGCGAAGGGATTGTCACCGGCGCCTCCGGCGCCCATCGCCCCGAAACCGAACGGGTTGGCAGGGCCACCGGAACCCTGTCCCCCTCCGGGGGTGTCCTTCTTCTTGCCCTCGTCGCCGTTCTCCGGCTCCTCCGGCGGAAGGCCGAATCCGAATGGGGTGTCACTCACGGGATTCCTCGGCTCGTTGGGCCACCGGATCCTGGATCCGGTGGCGATTGCCCGACAACACCACCCAGCGTAGACACCCCGGCCGGATCGGGCCTCGGTGCTTCGCCGCCTCGGGGGCTGCGGCAGGATGGATGCCACCTGGTACGTACGCGTCAGTTCGCGCACATACTGAAGACAACCGCTGGAGACGCCCGGTGAGTTCCCCAGATCCACAGGTTCGCGCAGCGCGAAACCCTTCCGACCCGACCCCGCCCGGCCCCGACGGAGGGCAGGACTCCGTGCGAGCGCAGGACTCCGCGCGGGAGCAGGACTCCGCACCGGCGGGCGAGCCGCCGTCCGCCGCGGTGGCGCCCTCGCGCGACGGCTCGTCGCCCGCGGCCCCGCGCGGGCCCGTCGTCGCCGTCACCGGCGCGGCAGCGGGCGTGGGCGCGCAGCTCACCGAGCGCCTCGCCGCGTCCGAGCAGATCAAGCAGGTCGTGGCCATCGACGAGCGGCGCGGCGAGTGCGCGCGGGCCCAGTGGCACATCCTGGACGTCCGCGACCCGGCCATCGCGGAGAAGCTGCGCGGTGTCGACGTCGTCGTGCACCTGGCGCTCGACCTCGACCTGGAGACCGACGCCGCCGCCCGCACCGCGTACAACGTGCGCGGCACCCAGACCGTCCTGACGGCTGCGGCCGCCGCCGGTGTGCACCGTGTCGTGCTGTGCACGTCGGCGATGGTCTACGGAGCGCTGTCCGACAACGAACTGCCCCTCTCCGAAGACGCCGAACTGCGGGCGACTGCCGAGGCCACCGGTGTCGGTGACCTCCTGGAGATCGAGCGGCTCGCCCGACGGGCCCCGCGCGCGCACCCCGGCCTGAACGTCACCGTGGTGCGGCCCGCCATCCTCGTCGGCGGCACCGACACCGCGCTGACCAGGTACTTCGAGTCGCCGCGGCTTCTTGTGGTGGCCGGTTCGCGGCCCGCGTGGCAGTTCTGCCACGTCGACGACCTGTGCAGCGCGCTGGAGTACGCCGTCGTGGAGAAGGTCGACGGCGACCTTGCCGTCGGGTGCGACGGCTGGCTGGAGCAGGAGGAGGTCGAGGAGCTGAGCGGCATCCGGCGCATGGAGCTGCCCTCCACGGTCGCTCTCGGCGCGGCGGCGCGGCTCCACCGGATCGGGCTCACGCCGTCCCCGGCGGGCGACCTCGCCTACACGATGTACCCCTGGGTCGTCAGTGTCAGCAGGCTGCACGACGCGGGGTGGCGGCCGCAGTGGACCAACGAGGAGGTGCTCGCGGAGCTGCTCGACGAGGTGGCCGGGCGGCGCACTGTTGCCGGGCGGCGGCTCGGGCGCAAGGACGCGACCGCCGCGGGGGCCGCGGGGGCGACGGTGGCTCTGCTGGGTACGGCTGCGCTGGTGCGGCGGGCGCGGAAGGCGCGGAGGCGGATGTAGGCGTGGCCCGGCTTCGGCCTGGCCCCGCCTGGTCTGGCTGGGTACGGGGCCGGGGCCGGGGCCGACAGGACGGTTGCCCGGCGTCGGGGGCTGTGCCCACCCATCCCCAAGCTCTCGGCTCCGCTCGAGCGGGACAGACCCCACTCGCCCTGCGGGACGATTGCCCACAGGGGTGCTGCTCTCGCTGTAGGAAAGCGCTATTTCGGGTTGTCAGTGGTGTGCGGCACGATGGCCGTATGGCACGTAATCCGATGGACCACCCCGGGGAGCAGCCCGGTGCCGAGCCGGTTCGGCTGCTTGCGATCCGGGACACCCCGCTCTCGCTCGACGAGGTCTTCCGTGCCGTCGGTGACGACGCCGCTGGGGGCACGGCGCTGTTCGTCGGGACGGTGCGCAACCACGACGGGGGCGCGGACGTCGACGAGCTCGGGTACTCCAGCCACCCGAGCGCCGAGGCGGAGCTGCGTCGCGTCGCGGAGAAGGTCGTCGCCGACTTCCCGGTGCGCGCCCTGGCCGCCGTGCACCGCGTGGGGGACCTCTCCGTGGGCGATCTCGCGGTCGTGGTCGCCGTGTCCTGCCCGCACCGCGCCGAGGCGTTCGCGGCCTGCCGCAGGCTGATCGACGACCTCAAGCACGAGGTGCCCATCTGGAAGCACCAGCGGTTCTCCGACGGCCAGGAGGAGTGGGTCGGGGCCTAGACAGACCCGGCCACCCTGAAGGGCTCCGGTTGCGTAACCGGACCCCTGCTGTGAGCGTTGTCGGAGCTGATGGTTAATCTGCTGATCAGTCAGTTGCGGTCAGTCGTGGTCGCTCAAGGGGTCAGGAGGTCGACATGGCATCGCTCGCCTGGCTGCTGATTCCGGTTCTCGCGGCCGTCGGTGCCGGTCTGTGGGCCGCGTGGGCCAACCGGGCCCGCAAGAGCGGCAGGACGGGTGACAACAGCGAGCTGAACGGCTACGCGGCGTTCCGTGAGGCGATGGAGAAGTCCCGCTCGGGCACCGACACCGCCGCCTGACCCTGCTGCGGGCCCGCGGCGGTCTCGTACGGACGCCCGTGGCGGTCTCGTAGGGACGCGCGCGGCGGTCTCGTACGGGAAGCCCGCGGCGGTCTCGTACGGACGCCCCAGGGATGCACGCACAGGGCCGTCCCGTACTGTCGTTCCATGCCACGCCGCACTGCGACGATGCTCGCCTCCACCCTGATGCTGATCGCGCTGCTCTGCGCCGGAGTGCTCATCAAGGTGCCGTACTCGGAGATGTCCCCGGGGCCCACGGTGAACACCCTGGGCGATCACGGCGGCGAGCCGGTGCTGCAGATCTCGGGCCACAAGACGTACCCCACGAGCGGCCACCTGAACATGACGACGGTCAGGGTGACCAGCGCCGACTACAAGATGAACCTCGCGGAGGCCGTGTACGGCTGGCTGGCGCACGACAACATCGTGGTGCCGCACGACACCCTGTACCCGGACGGCAAGACGGAGCAGCAGTCCAGCCAGGAGAACGCCGAGGAGTTCAGCCAGTCCCAGGAGAGCGCGAAGGTCGCCGCCCTGAAGGAACTGAAGCTCCCGGTGAAGTCGCAGGTGGTCGTCTCCACCGTCTACAAGGACAGCCCCGCCGAGGGCAAGCTGCACGCGGGTGACGTGATCAGAAGCGTCGACGGGAAGCCCGTGAAGCGGTTCACGGACGTCGCCGAGCTCGTCACGAAGCACAAGGCGGGCGAGCCCGTCGTGTTCGGCATCGTCCCCGTCAAGGAGGCCGCCGCCGCCGAGAAGGCCGACAAGAAGCCGACGGCCACCGAGACCGTGAAGATCACCACGGAGAAGGCCGAGGACGACGGGCGCGCGGTCGTCGGCATCAAGGCCGGGACCGACCACACGTACCCGTTCACCATCGACATCAAGCTGGCCGACGTGGGCGGGCCGAGCGCGGGCCTGATGTTCGCCCTCGGCATCGTCGACAAGCTCACGCCCGGCGACCTCACCGGCGGCAAGTTCGTCGCGGGCACCGGCACCATCGAGGAGGACGGCAAGGTCGGCCCGATCGGCGGCATCGAGATGAAGACCGTCGGCGCGCGCGACAAGGGCGCCGAGTACTTCCTGACGCCGAAGGACAACTGCGCCTCAGCGGCGAGCGACGTCCCCGACGGGCTCACGCTCGTCAAGGTGAACACCATCGCCGACGCGGTGAAGTCCCTCAAGGCCATCAGCAAGGGCGACACCGCCGACCTGCCGAAGTGCACCACGAGCTGACGGTCCGGTACGACACGCCCCGACACGCCCCGGCACACCCCGGTACGACCCGGCCGAGGCCGACAGCGGCCCCGGCCGAGAAATTGCCCGGCGGCTACTCCGCGAACGTCGCCGCCAGCGCCTCCGCGAGGCCCGGCACCAGGTCGGAGCCCGTGAGCACCTCCGTCGGCGAATCCTTCTCGCGCAGCCGCAGCGCCGACTCACGGGCGCCGTCACGCAGCACCGCGACGGTCATGCGGACCTCCTGCCGCTCCGGGTGCTTGGCCACCCACTTGGCGAGCTGCTTCTCGCTCATGCCTTCCGGAACGGAAGCCTCCGCGGACGGCGGCAGCATGAGCCGCTCCACACTGAGGGCACAGCCGACGACCGAGTCGGGCCAGGCGATGGTGCCGAGGAACTCGTCGAGGGGCGAGCCCGCGGGCAGTTCGTCCTGCTCGATCGGGGTGAGCGGAGCAGCGGAGGCGTCTTCGGACAGACCCAGGCGGTCGGCCAGGGTCGGCTCCTGCGTACGCAGCCGTGCGGTGTCGACGAGGGCGAAGAGACGGGCGGGCTGATCCCAGCCGAGCCCGCCGACATAGTCGTCGATCTCGAGCACGGCAACGGTCAAGGGGCTCGCGGCCATCGGTGGGCCGGAGGGGGAAACGTTGGGCATGCCCAATATCCTGCCTCGTTCGGACCCGGGAACGGGAACTGAGTAAAGCATCGGTAAGTTGCATGAGTGGGCTCTACGATCGCGGGGCCCGTTTCAGCCAGCCACAGCTACAGCGAACTTCGAGGTGCGCACCTTGGCTTTCCAGATGCCGGACCGCGGCGGAGGCCCGACGGGGCCACGGATCAGAGTGGGCCGACCGTCCCGTCGTGTCCGGACCCTGCTCATGACGCTCGGCGTCCTGGCCGTCCTTGCCATGGCGTTCGTCATGTTCGCGGGATTCTGGACGGACTGGCTCTGGTACCGCTCGGTCCACTATTCATCGGTCTTCACCACCACCCTGACGACCAAGATCGGCTTGTTCTTCGTCTTCGGCCTCCTCATGGCGGCCGCGGTCGGCGTGAACATCTGGCTGGCGCACCGGCTGCGCCCGCCGCTCAGCGCCATGTCGATGGAGCAACAGAGCCTCGACCGGTACCGCATGGCGATCGCGCCCTACAAGAAGTGGCTGCTGATCGGCATCACAGCCCTCGTCGGCCTGATCGCGGGTGCGTCCGCCTCCGGCCAGTGGCGCACCTGGCTGATGTGGGTCAACGGCGTCCCCTTCCACCAGAAGGACCCCCAGTTCCACCTGGACGTGGCCTTCTTCGCCTTCGACCTGCCCTGGTACCGCTTCCTGCTCGGCTTCGGCTTCGCGGCCACGGTGCTCTCGGTGATCGCCGCCGCCCTGACCCACTACCTGTACGGCGGTCTGCGCATCACCAGCCCCGGCGGGCGGGCCACGGCCGCCGCGACCGGTCATCTGTCGGTGCTCATCGGCATCTTCGTCGCCCTCAAGGCGGTCGCCTACTGGCTCGACCGGTACGGCCTCGCGGTGAAGTCCAGTGACTTCAAGGCCACGGGCAACTGGACGGGCCTGCGCTACGTCGACGCGAACGCCTATCTGCCGGCGAAGACCATCCTGTTCTGCATCGCCGTCATCTGCGCGCTGCTGTTCTTCGCGACGCTGTGGCGGCGCACCTGGCAGTTGCCGGTCATCGGCTTCGGCCTGATGGTCCTCTCCGCGATCCTCATCGGCGGTCTGTACCCGGCCATCGTGCAGAAGTTCCAGGTCCAGCCGAACGAGCAGGCCAAGGAGTCCCCGTACGTCGAGAAGAACCTAGAGGCGACCCGCAAGGCGTACGGCATCGGCGGCACGGACGTCACGGAGTACCCCGGCGTCAGCAAGACCCAGGACAAGACGAAGCTGCGCGACGACGTCGCCGGCGCCGCGAGCCTGCGTCTGCTCGACCCGAACATCGTCTCGCCGACGTTCCAGCAGTTGCAGCAGATGAAGAACTACTACGGCTTCCCGTCGAACCTGGACGTCGACCGGTACAAGACGAAGGACGGCAAGGCCCAGGACACCGTCATCGGTCTGCGCGAGCTGAACCTGGACGGCATCCCGAAGAACAACTGGATCAACGACCACTTCCGTTACACCCACGGGTACGGCGTGGTCGCGGCCAAGGGCACCGAGGCCGACGACCAGGGGCGACCGAAGTTCACCGAGTCCGACCTGCCGTCCAAGGGCAGCCTCGGCAAGTACGAGCAGCGGATCTACTACGGCGAGAAGACCAAGCAGTACTCCATCGTCGGCGGTCCCCAGAAGGAGATCGACTACTCCGACGACGACGGCGAGAAGACGACGAGCTACAGGGGCAAGAGCGGCGTCAACCTCTCCAATCCGCTCAACCGGGCCGCGTACGCGGTGTCGTTCGGCGAACCGCAGATGCTGTACTCCGGAGCGATCGGAGAAGGCTCGCGGATCATGTACAACCGCACGCCCAAGGAGCGCGTCGAAGCGGTGGCCCCCTGGCTCACCATCGACGGTGACGCCTACCCGGCGGTCGTCGGCAACAAGATCCAGTGGATCGTCGACGCGTACACCACCACGAACGGCTATCCGTACGCGTCGCGTACCACGCTCGGCGACACCACGGCCGACTCGCTGACCGCGAAGAACAACCAGCGGGTGGTGGCCCAGCAGAACCAGGTCAACTACATCCGCAACTCCGTGAAGGCGACCGTCGACGCCTACACCGGAGACGTCAAGCTCTACGAGTGGGACACCAAGGACCCCATACTGAAGACGTGGCGCAAGGCGTTCCCGGGCACCGTCAAGGACAAGAGCGAGATCTCCGCCGACCTGATGGACCACCTGCGCTATCCGCAGGACCTCTTCAAGGTGCAGCGCGAGCTGCTCACCCGCTACCACGTGAAGGACGCCGAGACGTTCCTCAGCGGCAGCGAGGTGTGGCAGGTGCCGGACGACCCGACGAACCAGACGTCGAGCGCGGTCCCGCCGTACTACCTGAGCATGAAGATGCCCGGCCAGAAGAAGCAGGACTTCTCCCTGACGACGTCCTTCAATCCCAACGGCCGGGACAACCTGAGTGCCTTCATGTCGGTGAACGCCGAGCCGGGCACCGATGACTACGGCAAGATCAGAATCCTGAAGATGCCGTCGAGCACGACGGTCGACGGACCCAAACAGGTGCAGAGCAAGTTCAACTCCAACGAGGCGATCGCCGAGCAGATCCGATTGCTCAAGGGCGGCGACTCCGAGGTCGACTACGGAAACCTGCTGACGGTGCCGCTGGACGGAGGCCTGCTCTATGTGGAGCCCGTCTACGTCAAGGGCGGCGGGCTGAAGTACCCACTCCTGAAGAAGGTCCTTGTCACCTACGGCAACAAGATCGCGTTCGAGGACACCTTGGACAAGGCGTTGAACGTGGTCTTCGGAGCCGAGAGCGCGACTCCGGTCGAGCCACCGGACAAGGGTGACAAACCCGACCCCGACAAGGAGAAGCCACCGGCGACCGGCGACTCCGACAACCCCGAGCTCCAGAAGGCCATCGACGACGCCCAGGCGGCGATCGAAGAAGGCAACACGGCGCTGAAGGAGCAGGACTGGGAGGCCTACGGCAAGGCCCAGAAGAAGCTCCAGGACGCCCTGCAGCGGGCCGAGGACGCCCAGGCCGAGCCGTCGGGAGACGGCGACGGGAAGGGGTCCGACAAGACCGAGGAGTCGGGTGATCCTGAGAAGCCCGACAAGGGCGGCGGCGGTTAGCCCGCCTGCCTGCTCCTAGCGCGCGAGCAGCGTGCGGGAGGCCCCCCGCGCCGTGGTACGGTTGCAACACAACGGCGCGGGGTGGAGCAGCTCGGTAGCTCGCTGGGCTCATAACCCAGAGGTCGCAGGTTCAAATCCTGTCCCCGCTACTGAAGACGAAGGCCCGGATCCTCAACAGGATCCGGGCCTTCGTCATGCCCGGCCGGGCATCGCCCGGGTGCCTATACCGGTGTCCCGTGCCATCGGTGTGGGGTTCGTGCGAAGAGTGGTTTGGGCGGGGGGAGTTGAGCAGACTTGTGTTTCACTTATCTCTCTGTGGGCATGTCGACAAAACGCTGAAGTGACCTCACTGGCTGCGGTATACCAGGTGTACCCAGGTTGCAGGTGGTGCGACGATGGACGTTATGGGGGACAAGGCAACTCTGTTGGAGATGGGGCGGTTTGCGCAGCCGGCCGACCGGGAGGATCCCGGGACGGCCGCGGACGAGTTGCGGCACCGGCTCGCCGCCGAGGCCGGAGATGTGGACGCGATGAGCGTTCTCGGCAGCCTGCTGCTGCGCCGCGGGGATCTCGACGGGGCCGAATCCTTGCTGCGCGGAGCGACCGCGGCCGGTGACCGGGCCGCGGCCAACAATCTCGGTGTCCTCCTGCATCAACGTGGATATGTCGACGAAGCGGCCGGATGGTGGCGCGTCGCCGCCGTCGCGGGTTCCTCGGCGGCGGCGCACGCGCTCGGCCGGTACCACCGCGAGCGCGGCGACGAGCCCGCCGCCGAGTACTGGCTCCGGCAGTCCGCCGAGCAGGGCCACACCCTGGGGGCGTACGCCCTCGCCGACCTCCTGGAGCACCGTGGCGACGTCGGCGCCGAGCGCTGGATGCGCACGGCGGCCGAGCGCGGCCACCGTGAGGCGGCGTACCGCTTGGCCAGAGCGCTTGACAAGCGGGCGGAGGACGAGGCCCCGGGCCCGGGGGAGGCGACGGGGCCGCGGACCGGCACCGGTGGACGACTCGGCGCCCCGGCGGGACTCGGCGTGGGCGCGCGGGCCGACGGTTGGCGGGCCGACGTCGCGCGGACCGTCGGGGCGCGGCCTGACGGAGTGAAGGTCAGAGGGGCGAAGGGTGAGGGGGCGAAGGGCGCAGGCGCAGGCGCGGGTGCTGGTGACGGGGCGCGTGTGAAGGTCACGCGCCCCACGACTGCCGCGCGCCCCGGTGACGCGCGCTCTGACAACGCACGCAAAGCAGGTGTCCGACCCGCGGCCCCCGAGGCAAGGCGCGCCGACGGCGGCAGCTTGTCGCTCGCCGACGAGGCCGAGCAGTGGTACCGGCAGGCGGCCGCGCGCGGACACCGCCGTGCCGCCCTGCACCTCGGCGCGATCCTGGAGCGGCGCGGCGAGCTGAAGGAGGCGGGGCGCTGGTATCTGACGTCCGCCAAGGACGGCGAGGCCCGCGCCGCGTGCGCGCTCGGCTTCCTGCTGCGTGACGCGGGCGACGAGGAGAACGCCGCCGTGTGGTGGCTCAGAGCCGCCCAGGACGGCGACGGGAACGCCGCGAACGCGCTCGGCGCGCTGCACGCCGAGCGCGGCGAGACCCAGACCGCCGAGCGCTGGTACCGCGCGGCGATGGACGCGGGCGACAACAACGGCGCGTACAACCTCGGCCTGCTCTGCGCCGAGCAGAAGCGCACCGCCCAGGCCGACCAGTGGTACCGCCGCGCCGCCTACGCCGGGCATCGCGAGGCGGCCAACGCGCTCGCCGTGCTGCTCCTCCAGGGCGGTGACGCGGCCGGTGCCGAGCCGTGGTTCTCCAAGGCCGCGGAGGCCGGCAGCGTCGACGCCGCGTTCAACCTCGGAATCCTGTACGCGAGCCGGGGCGACGACGCCGCGGCCCTGAAGTGGTACGAGCGGGCCGCCGCGGCCGGACACACCCAGGCCGCTCTCCAGGTCGGCACCGCACGGCTGCGCGAGGGCGACGAGCGGGACGCCGAACGGCACCTGCGGTGCGCGGCCGGCGGGGGCAGCGCGGAGGCGGCCTACCGGCTCGGCACCGTGCTCGACGCGCGCCGCCCGCCTCCCGGGCCGCCCGCGCTCGGCGAGCCCGCGGTACAGAAGACGGAGTGCGAGGAGTGGTACGAGCGCGCGGCCGAGCAGGGCCACCGGCGGGCGCAGGTCCGCGTCGGGATGCTCGCCGCGGCGCGCGGCGACGTGGTCGAGGCCGCGCGCTGGTACCGGTCCGCGGCGGAGGCCGGAAGCCGCAACGGGGCGTTCAACCTCGGCCTGCTCCTGGCCAGGGAGGGCAGCGAGCCGGAGGCGGCGCTGTGGTGGACGCGGGCCGCCGACGCCGGGCACGGCAGGGCGGCGCTGCGGCTCGCCCTGCTGTACGCGCGGCGGGGGCAGCTCGCCGAGGGGCAGCGATGGGCCTCGCGGGCCGTGGAGCTCGGTCCCGCGGAGGTCGCCGAGCGGGCGGGCCGGCTGCGCGAGGCGCTGCGCCAGGAACTGACGGCGTAGGGCGACGTCGGCCGCGTGGGAAGCGATTTGCGCTGGTCGTGGGCCTGACGTATGGTTGCAACACAACGGCGCGGGGTGGAGCAGCTCGGTAGCTCGCTGGGCTCATAACCCAGAGGTCGCAGGTTCAAATCCTGTCCCCGCTACTCAAGACGAAGGCCCGGATCCTCAAAGGATCCGGGCCTTCGGCGTGTGTGCTCCGAAATGTGTGTGCCCCGAAACGTGTGTGCCCCAAAAGAGGCCGCGGGCGGCGCCCGGAACGCCGTGAGTCACGCAAACGCGAGGGCCCGGCACCGCCGTGCGGTGCCGGGCCCTCGCGTGTTCAGTCAGCGCAGCGTCATGCGCAGTTCGGGCACACGCCCCGGTACGTGACCTCCACGTCCGAGATCGTGAAGCCGAAGCGCTCCGAGTCGGGGAGCGAGGCCAGCGGGTTGCCCGTCGGGTGCACATCGCGGATGGCGCCGCAGCGGGCGCACACCAGGTGCTGATGGGGCCGGTGCGCGTTCGGGTCGTACCGCTTGGCTCTGCGGTCCGTCGCGACCTCGATCACCTCGCCGAGCGACACCAGCTCGCCCAGCGTGTTGTAGACGGTCGCCCGGGAGATCTCCGGCAGCTTGACGACGGCGCGGGCATGGACCTCGTCCGCCGTCAGATGCACGTGCTCTCCGTCGAGGACCTCGACCACGACGCGCCGCTGCGCGGTCATGCGCCAGCCGCGTCCGCGCAGTCGTTCCAACAGGTCGCTCATGAAAACCAGCCTAACAGCACAGGGACCAGGTCCCGAATGGGTGTGACTTTGGATGTTTACTTGACTTAGACAAAGTCTATTGTAGGATCGGAAACGGCTCAGGCCAAGGGACAGGAAGTGCACGAATTGCACGAATTGACGCAGGAGGCGCACGTGACGCAGGGACCCCTCACCACGGAGGCCGGCGCACCGGTCGCGGACAACCAGCAGAGCGAGACGGCGGGTGCGGGCGGTCCGGTCCTGGTCCAGGACCAACTGCTCCTGGAGAAGCTCGCGCACTTCAACCGCGAGCGCATCCCGGAGCGCGTCGTGCACGCACGCGGCGCGGGTGCCTACGGCACCTTCACGGTGACCGCGGACGTCACCCGGTACACGCGTGCCGCGTTCCTCTCCGAGGTCGGCAAGCAGACCGAGACCTTCCTGCGCTTCTCGACGGTCGCGGGCAACCTCGGTGCCGCGGACGCCGTGCGCGACCCGCGCGGCTTCGCGCTGAAGTTCTACACCGAGGAGGGCAACTACGACCTCGTCGGCAACAACACCCCGGTGTTCTTCATCAGGGACGCCATCAAGTTCCCGGACTTCATCCACACCCAGAAGCGCGACCCGTACACGGGCTCCCAGGAGGCCGACAACGTCTTCGACTTCTGGGGCCTGAGCCCGGAGTCCACGCACCAGGTGACGTGGCTGTTCGGCGACCGCGGCATCCCCGCGTCGTACCGCCACATGGACGGTTTCGGTTCGCACACGTACCAGTGGACCAACGAGTTCGGTGAGATCTTCTGGGTCAAGTACCACTTCAAGACCGACCAGGGGATCAAGAACCTCACCGCTCAGGAGGCCGAGGTCCTCGCGGGCAAGGACCCCGACTCCCACCAGCGCGACCTCCGTGAGGCCATCGAGCGCGGCGAGTTCCCGACCTGGACCGTGGGTGTGCAGATCATGCCGGCGGCCGAGGCGGCGGAGTACCGCTTCAACCCGTTCGACCTGACCAAGGTGTGGCCGCACGCCGACTACCCGGTCATCGAGTTCGGCAAGCTGGAGCTCAACCGCAACCCGGAGAACGTCTTCGCCGAGGTCGAGCAGGCCATCTTCAGCCCCGCCCACTTCGTGCCGGGCATCGGCCCGTCCCCGGACAAGATGCTCCAGGGCCGCCTGTTCGCGTACGGCGACGCGCACCGCTACCGCGTCGGCATCAACGCCGACCACCTGCCGGTGAACCGCCCGCACGCCACCGAGGCGCGCACCCACTCCCGTGACGGCTTCCTGTACGACGGCCGCCACAAGGGCGCGAAGAACTACGAGCCGAACAGCTTCGACGGCCCGCACCAGACCGACCGCCCGCTGTGGGCGCCCACGGCGGTGTCCGGTGGAACCGGCAACCACGAGACGCCCTCGCACGCGGAGGACAACGACTTCGTGCAGGCGGGCAACCTCTACCGGCTGATGTCGGAGGACGAGAAGCAGCGCCTCGTCGACAACCTCTCCGGGGCGCTCGCGGGCGTGACCCGTGACGAGATCGCCGAGCGCGCGATCAACAACTTCCGTCAGGCGGACGGAGACTTCGGCAAGCGGCTGGAGGCCGCGGTCCAGGCCCTGCGCGGCTGAGACCCCAGCCCCTTGTCGTGGGTGACGGGCCGGATCCCCCCGGGGGTCCGGCCCGTCTGCCGTGCTCGGTCCGGAGACCGTGGCTGTGCTCGGTCCGGGAAACGCCTGCCGCGCTCAGGCGACCGTGGCCGTCTGCCGCCGCACCGGTGCCCAGCAGCGGATGATGTCGCGTACGGAGACGATGCCGGCCGGTTCGTCGTCGTCGAGCACGATGAGATGCCGGAACCCGCCGTGTGCCATCGCGTCGGCGGCGTCCTCCAGGGTCCAGGTCGGTCCCGCGAAGACGACGTCGGTCGTCGTGTGCGTGCCCGCGGTCTCGAGGTCCGGGTCCTGGCCGAGGCCGAGGGAGTTCAGGACGTCGCGCTCGGTCAGGATGCCGAGGCCGTAGGTGTCGGTGTCGAGGACGACGGCCGCGCCGACGCGACGGGCCGCCATCAGGTGGGCGGCCTGCCGAAGCGTGTGGGCGGGACCGATGGTGAGGACCACAGTGCTCATGGCGTCACGGACGAGCATGGGCTTGAGCCACCTCCTTGGTGAAACCGTGGTCCGCGCGAGGCCGAAGGATTGCCTCCGCTTGGCAGCGGTGCAAGGGGATCTCAGGCATCGACTTGGAGAAGGGTTTCACAAGTTCACAAGTGGGGGGACTCATAGAGTCGCAGGCGCGCGGGGTCTCAACAAGAGGGCGGAGGGGGGAAGTTCAGGGGCGCTCGGGTGCCGGGAGTGCGCGCGCGTGCTTCAGTAGCGCTGGTTCAGATAGCCGAGCAGTTCCTCGTGGAGCAGCCCGTTCGAGGCGGCCGCGTTGCCGCTGTGCGGGCCCGGGGTGCCGTCGAGGCCGGTGAAGCTGCCGCCCGCCTCGGTCACGACGATCGCGGTCGCCGCCATGTCCCACAGCGAGAGCTCCGGCTCCGCGCACAGGTCGACGGAGCCCTCCGCCACCATCATGTACGGCCAGAAGTCGCCGTAGCCGCGCGTGCGCCAGCAGGCGCGGGTGAGGTCGAGGAAGCCGTCGAGGCGGCCCTGGTCCTCCCAGCCGCTCAGCGACGAGTACCCGAGCGAGGCGTCCTGGAGCCGGGAGACCTTGGAGACCCGCAGCCGGCTCGCGGAGGTCAGGCTGCGCCCGGTGTACGCGCCGCCGCCCTTCGCCGCCCACCAGCGACGGCCGAGCGCGGGCGCCGAGACGACGCCGACCACCGGCTGGAACCCGGTCTCGCCCGCCTCCATGAGGGAGATCAGCGTGGCCCAGACGGGCACACCGCGTACGTAGTTCTTGGTGCCGTCGATCGGGTCGATCACCCAGCGGCGGGGGCCCGTGCCCTCGATGCCGTACTCCTCGCCGAGGATCGCGTCCCGCGGCCTGGCCCGCTGCAACTGGCCGCGGATCAGCTCCTCGGCGGCCTTGTCGGCCTCGGTCACCGGTGTCATGTCCGGCTTGGTCTCCACCTTGAGGTCGAGGGCCTTGAACCGGTCCATGGTCGCGGCGTCGGCGGCGTCCGCGAGGACGTGGGCGAGGCGCAGATCATCGTGGTAGTCGGGCATGGGTGAACAGTATCGATCTCGTTTCGCACGGGCCACAGCGCGTGGGCGGCGGTGCCCGCGGGACCCCTTGACAGTGCCCGCGGGCGCGTCAACTCTGACGAGCAGGGCCGCAGGGGCCGCCCGGGCCCGGGGCCTGGGCAGCGGGAGGCGACGATGCCGGCAGCGCGGGAGTCACTGCTCGACGCGGCCTACACCGCGCTGGCCCGCAGGCCGTGGGCCGGTGTGCGGATGACCGACGTGGCGTCGGTGGCCGGGGTGTCCCGGCAGACGCTCTACAACGAGTTCGGCAGCAAGGACGGCCTCGCGCGGGCGCTCCTGCGGCGCGAGACGGACACCTATCTGCGCGGGGTGGAGCGGGCCCTCGCACAAGCCCGGGACCCGGTGGACCGGCTCGCGGCGGTGAGCGCGTGGACGATCGGTGCCGCGCGCGACAACGTCCTGGTGCGTGCGGTGCTCACCGGCTGCTGGAGCGAACGGCTCCCGGCGCCGAGCCGGGCGGCCGTGTCCAGCTCACCGGTGCCCGCGCAGCGCCGGGCGGACGCGGGCGTGCCCGCCCCCGGCGAACTCCTCGCCCAGGTGCGGGACCGGGCGATGGCCGCGCTGACGGAGCGGGGCCGCCCGTCCGAGACGGAGAACCTGGCGCGGGCCTGCGAGAGCGCGGTGCGCGTCGCACTGTCGTACGTGGTGGCGCCTGCGGGCCGGGAGGAGGACCCGGCACGGCTGGTGCGACGGGTGATCGCGGGGGCGGCGGGGCGGTAGCCCCCCGTCCCGCGCTCCCTGGGGTCAGCCCGACAGGCCCGAGGGTGTCAGTGCGCCGACCCCGACAACTGCAGCCCGATGACGCCCACGATCACCAGCGAGATCGAGACGATCTTCAGCGTGGAGACGAGGTCGCCCAGGAAGATCATGCCGTAGATCGCCGTGCCCGCCGCCCCGATGCCTGTCCAGACCGCGTACGCGGGCCCGACGTCCAGCTTCTTCAGGGCGAGCGTGAGCAGGCCGAAGCTGCCGAGGGCGAAGGACGCGAAGGCGATGGTCGGCCAGAGCCGGGTGAAGCCGTGCGAGAGCTTCAGGCAGACCGCGAAGCCCGTCTCTAGGATTCCGGCGACAATGACCAGCAGCCACGCCATGGTTGTGCCTCCCACGTCCGTACGTTCCGTGACCGCTTCACCAAAGCTTGAGTCAATCTTGGTGCGATTATGCACTTACCGGCGCGGCGGGGGTGTAAACAACGCGGAGATCAGGGCGAGGTGAGGCCTGGTCAGTCACCCTCGTGCCGCTCCCGCGTGGCGAGAAGCCGTCGCAGAGAGTACAGCCGCGCGGGGTCGGAGTGCCCCGCCGCCACCCACGCGTCGAGCCCGCAGTCCGGCTCGTCGTGGCTGCACGCGCGCGGGCAGTTCTCCGTGCCGGACTCCAGGTCGGGGAAGGCGTGGATGACGCGCGACGGGTCGACGTGGTGCAGGCCGAAGGAGCGCACGCCCGGAGTGTCGACCACCCAGCCCTCGTCGTCGGGCAGCGGCAGCGCGAGGGCGGAGGTGGTGGTGTGCCGGCCGCGCCCTGTCACGGCGTTCACATGGCCCACGGTGCGCCGCCGCTCCGGCGGCACGAGCGCGTTCACCAGGGTGGTCTTGCCGACGCCGGAGTGGCCCACGAACGCCGTGACCTTCCCGGCGAGTTCGGCGCGCACCACGTCGGCGGCGTCGCCGTCCTCCAGCTCGCCGCGGCTGGTGACGACGTAGGGGATGTGCAGGTCCCCGTACAGCTCAAGGAGCTTGTCCGGGGGCGCGAGGTCGGACTTGGTCAGGACGAGCAGCGGCGTCAGGCCGCCGTCGAAGGCGGCGACCAGACAGCGGTCGATCATGCGCGGGCGTGGTTCGGGGTCGGCCAGGGCGGTGACGATGGCGAGCTGGTCGGCGTTGGCGACGACCACGCGCTCGTACGGGTCGTCGTCGTCGGCCGTGCGGCGCAGCACGGAGGTGCGCTTCTCGATGCGCACGATGCGCGCGAGGGTGTCCTTCGCGCCGGAGAGGTCGCCGACGACGGCGACGCGGTCACCGACGACGGCGGCCTTGCGGCCCAGCTCGCGGGCCTTCATCGCCATCACGGTCCGGCCGTCGACGAGGCAGGTGAGACGGCCCCTGTCGACGGTGAGGACCATGCCCTCCGCGGCGTCCTCGTGCTTGGGACGGATGTGCGTGCGCGGGCGGTTGCCCTTGCGGTTGGGGCGGACGCGGATGTCGTCCTCGTCCGGGTTCTTCCCGTAGCGGCGCATGATCGTGTCTCGCCCGTCAGTTCCCGAGCATCCCGGCCCACAGTTCGGGGAAGTCGGGCAGCGTCTTGGCCGTCGTCGCGACGTTCTCGATCTGTACGCCGGGGACGGCGAGGCCGATGACCGCGCCTGCCGTGGCCATGCGGTGGTCGTCGTAGGTGTGGAAGACGCCGCCGTGCAGCGGGCGCGGGCGGATGTGGAGGCCGTCGGCGGTCTCGGTGACGTCGCCGCCGAGTTCGTTGATCTCCTTGGTGAGCGCGGCGAGCCGGTCCGTCTCGTGCAGCCGCAGATGGGCGACGCCGCGCAGGGTGGACGGCGAGTCGGCGAGGGCGGCGACGGCGGCGATGCCCGGCGTGAGCTCGCCGACCTCGCTCAGGTCCACGTCGAGGCCGTGGATCGAGCCGGAGCCCGTGAACGTCAGGCCCTGCTCGGTCAGCTCGCAGGAACCACCCATCTCGGTGAAGATGCGGCGCAGCGCGTCGCCGGGCTGGGTGGTGTGCGCGGGCCAGTCGGGGACGGTGACGCGGCCGCCGGTGACCAGCGCCGCGGCCAGGAACGGCTGGGCGTTGGACAGGTCGGGCTCGACCGTCAGATCGCGGCCGAGCAGGGCGCCGGGAGTGACCCGCCAGACGTTCGGCTCGCCGCCCGCCTCGGGGGTGTCGACCTGGGCGCCGGCGGCGCGCAGCATGTCGACGGTCATCCGGATGTGCGGCATGGAGGGCAGGGCGCTGCCCACGTGCCGCACCTCCACGCCCTGGTTGAAGCGCGGTGCCGAGAGCAGCAGCGCGCTCACGAACTGGGACGAGGAGGAGGCGTCGATCTCGACCTGGCCGCCGTCCAGGGCGCCGCCGCCGTGCACCGTCAGGGGCAGGGCGCCGCGGTTCTCGTCGTCGACGCGGGCGCCGAGGGTGCGCAGCGCGTCGATCACGGCGCCCAGCGGGCGCTCGTACGAACGGGGGTCGCCGTCGAAGCGGATGGGGCCGTCGGCGAGCGTGGCGACGGGCGGCAGGAAACGCATGACCGTGCCCGCGTTGCCGACGTCGACCGTGGCCGGGCCCTGGAGGCCCGAGGGGATCACGCGCCAGGCCTCGCCGGAGTCACCGGCGCCCGCGGAGCTGGAGGACACCGTCTCCTCGATGCCGACGCCCATGGCACGCAGCGCGGCCACCATCAGGAGGGTGTCGCGCGAGCGCAGCGGGCGGCGCAGCCAGCCCGGCTCGGCGGCGAGCGCGGCGAGGACGAGGCCACGGTTGGTGACCGACTTCGAGCCCGGCACGTGGACCGTCGCGGCGACGGCTCCGCTCGCGTACGGGGCTGGCCAGAGGGCGGTGTCTGTCGGGTTCACGGTCATGCCCACACTTTAGTGGTTGACGCCGAGAGCGAATCTTGATCAAAAGTGGCGAAACCCAGGCGAAACAGAGAAGGCGCCGACAGAACTGGTGCGCGAACGCGTACGAGGACCGGTGCGGGAGCGGTGCCGGGACGGCAGCGGGCACCGAACCGCCTCCGGCACGTCGTCCGGCGGCCGTCCGGTGTCACACCGCCAGCAACCAGCGGCCTCCGCCTATCAGCGCGCACAGGGACACGGCGTGGAACAGGAACAGCCACATCCCCGCCGGGACGTGCGTGAGCCGCGCGAGCTGGTCCGCGTCGGAGTCGCCCGCCCCGCCGTGCCTGCGCTTGGCCTGTAGCTCGAAGGCGGGCCGTACGCCGCCGAGGAGCAGGAACCACACCACGGTGTAGGCGAAGGCGGCCTGCACGTCGGTGTTCGCGAGCCAGGACACGCCGAGGAACAGACCGCCCGCGACGATCACGGTCACCGCGCCGTAGGCGTTGCGGATCATCACCAGCATCGCGACGAGCAGTCCCGTGGCGATCCACAGCAGCGCCGTGATGCGGCCCTCGCCGAGCAGCGCGGCACCGCCGAGGCCGAGCAGCGGGGGTGCGGTGTACCCGGCGGCCGCGGTGAGGATCATGCCGAGGCCGGTGGGCTTGCCGCGGCTGACGGTCAGGCCGCTGGTGTCGGAGTGCAGCCGGATCCCGTCCAGACGGCGCCCGGTGAGCAGGGCCACCAGGCCGTGGCCGCCCTCGTGGGCGATGGTGACGGCGTTGCGGGCCACGCGCCAGAAGCCGTGCGGGACGACGACGCACAGGGCGACGACGCCGGTGACGATCACCAGCCACTGCTCGGGTGCGGACTGCGTCCCCGTCAGGCGGTCCCAGAGGTCGCCGAGGCTGGCGGAAGCGGTTGTGTGCATTGCTCGGTCGGCTCCATATTGTCGGCCACGGCATGGCAGTGTGGCACGTATGTGCGGACGATATGCGGCCAGTCGTGGGCCCGAGGATCTCGCGGGGATCTTCGAGGTGGAGAAGTGGGAGCCGGAAGAGGCCCTGGAGCCCGACTACAACGTGGCCCCCACGAAAGAGGTCTACGCCGTCCTCGACCGCCCCCTCAAAGACGCTGAGGAGCCCCGTCCGGTTCGTCAGTTGCGCAAGCTGAAGTGGGGACTCGTGCCGTCCTGGGCGAAGACGCCGGAGGGCGGGGCGCGGATGATCAACGCACGTGCCGAGACGGTGCACGAGAAGCCCTCCTACCGGCGGGCCTTCGCCACCCGCAGGTGCGTGCTGCCCGCGGACGGATATTACGAGTGGGTGACCGGGCAGGCGGAGCGCGAGCTCGAGGTCGAGGGCAAGAAGAAGCGTCCGCGCAAGCAGCCGTACTTCGTGACACCGGCCGACGGGTCGGTGTTCGCGATGGCGGGTCTGTACGAGTTCTGGCGGGACCGCACGCTGCCCGACGAGCACCCGCTGGCCTGGTGGGTGACGTGCTCGGTGATCACGACGGAGGCGGAGACCGCGCCGCTGGCTGCCGCCCCCGGGGAGGGGCCGCGCTCCCTCGCCGACATCCACCCGCGGATGCCGCTGATGCTCACGCCGGACCGCTGGGACGCCTGGCTCGACCCCTCCCGTACGGACGTCGAGGATCTGCGCCCCTTGCTGGCGCCGCCGCCGGAGGGGCTGCTGCGGGCGTACCCCGTCTCCACGGCGGTGAGCAATGTCCGCAACAACGGGCCGGAACTCCTGAAGGAGCTGGAGGGGCCGGAAGAGGGCACACTCTTCTGATGTGACCGAGGACGCACCGAACAGCGAGATCATCCCCACCGACGCGGGTGCGGCCCGCATCACCTGGCACCCGGCGCCGCAGGCGCACCACGTGCTCGCCGTCAGCCACGGCGCCGGCGGCGGCATCGAGGCGCGGGACCTCGTGGCCATCGCCGCCGCGCTGCCCGCGCACGGCGTGACCGTGGCCCTGGTGGAGCAGCCCTGGCGGGTCGCGGGGAAGAAGCTGGCGCCCGCGCCGAAGACGCTGGACACCGGCTGGCGGGGCCTGTGGCCCGCGCTGGAGAACAAGGGCCTGCCCGTGATCGCGGGCGGCCGCAGTGCCGGAGCCCGCGTCGCCTGCCGCACCGCCACCGAGCTGGGCGCCGCGGCCGTGCTCGCCCTCAGTTTCCCTCTGCACCCGCCGGGCAAGCCGGAGAAGTCCCGCGCGGACGAACTGCTCGGCGCCGGGGTGCCCACCCTGGTCGTGCAGGGCGGCAACGACCCCTTCGGCAGGCCCGCGGAGTTCCCGGACGGCACCGGCACCCCGTACACGTACGGAGGCACCGGCACCCCGTACACGTACGAACTCGTCGAGATCCCCTACGGCGACCACTCCTTCGCCGTGCCCAAGCGCGCGGACATCTCTCAGGAGGAAGCCGTGAAGCGGATCACGGACGCCGTCGCCGCGTGGGCGGGAATGCTGGACACATGAGTGCTGTTGTGGCGGACATACCTTGCAAGCCGTTCGCCAAAGAGGGAGCCCACCCCATGGGACCGACCATCTGCCCGAACCGCTCCAGCGCCGCTGACCTGGAGTGGAGCGTGCTGCGCGCACCCAAGGCGGCACCTATTCGGGCGGCGCGCAAAGCGGGTCGTCGTCTATCCTCCGAAACCAGTGGGACCGCTCACGGGACCACGACGTCGTTGGAGGAGGTGGGTCCGGTCACTGGGACCGACGCAGAGACTGAGCACGGCCACTCCGAGCACCCGGAGCGTCCCGCCGGGGGCTCCGAGACGGCCGCGGAGCGCACGGCCCGCTTCGAGCGGGACGCGCTGACGTTCCTCGACCAGATGTACTCGGCGGCGCTGCGCATGACGCGCAACCCGGCGGACGCCGAGGACCTGGTGCAGGAGACCTACGCCAAGGCGTACGCGTCGTTCCATCAGTTCCGTGAGGGCACCAACCTCAAGGCGTGGCTGTACCGCATCCTCACGAACACGTTCATCAACTCGTACCGCAAGAAGCAGCGTGAGCCCCAGCGCAGCGCCGCCGAGGAGATCGAGGACTGGCAGCTCGCGCGGGCCGAGTCGCACATGTCCACCGGTCTGCGCTCCGCCGAGTCGCAGGCGCTCGACCACCTGCCCGACTCCGATGTGAAGAACGCCCTCCAGGCCATCCCGGAGGAATTCCGCATCGCCGTCTATCTCGCGGACGTAGAGGGCTTTGCGTACAAGGAGATCGCGGACATTATGGGTACACCCATCGGTACGGTGATGTCCCGTCTTCACCGGGGCCGCCGCCAACTCCGCGGCATGCTCGAGGACTACGCGCGCGACCGCGGACTGGTCCCGGCCGGTGCCGGAGAGTCGAACGAAGCGAAAGGCTCGGGCTCATGAGCTGCGGAGAGCCGCACGAGACTGATTGCAGTGAAGTCCTGGACCATCTCTATGAGTTCCTGGACCACGAGATGCCGGACAGTGACTGCACCAAGTTCGAGACGCACTTCGAGGAGTGCTCTCCCTGCCTGGAGAAGTACGGCCTCGAGCAGGCGGTGAAGAAGCTGGTCAAGCGTTGCTGCGGCCACGACGACGTGCCGTCCGACCTGCGCGCCAAGGTGATGGGACGGATCGAGCTGATCCGCTCGGGCCAGGCCGTGCCCGAGCACGACCTGACGGCGGCGCCCGGCGACAGCGCGGCCGTTCGGGCCACGGAGGCCTGAGCCGGGCGGCCGTTCCCGTTCCGGTGCCCCCTCGCCGCCGCTTCTCTCTGCCGCCGCTTTCTGTCCTCTTTCTGCGTTTTCTCCGTGCTTTCTGCCGCGTTTTCTACGGGCTTGCTCCGCGCTTTCTCACTCGAAGGTGCTAATTCGCGGCCGTGAGCCGTGGCGTGCCCGACCCCCGTTCTAGTCTCCGGACCTGGATCGGGGAGGAGGTCGCCATGAGCCCGGCTCCACCACGGGCCCGTGGGTACGTCCTGTGCGCCGCCCTGGGCGGCGCGGCCTGTGTCGCGCCCGCGCTCGGCCCGCACACGCGCTGGTCCGTGCTCGCCCTGCTCGCCGTCCTGTACGCCGGGGGCGAGCACGCCGTGCGACGCGACGTCGCCGCCCCCACGTTCTTCCCGGTGCTGCTCGCCGGGGTCTTCCTGCTGCCGCCCGCCGCGGCGGGGCTCGTCGCCGTCCCCGGGGCGCTGTGCGCCCGCGTCGAACGGCGGCCGCGCGGGCTCCGGCGGCTCTGGCGCGCGACGCAGCCGGTCCTGGCCGCCTGGGCCGCCGGGCACGCGTACGCCGCGCTCGACGGGCCCGCCGCCGCCTCCGCGCCCGACTTCCCGTACGTGTTCCTTCCCGCGTCGGCCGCCGTGCTCGCCTTCGCCCTGGTCCTGACCGCACTCGACGGCGGGATCCTGCTGACGGCGGAGCGTGTGCCCGCCAGGACGGCCTGGCGGGGCCTGCTGCCCAGGTCGTTCCCGCCCGTCGCCGTGCACGGGCTCGCCGGGCTGATGATGGCCGTGCTCTGGTCCAGCCCCTACGGCCCGCCTGCGGCACTGCTCGTCCTGTTGCCCATGGGCGTTTCCTGCTGGGTGTTCGCGCAGTACCACCGCGAGCGGTCGGCGCACCGGGCCACCATCCGCGCCCTCGTGCAGGCCGTCGACCTCAAGGACCGGTACACGCGCGGGCACAGCGAGCGGGTGGGCCGCGCCTCCGTGCTCATCGCGCGCGAACTCGGCATGGCCGACGACCGCGTGGAACTGCTGCGCTTCGCCGGAATCCTGCACGACGTGGGCAAGCTCGGGGTCCCCACCCGGCTGCTGCGCAAGGAAGGGCCGCTGACCGCCGAGGAGCGCCGGGTGATCGAGCTGCATCCCGAGTACGGGCACGAGATGGTCCGGGGCATCGGCTTCCTCGGCGAGGCACGGGCCGCCGTCCTGCACCACCACGAACGCATCGACGGCAGCGGCTACCCCTACGGCCTCTCGGGGGCCCAGATCCCCGAGGCCGCACGGGTGGTGGCCGTCGCCGACGCCTTCGACGCGATGACATCGACCCGCTCCTACCGCCGCGCCCGCCCCGTCCCGGCCGCCCTCGCCGAACTGGAGCGCTGCGCGGGAGCCCAGTTCGACGCGACGATGGTAGGGGCGCTCGTGCGGGCTCTGGAGCGGCACGGGTGGGACTCGGAGGTCACGGCGGGGGGTGAGCCCGGTTCCGGGGTCGATGGGCTTGGGGGCGAGGGCGGGAACGCAGGCCTCGGGGGCGAGGGGCTTGGGGGCGAGGCCGGGAGCGTAGGTCTCGGGGGCGAGGGCGTCGAAGGCGAGCGTCTGCGGGGCGGGGGCGAGGGCGGCGCGGCGTCCGGGGCCGCGGGTGGCCGCCCGCGTTCGGCCCGCCGATGACCGCGCGCCCCGCGGTGCGCCTCCCCGCGGCCCTGACGGCCGCGGTCCGGGCCGCCGCCGCCCTCCTCGCCCTCGGTGCGCTCGGCGCGACCCTCTGGCGCGGTGTCGAGGACCCGGGCATCGCGCTGGCCTTCGGAGTGCTCATAGCCGTGGGGGAGCTGGCGCGCTGGGGGAGCGGCAAAGGGCGCGAACCGGCGCCCCTGGGGGCAGCCGGTGCCCTGGCGTACGCCCTCGTGGGGGAGTGCGCGGGCCGCCCCAGTCACCACGGCGTCCTCCAGGTCCTCGCCGTCGTCGTGGCGGCTGGCCTGATCGGCGCCGTACCGCATGTGGCGCTCGGCCGCGGCCCCTGCCTGGACCACATCGCCCGTCGGGTCCTCACCGTCGGCTTCGCCGCGCTGTGCTTCCAGCCCCTGTACAACTCGGGCCGGTTGACGGCGGCCACCGGCCACGGACCGGCGTACGCCGTCGTCATCCTCACGCTCCTCGCGCTCACCGCGCTGTGCGACGCCGTGCTCGCCGCCGCCATGGCGCACGTCCGGTCGGGGTGGCCGTTCGGGCCGCTGCTCAGGGAGGAACTGCGGGGCATGTCCGGCATCGGGCCCGCGGTGTGCGCGACGGGGGCCGTGATGGCCCTCGCCGTCGCCGTGGCGGGGCTGTGGGCGCTGCCGGTCCTCAGTCTCCCGCTGCTCCTCACCCAGCTTGCCTTCCGCAGGTACGCCGCCGTACGGACCACCTACCGGCAGACCATCGCCTCGCTGGCCCGCGCCACCGAGATCGCAGGATGCACCCCCACCGGGCACGCCCGCCGCGTCGCCGACCTCAGCAGGGCCATGGGGCGCGAGCTCGGCCTCGCGGGTCCCGACCTGGGTGTCCTCGAGTACGCCGCCCTGATGCACGACATCGGCCAGCTCTCCCTCGTCGACCCCGTGCCCGAGGGGGCCACCGCCGCCCTGCCCGAGGCCGAGCAGCGCCGCATCGCCCTGCTCGGCGGCGCCGTCGTACGCAGGACGGGGGTCGCGGCCGCCGTGGCGGTGGTGGTGGAGCGCCAGGCCGACCCGTACCGCGAGCAGCCGCTCACCGCCCGCATCGTGCGCACGGCGAACGCATACGACGAAATGGCACGGGCAGAAGGACCGCACGGGCCTCTCGGCGCCCTGGAGCGCCTGCGCCTGGCCACCGGCCGCGACCACCAGCCGGAAGTCGTGGAAGCACTCGCACGGGTGCTTGCGCGGGCGCGGGGGCGGCCCGGGGAACGGCGGCCGGGGGCGGCCCCGGACCGGGGGGCGCGCACCGGGCGGGCGGCGGAGCGCGGGTGACCTCGCCGAGGGTGTGGGGAAAGTCCGTCTGACCCTGCGTCCACCTGGGTAACCCATGGGTAATGAGCGGTCGTCCGACGGTCCGTGGTTGGATGCGAAGGAAGCGCGCGAGCGCGGCAGCACGGAAGCGGGGAAACCCCGACAAGAGCTGGCAGGCGGGAATCGTGAGGATCTTCGGCAAGGGACGACACCGGCCCTCCGCCTCCTGGCGGCAGGCCACCGACCGGGCGTTCACGCTCATCGGCGACGGCCGCTACGAGGACGCGGGCGCGCTCCTGACACGCGCCGCCGACCTTGAGCCCTGGCTGTCCGAGTCCTGGTTCAACCTCGCCCTCCTGCACAAGTTCCGACACGACTGGGATCAGGCGCGGGCCGCGGGGCTGCGGGCCGTGGCGCTCCTGGACCGGTCGGCGGGCGCCCCGGACTGGTGGAACGTGGGCATCGCCGCGACGGCCCTCCAGGACTGGCCGCTCGCCCGCAGGTCCTGGCAGGCGTACGGCCTGAAGGTGCCGGGCGGGGTCGCGGCCACGGGTGAGCCCACGGGCATGGAGCTCGGCAGCGCGGCCGTGCGGCTCTCGCCGGAGGGTGAGGCGGAGGTCGTGTGGGGCCGCAGGCTGGATCCGGCGCGGATGGAGGTGCTCTCCATTCCGCTGCCGTCCTCCGGGCGCCGCTGGGGCGAGGTGGTTCTGCACGACGGGGTGCCGCACGGCGAGCGCACCACGGGCGCCGGGCACTCCTACCCCGTCTTCGACGAGATCGAGCTGTGGGCGCCCTCGCCGGTGCCCACCTGGGTGGTGCTCCTGGAGGCCGCCACGGAGGAGGACAGGGACTCCCTGGAGCGGCTCGCGGCCGACGCCGGCTTCGCCGCGGAGGACTGGTCGTCGTCCGTGCGGTTGCTGTGCCGGATGTGCTCGGAGTCGCGGATGCCCAGTGATGAGGGGGACGGGGAGCATCTGGATCCCCACGATCACAGTGAGCCCGGGCATCCGGGGCCGCTTGGGCACCGGAGTCCCGGTGCGTTGTGGGTGCCTGAGCGCGAGTGTGGGATCGCTGCCCCTGCCGGGCTCGTCCGGGGGCTCCTCGACGGGTGGGTTGCCGACAGTCCTGACTCCCGGGACTGGCGGGACCTGGAAGAGGTCTGCTAGCGCAGGGCTGGGCTGGGTTGCTTGCCTGCGGGCTGCTGGCGCAGGGCCTGGGCTGGGTTGCTTGCCTGCGGGCTGCTGGCGCAGGGCTGAGCCGGATTGCTTGCCTGCGGGCGCGTGGGTGGGTTGTCGCGCTGGCGCGCTCGTCCTCAATCGCCGGACGGGCTCTTTTTCGCGCTGCGCGCTCGTCCTCAAGCGCCGGACGGGCTGAAATGTCACTCTGCGGGCTCGTCCTCGGGTGCCGGGCGAGCTGAGTGTTGACCTGCGCGCTCGTCCTCGGGCGCCGGGCGAGCTGAGTGTTGACCTGCGCGCTCGTCCTCGGGCGCCGGGCGAGCTGAGTGTTGACCTGCGGGCTCGTCCTCGGGTGCCGGGCGAGCTGGAATGTTGCTCTGCGGGCTCGTCCTCGGGTGCCGGGCGAGCTGAGTGTTGACCTGCGGGCTCGTCCTCGGGTGCCGGGCGGGCTGGATGTTGCGCTGTGCGCTCGCCCGCAGGCTCCGGGTGGGCCAGGCCCCCGGCGGGAAAAGGGTGGGTGGGTGGGAGTAAACGCAGCGCCTGCCCGGCGGAGGAGGACGCCGTACCCTGTACGGGCACCACACGCAGCGGTTCCCAGGAAGAAGGCATACGGCGGACATGGCGCAGGACACTGAGCAGCAGCGGCCGGGCGGAGTGCTCCCGGTCGACGACGAGGGCTTCGTCATCGACACGGAGGACTGCGAGGCGCGCGAGACGGCCTACCGGGAGCGCGGCACGTCCCGTCCGATCACGGTCGTCGGCAACCCGGTCCTGCACAAGGAGTGCAAGGACGTCACCGCCTTCGACGACGACCTGGCGAAGCTGATCGACGACATGTTCGCCACCCAGCGCGTCGCGCAGGGCGTCGGCGTAGCCGCGAACCAGGTCGGCGTCGACCTGAAGGTGTTCGTGTACGACTGCCAGGACGACGAGGGCGTGCGGCACGTGGGCGTCGTCTGCAACCCGGTCCTGCAGGAGCTGCCCGCGGACCAGCGCCGCCTGGACGACTCGGGTGAGGGCTGCCTGTCCGTGCCGACGGCGTACGCGCCCCTCGCCCGCCCCGACTACGCGGTCGTGACCGGGCAGGACGAGAAGGGCAACCCCGTCAAGGTGCGCGGCACCGGCTACTTCGCGCGCTGCCTCCAGCACGAGACGGACCACCTGTACGGCTATCTGTACATCGACCGCCTCTCCAAGCGGGAGCGCAAGGACGCGCTGCGGCAGATGGAAGAGGGCACCCCGCGCTACCCCGTCGCGCCGAATGACTGAACTGCGCGACGACTGAGGCGCGCGGGAAACGCGTGACGACAGCGGCCCCTGGTCGGGAACACCCCACTGACCAGGGGCCGTTGGCGTACCCGTGCAAAACCAGACAGGACTGGTTCACGATCAGCCGCCACTGATCCATATTCAGTCACGTAAGGGGATGTTCTCGGCATGCTGGGGTAGTGAATGGCGCAAATGTGTTCCCTGAACGGTCAGTTGTGGTGCTGAATGGAAAGCGCGGGGATACGCAACGGCGCGCGCCCGGCACGGCGGGAGGGGCGTGGGTCCTCAGGCGGTCGAGAGGGGTTTGTTCGTGCCAGCTTCCTCACACAGCACTTCCCAGTCCAACCGGGCGACACGGGTACCGGCAGGGCTTGCGGCATATGCAGCGGAACGCGTCCCGCGGCAACGCCGGAAGCCGGCCGGGGCGGCGCGTCCGGACGTTCGCCGGCGGGTGGTATCCGTACCACCCGCACTGGCTCTGCCGGTGGTGGAGACGGAGTTTCCGCGACATCTGCATCCGCATTGGCCAAAGCTTCAGGAGAACTCGCGGGCATGGCTCCTGGAAAAGCGACTCATGCCCCCCGACAAGGTCGCCGCATATGCCGACGGTCTTTGCTACACCGACCTCGTGGCCGGCTACTACATCGGTGCCCCGGATGAACTGCTGGACGCCATAGCTGACTTGAGCTCCTGGTTCTTCGGCTGGGACGACCGGCACGACCGCGACGCGGTGCACGGCAGGACGGCGCAGTGGCGGCGGCTGTGCCAGGGCCTCCATCGGGCCCTGGAGCACCCGCGGGAGCAACTGGACCACCCGGACCCACTGGTCGCGGGCTTCGCGGACTGTGTCCTGCGGCTCTACGGGCATCTCGGGCCGCGCTGGAACGCGCGCTTCGCCCGGCACTTCCACCCGGTGATCGACGCCTACGACCACGAGTTCGGCAACCGGTGCACCGGGACCGTCCCCGACGTCGCGGCGTACGTGGAACTGCGCCGCCTCACCTTCGCGCACTGGGTGTGGATCGATCTGCTCGAACCCACCGCTCGCTGCGAATTACCGGACGCGGTGCGGAAAAACCCGGCCTATCGCGCGGCGGCGCTCGCGACCCAGGATTTCTCCGCCTGGTACAACGACCTCTGCTCGCTCCCCAAGGAATTGGCGGGCGACGAGGTGCACAACCTCGGGATATCCCTCATCCAGCACCAGGGACTCTCGCTCCAGGAGGCGGTCGCGGAAGTCCACAGGAGAGTGAGCGACTGCGTCCGTGATTTCCTTGCGGCAGAGCCGGAAGTCCTCCGGCTTGCCGCCGATCTGAAGGACGGCAGCGTCTCCGGAAGGAAGCTGAGCGCCGCGCTGCAATCCTGTCTCTTCAATATGCGGAACTGGTTCAGTTCCGTGTACTGGTTCCACCACGAGTCCGGCAGATATCGCGTCGAGAGTTGGGACGACCAAACCCTCCCGCCGTATGTCTCGGACACCGGCGCGCCCGAATTCCCGGGCACCATGGCGACAGGAATATCCGGCACCGCACTGGCAGAAACCGATCCCTCCGGTGGTGAATGATGACCGTCGAATCAGCCGCGTCCGCGATACCCGCTCCCGCTGCCCCGAAAGGGCTCCGCACCCCACCCGTGGTCCCGGGCGGAGCACCGCTTCTCGGCCACGCCTGGAACCTCGTACGCGACCCGCTCGGCTTCCTCGCGGCCCTGCGTGACCATGGGGATCTCGTCCGCATCCGGCTCGGGCCCAGGACCGCCTACGCGGTGTGCGCACCCGAACTCGTCGGCGAGATGCTCAAGAGCCCCGAGTACATCGTGGGCGGGCCGCTGTGGGACACCTTGGAGGTCCTGCTCGGCAAGGGCGTCGCGACCAGCAACGGCCCGCTGCACCGTCGTCAGCGCCGGATGATGCAGCCCGCGTTCCGGCCCGAGCGCATCGCCGACTACGCCCGCGTGATGGCGGAGGAGGCACAGGCGACGGCCGCGCGCTGGGAGGACGGCAGCACGGTGGACGTCGGCGCGGAGATGTTCCGCACCGCCGTGCGCATCGTGTCCCGCTCGCTCCTGGAGGTCGAGTCGATCGGTGAGAAGGCGGACCGGATCAGCGATTCGCTGCACACCGTCTTCGAAGGTCTCTACCGCCGCATGGTGCTCTCCGTCGGACCCCTCTACCGGGTGCCGACCCCCGCCAACCGGCGCTTCGCCCGCGCGCTCGCCGATCTGCACGCACTCGTCGACGAGATCATCGCCGAACGCCGTGCCCGCGGGAACGGCAGCGAACAGGACCTCCTCGCCGTATTGCTCGCGGCGCACGACGAATCCGGGCAGCCGCTGACGGACCGGGAGATCCACGACCACGTGGTCTCGCTCGTCGTGGCGGGCGCGGAGAATGTCGCGTCCACCTTGGCGTGGGCGTTCCATCTGCTCACCGAACACCCCGAGCAGGAAAGGCGGTTGGTTGAAGAAGTAAATGCCGTGACGCGGGGGCGCCCGGTCGCCTTCGCCGATCTCAAGGAGCTGCGGCACACACGCAATGTCGTCACGGAGGCGATGCGTATACGGCCGGCCGCGTGGATTTTCACGCGCCGCTCGGTGGCAGGGACCAGCCTCGGCGGCTTTTCGATTCCGGCCGGCGCGGACATCGTCTACAGCGTGTACGCGATGCAGCGTGATCCGCGTTCCTTCGAGCGGCACCTGGAGTTCGACCCGGACCGCTGGAATCCGGAACGCGCGGCCGACGTACCGGAGTTCGCGATGATGCCGTTCAGTGTCGGCAACCGGAAGTGCCCGGGCGATCACTTCAGCCTGGCGGAGCTGACCATCATCCTGGCCACCGTCGCGCCGAGGTGGCGGCTCCGGCGGGTCGGGCGGACCGACACGGACACCAAGGTGGGCATCACGCTGCACCCGAGGAAGCTGGTCCTGCGGGCCGAGCGCCGCTGACGCCCGCCCCGGCCCGGGCGCAGGACCGCCCCCTCTTTCAGGCGGCGGAGCCGGTGCCCGGGCCGCGGAACGTACGCCGGTAGCTGTTCGGTGTGGTGCCGAGGGCGCGCACGAACTGGTGGCGCAGGGCGGCCGCGTTCCCGAACCCCGACCGGTAAGCGATCGTGTCCACGGTCTCGTCGGTCGTCTCCAGGAGCTCCTGGGCGCGCAGCAGACGCTGGCGCAGCAGCCAGCGGTAGGGCGTGGTGCCGGTCTCCTGCTGGAAGCGGCGGGCGAAGGTGCGCGGGGACATGTGCGCGCGGGCGGCCAGCCGGTCGACGGTCACCTCCTGGTCGAGGTGGCGCTCCATCCAGGCCAGGACCTCGCCGACGGTGTCGCACCGGGTGCGGGGCAGCGGCCGCTCGATGTACTGCGCCTGGCCGCCGTCGCGGTGCGGCGGCACGATCATGCGGCGGGCGATGGCGTTGGCGACCTCCACGCCGTTCTCCCTGCGGACCAGGTGCAGACAGGCGTCGATGCCCGCGGCGGTGCCCGCGGAGGTGATGACCGGGTCCTCGTCGACGTACAGCACGTCCGGTTCGACGACGGCACGCGGAAAGCGGCGCATCAGTTCCTCGGCGTGCCGCCAGTGCACCGCGCAGCGCCGCCCGTCGAGAAGACCGGCCGCGCCGAGCACGAAGACACCGGTGCAGACGCTGAGCACCCGGGTGCCGCGGTCGGCGGCGCGGCGCAGGGAGTCGAGCAGCTCGGGCGGGAAGTCCCTGGTGACGTAGGAGTCACCTGCCGGGACGGTGATGAGGTCGGCCTCTTCGAGCCGTTCGAGGCCGTACGCGGTGATGATCGCGTAACCGGCGTGGGTGGAGAGCACCGGGCCCTCGGCGGATGCGACGGCGAAGTCGTACACCGGCAGCCCCTCGTCGCTGCGGTCGAGCCCGAAGACCTCGGACACCACGCCGAGTTCGAAGGGATGCACACCGTCGAGCACCACGGCGGCCACGTTGGTCAGCATGCCGTCAGTGTGCCGCAGCTCTGGCAGGAAATCGAGGCTGTACGGCAGTACTGCCACTGCCGTACGCGGACGGCCGCCGCGAGAGTGGACGTCATGAACGCACATGACGTACTCGACACGGCGGCCGTCCTCGGAGTCTTCCTGCTCATGGCGCTGCCCTCACTCATCGGCCACGCGCACGACCGGCGGATCGACCGCCAGCTCCGGGACGCGGAGCGAGGGAGCCCAAGGCCTCAGAACTCGCCCAGGGCCCAGAACTCGCCCGGGCCTCAGAACTCGTCGTCGAAGGAGACCGAGCCCTCCACGGCGACCTGGTACGCCGACGGGCGCCGCTCGAAGAAGTTGGTCAGCTCCTGCACGCCCTGAAGCTCCATGAACGAGAACGGGTTCTCGGAGCCGTAGACCGGCGCGAAGCCCAGGCGCTGGAGGCGCTGGTCGGCGACGCACTGCAGGTACTCGCGCATCGAATCGGTGTTCATGCCGGGCAGACCGTCACCGCACAGGTCGCGCGCGAACTGCAGCTCGGCGTCGACCGCCTCCTTCAGCATGTCCGTGACCTGCTGCTCAAGCGCGTCGTCGAAGAGCTCCGGCTCCTCCTTGCGCACGGTGTCCACGACGTCGAAGGCGAAGCTCATGTGCATCGTCTCGTCACGGAACACCCAGTTGGTGCCGGTGGCCAGGCCGTGCAGCAGGCCCCGGCTGCGGAACCAGTAGACGTAGGCGAAGGCACCGTAGAAGAACAGGCCCTCGATGCACGCCGCGAAGCAGATCAGGTTCAGCAGGAAGCGGCGCCGGTCGGCCTGGGTCTCCAGGCGGTCCAGCTTCTCCACCGAGTCCATCCACCGGAAGCAGAACTCGGCCTTCTCCCGGATGGAGGGGATGTTCTCCACCGCCGCGAAGGCCGCGTTGCGGTCCTCGGGGTCGGGCAGATAGGTGTCGAGCAGCGTCAGATAGAACTGGACGTGCACGGCCTCCTCGAAGAGCTGCCGGCTCAGATAGAGCCGCGCCTCGGGGGAGTTGATGTGCTTGTACAGGGTGAGGACGAGGTTGTTCGCCACGATCGAGTCGCCGGTCGCGAAGAACGCGACCAGGCGGCCGATCAGGTGCTGCTCCTCGGGCGTCATCTTCGCCAGGTCGGTCACGTCCGAGTGGAGGTCGACCTCCTCGACGGTCCAGGTGTTCTTGATCGCGTCGCGGTAGCGCTCGTAGAAGTCCGGGTAGCGCATCGGGCGCAGCGTCAGCTCGAAGCCGGGGTCGAGCAGGTTCTTCTCACCACTGGTGTTCGTGGTGTGCAGTTCGGACTGGGACGTCACTGGCAGGCCTCGCAGGACTCGGGGTTTTCCAGGGAGCAGGCGACCGCCTCGGGGTCGCTCGCCTGCTGGGGGACGGGGGCGGGGGCGGGGGTGGCCGTGGCGGCGGAGCCCCCGGCCGCGCGGGCGATGCGCGTCGCCGGGCGCGAGCGCAGGTAGTACGTGGTCTTCAGGCCGCGCTGCCAGGCGTAGGCGTACATCGAGGAGAGCTTGCCGATGGTCGGCGTCTCCAGGAACAGGTTCAGGGACTGCGCCTGGTCCAGGAACGGCGTGCGGTCGGCGGCCATGTCGATGAGCCCCCGCTGCGGGATCTCCCAGGCCGTGCGGTACAGCGTCCGGACCTCCTCGGGCACCCGGTCGAAGCCCTGCACCGAGCCGTTGGCCTCGCGCAGCGCCTCCCTGGTCTGCGCGTCCCACACGCCGAGCCGCTTGAGCTCCTCCACCAGGTAGGTGTTGACCTGGAGGAACTCGCCGGACAACGTCTCGCGCTTGAACAGGTTGGAGACCTGCGGCTCGATGCACTCGTACACACCCGCGATGGACGCGATGGTGGCGGTCGGCGCGATGGCCAGGAGCAGCGAGTTGCGCATGCCCGTGGCGGCGACGCGCTCCCGCAGCGCCGCCCACCGCTCGGGCCAGGTGAGCCGCACGCCGTAGTGGTCGGGGTGCAGGACACCGCGCGCGGTGCGGGTCTTCTCCCAGGCGGGGAGGGGGCCGTTGCGCTCGGCGAGGTCGGCGGACGCCTCGTACGCGGAGAGCATCACGCGCTCGGCGATCCGGGTGGAGAGGGCGCGCGCCTCGGGCGCGTCGAAGGGCAGCTTCAACTGGAAGAAGACGTCCTGGAGGCCCATGGCGCCGAGGCCCACCGGACGCCACTTGCTGTTCGAGCGCTCGGCCTGCTCGGTGGGGTAGAAGTTGATGTCGACGACCCGGTCGAGGAAGGTGACGGCGGTGCGCACGGTGGCGTCGAGCCGCTCCCAGTCGATGTCGCCCGCCGCGATGTCCACGAACGCGCCGAGGTTCACCGAGCCCAGGTTGCACACGGCCGTCTCATCGTCGTCCGTGACCTCCAGGATCTCCGTGCAGAGGTTGGAGGAGTGGACGGTGTGGCCGGGCTCCGCGGTCTGGTTGGCGGTGCGGTTGGCGGTGTCCTTGAAGGTCATCCAGCCGTTGCCGGTCTGCGCGAGGGTGCGCATCATCCGGCCGTACAGGTCGCGCGCGGGGATGGTCTTCCGCGCGAGACCCGCCGCCTCCGCCTTCCGGTACGCGGCGTCGAACTCCTCGCCCCACAGGTCGACCAGCTCGGGCACGTCGGCGGGGGAGAACAGCGACCACGGCTTGTCGGCGGCGACGCGGCGCATGAACTCGTCCGGGATCCAGTGCGCCAGGTTCAGGTTGTGGGTGCGCCGGGCGTCCTCGCCGGTGTTGTCCCGCAGCTCCAGGAACTCCTCGATGTCGGAGTGCCAGGTCTCCAGGTAGACGGCGGCGGCGCCCTTGCGCCTGCCGCCCTGGTTCACCGCGGCGACGGAGGCGTCGAGGGTCTTCAGGAACGGCACGATGCCGTTGGAGTGCCCGTTGGTGCCGCGGATCAGCGAGCCGCGCGAGCGGATGCGGGAGTACGAGAGCCCGATGCCGCCCGCGTGCTTGGAGAGCCGCGCCACCTGGTGGTACCGGTCGTAGATGGAGTCCAGCTCGTCGAGCGGCGAGTCGAGCAGGTAGCAGCTCGACATCTGCGGGTGCCGGGTGCCGGAGTTGAAGAGCGTGGGCGAGGACGGCAGATAGTCCAGGCGGCTCATCAGGCCGTACAGGGAGGCGACCTCGTCGAGCGCCCGCTCGCTCTCGTTCTCGGCGAGACCCGCGGCCACGCGCAGCATGAAGTGCTGCGGCGTCTCGATGACCTTGCGGGTGATCGGGTGCCGCAGGAGGTAGCGGCTGTGCAGCGTGCGCAGGCCGAAGTAGCCGAAGCGGCGGTCGGCGCCGTCGGCGAGCGCGGCGTCCACGAGCGCGTCCAGGCGGGCGGTGTGCCGGAGGGTGAACTCGGCGGTGCGGTCCGCGATCAGGCCTTCGCGGTGGCCGACGGCGACCGAGTCGGAGAACGACGTGACGCCCTGGGAAGCGGCTTCCTCGCGGATGCCGATGCTCAGGAGCCGGGCGGCGAGCCGGGAGTAGGCGGGGTCCTCGGAGATGAGTCCGGCGGCGGCCTCGGTGGCCAGCTCCCGCAGCTCCTGCTCGTCGGCCTTCACCGAGCGGCCCCGCAGGGCGGCGGCGGCGACCCGGCCGGGGTCGGCGTCGGGGAGGTCGGCGGTGAGGTCGGTCAGGGTGCGCAGCAGGACGGCGCCGGGTCCTTCGGTGCCGGGTACGGCCTGTCCGGGCGCGGCCTGTCCGGGTCCTTCAGTGCCGGGCGCGGCCTGTCCGGGTACGGCCTGTCCGGGCTCGGCCTGTCCTGCCGGGGCCTGGTGGCCGGTCTCGGCGGGCTTCTGCTCGGCCTGCGCTGACGCTGGCTCGGCGGGCGCGATGGTCACGTGGTGCTCTCCCTCGCTCGGCTCTGGGCCTTCGGGGAGGGGAAGGGCACGCGTGCGCCCGCGCAGGGGCGACTCCGCGTCCACCAACCCATTCCACGAGGCCCGGACGTCTCGGTACCCGGACCGGACGATCCGGGTACGCCGTCGGCAGGTCGTCGGACTCACTGGCACAGGGTGTGGCGCGAGCGCCCAAATGCGTACCAGTACACCGTTGCGGGACAGTTCCGGACTTGCACCGGATTCCCCTGCGGCGACAGCGAGCACGAGCATACATCTTGTGTCCGGTGGTGCGGGGCATGCCCACATCTTGTGTCGGGTGTGTTGCCCGCCACCCCAGGGCAGACACGACAAACGGGCCGCCGAACGAATCGGCGGCCCGTGTCACGTACGGGAATCCCCTACGGAAGGGGTGGGAAAAGACTACTGGCTCAGTGGCTCGGGCCAGTACCGGATCAGTGCCCCGAACCCGCCCCCATGGTGGGCAGCTCGACCTTCACGCCCTTGTCCCCGGCGTCGGCGGTGTAGTCCTCGGGGGAGGTCTCGTCGATGCCCTCGGGGGCCTTGAGAGCCTTCAGGACGAAGGTGAGGACCACGGTCACGACCACGTTCAGGACGAAGGCCGTCAGGCCGATGTAGCCGATCTCACCGATGCCCGGGATCTCCTTGGACGAGCCGCCGAAGTGCGCTTGCGTCGGCGAGGCCACCCCGTACGCGGCGACCGTTCCGTAGATCATGCCGACCGCCCAGCCCGCGAGCAGCGCCCACCGGTGGAACCAGCGGGTGAACAGGCCGCCGACGAGCGCGGGCATGGTCTGCAGGATCCAGATGCCGCCGAGCAACTGGAAGTTGATCGCGACGGTCTTGTCCATGGTGAGCACGAAGGCGAGCGCGCCCACCTTCACCAGGAGCGAGACCAGCTTGGAGACCTTGGTCTCCTGTGCCGGGGTCGCGTCGGGGCGGATGAAGTCCCGGTAGATGTTGCGGGTGAAGAGATTCGCTGCCGCGATGGACATGATGGCGGCGGGCACGAGCGCGCCGATGCCGATCGCCGCGAAGGCGACCCCGGTGAACCAGTCCGGGAACATGTCCTCGAAGAGCTGCGGAATGGCCAACTGCCCGTTCTCGACCTTGACTCCGGCGGCGATCGCCATGAAGCCGAGCAGTGCGAGCAGGCCGAGCATCAGGGAGTACAGCGGCAGGATGGTGGTGTTGCGGCGGATCACGTCGCGGCTGCGCGAGGAGAGCGTCGCGGTGATCGAGTGCGGGTACATGAAAAGGGCGAGCGCGGAGCCGAGCGCCAGGGTGGCGTAGGTCCAGGTGCCCGCGTCACCCGGCACCAGAGCCCCGACCGGCTTCCCGGTGGCCTCGTTCGTCGCGGAGAACTTCTCGTTGGCCGCCTGGAAGATCTCGTCGAAGCCGCCGAGCTTGATCGGGATGTAGATGATGGCCACCGCGATCACGATGTAGATCAGGGTGTCCTTCACGAACGCGATCAGCGCGGGTGCCCGCAGTCCTGACGAGTACGTGTACGCGGCGAGCACGCCGAAGGCGATGAGCAGCGGCAGGTCCTTGATGAACCAGTTGGTGTCCTCGCCGCCGCCGACGCCCATCACGTCCAGGACGGCCTGGATGCCGACCAGTTGGAGCGCGATGTACGGCATGGTCGCGAGGATGCCGGTGATCGCCACGGCGAGGGAGAGCCCCTTGGAGCCGAAGCGCCCGCGGACGAAGTCCGAGGTGGTGACGTACCCGTGCTTGTGCGAGACGGACCACAGACGGGGCAGGAAGGTGAAGATCAGCGGGTAGACCAGGATGGTGTAGGGCACGGCGAAGAAGCCGGCCGCGCCCGCCGCGTAGATCGCCGCGGGGACGGCCACGAAGGTGTACGCGGTGTAGAGGTCGCCGCCGAGCAGGAACCAGGTCACCCAGGTCCCGAACGACCGGCCGCCCAGGCCCCACTCGTCGAGGCTGTCGCTCTCGGCCCTGCGCCAGCGGGCCGCGAGGAAGCCCATGACGGTGACGGCGATGAAGAAGAAGATGAAGACGGCGAGTGCGACGCCGTTGACGCCGTCGTTCACCGGGACGCCCTTTCGCTGAGGTCCTGGGAGTCCCGGAGAGCCTTGCGGGCGCGCTGGTCACGCTGCCACAGTTGGTACGCGATCATCGTGAGCACGGTCGATATGAGGACCCACAGCATCTGGTACCAGTAGAAGAAGGGGATGCCGATGAAGGTCGGGTCGGCCTTCGCGTAGGAGCTCACCCAGAGCATCGCCACGAAGGGTGCGACGAGGCACAGGGCGATGACCACCCGGACCGGTGTGACCACCGGTGGACTCACTTCAGGCGCATCTGGCATACCGTGGCTCCCGTTCGCTCACTTATCCCATGCTTAACGTGCGGGAAATCTAAGCGACGGGTCTCGCGGTACGGAACCCCTGTCCGTATAACGGACAGATCAAAATGCCCGCTCAGCAGCAGCGGAACCCTTGCCGGGGGTCCGACTCCTGCCGGTCCGTCCGCATCCGCTCGAACACGCGGCGGCTCGGCACGGTGGCGGCCGGATGGTCCTTGCGTACGTGCGCCACGTACCGCTCGTACGCGGACTCGTCCGTCAACTCCCGTACGTACCAACGGGCCCAGCGCGCCGCGCGGCGCAGCGCAGCGATCATGACGCGTCCCGGGGAGCCGCGGGCGCGGCCGACGCGGCGGCCAGCTCGGCCTTCTCCTCCGCGGTCGGGAAGAGACCCGCGGGGGCCACCGTCCTCGACTCCACGAACGGCGCCTCGCTCAGCTTCGAGGACAGCGGGTCGCGGACGTGTCGTACGCAGATGCGCAGCGCGTCCACGACGACGATGACGATGAGCAGCGCGAGGGCGGCCGAAAGCACACCGTCCACCGTGGAGTTGGTGACGACGGTGTGCATGTCGTCCATCGACTTGGCGGGCGGCAGGACCTTGCCGTCGTCGATGGCGTCCTGGTAGATCGAGCGCTGCTTGAAGAAGCCCACCCGTGGATCGCTGGAGAACACCTTCTGCCAGCTCGCGGTGAGCGTCACGGTGGCGTCCCAGGCCAGCGGCACCCCGGTGATCCAGGCCCACTTGAGGCGTCCGGACTTCACGAGCAGGGTGGTGCAGACGGCGAGCGCGACCGCCGCGAGCAGTTGGTTGGCGATGCCGAAGATCGGGAAGAGCTGGTTGATGCCGCCGAGCGGCTCGTGCACGCCGACCCACAGGAAGTAGCCCCACGCACCGGTCACGGCGGCGCTGGTGAGGACGAGGCCCGGCTTCCAACCGATGTTCTTGAAGGGCTTGTAGACGTTGCCGAGCATGTCCTGGAGCATGAAGCGGCCCACGCGCGTGCCCGCGTCGAGCGCGGTCAGGATGAACAGCGCCTCGAACATGATCGCGAAGTGGTACCAGAACGCCCGCAGCGAGTCACCGGTGACCTTCGAGAAGATCTCGGACACGCCGATCGCGAGGGTGGGCGCGCCGCCCGTGCGCGAGAGCAGCGAACTCTCCTCGACGTTCTTGGCCGCCTGGGCCAAGTCCTCGGGGGAGATGGTGTATCCGAACCCCGCGACCGCCTTCGACGCCTCCTGCACGGTGTCGCCGACCACGCCCGCGGGCGCGTTCATCGCGAAGTACAGGCCGGGGTCGATGATGCTGGCGGCCACCAGGGCCATGATCGCCACCGCCGACTCCATCAGCATGGAGCCGTACCCGATCATCCGGACCTGCGTCTCCTTCTGGATCATCTTCGGCGTCGTGCCGGAGGCGATCAGGGAGTGGAATCCGGAGAGCGCGCCGCATGCGATCGTGATGAAGACGAACGGGAAGAGCGAGCCCGCGAAGACCGGGCCGTCACCGCGCGAGGCGAAGTCGGTGACCGGGTCCATCTTCAACGTAGGCAGGGAGATGAGGACCCCGAGCGCGAGCAGCACGATGGTGCCGATCTTCATGAACGTCGACAGATAGTCGCGCGGCGCGAGCAGCATCCACACCGGCAGGATCGAGGCGACGAAGCCGTACGCGACCAGCCAGATCACCAGTGTCGACGGCGCCAGCGTGAACGCGTCCGCCCACGACGACTCCGCCACCCACCGCCCCGCGACCAGCGCGAAGAGCAGCAGCGCGACGCCGATGAGCGACACCTCGCTGACCCTGCCGGGCCGCAGGACGCGCAGATAGAACCCCATGAACAGGGCGATCGGGATCGTCATCGCGATGGAGAACGTGCCCCACGGCGACTCGGCGAGCGCGTTCACGATGACGAGGGCGAGCACCCCGAGCAGGATGATCATGATGGCGAAGGCGGCGAGCAGCGCCGCGGCGCCGCCGAAGGGACCGATCTCGTCGCGCGCCATCTGACCGAGCGAGCGGCCGTCGCGGCGCGTGGAGAAGAACAGCACCACCATGTCCTGCACGGCGCCCGCGAAGATCACGCCCGTGATGATCCAGATGGTGCCGGGCAGATAGCCCATCTGCGCGGCGAGCACGGGCCCGACGAGCGGCCCCGCCCCGGCGATCGCGGCGAAGTGGTGACCGAGCAGCACCCGCCGGTCGGTGGGGTGGTAGTCGATGCCGTTGTCGAGCCGCTCGGCGGGGGTGGCCCGGCGTTTGTCGACCTTCAGGACCTTGTGCGCGATGAACTTCGCGTAGAAGCGGTAGGCGATGGCGTACGAGCCGAGGGCGGCGGCCACCATCCAGGCGGCGGACACCTCCTCGTCGCGGGAGAGCGCGAGTACGGTCCAGCCCGCGGCGCCGACCAGGCCGACGACTGTCCAGAGGGCGATGCTCTTGGGGTTGGCTGTGCGCACGGGCCGTCCTCCCGTTCACGTTCATGCGGTGACGGGAGGACGGTAGGGCAGGAATGTGATCTGCGCCATGGGGCGGGCGGGACTGTGCCCGTACGGGTTCTCGCGGGGTGCTCGTGCGATGCCCGTACGAGCGCCGCGCGGGGTCGGTCCTCGGGCGGCGCTACGGGGGCGGTCCTGGGGGCGGCGCTACGGGGTCGGTCCTGAGGGCGGTGCTACCGGGTCAGTCCTGAGGGCTGCGCTACCGGGGTCAGTCCTGAGGGCGCTTGAGGCGGGCCACGAATTTGTAGCGGTCGCCCCGGTAGACCGACCGCACCCACTCCACCGGCTGGCCGCCGCCGTCCACCGAGTGCCGCGACAGCATCAGCATCGGCAGGCCCACGTCGGTGCCGAGCAGCCCGGCCTCGCGGGGGGTGGCCAGGGAGGTCTCGATGGTCTCCTCGGCCTCCGCGAGGTGTACGCCGTACACCTCCGCGAGCGCCGTGTAGAGCGAGGTGTACTTCACCAGGGAGCGTCGAAGCGCCGGGAAGCGCTTGGCCGACAGGTGCGTGGTCTCGATGGCCATCGGCTCGCCGCTGGCCAGGCGCAGCCGCTCGATGCGCAGGACGCGACCGCCCGCGGTGATGTCGAGGAGCCCCGCGAGGGTGTCGTCGGCGGTGATGTAGCCGATGTCGAGGAGCTGCGAGGCCGGCTCCAGGCCCTGGGCCTTCATGTCCTCGGTGTACGAGGTGAGTTGCAGGGCCTGCGAGACCTTGGGTTTGGCCACGAAGGTGCCCTTGCCCTGGATACGCTCCAGACGGCCCTCGACGACCAACTCCTGGAGGGCCTGGCGGACCGTGGTGCGGGAGGTGTCGAACTCGGCGGCGAGGGTGCGCTCGGGCGGGACCGGGGTGCCGGGCGGCAGCGTCTCGGTCATGTCGAGCAGATGCCGCTTCAGGCGGTAGTACTTGGGCACGCGCGCCGGGCGGACCGACTTTCCGGGGCCCGAGCCGTCCGCCGTGGCGGAGACGGTCGCGCTCACGGACGCCGTCGCGGACGTGTCCGCCCCGGCCTGGGTGCTGCCCGCCTCTGTCCCCATGCTCCGCCTTCCGGGCTCCTGTGCTGCTGTTGTCGCCGGCTCCTGTGCTGTGGTCACCGGGTCCTCCGTCTGTCGCGGCTCACATCGTGGCACGGTCCGGGGCGAGGGGCTCCCTCCGCTCGTGCGAAGGTCGCGCGAGGCCGTGATCCCGGGGGAATTCCGGGGCACGACAAAGGCCCGAACCCCCTCAGGTGTCGGTCCGATAACGGACGTGACTGCCCTTCTTATACACCCTTGACACCTATAAAGGTCTAGGCCAAGCTCCCCGTACTGGTCTACACCATTAAAGACCAGGTCCAGTCCCACGGGCAGTCTTTCGGTCCTTTCTCGGTCCTCTTGGTCGCTGCGGGTGGGGGGTTGGCTGGCATCCAAAGGAGGATGACTGTGAAGCGCAAGCTCATAGCGGCTATCGGTGTCGCGGGCATGTTGGTCTCGGTCGCGGCGTGTGGCGGCGACGACAAGGACGACAAGAAGTCCGGGGCGGACGGCTTCAAGGGCGAGACCCTGACGCTCTGGGCGATGGACGGCTCGACGCCGGACCAGTGGCAGAAGGATGTTACTGCCGCCTTCGAGAAGAAGACCGGCGCGAAGCTGAAGTTCGAGGTCCAGGAGTGGAACGGCATTCAGCAGAAGCTGACGACCGCCCTCTCCGAGGAGAACCCGCCGGACGTCTTCGAGATCGGCAACACCCAGACCGCCGCGTACGCCAAGACCGGTGGCCTCGCCGAGCTCGGTGACCTCAAGGAGACCATCGGCGCCGACTGGGCCGAGTCCATGAACAAGGCCTCGGTCACCGACGGCAAGCAGTACGCCGCTCCGTGGTTCGTGCTCAACCGCGTCGTGGTCTACAACAAGAAGATCTGGGCCGAAGCCGGCATCAAGGAGCTTCCCAAGACCCGCGACCAGTTCCTCAAGGACCTCAAGCAGATCGGCGAGAAGACCGACGCCGAGCCGATCTACCTGCCCGGCCAGAACTGGTACCACTTCGTCGGCCTGACCATCGGTGAGGGCGCCGAGCTGGTCAAGAAGGACGGCGACAAGTACGTCTCCAACCTCGGCGACCCCAAGGTCGCCGCGGCCATGAAGACCTACAAGCAGTTCGCGGACCTCTCCAAGGCCCCCAAGAACAAGGACGAGGCCACCCCGCAGCAGGCCGAGGTCTTCGCCAAGGGCAAGACCGGCGCCTTCATCGGCATGAGCTGGGAAGCCCCCACCGCCATCAAGGCCAACCCGAAGATCGAGAAGGACATCGGCTTCTTCACGATCCCCGGCGCCACCGCGGACAAGCCCGAGGGCGTCTTCCTCGGCGGCTCCAACCTCGCGATCGCCGCGACCAGCAAGAAGCAGGAGCTCGCCAAGGAGTTCCTCAAGATCGCGCTGTCCGACAAGTTCGAGGGCCAGCTCGCCAAGGAAGGCGGCGTGATCCCGAACAAGAAGGCCCTGGAGTCCAACCTCAAGGGCAACGCGGCCGCCGAGGCCGCCGCTCCCGCCGCCGCCGGCGGCGGCACCACCCCGCTGATCCCGGAGTGGGGCGCGGTCGAGAACCCGCCGAACCCGCTCAAGAACTACATGACCGCGGTGCTCAACGGTAAGTCGCCCGAGGACGCCGCAGAGCAGGTCGAGGGCGACCTCAACAAGCGCCTGTCGCAGAAGCAGTAACAACGCAGACCCCGCCGGGGGCGGCGGGTGAACCGACCCCGCCGCCCCCGGCGTACCCATGTGTGTCCCGCGTACCCATGTGTGTCCCGCGCCGATCCGGCGCGAGCCCGCGTGGCCCGCGCCGCTCCGGTGTGAGCCCCGCGTTCTCGTGCCGCTGCGGCGCAATCCGGTTCCTCGCGCCGTCCTTCGGCGCAACCCGTGTTCTTCGCGCCTTTCCCGGCGCGGCCCCGCGTTACCGGCGCTGTCATCGGCGCCGCCCCGAGTTCCTGGCGCTGTCCTGGCGCCGCCCTGCGTCACCGGCGCCGTCATTGGCGCCACCCCGCGTCACCGGCGCCGTCATCGGCGCCACCCCGCGTTACCGGGGATGCGACCGGCGCCTTCCGTGCCGGTCGCGGCGTCCCCCGGGCTGCCACAGGTGCCCCCGCGCCGCCCCCGGCGCTTCGCGTTGCCCACGAAAGAGATGGCGAGCATGACCGTGCAGAAGACCGAACGGCCGCCCTCCGGCCCGACGGAGGTGCAGACACCGGACGGCGGGCCACGACCAAGGGGCCCGCGCAGGTCCCCAGGGCGTCTCGCCGGCCTCACGCCCTATCTGCTTCTCGCCCCCGCGATCATCGTCACCGTGCTGCTGCTCGGCTGGCCGTTGGTCAACAACGGGGTCCTGTCGTTCCAGAACCTCAACATGAGGCAGTTCATTCTGCACCTCACGGAGTGGAACGGATTCGACAACTACAAAGAGGTCCTCACCGGCGAGGAGTTCTGGCGGGTCACCGGCCGCTCGGTCGCTTTCACCGCCCTCAACGTCGTGCTGATCATGATCATCGGCACCCTGGTCGGACTCCTCCTCGCGCGCCTCGGCCGGAGGATGCGCACCTTCCTCCTGGTGGGCCTCGTACTCGCCTGGGCGATGCCCGTCGTCGCGGCGAGCACGGTCTACCAGTGGCTGTTCGCACAGCGCTTCGGCGTCGTCAACTGGATGCTCACCAAGATCGGCTTCGAGTCCATGGCCGACCACGACTGGCTGGCCACGCAGTACTCGACCTTCTTCGTCGTCCTGCTGCTCATCGTCTGGATGTCCATCCCCTTCGTGGCGATCAACCTGTACGCCGCCACGACCACCATCCCCAATGAGCTGTACGAGGCCGCGTCGCTGGACGGCGCCGGGGCCTGGAAGCAGTTCACCCAGGTGACGCTGCCGTATCTGCGGCCCTTCCTCTACGCCACGACCTTCCTGGAGATCATCTGGGTCTTCAAGGCGTTCGTGCAGGTCTTCACGATCAATGAGGGCGGCCCGGACCGGCTCACCGAGATCCTTCCCGTCTACGCCTACATCGAGGGCATGGGCAACCAGCACTTCGGCATGGGTGCCGCCATCGCGCTGCTCACCATCGTCATCCTGCTGGCCATCACCTCGTTCTACCTGAGGATCGTGCTCAAGCAAGAGGAGGACGAGCTGTGAAGCGCTCGCTGATGGGCCGTCTCTGGCCCAACCTGGTCGCCGTCGTACTCTTCGTCTTCTGCGTCTTCCCCGTGTACTGGATGTTCGCGACGGCCTTCAAGCCGACCGGCGACATCATCGCCGAGGACCCGGTCTGGTTCCCGGCCGACGCCACTCTTGAGCACTTCAAGAAGGCGATGGACGCCGACAACTTCTGGACCATGGTCGGCAACTCCCTCACCGTGACGATTCTCGCGGTCGTCTTCTCCCTCATCATCGGCGTGACCGCGGCGTTCGCCCTCGCCCGGATGCGCTTCAAGGGCCGGCGCGGCTTCATCATCGGCTTCATGCTGGCGCAGATGGCGCCGTGGGAAGTCATGGTCATCGCGATCTACATCATCGTGCGCGACGCGGACATGCTGAACAGCCTGATCCCGCTGACCCTGTTCTACATGGTGATGATCCTGCCCTTCACGCTCCTCACGCTGCGCGGCTTCGTCGCCGCCGTGCCGAGGGAGTTGGAGGAGTCCGCCATGGTCGACGGCTGCACCCGGATGCAGGCCTTCCGCCGGGTGATCCTGCCGCTGCTCGCGCCGGGCCTGATGTCGACGTCGCTGTTCGGCTTCATCACCGCCTGGAACGAGTTCCCGCTGGTCCTCGTGCTCAACAAGGAAGCGGGGTCCAAGACCCTGCCGGTGTGGCTGTCCAGCTTCCAGACCAACTTCGGCGACGACTGGGGCGCCACCATGGCCGCGGCCTCGCTGTTCGCCATCCCGATCCTGATCCTCTTCGTCTTCCTCCAGCGCAGGGCCGTGGCCGGCCTGACCGACGGCGCCGTGAAGGGTTAACGCACCATGACTTCCACTTCCGCAGGCACGTCCGGCTCCCGTTCCTCGGGGGCGTCCGGCTCCGGCCCCGGCGCCGGTTCCGACTCGGCGGGGGCGTCGGGTTCCCGTTCCTCGGGGGCGTCCGGCTCCCGTTCCGCGGGCTCGTCGGGCTTCGGCTCCCGTTCCGCGGGGGCGTCCGGCTCCCGTTCGGCGGGGGCGCAGGACTCGCTGACGCGCGACGCCCTGGCCGTGCTCCAGCCCGGCTTCGGTGGCACCACCGCGCCCGACTGGGTGCTGCGCCGCATCGGCGAGGGCCTCGCCTCCGTGGGTCTTTTCGGCCGCAACATCCAGACCCCCGAGCAGGTCGCCGCGCTCACCGCCCAGTTGCGGGCCGAGCGCGAGGACATCGTGGTCGCCATCGACGAGGAGAGCGGTGACGTCACCCGCCTGGAGGTGCGCACCGGCTCCTCCTTCCCCGGCAACCACGCCCTCGGCGCCGTGGACGACCCGGACCTGACCCGTGGCGTCGCCGCCGAACTCGGCCGCCGCCTCGCGGACTGCGGCGTCACCTTCAACTGGGCGCCGTCCGCCGACGTCAACTCCGACCCGGGCAACCCGGTCATCGGCGTACGCTCCTTCGGCGCCGACCCCGCCCTGGTCGCCCGGCACACCGCCGCCTACATCGAGGGCATGCAGTCCGCGGGCGTCGCCGCCTGCGCCAAGCACTTCCCCGGTCATGGCGACACCGCGGTCGACTCGCATCACGCGGTGCCGCGCATCGACGCCGACACGGACGTCCTGAACGCCCGCGAACTCGCCCCGTTCCGCGCCGCGATCACCGCCGGCACCCGCGCGGTGATGAGCGCCCACATCAGCGTCCCGGCCCTCGACCCGGACCTGCCGGGCACCCTGTCCCGCCGCGTCCTCACCGACCTGCTCCGCGGCGAACTCGGCTTCGACGGCCTGATCGTCACGGACGGCATCGAGATGCGGGCCATCTCCGGGGCGTACGGAATCGAGCGCGGCACCGTCCTCGCCGTCGCCGCGGGCTGCGACGCGATCTGCGTGGGCGGCGGTCTGCACGACGAACTCACGGTCCTGCGGCTGCGCGACGCCCTCGTGGCCGCGGTCCGCGCGGGCGAACTCCCCGAGGAGCGCCTCGCCGACGCTGCCGCCCGGGTGCGCGCGCTCGCCGACTGGACCTCCGCCTCCCGGGCGTCAGGCCCGGCCGGTGCCGCCGACCCCGAGATCGGCTTGCGCGCGGCCCGCCGTGCCCTCACCGTCACCCACACCGAGATCTACGCGGGTCCCCTCACCGGCACCCCGTACGTCGCCGCCTTCACTCCCGTCGCCAACATCGCCGTCGGCGACGAGACCCCCTGGGGCGTGGCCGCCGAACTCACCCGCCGTCTGCCTGGCACCGAGACCGGCTCCTTCACCGGTGACCGCGCGGGCGCCGACGCGCTTGCCGCGGCGGGGGAGCGGCGCATCGTCGCCGTCGTCCGCGACGCCCACCGCCACCCGTGGATGGCAGCCGCCGTCGACCACCTCCTCACCGCCCGCCCCGACACCGTCGTCATCGAGATGGGCGTACCCCAGGCCAAGCCGACCGGCGCCCTCCACATCGCCACCCACGGCGCGGCCCGCGTCTGCGGCCAAGCGGCAGCGGAGGTCCTGACCGGCTCCTGATCGGCCCTGACTGGTCCTGACCGGTCCTGACGCACCGACGCAGAACGGCGCCGGGCTCCCCACCCGCGGGGGAGCCCGGCGCCGTTCGCCGCGTACCGGCCGGAAGTCTAGAGCCCCTGCCAACCAGGCTTGTTGGCGTAGGTGTGCCGGAAGTATTCCGCCAGCTTCAACTTGGACGCGGCCGCCTCGTCCACGACCACCGTCGCATGCGGGTGCAATTGCAGCGCGGACGCGGGCACCACGGAGGCCACCGGCCCCTCCACGGTCGCCGCCACCGCGTCCGCCTTGCCCTCACCCGTGGCGAGCAGCACCAGGTGCCGCGCCTCCAGGATCGTGCCGATGCCCTGCGTGATGACGTGGTGCGGCACCTGCTCGATGTCACCCTCGAAGAACCGCGCGTTGTCCACCCGCGTCTGCTCGGTCAGCGTCTTGATCCGCGTACGCGAGGCCAGCGACGAACAGGGCTCGTTGAACCCGATGTGCCCGTCGGTACCGATCCCCAGAAGTTGCAGGTCGACCCCGCCCGCCTCCGCGAGCGCCCGGTCGTACGCCTCGCACGCGCCCTGCACGTCCTCCGCGCTCCCGTCCGGACCCATGAACGCCGACTCGCTCAGCCCGAGCGGCTCCACGACCTCCCGCAGCACCACCGAGCGGTACGACTCCGGGTGCCCGACCGGCAGCCCCACGTACTCGTCGAGCTGACAGATCCGCGCCCGCGAGGCGTCAACCTCACCCTCGCGGACCTTAGCCGCCAGCGCCTCGTAGATGGGCAGCGGGGTCGAGCCGGTGGCGACACCGAGCAGGGCCTCGGGCTTGCGGCGAACCAGGGCGGCCATGGCCTCCGCGATGAGCTCGCCGCCTGCCTTGGCGTCCGGGACGATGACAACTTCCACGCTGTGCCTGCCGATCTGGAGTAGGGGAGGAGGGGAGGTACGCCCGCAGTGTGGTATAGACCAATCTAGCAGAGCCCCCTCGCCCCGACACACGCTTCCCCACCCCCACCCCCGCCCCGCCCCGCACCTTTCCCGCCCCCCATATCGGGTCCCGTCCGTCTCCCCGTATCGGGTCCCGTCCGTTTCCCCGTATCGGGTCCCTCCCGTCTCCCCGTATCAGGCCTCAGGCCCCACCCGCGCCCCGAACTAGGCCCCACCCTGGGACCGCACCTCACCCCACCGCGCCCTCCCCGGGACTGCACCCGATCGGGTCGGGAGGACGAAGCGCGGCCCCCGGGAGGGCTGGATTGCGGCGGCTCGCGGGAGCGGTGGCCTGCGCGGGCGCGCGGGCCCGCCCGGGAGGCTCCGGGGAGGGCGCCATGGCGCTCAGGCAGTGCTGGGGCTGAGCAGTGCTGGAGTAGTGCTGGGGCGGTGCTGGGGGTGGCGCTCGGGTAAATCCACACTTCCCGGGTGGGCAAGCGCTCCCGCCCAGGAGCAAGCACAGTGGGAGTCATGACTGTGACGTCGTCCTCCACCTACCGTGAGCAGCCCGGTCGCATCATGTCCCGCGAGATGGCCGAGCAGCCCGATGTCCTGCGGCGGCTCCTCGGCACCGGCGCCCCGAAGATCCGCGAGACCGCCGCCCGGGTCGCCGCCCGCAGCCCCCGCTTCGTGCTGCTCACCGCCCGCGGCACCTCGGACAACGCCGCCCTGTACGCCAAGTACCTTCTCGAAGTCCGCCTCGGGCTGCCCTGCGGCCTCACCTCCATGTCCACGACCACGGCCTACGGCGCCAAACCCGACCTCAGGGGCGTACTGGTCATCACCGTGAGCCAGTCCGGCGGCTCACCGGACCTGGTGGCCTCCACTCAGGCCGCCCGTGAGGCCGGCGCCCTCACCCTCGCGGTCACCAACAACCCCGACTCCCCACTGGCCGCCGTCTCCGAGCACCACATCGATATCCTCGCGGGCCCGGAGAAGGCCCTGCCCGCCACGAAGACCTACACGGCGTCCCTGCTCGCCCTCTATCTCTTCGTCGAGGGCCTGTGCGACGGCGACGGCGCCGCGGCACGCCCCCTGCCCGGACTCGCCGCCGACCTGCTGGCCCGCCAGCAGGAGGTCCGGACCCTCGCCGCCCGTTACCGCTTCGCCGAACGCATGGTGATCACCTCCCGCGGCTACGGCTATCCCACCGCCAAGGAAGCCGCCCTCAAACTGATGGAGACCAGCTACATCCCCGCCCTCGCCTACTCCGGCGCCGACCTTCTGCACGGCCCCCTCGCCATGGTCGACAACATCTCGCCTGTCATCGCCGTAGTCCCGGACGGCAGAGGAGGGGAGGCGCTGCAACCCGTCCTGGACCGGCTGCGCGGACGCGGCGCCGACCTCGTGGTCATCGGCCCCAAGCGCCAGGTCGAGCAGGCGTCCGCCGGGTTCGTCCTGCCCACGGAGGGCGTACCCGAGGAGGTCCAGCCGATCCTGGAGATCATCCCCCTGCAACTGCTCGCCCACGAGGTCACGATCGCCCGCGGCCAGGACCCGGACGCGCCGCGGGCGCTGGCGAAGGTGACGGAGACTCGGTGAGCGGTCCGAGGGCGGGGGCCCGGCCGGGCCCGGCCGGGGTGTTCGCTCAGGCCAGTGATCAGGCCCATGATCAGGCCAGTGATCCTCCCGTCGCGTCGATCCACTGACCCGTCACCCACCGTCCGTCCGGCGAGGCGAGGAAAGCGACCACATCGGCTATGTCCTGCGTCGTTCCGACTCTGCCCAGGGCCGACATCGCCGCCGCGCCCGCCCACGCGTCCTTGTTCTCCTCACCGCGCAGCCAGGCGGCGTTGACGTCCGTGTCCACGATGCCGGGCGCCACCGCGTTGACCGTGATGCCGCGGGGGCCGAGCACCTTGGACAGGTTCCGCGTGAAGACGTCGAGAGCACCCTTCGTCATGGCATACGTCATGATGTCCGGCAGCACGGCCGCGTGGGAGACGCCCGACGAGATGTTGATGATGCGTCCGCCGTCCCGCAGTCGCTCCGTGCCGAGACGGGTGATGAAGTACGGAGCTCTGGCGTTCACCGCGAACAATCGGTCGTACTCCGCCTCGTCCGTGTCCGCGAACGGCCGTGACGTACCGACCCCTGCGTTGTTCACCAGGATGTCCAGGCCGTCCGCATGGGCGTCGAAGGCCGCCCACAGCGCTGCCGCGTCGCCGGGCACGCCCAGCTCCGCGCCGATCGCGAACGCGGAGCCGCCGGACCGCTCGATCGCCGCCACCGTCTCCTTCGCCGCGGCCTCGTTGCTTCCGTAGTGCACGCCGACCCGCGCGCCGTCCTGCGCCAGTCGCTCGGCGATGCCCCGCCCGATGCCCCGGCTGCCGCCCGTGACCAGAGCGGTCCTGCCGACCAGCCGTCCACCGGCCGTCCCGGCCACCGCCGCCGCACCCGTCTCCGCCGCGCCCATGTCCGCCGCACGCATGCTCGTCGTACCCGTCCCCGCTGCACGAGTCTCCGGCGTACCTGTCCCCGCTGCGCTCATGACCAGCCCCCCGTCTTCCGTCTTTCTCTAGCGTCCGCTACACAAAAACCGTACCCGACTCGCTCCCGCTTTTCTAGCGGGCGCTATAGAATTTTTTCCATGGCGACGAAACAGCGAGGCAGACCGCGCTCCTTCGACCGGGACACGGCCCTGGAGAAGGCCCTGCGCCAGTTCTGGGAGCACGGGTACGAGGCGACGACCGTCTCCGACCTCACCCGCGAGATGGGCATCGGAGCCCCGAGTCTGTATGCCGCCTTCGGCGACAAGCGGACCTTGTTCGAGGAGGTCCTGGTGCGTTACGCGGGCTCGTACGGTGCCTTCGGCGGTCGCGCGCTGGCGGAGGAGCCGACGGCCCGTGCCGCGATGGAGCGTGTCCTGCGCGAGGCCGCCGCGGTCTTCACCGAGCCCGGCCACCCGCATGGCTGCATGGTCATTCACGCGGCGACCAACTGCACGACCCCGGAGATCGAGCAGACCTTGCGCGCGCAGCGCAACGCGAACATCGCGACCTTCGCGGCCCGCATCCAGCAGGGCGTCGACGCCGGGGAACTGCCCGGGGACGCGGACGCCGCGCGCCTGGCCCGCTATGTGGGCGCGGTCTTCCAAGGGCTCTCGCAGCAGTCCCGCGACGGCGCCAGCAGACAGGACCTGGACGCCGTCGTCGACCTGGCGATGCGGGGCTGGCCGACGGTCTGACCGGGTCACCCTCGGGTCAGTACAGGATCGGCACGGGGTTGGCCCAGAAGTCGGCCCCGGGGCAGCTTCGGGGCGGCTTCCGGTCGCCGCCGACCGCCGCCGACCGGCTCCGGAAAACGGACTTCGCGGCGGCGCAGCCCGAAGCGGGGACCGGAAACCCGACTGGAGGAAGATCCGACAACAAACCGCTCCCCGCACATAGACATGGGAGAATGGTCTAGTCCACAATGCGGGAGTAAAGCCCCGCTCTTCCCGCACAGAAGAGCGGATCGAGGAGCCGGCGCTCTCTGCCCTGACCGCGCCGGGTTCTCCCGAATCGGCGGCTGGTACCGCACATTCCGGTCGTCGATGCACCTGAAGGGCTGCGGTGTTGGGGTCGGGTTGAGGGTCCCGCCCCGGCGCCGCGGCCTGTCGGGACTCCCGGGGCCACAGTGGTCCGTCCGGGACTGCCAGGTCCGTCCGGCGCCGCGAGGTCCGTCCGGGGCCGCCAGTAGATGAAGGCACAGCCAGGACGGGCGGGCACAGTCGAGCAGAGCTGGGCACAGGCGGATACAGCGGAGCCGCCAAGCGCAGGCAGGTACAGTCGGGGCCGCCGGGTACGGCCGGAAACGCCGGGTACGCTCGCAGACGTGCCCTCCATGAACGACCTCGTACGCCAGCACACGGCCCTCGGCGACTCCGACCTCGAGTGGCTGCATCTGCTGGTCTCGGAGTGGCAACTGCTCTCCGATCTCTCCTTCGCCGACCTCGTGCTGTGGGTGCCCACGCGCGACGGCACGCGCTATGTCTCCGTCGCGCAGATGCGGCCCAACACCGGACCGACCTCCTACCAGGACGACATGGTCGGCCACCTGGTCCCGCGCGGCCGCCGGCCGCTGCTCGACGCGGCGCTCGACGAGGGCCGCATCGTGCGCGAGGGCGACCCGGAGTGGCGCGAAGAGGTCCCGGTGCGCGTCGAGTCCATCCCCGTGCGCAGGGAGGGGCGCGTCCTCGGAGTCATCGCCCGCAACACCAACCTCCTCACGGTGCGCACCCCTTCGCGGCTCGAACTCACCTATTTGCAGTCGGCCTCCGACCTGGCGCAGATGATCGCCGCAGGATCGTTTCCGTTCGAGGGGCAGCAGGTCGACATGGACGCGTCCCCGCGCGTGGGCGACGGTCTGCTGCGCCTGGACGCGGACGGCGTCGTCCAGTACGCATCGCCGAACGCCCTGTCCGCGTACCACCGTCTCGGACTCGCCGCCGACCTCGTGGGGCACCACCTCGGCACGGCCACCGCCGAACTCGCTCCCTCCAGGGGCCCGGTGGACGAGGCCCTGACCAAGCTCGCCAGCGGCTGGGCACCCCGCGAGTTCGAGATCGAGGGCGGCGACGGCGTGATCCAGTTGCGTGCCATCCCGCTCAAGCCCAAGGGGCCGCGGATCGGTTCGCTGGTGCTGCTGCGGGACGTTACGGAACTACGCCGCCGAGAGCGTGAGTTGATCACCAAGGACGCCACCATCCGGGAGATCCACCACCGGGTGAAGAACAACCTCCAGACGGTCGCGGCACTGCTGAGGCTTCAGGCGCGCCGCATCGACTCCGTCTCCGGGCGCGAGGCCCTGGAGGAGGCGGTGCGCCGGGTGGGCTCGATCGCGATCGTCCACGAGACACTGTCCCAGAACCTGGACGAGCGGGTGGAGTTCGACGAGATCGCCGACCGCGTCCTCGCCATGGTCGCGGAGATCTCGCCCGGTACGGTGACGGGCCGGCGCACCGGACGCTTCGGCATTCTCGACGCCGAAGTCGCGACGCCGCTGTCGATGGTGCTTACGGAGATCCTGCAGAACGCCCTGGAGCACGGCTTCGCGCAGGGGGACACGGGCAGCGTCGAGGTCTCCGCGGTCCGCGGCGGCACCGCGAAGGAGGCCCGGCTCCTGATCACCGTCCATGACGACGGGGTCGGCCTGCCCGCCGGCTTCGACCCGCATCGCTCGGGCAACCTGGGCCTGCAAATCGTGCGCACCCTCGTCGAGGGCGAGCTGGGCGGCACGTTCGACATGGTCAGGGCGCCGGAACGGGGCACTCGGGTGGTTCTCGACATTCCGGTGCGCGGCGACAAGTAGCCGACACCGACCCCTCGGGGCCTTTTGAGGAGCAGATGGTGGCGGTCGCAAACGGCCGCCACGGTGACGGTATGTGAACGTCCCGGCCACGCGCGCAGTAGAACCCACGGCAATACGCACTGCGAAAGGCACACAGGGAGCGCAGCAGTCAGCACAGCAAGAAGCCCCGGACCGGGTAGGTCAGGGGCTTCTTGCTCACGTTGCGATGCGCATCGGGGGGTACTGCGCGGCTGCGGCTCGGGGGCGGGGGTTGCGTACGCGCTGTCTACGGATGAACACCGTCAGGCACACGCGCCGCCAAGCTCGGGCTCGTAAGGGGGCGTGGGCGTCAGGCGCTGGCCTGGCGCGCCCGGTTGCGGGCGGCGCGGCGCTTCATTGCGCGGCGCTCGTCCTCGCTGAGGCCACCCCAGACGCCGGAGTCCTGGCCGGACTCGAGCGCCCACTGCAGGCACTGCTCCATGACGGGGCAGCGACGGCATACGGCCTTGGCTTCCTCGATCTGCAGCAGCGCAGGACCGGTGTTGCCGATGGGGAAGAACAGCTCGGGGTCTTCCTCGCGGCAAACGGCGTTGTGACGCCAGTCCATGGCTGCTACCTCTCCTTGGTCATACATGAAGATTGCTTGTGAATGTGAACGCTTTCACGAATCCCCCCGCGCGGGAAGGGCCGACTCCCAGTTGCCTGGTGTGGACCTTGTGGTGAGAGGAGGGGTTCTGGCGATTTGTAGAGGCCGGTGTTGCGGGCCGTCCCGATCGCCATGTAGAGATTCGCAAACCTCGGCGACGGATACAACCCCTTCCGGAAAGTTTTTTTTGATTCCTCGGTGTCGACTGAGTCACAGCCGTACTTCCATGGGGTGGATCCTGGCCTAAACGTTCGAGTGAAAGGACTTTAGGCCCTTCCACTCACACAATCACACGCAGTGCACGGCGTACGCCTGTGAACGTCACGCTCGTCCGCAGCCCCAGGTGGTCGCCGTCCATCTGAAGGGGCAGGGGCACCTTCGAATGCAAGGTGAAGTCCGTCAGGTCGTGCAGCGCCACCGCGTTCTTTCCGTGCGGTCCGCGCTCGGGCGTCGAGCGCAGCAACTGCGTGCCGTACCGGGCCACCGAAGCGGTCGAGAGCCGCTTGAGACCGAGCACGTCCAGGCCCGTGTCGAAGGACGCCTTCGGAGACGCGTACAACGGACGATTGCCCAGGTAGGACCAGGGGGAGGTGTTGCAGACTATGGACATCACGAGGTCGGTGACCGGCTGTTCGCCTGCCCGCTCCAGCGTGATCGAACCGTGCCGGCGGTCGCTCTCGCCGAGGAATTGGCGTACTACCTGGCGCACGTAGAGGGCGTGCGTCGAGCGCTTGCCGCGCTCCCGGTGCTGCTCGACCCGGCCCACCACGCCGGCGTCGAATCCCAGCCCCGCCGCGAACGTGAACCAGCGCGGCGGCACCGCTTCGTCCTCCGTGCCCGGGGTGCCCGAGACCCGGCCGAGGCTCACTGTCCGTCCGCTTCCCTCACGCAGCGCGTCCAGAATGGCGCCGGTCGCCTCGACGGCGTCGTTCGGCAGCCCCAGGGCGCGGGCGAACACATTGGTCGAACCCCCGGGGACCACGGCGAGGCGGGGCAGGTTCTCCGGAGAGGGGCCGTTGTGCAGCAGACCGTTGACGACTTCGTTGACGGTGCCGTCGCCGCCGAGGGCCACGACCAGCTCGATGTCCTCGCTCTCCGCGGCCTGCCTGCCGAGGTCGCGGGCGTGACCGCGGTACTCCGTAGTGACCGCTTCCAGCTTCATCTCGCTCGCGAGGGCGTGGATCAGTACGTCACGGGTGCGCGCACTGGTAGTAGTAGCCGCCGGGTTGACCACGAGAAGTGCACGCATGCGCAGCAGACTACCTAGCGGTCTGTACCTGGCCCAGACCGAGGTCTTGCGCGGACCCCACCGAGGTGCCGGGCTCCGGATGCCCGGGGCTACCCTCGATGCGTGAGCACTGAGCCGAAGACCACCCCCGAAGCCCCCGCGTCGGGCCCCCGCCCCGGGCGCCTCACGGCCGCCGCGGCGCTCACCGCGCTGGAGGGCCTGGCCCTCGTCGTCGGCGGTGCCTACATGCTCGTGATGGGCCTCGCGGGCGAACCCGACAACCCGCGGCAGGCGACGACGGGCGGCATCACGCTGCTCGTCCTCGCGCTCCTTCCGCTGCTCGCCGCGCGCGGGCTGCTCCGGCTGCGCCGCTGGGCGCGGGGGCCGGCCATCATCACGCAGATCATGGCGCTGCCCGTGGCCTGGCAGTTGCTCCAGGCGGACAGCGCGATGATCCCCGGCGGCATCGCGCTCGCCGGGGTCGCGGTCGCCACGCTCGTCCTGCTCGTCAACCCCGCGACGACCGAGGCGCTCGGCATCACCGGCCCCGGCAGTGCACAAGAGGGCGGCAAGTAGCTCCCATCGAAAAGGCGTGCGGTGGTGTCGCCTCCGCGTGCGGGGGTGACGAACGGCTGAGGGCGGCGAGGAAGACCTCGCCGCCCTCAGCGCCGCTCTGCGGCGGCAACCTGTTCGGGAAGCCGACCCGCTCGGGAGGCGCTCACTCCTCCACAAGGAGCTTCTCGCGCAACTGCGCGAGGGTGCGGGCCAGCAGCCGCGACACGTGCATCTGCGAGATGCCGACCTCCTGCGCGATCTGCGACTGCGTCATGTTCCCGAAGAACCGCAGCAGCAGGATCCGCTTCTCGCGCGGCGGCAGGTCCTCCAGGAGCGGTTTGAGGGACTCGCGGTACTCGACGCCCTCCAGGGCCTCGTCCTCGGCGCCGAGGGTGTCCGCGACGGCCGGTGACTCGTCGTCCGTGTCCGGGACGTCGAGCGACAGCGTGGAGTAGGCGTTGGCCGACTCCAGGCCCTCCAGGACCTCCTCTTCGGAGATCGCCAGTTTCTCCGCCAGCTCGTGCACCGTGGGGGAGCGGCCGTGCAACTGGGAAAGCTCGGCCGTCGCCGTGGTCAGGGCCAGGCGCAGCTCCTGAAGACGCCGCGGCACCCGCACCGCCCAGCCCTTGTCGCGGAAGTGGCGCTTGATCTCACCGACGACCGTCGGGGTGGCGTACGTGGAGAACTCCACGCCACGGTCCGGGTCGAAGCGGTCCACCGACTTGATCAGGCCGATCGTGGCGACCTGGGTCAGATCGTCCAGAGGCTCGCCTCTGTTGCGGAAGCGGCGCGCCAGGTGCTCCACGAGCGGCAGATGCATGCGGACGAGCTGATTGCGCAGCTCCGCGTACTCCGGGCTGCCGTCATTCAGCGAGCGCAGGTTCACGAACATCGCTCGCGCGCCGCTGCGGTCCCGTGGATCGTGCCGGCTGTGCTGCTCGTGCTCGCTCATCGTCCCGCCCGTCGGTGGACCCGGCTGCTCCGGATCCTGTGGGTGCGGCCTCGCCTGCTGCTCGGGGATGCCGCCCGGGGCGGCAGGCCCCGGCTGCATCGGACCGCGCCCGGTGGCCGGACGCGTGCCGCCCCTGCCGCGGGCGGGCAGACCGTGTGTGTCACGTGTGCCGCGCTCGTCGTCCCGCACCGGCCCGTCCCCGTTCCTCACGCCGGCCCGGGTCCCGCGCCGCGCTTTTTGTAGAGGCTGATCGAAACGGTCTTGTCGTCGGCGACCGAGGAGTCGACCATGCCTGCGAGCGCTGACAGGACAGTCCAGGCAAAGGTGTCGCGCTCCGGGGCACGGCCGTCCGTGGTGGGTGCCGAAACGGTCACCTCCAGGGAGTCGTCCACGAGCCGGAAGACGCAGCTGAGCACCGAGCCGGGCACGGCCTGCTGGAGCAGGATCGCGCAGGCCTCGTCGACAGCGATGCGGAGGTCCTCGATCTCGTCCAGGGTGAAGTCCAAGCGCGCCGCGAGGCCGGCCGTGGCCGTACGCAGCACCGACAGGTAGGCACCCGCAGCCGGAAGGCGGACCTCCACGAAGTCCTGATTCCCGGGCTCGCCTGCGATCTGGGACACCCTCACCTCCAAGGTGGTACAAGCATTTTCGGGGCTCCGGCCGCCGTGTCACGGTGGTCCGGACTGGGTCACACGGGTGACGCCCCACGTATTCAAGCGGTGACGCTACCTCGCTGCTCAGTTCCGTGTCCCGGGGACCCCGCCCCGTTGCTGTCACTCATAGTAAGCCTACGGGTACGGACAGTGGCTAGGGGTTTTGCGGGCCCAATTGGAAAGAACGAGCGTCGGGTTGACGTACCCACGCCTCAGACGATCGAACCGTCGACAAAACACCAACGCCAGTCCTCGCCGGGTTCGAAAGTTCGCATCACCGGATGCCCGGTCTCCTCGAAGTGCGCCGTCGCGTGCCGGAAGGGCGAGGAGTCGCAGCAGCCGACGTGCCCGCAACTGAGGCACAACCGCAGTTGTACGGGGTGGCTCCCGGCCGCGAGGCACTCCCGGCACGTTTCGCTCAGGGGTGCTGGTTCGGGGTGGGGCAGCGCGCTGACGTGCGAGCACTCGTTCATGATGGCCAGGTTACGACGGGAGAGCGGACGGCGGAGGACCTTGCCGATGGACGTATTGCCCCTGGTGGCGCTGATCGCCGCGAGCGCCGCCGTGGCCGGTGCCGCGCGGCGCACTCCGGTGCCGGCGCCCCTGCTCCTTGTCGGCGCCGGGCTGATCGCCGCGTACGTGCCGGGGGTGCCGGACTACCACCTCGACCCGCACGTGGTGCTGCCGCTGATCCTGCCGCCGCTGCTGCACACGGCCGCCCTGGAGAGCTCGTATCTGGACCTGCGGGCCAACGTCAGGCCCGTCGCGCTCCTGTCGGTCGGTTACGTTCTGTTCGCGACGCTGGTCGTCGGCTGGCTCGCCTATCTGCTGATCCCCGACCTCCCGCTGACCGCGGCCCTCGTCCTGGGGGCGGTGATCGCGCCGCCGGACGCCGTCGCGGCGACCGCCATCGCGCGCCGCGTGGGACTGCCCTCACGCATCACCACGATCCTCCAGGGCGAGTCCCTGGTGAACGACGCGACGGCGATCACCGCCTACAAGGTGGCGCTCGCGGCGGCCGTCGGCGAGGGCGCGAGCTGGGCCGGCGGCATCGAGGAGTTCCTCGTGGCGGCCGTGGGCGGGGTCGGGGTGGGGCTCCTCCTGATGGTGCCCCTCCACTGGCTGCGCACCCACCTGAAGGAGGCGCTGCTGCAGAACACCCTGTCGCTCCTGATCCCCTTCGTCGCGTACGCGGCCGCCGAACAGGTGCATGCCTCCGGAGTGCTCGCCGTGGTCGTGGTGGCCCTCTACTTGGGGCACCGTTCCTGGCAGGTCGACTTCGAGACGCGGCTCCAGGAGGCCGCGGTGTGGAAGGTCGTGGGGTTCCTCCTGGAGTCGGCGGTGTTCGCGCTCATCGGCCTCCAGTTGCCGGTCGTGCTCGGGGAGCTCGGCGAGTACAGCGTGGGACAGGCGGTCTGGTACGCCGTCGCGGTGTTCGTGTGCGTCGTGCTGGTGCGCTTCGTGTGGTCGTATCCCGCGACGTACCTTCCGCGCGCGATGTCGGCCCGGATCCGGGAGCGCGAGGGCGACCTGGACTGGCGGCGGCCGCTGATCGTCGGCTGGGCCGGGATGCGCGGTGTGGTGTCGCTGGCGATCGCGTTCTCGATCCCGCTGGTGACCGAGCACGACGAGCCCTTCCCCGCGCACAACCTCGTGCTCTTCCTGACCTTCACCACGGTCATCGGGACGCTGGTGGTGCAGGGCCTGTCGCTGCCGTGGCTGATCGGGGTCCTGAAACTGCCGGGCAGGGACGCCCAGGAGCAGACGCTGGCCGAGGCGCAGGCGCAGAACGCCGCCTCCCAGGCCGCGGAGGCCCGGCTGCGGGACCTGATGGAGGACGAGCGCAACAGCCTGCCAGGGCCCCTCCAGGACCGCCTGAACACCGTTCTCGAACGGCGCCGCAACGCGGTGTGGGAGCGCCTCGGCCAGCCCAACCCGGTGACGGGGGAGACGGCGGACGCCACCTACCGCAGACTGGCGCGCGAGGCGATCGCCGCCGAGCGCGAGGTGTTCGTGCGCATGCGGGACGAGCGGCGCATCGACGACGAGATGCTGCGGACGCTGCTGCGCAAGCTGGACCTGGAGGAGGCGGCCGCCCACCGGGAGGTCGAGGACTGAGGCGGGGTCACGCGACCGGCGGGGTGCCGGTGACGACAGCCGTGACCCTGGTCCCCGGGGCGAAGGCGCCCTCTTCGGAGAGTGCGGTCAGCGCGTACAGGAGCTTGGCGACGTAGATCCGCTCTACAGGAAGGCCGTGCCGGTCCTCGAAGTCGTCAGCGAAGGCGTTCAGTTCCGCGGTGGTGCGGGCGTAGCCGCCGCAGTGGAAGCGGTCGTCGAGAGTCCAGTTGGTCCCGGGAACGCCGAACGCGGCGCGCTGCAGCGCAGCCGTCCCGGAGCCCAGGAAGCCGCCCTTGAGCACGGGTATGCCGAGCGCGCGCTGGCCGGGGCCGAGGCCCGCCGCCAGGCCCGCGAGGGTGCCTCCGGTGCCGCAGGCGACGGCCGCGACGTCCGTGTGGCCGCGCAGCTCCGCGCCGAGGGCCGCGCACCCCTGGACGGCGAGGGCGTTGCTGCCGCCTTCGGGGATGACGTACGCGTCCTCGGTGGCCGTCTGCCCCTGGAGCCTGGCCAGGACCTCCGGCTCGGCCTTTTGGCGGTACGTCGATCTGTCGATGAAGTGCAGACGCATGCCGTCCGCCTCGCACCGGGCGAGGGAAGCGTTGCGGGGGCGGTCGGCCAACTCGTCGCCGCGGACCATCCCGACCGTACCGAAGCCCAGGAGACGGCCCGCGGCGGCGGTGGCCCGCAGGTGGTTGGAGTAGGCGCCGCCGAAGGTCAGCAGCGTGTGATGCCCCCTGGCACGGGCCCGCTCGAGGTTGAGGACGAGCTTGCGGTACTTGTTGCCGGGCAGGTCGGGGTGTATCCGGTCGTCGCGCTTGAGCAGCAGCCGCAGGCCGCGGGCCTCGAAACGGGGGTCCGTGACCGGCTGGAGCGGAGTGGGGAGCCGGGGGCTCAGCTCGGACGCGGGCGGGGTGGAGGACACCCCGCCATTGTCCCTCGCGTGCCCTCCATTGGTGTGCCGCCGCTACTTCAGCCGCTCGTGGATACGGTCCCGCATCGCGCCCATGGTGAACCCCTTGGGGTCGATCTTGCCCGGCTGCCACTCCAGGTGGCCGATGACCGAGCGGGCCGTCCAGCCGTGATGACGGCAGATGGCGGCAGAGACTCTTTCGATGGCGTCCAACTGGGCGTCGGGCCAGGGATCCTCGCCGTCGCCCATGTTCTCGCACTCGAAGCCGTAGAAGTGGCGGTTGCCGTCGGTGTTGGCCTCGTTGTCCGGGGGCAGGGCCTTCTCCGCGATGACCGCGCGCAGGACGTCGTCGTCGCCGAGCCCCGCGTGGTTGGCGCGGCCGTAGCCGACAAGGTGCACGCGGCCGTCCTTGGTGATGACGCCGTGGCAGAGCGGGCCGGGAAGCGAGGGGTGGCCGACGCGGCACAGCCGCACCGTCGCCTCGGAGCCGGAGGTGACGGTGTGATGGATCATCACGCCGTGCACCGGGCCCCAGGGGCCCACATGGTTGCGGTTGTGCTCGCGCCAGTCGCCGACCTCGACGACCGTGACGCCTTCGTCCTCCAGTACGTCCAGGAACCTGTTCGCGGACATGGGTGGGGCCATGACCGTCTCCTTCGGGGCGCGACGGTCGCCCGTCGCGGCCGCCTCGTACGCAGCTCTTACCGGAACTGCCGGTGCCCGAACCCTCTGTTCGGGCACCGTGCGAGCCGATCCGGTCAATTGAAGGGCTGGTCAGCGAGGTGGCGTCAGGCGCGCAGGAAACCGTCGCCGTGGGTCGCGACATGTGCCTCCAGGGCGGAGAGTGCCTGCTGGGTGGCGTCGGGGGTGCCGCTGCCGCGCCGCTCCGCGTAATAGGCCGCGCCGAGCTGCTTGAGCAGGTCGTTTCCCGCGCGCTGCGCCTGTACGTCGTCCAGCTTCTGCTTGCCCTGGTTGAGACCTTGCTGCACCTGTTCTCTGGCGCGGTCCAGGAAGCCTGCCATGTTGCTTCTCCTGACGATGTGGTGCGGATGGTGCTTGCGCTGCGCTCGTCCCGTTGAACGAGCGCCCGGATCTTGCAGTTCCCCTCCGCCCCGCCGCCGTACCCGGCCCCGCGGCCGCGTCAGCCGGTCGGCCCGCACACAGGGGTTGGCCGGAAACCCTTCACCCGGCGGCCGGTATCCGGCCGCCGACGTCGCACAGAGCGCTGAGCGCGGGTTTCTCGGACGAATGTACGAAGGATCTGACCAGGCCGGCGGCCACCTGCCCGGTGCTTCGCCCATCCATTCCCGCTCGTTTGTGTGATGGCGCCCGCACTCACCGTGCTGAAAGGGTTGCAGGCGAGGTCGGCGCATGATCGGGAGGGTATTCACCATGTCGGTAGGCGAAGAGATCCGTACGGAGCCGGACAGGCCGCAGCAGAGTCTCGGCACATCCGCAGCGCGGAATCTGGCCACCACCACCAAGTCCGCGCCGCAGATGCAGGAGATCAGCTCCCGCTGGTTGCTGCGGATGCTGCCCTGGGTGCAGGTGCAGGGCGGCACGTATCGGGTGAACCGCAGGACGAGTTATTCCGTGGGCGACGGCCGTGTCACGTTCGTCAAGGCCGGGGACCGCGTCGAGGTGATCCCGGCCGAGCTGGGTGAACTGCCGGTGCTGCGGGACTTCGAGGACCAGGATGTGCTCACGGAGCTGGCGCGCCGCTGCCAGCAACGGGAGTTCGAGCCCGGCGCGGTCCTCACGTCGTTCGGCAACCAGGCGGACGAGGTGTTCCTGCTCGCCCACGGCCGCGCGGAGAAGCTCGGCACAGGACCCTACGGCGAGGACTCGGTCCTCGGCACACTCGCCGACGGCGCGTACTTCGGCGAGCAGGCACTCATCGACCCGGAGGCCATCTGGGAGTACTCGGTGCGCGCGGTGACGGCCTGCACGGTCCTCACCCTCCCGCGCCAGGACCTGGAGCAGGTCGCGGAGCGCTCCGAGTCGCTGCAGGCACACCTCGACAGCCTGCGCACCATCCCCGCCCAGCGCACCAACGCCTACGGAGAGGCGGCCATCGACCTCTCCGCGGGCCACGTCGGGGAAGCGGTCCTGCCGGGTACGTACGTGGACTACGAGTCGCGGCCACGCGAGTACGAACTGAGCGTCGCCCAGACCGTACTGCGCATCCACACGCGCGTGGCCGACCTCTACAACCAGCCGATGAACCAGACCGAGCACCAGCTACGGCTCACCGTCGAGGCGTTGAAGGAGCGCCAGGAGCACGAGCTGATCAACAACCGCGAGTTCGGGCTGCTCAGCAACTGCGACTACGAGCAACGACTGCAGCCGCACGACGGCGTGCCGAGCCCCGACGACCTGGACGAACTGCTCAGCCGTCGGCGCGGATCGAAGCTCTTCCTCGCCCACCCGCGCGCGATCGCCGCGTTCGGACGCGAGTGCAACAAGCGCGGACTCGTGCCCGAGAGCATCGACATGTCCGGCAACCGCATCCCCACCTGGCGTGGCGTGCCCATCTTCCCGTGCAACAAGATCCCCGTGACCGAGGAGCGGACCACCTCGATCATCTGCATGCGTACGGGCGAGGACGAGCAGGGCGTGATCGGACTGCATCAGGCGGGCATCCCGGACGAGATCGAGCCGAGCCTGTCAGTGCGCTTCATGGGCATCAGCGAGCAGGCGATCATCTCCTACCTGGTCTCGACGTACTACTCCGCGGCCGTCCTGGTGCCGGACGCGCTCGGCATCCTGGAGAACGTCGAGATCGGCCGGTGGAGGTGAGGCGAAGCCTCGTCATCGCGGGCGGCCGGCCACCGTCCGCCTCCCCGCCGGAGGAAGTCCATGACGGACACCACTTGAGGAAGTCCCTGCGGGGCGTGTGAGGGGGCGCTCCGCCGGGCGGTTTCGAGGCGCCCGCCAGGAGGGCGGGTGCGCTGCCGCAGCGCAGCGGCGTGTCCGCCACCGGTGCCTCGCGACGGGACGACGGGCCCCGCACCACCGCTGAGAACCGGTCGCGCGGGGTCCGTCAACCGGTGGTGCGGTGCCCGTCGTCGTGCCCGACGCGGTCACTTAGGCTGCAAGCGGCACAGCGGGGGCGGGAGTTGTGAGCCGCCGGGGCGAAGGGGGAGAAGTCGTGGGCGTGGCGATCCGGAGAGCCGGCGAGAGCGACCGGGCGGACGTGATCCGGCTGCTCGACGAGGCGTTCATGCGGGACCCGGTGAGCAGTTGGCTGTTCCCGGACGAGGGGCGGCGGCGCGACCGGCACGGCGCGCTGATGGGCGCCTTCCTCGATCTCGCCTTCGCGGAGGGCCATGTGGACGTCGCCGAGGACGGCTCGGCCGCCGCGCTGTGGTGGTCGGTGTCCGCCGGTTCCGCGCACGAGGACGCCGCGGAGGGGCCCGCGCTGCTACGGCACGCCGTCGACCCGGACAACGAACGGATCGAGGTGATCGGGCGACTGACCTCGGAGATCCACCCGGCCGACCGCCCGCACCAGTATCTGCACATGATCGCCGTGAAGCCGGAACGGCAGCGGCAGGGAATGGGTTCGGCGCTGGTCGCCCCGGTGCTCGAACGGTGCGACCGGGAAGGTCTGCACGCCTACTTGGAAGCGAGCAACGCGCGCAGCAGGGAGCTGTATCTGCGGCTCGGGTTTGCCGATCTCGGCAGCACACTCGACCTGCCGGAGGGGCCGCGGATGTGGCCGATGTGGCGGGAACCGCGGACGGTGTGAGCGCGGGGTCCAGGACGTAGGCCGGGGCGTGGCCTCGGGCACGGCCTCGGACGTAGGGCTCGGGCATGGCCTCGGACGTGAGCCGCAGGAGCGGCCTCGGGCATGGCCTCGGACGTGAGCCGCGGAACGGCCTCGGGAAACGGCCTCGGAACCGGATGATCCGGTCTCCGGGGCCGACTTTTTTGAACTCGTTCGAAAAAAGGGTTGTCAAACCACTGCACTTGCACCACTATAACCGGAGTAGTTCGAGGGCGGGTGGCCACGTGCAGCGGCCGCCCGGCCGTCCGGCTTCACCCTCCTGCCTCTGTCATCTGCGAAAAGAGATTCAGCTTGCGAAAGCTCACCTACTTCGTCGCCGTCTCCATCGACGGGTTCATCGGTGACCCGAGCGGGGACGCCAACTCCTTCATGAAGTTCTTGGACGAAGAGTTCCTGGAGTTCCTCAAGACGGAGTACCCGGAGACGGTCTCCGCCGCCGGCCGCCGCTTCCTCGGCTTCGGCGACGACGTGGCCAACCAGAAGTTCGACACCGTCGTCCAGGGCATGGGCAGCTACCAGCTCGGCCTCGACGAGAACATGCCCAGCCCGTACGGGCACCTGCGGGAGTACGTGGCCTCGCGCAGCCTCGGCACGTCGCCCGACCCGAACGTCGAGATCATCGCCGACGACCTCGTCGGCAAGGTCCGCGCGCTCAAGGCCGAGGACAGTGAGCTCGGCGTCTGGCTGTGCGGAGGTGCGCGGATCGCGGGCCAGTTGTTCGACGAGGTCGACGAGCTCGTCCTGAAGACCTACCCGGTGCTGCTCGGCTCGGGCATGCCGATGTTCGAGGGCGTGGAGTCCGCGGTCAGCGAGTTTGAGCTGACCTCTTCCCGGGTCTTCGGCAGTGGTGTCGTCGTCCGTACGTACTCCCGCAATCGCCCGCAGAACTGACCGCTGGACTGTCCGGCCTCGGGGAACCGCCCTACTCTGAGGCCATGGGCAGCGACGGACGCCGGTCCGGCCCCCGTCCGCAGAGCGAACCCGTGTGTACGCACTGCGGACGGCCAGTCGGTACGGCCATCAAACGACGCAAGGTGCTGGGGGCGTACGTCCCGGTGTGGGGCCCCGCTCCTTGCCGCAACTCCGAGTGCGAAGCGTGCGTGGTCGACGAGCCGCAGGAGAAGGCGCGTGCGGCCCGCGGCCACAAGAGCAAGCACAAGCGCGGGCATCTGACCCGGCGCGACCTCAAACCCGAGCCGAAGCCCGCCGCCCCCGAAGTCGGGGCCGCTACGGGCGCCGAACCCGCCGACGGCCCGGGGACCGTACCAATCGTCGACACGGGCCCGGACCCGGCGCCGAATCCGCCGCCCGGGTGAAGCCCGCTCCGGTCAACGGAACGAACCGCTCCGGACGACGGAGGCGGAAGGCAACTGCCGCTGTCAGTGGGTGCGGCTAGGGTCCTGAGCATGAAGCCGAAGCGGGGGGCTGCGGGCGCGCGGGCGACGCGAGGGACATGGAGTGCCCGAGGGACAAGGTGGGCCCGAGTGGCACGGTGGGCGGTCGCGGTTGTGGCCGTGGCGGCGCTCGCGGCGTGCGCGGCGGAGCAGGACGGCGGGGGCCGGGACGAAGGCGGGGCGCACGGCCCCGGGGTGCCCGAGATCGACGACACGAAGGACATGCCCCCGCTCCCGCACGCTCGCTACGAGTTCAGCACGCGTGACTACACCCGCCAGGACCAGGCGGTCGCCCGCCTCACCCAGCGGTGCATGAGGTCCCACGGCTTCGCCGACTTCCCCCGGCAGTGGCACGAGCAGAAATTCGAGCCGATGTCCGAAACCCACCACGCCGTGTTCATTTCGACGACTCTGCACGGCTCCCTGGACCTCGATGCCGCACGCAAAGGGGGTTATGGCCTCGACCGTGATGCGTTCAAGAAGTTCTACGAGGCGCACGCGCCCAAGGGGCGACTGGTCACGCAGAGGGAGTACGCGGCGCTGAACGGTTTCGGCGGACGCGGGATACCCAAGGGCGGCTGCGACCAGGACGGGACGCGACGCGTGCAGGCGGACGTCAGGAACGAGACCCGCATGTCGGGATACGTCGCCGACCGCAGCGAGGCAGTGGCCAAGGCGGTCGCCAAGGACGCACGCATGCGGCGCGCCCTGGACACGTGGGGGGACTGCATGGCCGACAAGGGCTTCAAGCGGTACGCGAGCCCGGAGGCCGCCTCCCGCGACAAGGCGTGGGGCAGGGGCGAGGACGGCGACACCCGGCGCACACGACGGGAGCGGGACACCGCCGTCGCCGACATCGAGTGCAAGCGCGAGCACAACACCGCCGGCGTGTGGTGGAGCGTCACCGCGGAGCTGCAGCGCCGCGACATCGACCGGCACCGGTCCGCGTACGAGGCGGTGCGCGCCGACCAGGAACGGATACGGGCGACCGTGCGCGACGTACTCGAAGGAGAGCGATGAGCCGGAGCGTGCGCGGCGGTTGCCCGGCGTGGTGAAACCGGGCCCCCGTATCTACGAGACCGCCGCCGCACGCGTCGGCGCCGACATTACCTGCCGCTCTGCGGTATCACCCGCTGCTCTGGGGCCGGCCCTCGGCGTGCTGCTCGACTGAACGCCACGTCCCCACCCCGAGTCGGACGGCCGCACGGCAACGGGGTTCTTGCTGCTGGGGTACATGGCGGAGTCTCCCTGGTACACGGATAGGTTGCGGGTGCGTCACTGCTATGACGGATCGCGACGGAGGAATGTGACGGATGGACGGAAGAGAGCTTCTGGCGGCGCGGTTCGAGGAGCACAGACCCCGCTTGAAGGCCGTCGCCTACCGCGTGCTCGGCTCCCTCAGCGAGGCCGAGGACGCGGTGCAGGAGACCTGGTTGAAGCTCAGCCGCGCCGACGGCGAGCGGGTGGAGAACCTCGGCGGCTGGCTCACCACGGTCGTCGGCCGCGTCTGTCTGGACCTGCTGCGGGCGCGTAAGCAGCGGGGTGAGCAGCCCCTGGACGTCGAGGTGCCCGCCACACATGTGCCCGACCCGCAGATCAGCCCGCTGCCGGGCGGTCGTGAACCCGTCGACCCCGAACAGGAGGCGCTGCTCTCGGACTCGGTGGGGCTCGCGCTCCTCGTCGTCCTGGACACGTTGGGCCCCGCGGAACGCCTCGCGTTCGTGCTGCACGACATGTTCGCGGTGCCGTTCGAGGACATCGCGCCCATCGTCGAGCGGTCCCCGGCCGCGACCCGGCAACTGGCCAGCCGGGCCCGCCGCCGGGTCCGCGACACGGCCCCGGAGCCGGGACCGGACCGCACACGCCACCGCGAGGTCGTCGAGGCGTTCCTGACGGCGGCGCGCGGCGGCGACTTCGACGCGCTGCTCGAACTGCTCGACCCGGACGTGGTGCTGCGGGCCGACGGCGGCGACGTCTCGGGGCTCTCCCGGTTCGTGCGGGGTGCGCGGGAGGTGGTCGCCGGGGCGCGTTCGTTCTCCGCGCTGGCAGGCACCACCTGTCTGGCCCTGGTCAACGGCCGGGTGGGCCAGCTCGCCGTACACGAGGGAAAGCCGTTCTCCGTCGGGGAGTTCACCGTCAGGGGCGGCCGGATCGTCGAGATCAACATCCTGGCCGACCAGGAGCGGCTGCGAACGCTCCTGGACGCACGGGCGATCAGGGAACTCACGGGCACCGACGCCGGGGGCGGACCGGAAGTCGGGACCGGGCCAGGAGTCGGAAGCGGGCCGGGAGCCGGGGCCGGGCCCGAAAGCTGCACGGGCCCGGCCGCAGGCTGACTCACCCCACCCGCGTCCGCCGCGTCACCCGCTGCACGTACTCCTTCCGGTCGAGCGGATTGTGGTCCGTGCGCGGGCGGCCCGGCGGGGTGCCGTGGACCGGCGCGTAGTGGTCGAAGGCGGTCTCCAACTCGCCCTCGCCACGGGTGAGCCCGGGCAGTGCCTGCTCCAGGCCGTGCACCCGAGCGGCGGGCACCACCCCGTCGACGACGTATGTGGACCCGTGTGCCGTCGGTGTGTGCGGTACCGCGCGCAGCCGCCCGAGGGCCGGAAGCAGCGTCCCGAACACATCGGCGGGCACGGTGAGCCGGAACCGGTGCATCGGCTCGTGCACCCGCGTGCCCGCCCGCCGCAGCGCGTCCATCAGGACGAGCGGCGTGAGCTGACGGAAGTCGCCGGCCGTGCTCGACATGCTTTTGTCGAAGACGGCGTGGGCGTGGCTCTGGCGCGGCCAGTACCCGGAATGCGTCATGGTGACGAGACAGTCGGGCACCTCCCACCCGTGCGGCCCCTGCCGCAACGTCTCCCCGACCGTCTCCTCGACGGCCTTGAAGAACGCGTACGGCATCGAACCGAGCTCCACGCCCAGCCGGAACTCCACGCCCGACCCGACCGGCGCGGGCTCCACCCGCAGCCCCACTGTGGCGAGGAACGGATTCGGGTCGGTGTCGATGATCTCCACAGCCGCGCCGATGCCGACGACCCGCTCCACGCAGATCGTCGTGGTCTCGCGGAAGTCGGCGCCGACCCCGAACTCGGCGGCGAGCGTGGCCTCGATGACCTCCTTCTGGACCTCGCCGTACAGGGACACGGAAATCTCCTGCCGCAGCGGGTCCTGCCGCAGGCCGATCAGCGGGTCCTGCTCCGCGAGCTGGGTGAGCGCGGAGTGCAGGGCGGCCCGGTCCGAGGGGTGGCGCGGTTCGACGACGGTCTCCAGCGTGGGCGGCGCGAAGTGGTGCCGTGCCCGGTGCCGCTCCGGTACGTCCCGCTCGTGGCCGAGCACATCGCCGATGCGTACGCCGCGCAGCCCCCACAGGAGCGCGATCTGCCCGGCCGATACGGCGTCGCGCGGAGCCGCCGTGCCCTGCTCGAAGACGCCGATGCCGGTGACTTTGTCCTTGGCGTTCTTGGACCCGCTGACGGACCCGCCCCCGGCCCCGCCGACCCGGACCCGGTCCCGTACGCGCACCGTGCCGGAGAACATCCGCGCGTACGCCACCTTCTCGCCCGCGAGGCCGCGCTCGACCTTGAAGACGGTGCCCGCGACGGGCCCGTCCGCGGCGCAGGGCGCCGCGGGCAGCAACTCCTTGATCGCGTCGGTCAGCGCGTCGATCCCGGTACCGGTCATGGCCGAGCCGAGAAGGACCGGGTGGACCAGGGCCCGCCGGGTCTGGGCCGCGAGGGCTGTGTGCAGTTCGTCGTGGCGCAGGGCGGTGCCCTCGACGTACGCGGAAAGCAGCGCGTCGTCGTGTTCGGCGAGGAGTTCGGCCAGGCGGGCGGTGAAGTCCGGGTCGTCGGTGGCGTACGGGACGTAGTGCGCCGTGCGGGTGCCGGGGGCGTCCACCGTGCCCAGGGGGGTGACGGCGGGCGTCAACTTCCTGGCCAGGTCGGCCAGTACGCGCTCGGGGTTCGCTCCGCCGCGGTCCACCTTGTTGACGAACACGAGCGTGGGGATGGCGAGCCTGCGCAGTGTGCGCATCAGGACGCGGGTCTGCGCCTGTACGCCCTCGACGGCGGACACGACGAGCACGGCGCCGTCGAGCACGCTCAGGACTCGCTCCACCTCGGCGATGAAGTCCGGGTGACCGGGGGTGTCGATGAGGTTGACGGTGACGTCGTCGATCGCGAACGAGACGACCGCCGACTTGATGGTGATGCCGCGCTGCCGCTCGAGGGCGAGGGTGTCGGTCCTGGTGCTGCCGTCGTCGACGCTGCCGACCTCGTCGATGACACCGGCGGTGTGCAGCAGCCGCTCGGTCAGGCTGGTCTTGCCGGCGTCCACATGGGCGAGGATGCCCAGGTTCAGGATGCGGGGGCCGGTGTGCGTGTGCTCATGCGAGGGCCGCTCATGTGCGGTGCGGGTGTCCTGCGGGTCCTGCTGTGGGTGAGATGCCACTAGGCGTCATGTCCTCGGGTCGGGGGGTGATTCCTTCCTGGTGGGACATGGACGTCTGGCGCATCTGGGGCTCCTGGTTCGGCTCGGGTGGCACGGGTGGCACGGGTGGCACGGGTGGTGACGTGATCAGTGCAGCAGGGAGCCGTCGGCGACGGCAACCGAATTTGTGTGGACCCCACTTGACGCGGACCCCGTTCGTGGCTGACCTCATCTGGAGCGGACCTCAAGTCGGAGCCGAGCAACCCGCGACCCGGACGGCAGAGGCGCACGGCAGGGGCGCATGGCGCGGGCGCACGGCGTGGGCGCACGGCGTGGGCGCACGGCGTGGGCGCACGAAAAACACCCGGCTCGCCGGGCCCGCCACCTTCGGCGGGCCCGGCGAACCGGGTGCGTGCACGTGCTGGGCGGCTGCCCCCTACGGGGAAGCCGCCGAGCGACGAGATCAAGCCTTCTTGGTCTCCCAGAAGATGCGGTCGATCTCGGCGATCAGTTCGAGCGCCTTCTCACCGGTCTTCGGGTCCGTCGAAGCCTTCGCGGCCGAAAGGGCCTTGAGGGTGTCGTTGACCAGGGTGTGCAGCTTCGGGTACTTCTCGAAGTGCGGGGGCTTGAAGTAGTCGCTCCAGAGCACCGAGACGTGGTGCTTGGCGAGCTCGGCGCGCTGCTCCTTGATGACGGTGGCGCGGGCCTGGTAGTGCGGGTCGTCGTTGCCGGCCATCTTCTCCTGGACGGCCTTCACCGACTCCGCCTCGATGCGGGCCTGGGCCGGGTCGTAGACGCCGCAGGGCAGGTCGCAGTGTGCGCTGGCCTTCACCTTGGGGGCAAACAGGCGGGAGAGCATTGAGTTGTCCTTCCTCGTGATCGTCTTCTCAGGGGGGACATTACTCCGTGAGAGACCTGTTTTCGCGAGCGCCCCCATGGGCTTAGGACAAAAGTCCAGGGTCAGACTGAAGACGGTGGAGGATGGACCGGGATGCCGGTAGAGGATGGGTCCGGGAGGTGTCTGATGCCGGAGACGACGGCAGACGGGCGGGAGACACGCGTGCCGTTCCAGTTGATCGAGGTCGACGGCCCGTCCATGGTGCCGACGCTGAATCCGGGGGACTGGATGCTGGTGCGGCACGGCGCCCGGGTCCGCCCCGGTGACGTGGTGATCCTGCGTCACCCGCTGCAGCAGGACCTGCTGGTCGTCAAGCGCGCCGTCGAGCGGCGCGACGGCGGCTGGTGGGTGCTCGGCGACAACCCGTACAACGCGGGCGGTGACAGCACGGTGTACGGGATCGTGCCGGAGGAACTGGTCCTCGCGCGGGTGCGCGCGCGGTTCCGGCCGCTGCAGCGGTTCCGCCAGGAGCGGGCGGCGCAGGGGCGGCGTCAGCTCTCGCCGGCCGCGCTCGCCTGCTGGGCCTTCTCGGCCGTGCGCCCCGTGCTCGCGGACCGCTCGCTCTCCAGGCGCTTGCGGGCCCGGTAGGCGGCGACGTTCGCGCGGGTCGCGCAGCGGTCCGAGCAGTAGCGCCGGGACCGGTTGGTGGAGGTGTCCAGATAGGCGTTGCGGCACGGCGCCGCCTCGCACAGACCGAGCCGGTCCACGCCGTACTCCGTCAGGTGGAAGGCGAGGCCCATCGCGGCGATCGCAGCGAACCCAGCGGTGGCGTTCGAGGGGTGGTCGGCCAGGTGCATGTGCCACAGCGGGCGGCCGTCGTCGTCGCGGTAGTCGTGGCCGGAGATCTGAGGGCTCACCGGGAACTCCAGGAGCAGGGAGTTCAGCAGGTCGACGGCCAGTGTCTCGTCCCCGCCGTCCGCCGCCTCGAAGACGCCGCGCAGCCGTCCCCGCACCGAGCGGAAGCGCGTCACGTCGGAGTCCGTGGCGCGCCGTGCGGCCTGCTGGTTCGCACCGAACAGCTCGCGCACCGCGTCGACGGAGGTCAGCGAGTCCTTGTTGCGAGCCGGCTCCTCGGTGTTGACCAGGCGTACGGCGTAGTCCGAGTAATAGGCCAGTTCCACTTGTAGTCCTTACGGGGGCGGGATATCTTCATCTCTGTGCGTGGTAACGGTCACACTGGCTTCGTGGGTGTTACGCGACACGTTCAGTCGAGCGTAGTACGGGATGGAGGTCTTCCGGTGACGGAAACGGCTGGCGGTACGGGGTTCGGAACCGACTGGCGTGCCTGGCAGGAGAGTTGGGACCGGCAGCAGGAGTGGTACATGCCGGACCGCGAGGAGCGGTTCCGCGTCATGCTCGACATGGTCGAGGCCCTCGTGGGCCCCGAGCCGCGCGTGCTCGACCTCGCGTGCGGTACAGGAAGTATTACGGCCCGCCTCCTCGAAAGGTTCCCGAAGGCGGTCAGCACGGGTGTCGACCTCGACCCCGCCCTGCTGGCCATCGCCGAGGGCACCTTCGCCGGGGACGACCGCGTCACCTTCGTGACCGCGGACCTGAAGGACCCCGACTGGACCTCCCAGCTCCCCCACGACTCCTATGACGCCGTACTCACCGCGACCGCCCTGCACTGGCTGTTCAGCGAGCCCCTCGCCGCGCTGTACGGGCAGCTCGCCAAGGTCGTGTCCGACGGCGGCGTCTTCATGAACGCCGACCACATGCCGGACCCGGCCACCCCGCGCATCAACGCCGCCGACCGCGAGCAGCGGCACGCCCGCCAGGAGGCCGCCAAGGACTCCGGCGCCCTGGACTGGGCCGACTGGTGGGGGCTCGCAGCCAAGGACCCCGTGCTCGCCGAGCCCACCGCCAAGCGTTTCGCGATCTACGGAGAGCACGCCGACGGCGACACCCCGCCCGCCGAGTGGCACATCCGCACCCTTCGCGAAGCAGGCTTCACCGAGGCCCGCACGGTTTGGTCGTCCCCGTCGGACGCCCTGGTCCTAGGCCTCAAGTAGGGACTTCGGCTGCAAGAGGCACTTCGGCTGCAAGCGGGGACTTCGCGCTCTACGTAGAGGGGCGGTACGGATCGGTGATCCGTACCGCCCCTCTACGTAGACGACGCTTTACAGAACCTTCGACAGGAACGACTTAGTCCGCTCGTGCGACGGGTTCGTCAGGACGTCGCGCGGGCGCCCGGACTCGACCACCACACCGCCGTCCATGAACACCAGGCTGTCGCCGACCTCGCGCGCGAAGCCCATCTCGTGCGTGACGACGATCATCGTCATGCCGGACTCGGCGAGGTCGCGCATGACGTCGAGGACGTCACCGACCAGCTCAGGGTCGAGCGCCGACGTGGGCTCGTCGAAGAGCATCAGCTTCGGGTCCATCGCGAGCGCGCGGGCGATCGCGACCCGCTGCTGCTGGCCTCCGGACAACTGCGAGGGGTAGTTCTTCGCCTTGTCGGCGAGCCCGACCCGCTCCAGGAGCTGACCGGCGCGCTCCCGCGCCTCCGCCTTGGACTGGCCCTTGACCTGGACCGGCGCCTCCATGACGTTCTCCAGCGCCGTCATGTGCGGGAAGAGGTTGAAACGCTGGAAGACCATGCCGATGTCCCGGCGCTTCTGGGCGACCTCGCTGTCCTTCAGCTCGTACAGCTTGTCGCCCTTCTGGCGGTAGCCGACCAGCTCCCCGTCGACGTAGAGGCGACCGGCGTTGACCTTCTCCAGGTGGTTGATGCAGCGCAGGAACGTCGACTTGCCGGAACCCGAGGGGCCGATGAGACAGAAGACCTCACCGGACTCGACCTGGAGGTCGATGCCCTTGAGGACCTCGATGTGGCCGAACGACTTGTGCACGTTCTCGGCCTTGACCATGGCGGTCATCAGCGGACACCTCCCGCGCGGTTGCTCAGGGACAGCATGTTGGCCTTGATCTTCTGCCAGGGGGTGTCGGGCAGCGCACGCGAGGAGCCGCGCGCGTAGTAGCGCTCCAGGTAGTACTGGCCGACGCTGAGGATCGACGTCATGATCAGGTACCAGGTGGCGGCGAGCAGCAGCACCTCCACGGTGGCGCCGGACGAGGTGCCGATGTCCTGGGCGTACTTCAGGAGCTCGTAGTACTGCACAGCCGCGACCAGCGACGTCGTCTTGAGCATGTTGATGACTTCGTTGCCCGTCGGCGGCACGACCACGCGCATCGCCTGCGGGATGACGATGCGGCGCAGGGTCTTGCCGTGGCTCATGCCGAGCGCCTGGGACGCCTCCGTCTGGCCCTCGTCGACCGAGAGCAAGCCCGCGCGGCAGATCTCCGCCATGTACGCGGCCTCGTTGAGGCCCAGGCCGAGGAGCGCCGTCAGGAACGGCGTCATGAAGTCCGACCACTCGTCCTTGTAGATCGGACCGAGGTTGATGTACTCGAAGACGAAGCCGAGGTTGAACCAGACGAAGAGCTGGACCAGGACCGGCGTACCGCGGAAGAACCAGATGTAGAACCACGCGATCGACGAGGTCACCGGGTTCTTCGACAGCCGCATCACCGACAGGATGACGCCGCCGACGACACCGATGAGCATCGAGAGGACCGTGAGGATCAGGGTCTCGCGGACGCCCTTGAGGATGCGCTCGTCGAAGAAGTTGTCCGGGATGGCACCCCAGTTGATGTCACCGCCTGCGAACGCGAGGATGATGGCGACGAGCACGGCGATGGCGAGGACGGCGGCGACGTAGCGGCCGTAGTGGCGCACCGGGATCGCCTTGATCGCCTCGGGGGCGGAGCGCGGTGGTTCGTCCTTGGGGGCGGAGCCGCCCGACTTGCTGATGTCCGTTGTCACGGGTGTGGCCTTTCAGCGACGAGATGACGAAACGCGGTCACTTGCCGCCGTTGATCTTGGCTTCCTTGACTGCGCCTGCGTCGACGCCCCACTTCTTGATGATCTTCTCGTACTGCCCGTTCGCGATGATCGCGTCGAGCGCCATCTTGACCGCGTCGCGCAGCTCGGAGTTGTTCTTGGCGACCGCGATGCCGTACGGGGCGGCCTCGACCTGGTCGCCGACGAGCTGGAAGTCCTTGCCGCCGCCGGAGGTCTTCACCGCGTACGCGGCGACCGGGAAGTCCGACGAGCCGGCGTCGGCACCACCGGAGCGCAGTCGGGTCTGGGCCTGCTGGTCGTTGTCGTAGGACTCGATCGAGATCTTCTTGCCGCCCTTGCACTTCTGCGACTCGGCCTTGGCCATGTCGTGCGAGACGGTGCCGCGCTGGACCACGATCTTCTTGCCGCAGAGGTCGGCCCAGGTCTTGATGCCCTGGTCGTCGCCCTTCTTGGTGTAGATCGAGACGCCCGCGGTGAAGTAGTCGACGAAGTCGACACCGGAGCCGACCTTCTTGCCGGTCTCCTCGTCGATGCCCTCCTGACGGTTCTTGGTGTCCGTCATGGCCGACATGGCGATGTCGTAGCGCTTGGAGCGCAGACCGCCGAGGAGGGTGTCGAAGGTGCCGTTGGCGAACTCGAACCGGACGCCGAGCTGCTTGCCGAGCGCGTCGGCGATGTCCGGGTCGATGCCGACCGTCTTGCCGCCCTTGTCCTTGAATTCGACCGGCGGATAGGCGATGTCGGAGCCGACCTTGATGACGCCCTGGTTGCGGATGCTCGAGGGCAGCTCGTCGGAGAGCGGAGCGCTGACGACCTTGTCGCCACCGTCCTTCTTGTCGTTCGTCTGGTCACCGCAGCCGGTGAGCAGCAGCGAACCGGCGACCGCGATCGCGCCGACAGCGACGATCCGGGACTTCGCGGACGTCGTGGCGGGCTTGCGACAAATGGGGCCTGCGGTCATAAGGGTCCTCCGGCGGATGGGGGAGTAGCCATGCGGTCGTGCACACACCTTCGGGTGTCGCGACCTCGTGTGATGAGGCATCTTGCCATTCGGACTGCCCGATACTGGGGGCTGGAGATGTCAAAATCGGATAACGAGCGATCGGCAAACCCCAACAGGTCGGTCCGTCGCGGTCATTGAGTCGCCGGGACGAACGATCGTCAACCGATTGATAACCGCCCAATCTCGCCATGTGGACTGTCAGGTTGGCCATTTCTCAATAATACGGACATTCCACCCTGGAGGTCTGCTAGATACTTGCTGTTCACATCGGTCTGACACAGATGGGGCTCGTCGGCGGTCGGAAGCATCCGGTAGAAAAGACGGTTACACCCCTCATCCGGGGCTCAGGGCACGTGTGCGGCGTGCCCGCGCGTTCGTACGTACCTCCCCGTACCGCTCCGCCGACAGGCGGAGAGCCAACGGCCGACAGGCCCGCGGCTTCAGCACGGACGCGGTGCCCGCCCCACTTCTGCACCAGGAAGTGGACCACCCTCAACCATGAAGACTTAAGGGGTCAGACACAGTGGCAGCGGAGATCGTCAATCCTCGCAGCGACAGCAGCGGCAGCCGTCTTCCCAGCGGCACCACAACCGGTCACGAAGGCGCGGAGGAGCCCTTCGATCCGGCCTTCGCACTGCACCGCGGCGGCAAAATGGCCGTCCAGGCGACCGTTCCCGTGCGCGACAAGGACGACCTGTCCCTGGCGTACACGCCCGGCGTCGCGAAGGTGTGCAGCGCCATCGCCGAGAAGCCCGAGCTCGTCCACGACTACACGTGGAAGTCCAACGTCGTCGCCGTCGTCACCGACGGCACCGCCGTGCTCGGCCTCGGCGACATCGGCCCGGAGGCCTCGCTCCCCGTGATGGAGGGCAAGGCCATCCTGTTCAAGCAGTTCGGCGGCGTCGACGCGGTGCCCATCGCGCTCGCCACGACGGACGTCGACGAGATCGTCGACACGGTGGTGCGGCTCGCGCCGTCCTTCGGCGGAGTGAACCTGGAGGACATCTCCGCGCCGCGCTGTTTCGAGATCGAGCGGCGGCTCCAGGAGCGCCTCGACATCCCGGTCTTCCACGACGACCAGCACGGCACGGCCGTGGTGACCCTTGCCGCCCTGCGCAACGCGGCGCGGCTGACCGGGCGCACCCTCGGTGACCTGCGGGCCGTGATCTCCGGCGCGGGCGCGGCCGGTGTCGCCATCGCGAAGTTCCTGCTCGCAGCGGGGCTCGGCGATGTCGCGGTCGCGGACCGCAAGGGCGTGGTGTCGCGGGACCGCGACGACCTGACGCCGGTCAAGCGGGAGCTCGCCGAGCTCACCAACAAGGCCGGGCTCAGCGGCTCGCTCGAATCCGCCCTGGCCGGCGCGGACGTCTTCATCGGCGTCTCCGGCGGTACGGTGCCAGAGCCCGCGGTCGCCTCGATGGCCCCGGACTCGTTCGTGTTCGCCATGGCCAACCCGAACCCCGAGGTGCACCCCGACATCGCCCACAAGTACGCCGCCGTGGTGGCGACCGGGCGCTCGGACTACCCGAACCAGATCAACAACGTGCTCGCCTTCCCCGGGATCTTCGCGGGGGCGCTGCAGGTGCGGGCTTCTCGGATCACCGAGGGCATGAAGATCGCCGCGGCGGACGCGCTCGCCGATGTCGTCGGTGACGAGTTGTCTGCGGAGTACGTGATTCCGTCGCCGTTCGACGAGCGGGTTGCGCCGGCGGTCACCTCGGCTGTTGCGGCGGCCGCGCGGGCCGAGGGCGTGGCCCGGAGCTGACACTGGGGCCCCGCCCGTTTGTGGGCGGGGCCCCGTTCCTTCCCGCCCGCCCGCCCGTTTCCGGTTGCCCGTGGGGTGGGCGTCGCTTGTGGGGGCTTCTCGCCGTGGGCGGGTGCGGCTGTGTGGGTGGTTTTGTTTCCCGCCCGCCCGCCCGTTTCTGGTTGTCCGTGGGGTGGGCGTCGCCTGTGCGGGTTCCTCGCCGTTGGCTGCTGCTGCTGCTGTGGTGATGGTCTCTGCTGTGGGCAAGCGTCCCGCTGGGCGGGACGGGTGGGCACAGCTTCGGTGCGGGGGAGGGGGCGGCGCCCGCGGTGGCCCCCGGGTGGCAGGGCGGGCAGGGGGGCGGCGCGGTGTGGGTCACACCCGTGTGGCGTTCCGAAGGCCCAGGGGCCAGGCATATCGTCGGCGCCATGTTCGCTGCCTACGCCGCCCGAATCGACCGCGATCAGCCCCTCACCGGCCTGGAACTGGGTGACCGTCCCGCCCCCGAACCACGCCCCGGCTGGTCGACCGTGAACGTCAAGGCCGCCTCCCTCAACCACCACGACCTGTGGTCCCTGCGCGGGGTCGGCCTGGACGAGGACAAGCTCCCGATGATCCTCGGCTGCGACGCGGCCGGCACCGACGAGGACGGCAACGAAGTCGTCCTGCACTCCGTCGTCGGCCAGAGCGGCCACGGCGTCGGACCGAACGAGCGCCGATCCATCCTCACCGAGAAGTACCAGGGCACCTTCGCCGAGCAGGTCGCCGTACCCACCTGGAACGTCCTCCCCAAGCCCAAGGAACTCTCCTTCGCCGAGGCCGCCTGCCTCCCCACGGCCTGGCTCACCGCCTACCGCATGCTGTTCACCAACGCCGGCGTACGCCCCGGCGACTCCGTCCTCGTCCAGGGGGCGGGCGGCGGTGTCGCCACCGCCGCGATCGTGCTCGGCAAGGCGGCGGGGCTGAAGGTCTTCGCCACCAGCCGTGACGAGGCCAAGCGCAAGCGTGCCCTCGAACTGGGCGCCATCGAGGCCGTGCCGTCCGGCGCCCGGCTGCCGCAGCGGGTCGACGCGGTCATCGAAACCGTCGGCGCCGCCACCTGGTCCCACTCGATCAAGTCCCTGCGCCCCGGCGGCACCCTCGTGATCTCCGGCGCGACCAGCGGCGATCGCCCCTCCCACGCCGAGCTGACCCGCGTCTACTTCCTGGAGCTGAAGATCGTCGGCTCCACCATGGGCTCCAAGGACGAGCTGGAGGACCTGCTGTCGTTCTGCGCCACCACCGGGGTGCGGCCCGTCATCGACGAAGAGCTGCCCCTCGACCGCGCCCGCGAGGGCTTCGAGCGCCTGGAGGCGGGCGGCCAGTTCGGCAAGATCGTATTGACCCTCTGAACCTCGCCGCTCCGTCGAGCCCGCGCCGTCAACCTTGGTTGACAGCGCGGGCTTGTCAACGTACGTTGACGGGCATGACCAAGGCTACGGATCTCGCCGAGCGTGCGGGCGACAGCGATCCACGGGTCGGCCTGCGTGCCGTCACCGCGCTGCGGCGCCTGGCGGAGCAACTGGAGGCCGTGCAGGTACGCAGCGCGCGCCGGCAGGGCTGGTCGTGGCAGGAGATCGCCGCCGAACTCGGCGTGAGCAGGCAGGCCGTGCACAAGAAGTACGGGAGGCAGTGATGTTCGAACGGTTCACCAGGGGTGCCCGCGATGTGGTGACAGGCGCGGTCGAGCAGTCCGAACAGGCGGGCGCCGACTCCGTCGACGACGGTCACCTTCTGCTGGCGCTCCTCGACCGCGGGGGCACCCGGGCCTCCTTCGCCCTGGCCGCCCTCGGGGCCGACCGGCGCCGCGACGACATCGCCCGGGCGCTGACGCAGACGCGCCGCCGCGGTGGCCTCAGCCAGGCCGAGACCGAAGCCCTCGCAGGACTCGGCATCGACGTCGAGGAGATCGTCTCCCGCGTCGAGCAGACCCATGGAGCCGGCGCACTGGCGGGTTCGGGCACCAGGCAGCGCAAGGGTCTCGCCGCCTGGATCGGACACCGTGGCTTCACCCCGGACTCCAAGAGCACCTTGGAACGTGCCCTGCGCATCGCCACCGCCCGGCGCGAGCGCAGCATCGGCGACGAACACATCCTCCTCGCCCTCACGACCCGCCCCGGCGTGGTGTGCGAGGTCCTTGCGGACCACGGCGTGACCCGGGCGTCGGTCGAGCGCGTGCTGTATCCGACTTCGCATCCGTCGGCGTAAGGCCCTCACCCCGTACACCTGCCGGGCGTCGGCCAGGGCCCGGCCAGGGGCAGCCCGGGTCAGGGGCAGCCCGGGTCGGGGGCAGCCCGGGTCGGGGGCAGCCCGGGTCAGGGCGTGGCGGCCCCGGGGGACCTCGGTGCGCGCAGCGCCACCGCGATGTGGGCCGCCGCTTCCGAGAGGTGGCGGCGGGCTTCGCGGAGCTGCTCCTCGGACACCCCGTGGTCGCGGGCGGCGTCGCGGATGTCGTCGCGGAAGCGGTCCAGGAGGCGGTCCAGGTCGCGTGCGGGGTCGCCGGTCGAGTCCTCCTTCGCCCAGTCCGGGACGTACTCGACAGGCACCTCGTCACGCTCGGCGGTGAAGACGGGGCCTGGCTCGGACGCCCCGCCCCCGGGTGCATCACTCCCGGTCGCCCCGCCCCCCGCGGGTTTCCCGGAGACCTTCTCGCCGGAGACCTTCTCCCCGTCGGCCGTCTGCCCGGAGCTGCTTTCCCGGGAAGGCTCCTCCCCGGAGGGCTCCTCCCCGTAGGGCTTCGCACTGTGCGACGTCCCGAAGCCGAAGTCCATGGCGAAGTCCTTGCCGAACTCCTTCCCGAACTGCTTCCCGAGGTCGCCGAACTCCTTCGCCAGCTCGGCCAGGCCTTCGTGGACGCCCGTCGGCCAGTCGTTCCGCGAGAAGTGGACCTGCACCTGCTCCTGCACGAGCTTGGCCATGCGCTGCAGCTCTTCCTGGGCCTGTGCCCGCACCTGCTCCTGCGCGTCCTTGGCCTGCCTGCGCGCCCGCTGTGCCTCCTCACGGGCACGGCGGCTCTCGTCCTTGGCCCGCCGTGCCTGCTCCTTCCACTCCTTGCGGGCGCGCCGGAACTCCTCCTTCGCCTGGCGCCAGCCGTCGCCGTCCGTCCAGGAGCCGTCGAGGAAGTCGGAGGCGTACGGGAAGCCCGAGCCGAGACCCGTGCCGGAGTCGCCGTCGGCACGCGCCTCCTGTGCGGCCGCTCGCATCTCTCGCCGCAGCTCGCCCGCCGCTCCCTGCACCCCTTCGCGGATCTCGGCGGCGAGCCCCGCGACCGACTCGCGGATCTCCAGCTCCAGGTCGGCCAGTTCACCGCTGCGGTCGGCCAGTTCGGCGCGGCCCGCGTCGGTGATGGCGTACACCTTTCTGCCGCCCTCCGTGGTGTGCGTGACCAGGCCCTCCGCCTCCAGCTTGGCCAGACGGGGATAGACCGTGCCCGCCGAAGGGGCGTACAGGCCCTGGAAGCGCTCCTCCAGGAGGCGGATCACCTCGTAGCCGTGACGTGGGGCCTCGTCCAGAAGCTTGAGCAGATACAGGCGCAGGCGGCCGTGGGCGAACACGGGAGACATCTCAGAGCACCTTCTTGTCGGTCGGGCCGTCAGCGGCTTCCGCCTTCGGGGCGGCGGTGGGGCCGTCCGCGTCCTGGGCGCCGGTCGGGGCGGCGGTCGCAGGGCGCTCGGGCCGGGGCGGGGAGTCTTCGGGGGGTGCGCCCCGTGGTGGCTTCCGCGCCCAGTGCAGATCTTCCTCCATCGACGGTCTGCGCAGGAGCGCGATCGAGCCGGAGATCGTCGTCGCCCGCAGCCGGCCGCCGCCCGAGCCGAGCCTGCCGGTGATCTTCTTCGCCCCCCATTGGCCGCTGACCCGCAGGTCCTCGAAGTCGTTGGAGACCGAACCACTCGTGGTGTTCGCCGTCACCTCCGTGTGGGACGGGTGGGGGAGGCGGACGGCGATCTCGCCGGACACGCTCGTGAGCCCCACGTCGGCGACGCCCATGGCCGGGTCCAGGTCCACGATCATCGAGCCGCTCACCGATTCGGCTCGAACGGAGGACCCCGAGCATTCGACGGCGGTCAGATCGCCCGAGACCGAGTCGAACCGCAGGTCGCCGGTGACGCCCTGGGCCTCGACATCGCCCGAAACCGTCTCGGCGTGGACGGAGCCGGCGAGGCCGACGAGGGTCGTGTCACCCGAAATGCCCCGTACGGCCGCGCCGCCCTCGATCCCTGAGATCACCGCGCCCGCCCCGATGGCGCCCACCTCCACACGGGTCCCGGCGGGCACAGTGAGCGAGATCACCGCGTGGCGACGCCTGCCCCGGCCGCAGCCTCTGAGGTCGAGCCACTCCAGCAAGCCTTTCCACGGCAGGTCCTCATAGGCGACGGACAACGTGCCACCGCGGTGCGCGACGCTGAGGGGAGGGCCCGAGATCTCGGTGACCTCCAGTCTCGACGCGGTCGCGTCCGTGCCGACGACATTCACCGTGCCGTTCACCACGCGGACGCGCAGTGTCCTCACGGGCTCGTCGAATGTCAGCATTCCTGGTTCGGCGACAGACCACTCCGGCATGGTGGCGGACCTCCTCGAGCGGGTCGTTGCGACACGACGCGCAATATCGCGTATCTGCCATACACGATATATCGCGGATCCGGTAAGTCAAGACCTGTGCCTTCTTCGCTTCTCTCTCCGTGTCACTCCGCGTTCGTCCTGATCTTCGCCGTCTGCCCTCGCGTAGAGGTTCATGGGCTGGTATGCGCAAATTGTCCTAGCGTGGAGCCATGCCATCCGAGCCCTCTGGCCCCTCCAGTCCTTCCAGTCCTTCCAGTCCTTCCAGTCCCTCCAACGGTGCCCTGTTGCTCTGCCGGGCCGGGGTGGACTCCGTCGAGACGGTCGCGCAATTGCTGCGGGAGCGGATGCTGTTGCTGCCCGCGGGTGATGAGTGGAGCGTGCTCGTGCCCGAGGGCACGCCGTGGCTGGACGGCGGTGAGCCGGTGGACCGGGTGCTCACCGGTTGGGCCACGGCGCTCGCCGTCGGCTCGCCGTGGCCGGTGCTCGCGCTGTGGTGGGACGCCGACCGCTCCGGCTGCACGCTCGCGGCCGGGTTCCGCCGCACGGTCGGATACGTGTGGCTGGCCAACGGCACGGCGGTCGGTGAGGGCGAGGCCATGCGGACGCTCGCCGCCCGCCTCGGCCTGGACCCGGTGCTCGACATGCAGGCCCTGGACACGCTGACCCGGCCCGACCCGGCGGCCGACGCGCGCACCCGTATGCGAGGCCTCGTGGCGGTTCTCACCCGAGTGGGTGTCGCCCTGCCGACCGGCCTCAGCCCCGGCGAATCGGCGGACCGGCTGCGGAAAGCCGCCCGGACGCGGGACGACGTCCGGCACGTTGAGTGGTCCGGCTGGCGCGAGGCCGTGCGGGCGGAGCTCGACGCGACCGAGCACGGTCCGCTCGGCCGCGCCCTGGCCGGAGCCCAGTTGGCGGCAGGGGTCCCGCTCCTGCTCTGGTCCCTCAGTCGCCGCAGTCACGGGTGGGCGGCGGCCGGGGCGCTGCTGGTGCTGCACGGGGGGATTGGTCTGGCCCAGGAGTGCGAACGGGCGCGGGGCGCGGCGTAGGAGTGCAGGTCCTCGGTCCCCCGCCGCCCTACCGCGCGCCCGCGCCCCCGGAGCCGTCGCATCGCGCCGCGTCCCCGGAACAGCCTCCGCCGCGCGAGCACCGTCCGGAACAGTCTCCTCCGCGCCTACCTCCGCCGGAACAGTCTCCTCCGCGCCTACCTCCGCCGGAACAGTCTCCTCCGCGCCTACCCCCGCCGGAACAGTCTCCTCCGCGCCTACCCCCGCCGGAACAGCGCCGCCACACCTGCGCCCGCCGGAACCGCCCCGCCGCACCTACACCCTCCGGCCCCCAGCCACCCGCATCCCGAACAGCTCCGCCCAGTCCCGTGCGTCCAGGTCCTTGGGCAGGCGGGCGGAGCCGCCGCCCCACCGCACCCACTCCTGGACCCGGCGCCTCGGCAGGTCGGGGGCCGCGGCGGTGAGGATCTGGGGGAGCCCGCGACCCCGCCCGGTGAACACGCGCTGGACGAAGTCCTGGTACTCCTGCTGCCGCGCGCCCGCCACCAACGGGCGCTCTCGACGGGTGATCGTCATCAACCCGCCGTCGACGTTCGGGCGCGGCCGGAACGCCGCCGCCGGTACGCGGCCCGAGAGGCCGAACTCGTACCAGGGCCACCACTGGGCGGTCATCAGCGTCGCCCCGCCGACCCCGGCGCGGCGGCGTGCGACCTCCCACTGCACGAGCAGCACGGCGTCGGTCCAGCCCGGCGAGCGCAGGATGCGGCGCAGCATGGGGGTCGTCTCGTGGAAGGGGAGGTTGCCGACCAGGACGTGCGGCCCGGCGGAGAGCCGGTGACGGAGGAAGTCGGCGGTGACGATCGTCGTCGAGGGGCCGACCCGCCGCCGCAACCGCTCCGCCCTGCGGCTGTCGATCTCGATGCCTGTCAGGCGTCGGCCCAGACGTTGCAGGGGGAGGGTCAGAGCACCGTCTCCGGTGCCGATCTCGACGATGGGCCCGTGGGTGCGGGACACGAGGTCTACGAAGGTGTTGATGACGGCGTCGTCGGTGAGGAAGTTCTGGCCGAACTCATGACGGCCATGGTGGTGCGTGCGCACAGGATCTCCGCGGCTTCGAGGTGAGCCGGGCAGCACGAAGGGCCGCTCGGCGCTGACGCGTTGAAGCGGCGGGGCACGTCCTGAATGAAGTGAGGGAGCCCGCCGCTAGGCGCGGCGGGTCCTCGTCAAAGCCATGGCTGCGAATGCGCACATGCCGGTCAGCGTAGAGGACCCCCAGGGCCCTCCGGCAACTGAATTTCCGGGGGCACGGACTTCACCCGGGGACCTGATGCGGCCCCTGCCCGGGGATCGGAAGCGACCTCTACGTAGAGAGCTGGTTACTCGTCCTCGTCCGCGTCGTCCAGGCGCGCCAGCCAGGTGGCGAGCCGCTCCACCGGGACCTCGAAGTCCGGGTTCAGGTCCACGAAGGTGCGGAGCTGCTCGGCGAGCCACTCGAAGGTGACTTCCTCCTCGCCGCGCCGCTTCTCCAGCTCCTCGATGCCACGGTCGGTGAAGTACAACTCTTGCTCCTGGTGCGGGCGGAACCCGGTCCTGCGGCCGGGATGCGTTCCGTTTCATCGTACGGCCGTACGCCGGAGGGCCCGGCCCCCAGTCCCGTACAGGACTGGCGGCCGGGCCCTCCCGACGTACCGAACGGCGTGAACCGCCGCGGCCTAGGCCTCGAAGACCTCGTTCATGAGCTGCTCCTGCTCCTGCTCGTGACGCTTCTTGGAGCCGACCGCCGGGGACGAGCCGTGCGGGCGGGAGATGCGCCGCAGCCGCTCGCCGTGCGGGATGTCGGCGCCGACCGCCAGGTCCAGGTGGTCGATGAGGTTGAGGGCGATGAAGGGCCACGCGCCCTGGTTCGCCGGCTCCTCCTGCGCCCACAGGTACTTCTCGGCGTTCGGGAACTTGGCGATCTCCGCCTGGAGCTCGGCACCCGGCAGCGGGTAGAGACGCTCGATGCGGATGATCGCCGTGTCCTTGACGCCGCGCTTCTGCCGCTCGGCCTCCAGCTCGTAGTAGAGCTTGCCCGCGCAGAAGACGACCTTGCGGACCGCGTCGGTCTCCACCGACGCGTCGCCGATGACCGGGCGGAAGCCGCCCGTCGTGAACTCCTCCGTCTTGGAGGCCGCGGCCTTGAGGCGCAGCATCCACTTCGGCGTGAAGACCACCAGCGGCTTGTGGTGCGGGTTGTGCACCTGCCACCGCAGGAGGTGGAAGTAGTTCGACGGCAGGGTCGGCATCGCGACCGTCATGTTGTTCTGCGCGCAGAGCTGGAGGAACCGCTCCGGGCGAGCCGACGAGTGGTCGGGGCCCTGACCCTCGTACCCGTGCGGCAGGAGCAGGGTGACGCCGGAGGTCTGGCCCCACTTCTGCTCGGCCGACGAGATGAACTCGTCCACGACTGTCTGCGCGCCGTTGACGAAGTCGCCGAACTGCGCCTCCCACATCACGAGGGACTCGGGACGCGCCAGGGAGTAGCCGTACTCGAAGCCCATGGCCGCGTACTCGGAGAGCAGCGAGTCGTAGGCGTTGAAGCGGGCCTGCTCCTCGGAGAGGTACAGCAGCGGCGTGTAGTCGTCGCCCGTGCTGCGGTCGATGAGGACCGCGTGGCGCTGGCCGAACGTGCCGCGGCGGGAGTCCTGGCCCGCCAGGCGCACCGGGGTGCCCTCCAGGAGGAGGGAGCCGATGGCGAGGGTCTCGCCCATGCCCCAGTCGATCGTGCCGTCCTCGACCATGGCCGCGCGGCGCTGCAACTGCGGCAGCAGACGCGGGTGCACGGTGACGTGGTCGGGGATGTTGACCTGGGACTCGGCGATCCGCTTGACGACTTCCTGGCTGATCGCCGTGGAGACGGCCACCGGGAACTCGGCCTGCGGCTCGGGGACCTCCGCGGGGGCGGGCTGCGAGGTGGCCTCACGGACCTCCGTGAAGACCTTCTCGAGCTGGCCCTGGTAGTCCTGGAGAGCCTGCTCGGCCTCTTCCAGGGTGATGTCGCCGCGGCCGATCAGGGACTCGGTGTACAGCTTGCGGACCGAGCGCTTCTTGTCGATCAGGTCGTACATCAGCGGCTGCGTGAACGCCGGGTTGTCGGACTCGTTGTGTCCGCGGCGGCGGTAGCAGATCAGGTCGATGACGACGTCCTTGTTGAACGCCTGGCGGAACTCGAAGGCGAGCCGCGCGACACGGACGACGGCCTCCGGGTCGTCACCGTTCACGTGGAAGATCGGCGCTTCGATCATCCGGGCCACGTCCGTGGAGTACATCGACGAACGCGAGGACTCCGGAGCGGCCGTGAAGCCGACCTGGTTGTTGATGACGACGTGGACCGTGCCGCCGGTGCGGTAGCCCCGGAGCTGCGACATGTTCAGGGTCTCCGCGACGACGCCCTGGCCCGCGAAGGCCGCGTCTCCGTGGAGGGCCACCGGCAGGACGGTGAAGTCCGTGCCGCCCTTGTTGATGATGTCCTGCTTGGCGCGGACGATGCCTTCCAGGACCGGGTCGACCGCCTCCAGGTGGGAGGGGTTGGCGGCCAGGGAGACCTTGATCTGCTCGCCGTCCAGGCCGGTGAAGGTGCCCTCGGCGCCCAGGTGGTACTTGACGTCTCCGGAGCCGTGCATCGACTTCGGGTCGAGGTTGCCCTCGAACTCGCGGAAGATCTGGGCGTAGGACTTGCCCACGATGTTCGCGAGGACGTTCAGCCGGCCGCGGTGGGCCATGCCGATGACGACCTCGTCGAGGCGGGACTCGGCGGCGCTGTCGATGACCGCGTCCAGGAGCGGGATGACGGACTCGCCGCCCTCCAGGGAGAAGCGCTTCTGGCCGACGTACTTCGTCTGGAGGAACGTCTCGAAGGCCTCGGCGGCGTTCAGTCGGCGCAGGATGCGCAACTGCTCCTCGCGCTCCGGCTTGGAGGCGTGCTGGCGTTCGATGCGGTCCTGCAGCCACTTGCGCTGCTTCGGGTCCTGGATGTGCATGAACTCGACGCCGGTGGTGCGGCAGTACGAGTCACGCAGCACGCCCAGGACGTCGCGGAGCTTCATCATCGACTTGCCGGCGAAGCCGCCGACGGCGAACTCGCGCTCCAGGTCCCAGAGCGTCAGGCCGTGCTCGGTGATGTCCAGGTCCGGGTGCTTGCGCTGCTTGTACTCCAGCGGGTCCGTGTCGGCCATGACGTGGCCGCGGACGCGGTAGGAGTGGATCAGCTCGAAGACACGGGCGGCCTTGGTGACGTCGTCGTCGTGCGAGGCGTCGATGTCCTTGAGCCAGCGGACCGGCTCGTAGGGGATGCGCAGCGCCTCGAAGATCTCGTCGAAGAAGTCGTTCTCGCCGAGCAGGAGGTTCGCGACGATGCGCAGGAACTCGCCGGACGCCGCGCCCTGGATGACGCGGTGGTCGTACGTCGAGGTCAGCGTCATGACCTTGGAGATGCCCAGCTTGTTCAGGGTGTCCTGGGAAGTGCCCTGGAACTCCGCCGGGTAGTCCATCGAGCCGACGCCCATGATGACCGACTGGCCGGGCATCAGGCGCGGCACAGAGTGGACCGTGCCGAGACCGCCCGGGTTGGTCAGGGAGACCGTGACGCCGGTGAAGTCGTCCATCGTGAGCTTGTTGTCACGGGCGCGACGGACGATGTCCTCGTAGGCCTGCCAGAACTCGAAGAAGTTCAGGGTCTCGGCCTTCTTGATGCCCGCCACCACGAGCTGGCGGTCGCCGTTGGGCTTCACCAGGTCGATGGCCAGGCCGAAGTTGATGTGCTCCGGCTTGACGAGGGTGGGCTTGCCGTCCTTCTCCACGAAGGAGTAGTTCATCGACGGCATGGCCTTGATGGCCTGCACCATCGCGTACCCGATCAGGTGCGTGAAGGAGATCTTCCCGCCACGGGCGCGCTTCAGGTGGTTGTTGATGACGATGCGGTTGTCGAACAGCAGCTTCACCGGGACGGCGCGCACGGACGTGGCCGTGGGCAGTTCCAGGGAGGCGTTCATGTTCTTCGCCACGGCCGCGGACGGGCCGCGCAGCGTGACGTACTCGGGTCCCGCCGACTCCTTGGCGTCCGCCGAGGCCTTGGCGGACGCGGCGGGCTTGGCGGGCTCCGCCTTCGCGGGCGCGGCCTTGGCGGCTGCGGGCTTCGCGGTGGCGGGCTTGGCGGCGGGGGCCGGGGCCTGCGCGGCAGCAGCGGGCTGCGCCGCGGGAGCGGCCGGTGCCGCGGGCTGCGCGGCGGCCGGGGCGGGGGACGCCGGGGCGGGGGACGTGGTGGACGCGGCCCCCGCGGCCGCGTCACCCGCCGGCTTGGCCGGGGCGACGACGGTGGCGCCTACGCCTGGCTTGTAGTCGGCGAAAAAGTCCCACCAGGCTCGGTCGACCGAATTCGGGTCCTGGAGGTACTGCTGATAGATCTCGTCGACGAGCCACTCATTGGGACCGAACGCGGCAGCAGGGTTCTTGCCCTGCGTTCCTTGGTCGGTCGTGGTGCTCGAGTTACTGGGGGACTGTGACGACACGGCGGCAACCGCCCTCTTCCGCTTCACAAGGTGATGGACAGCGGAAATAAAGGCTACGCCTCCATCGTCGTCCAGTGCAGACCGGGCCCGGCATCCGTCGCGTAAGTCACACCGGAAAGCTGGTTTCGGTGCTGGAAATGGCGGGAAACAAGCGAGGTTTGCCTATGCCGCTGAACCGCGTGGAGCCCTGGTGAGGGCGGGTGTGCCCGCCCTGGGTACATCGACACGCGGTTGCGTCTCCTGCTGCGCGCGGTGCGCGTGCCCTAGGAGCACTTCCACCTCGAACCTTACGTCAACTTCAATCTTCTGGAAGGCCCGGAAGGGTGACCCGGATGCGGCAGCCCCGGGCCGATTCGGCCACGCCGATGCGTCCGCCGTGCAGATCCACCGCCCAGCGCGCGATAGCGAGGCCGAGCCCGGTCCCGCCGTCGCTGCCGGGCGCGGCACCGGCGTGCGCGCCGCGGTTGAAGCGCTCGAAGACCCGGTGCCACTCCGACTCCGGGATGCCAGGCCCCTCGTCCAGGACCTCCATGTCCAAGGACTCGGGGTAGGGGCCGCGCCGGGCGCGCACCGTCACGCGGCCGTGCGGTGGGCTGTGCTTGACCGCGTTGTCGATGAGGTTGGCCACCACCTGGTGCAGGCGCTCGGCGTCCGCGTGCGCCGTCAGCTCCGGCGGCGAGACGTCCAGGTGCAGATGGACGTCCGTACGCGTGTGCCGTCCGGAACCGGACGGCATCCCCTTGCGCGCGGAGGCCACCATGTTGGCCTCCTTCAGGACACCCGACAGATAGGGCCACACTTCGAAGCGACGCGCTTTCAGCGGTACGACGCCGTTGTCGAGGCGGGAGAGGTCGAGCAGGGTCTCCACCAGGCGGCCAAGGCGCTCGGTCTGCTTCAGGGCCGTCCGCATCGTCTCCGGGTCGGCGGCGGACACGCCGTCCACGACGTTCTCCAGGACGGCGCGCAGTGCCGCGATGGGAGTGCGCAGCTCGTGCGACACATTGGCGACGAGCTCCTTGCGCTGCTGGTCCTGGGCCTCCAGGTCGTCCGCCATGCGGTTGATCGTCGTGGCCACGTCACCGAGCTCGTCGCGCCGGTCGGCGCCGCGCACCCGGCGGGTGTAGTCGCCGAGCGAGACCGCGCGGGCCACCGAATTCATCTCGTCGAGTGGCGCGGTGAGACTGTGCGCCACGAACTGCGTGATGAGCAGGGTCGCGATCACCGAGAAGACGGTGATGAAGCGCAGCTCGGTCTCCGTCTCCATGGCCACCATCAGCAGCCCGGTGGTGATGAACACCGAGACGACGACCAGGGTGCCGAGCTTGGTCTTGATGGAGAACGGCCGCAGGCCCGCGAAGGGGCCGTTCGGGCCCATGCCTCCGCCACGGTCGCAGCGCCACCGCAGCGCCGGGGCCCTGCCACCCTCCACAGCGCCGCCGGGAGTGCCGTGGGCGCTGCCCGGCGTACCGCTCAGGGCACCGTGTGCCGTCCCGCCGGGGTCGGCCGCGGTGCCTGGGTCCGCCGTCATGGCGTCGGGGTCTCCAGGGCGTATCCGACGCCGTGGACCGTGCGGATGCGTTCCGCCCCGATCTTGCGGCGCAGTGCCTTGATGTGGCTGTCGACCGTGCGGGTGCCGGACGCGTCGGCCCAGTCCCACACCTCGGCGAGGAGCTGCTCGCGCGAGAGCACCGCGCGCGGGGTGTTGGCGAGGCACACCAGGAGGTCGAACTCCGTGGGTGTCAGGTGCACGTCCTCACTGCGCACCCGCACACGCCGCTGCGCGTGGTCGATCTCCAGCTCCCCGAGGCGCAGAATGCCACTGCGCGGTGTCGTGGCGGCGAGCGCCGCACGCTCGACACGGCGCAGCAGCACGTGCACGCGCGCGGCGAGTTCGCGCATCGAGAACGGCTTGGTCATGTAGTCGTCGGCACCGACGCCGAGCCCGACCAGCATGTCCGTCTCGTCGTCCCGCGCGGTGAGCATCAACACCGGCACCGGACGCTGGGCCTGCACGCGACGGCAGACCTCCAGGCCGTCGAAGCCCGGCAACATGATGTCGAGGATCAGCAGATCCGGCTGCCAGGCCTGTGCTGTGTCCACTGCCGCCGGCCCGTCCGCCGCCGTTTGCACGACGAAACCCTCAGCGCGCAGCCGGGCGGCGATGGCGTCGACGATCGTCGGGTCGTCCTCGACCACCAGTACTCGGCGCTGGGCGCCAGGCATCGCTGCCGTGGCGCTGTTGTGGGAGGTGTGTGTCTGCTCCATCGCCCCGCCCCTGACGTGATCGCTTGGTGTCCGGTCAGCAGAGTACGGGGCGTGACGGCACCTCGGCTACGCAGCCCTTGTCGCGAGATGCACCACGTCCGGTACGCCCCGGGCAACGGTGATCTCTTCCGTACGTACCTGCTGGAACCCGGCATTCCGTAGAGCGGAGTCGAAAGCGGATGAGGGTTTGGCGGACCACACGGCGAGCACTCCGCCGGGGTTCAGACGGGCGTGGCAGGCGGCCAGACCGGCGGGCGAGTAGAGACTTTCGTTGCTCTGGGTGACGGTCCAGTCCGGTCCGTTGTCGATGTCGAGGCACAGGGCGTCGTACGTCGCCGCGTGCGAGGCCGGGGGCGCGTCCGGTGAGCCGTTGGCGCCTGCGAATGCGCCGCTGACATATGCGACCAGGTCGGCGTGCAGGATGTCCGTGCGTGGGTCGGAGAGCGCTTCCTTGGAGAGCGCGGAGAGCGGTCCTTCGAGGTGCCAGTCGATGATGGCCTGCTCGCGCTCGACCACGGTGATGCGGCCCCAGCGCGGGTCCACGGCCGCGTGGGCCAGGGAAAAACCGACTCCCAGACCGCCGATGAGAACGCTCGGACGTGGGCGCCCGTCGAGCGCTTCGTAGGCGGCGTCGACCAGGAGACGCTCCGAGCGGCCGTCCGAGGTGTCCATCAGGAAAGTGCCATTGGCAATGATCTGCAGCAGGTCTCCGTGGCGTCGCAGGACGACTTCTCCGTGCGGGCCTTCGCGCCGGTCGAGAACCACGGGGGGATCAGGTCGGTACGGGGTGTGCATCGGCCCATTCTCTCCATCTCGCGCCGGCTTTCCCGGCCTTTTCCGCGCCTCTGCGCCACGGCTGTCCGCCCCCTTCCGGAAGGAACGCGAACGGGCCGCTCCGGCAACGCCGGGAGAGGCCATGAGGTTGATGTGAGTTTCTGTGACCCGCGTCTCACGTGGCGTCGGTCATAGACAGCACGGGAACGATCAGTGAAGCGTGAACCGTGATCTATCCGTGATGGAAGGTCCGTGAGACAAGGAGCGCCTCGGCGTGAACCGGAGTGTGCGGGTTTCTGGCGGGGGCGCCGATGCGGGTGCTGGCGCGGGCGCCGACGCTGGCGCCGATGCGGGCGCCGATGCGGTCGGTACGGGGATGGCCGCGGGGGTGGGTGCTGAGGCGGCGGTTCTGCCGTCCGGGGCTGTCGGGGCTGCCGAGGCTGTGCCGACGCTTGGTGCTGTGCCGACGCTTGGCGCTGTGTCGACGCTTGACGCTGTGCCGCGTCAGGTGGGCAGGCGGGGGGCTGCCGAGGGGGGTGTGGAGGGGGCGGGTTTTGGGTCCGTGAGCCCCCTCGTGGGTCCGTCCGGGCCCGGGGGCTCTGGTGCTCGTGGCGCTCGTGGTGCTCATAGCGCTCGTGGTGCTGGTGATGCTTGCGGTGTTCATGGTGCCCGCGGTGTTCATGGTGCCTGCGGTGTTCGTGGCACCCGCGGTGCTTGTGGCGCCTGCGGTGTCCGCGCTTGCGGTGCCCGCGCTTGCGGTGCCCGCGCTTGCAGTGCTCGCGGTGGTTGTGGTGCGCGGGCCGCCCGGGGGCCGTGGGCGGCCGGGCTGCTGCGGCTGCGGCCGTGGCGGGTCCTGCCGACGCCGACCGGAACGCCCTTCACCTTCGCATACGCCGCTCTCCTCCTCCTGACCTCGCTGTTCGCCGAGCACGCGGACCCCTCCTTCGTCTCCTCCCTGCAACAGGGGTCAAGCACCGACGTGGCGCACCTCGCGGACCGGCCGGTGTTCGTCCTCCTCGCCAGCGCCCTCTGGATCGCCGGTGGCATCACATCGCCGTACGCCATCGTGTTCCTGCTCGTCCTCACGGCGCTGGAGCGCCGCATCGGCGGCCTGCGCACCGCGGGCGTGTTCCTGCTCGGGCACGTCGTCGCCACGCTGGTCACCGAAGTCCCGGTCGGGCTCTCGGTCCTGGCCGGCCACCTCCCCGGCAGTTCCCTGCACCGGCTGGACTACGGCATCAGCTTCGGCGTCGCCGCCAGCGTCGGCGCCCTCGCCGGGCTGCTCACGCCGTGGCTGCGCTGGACCGTCCTGGCGGGGTTCGGCTGGATGCTCGTCGAGGACCTCGTGGCCTTCGCCGATCCGATGACCAACTGGGGTCATCTGCTGGCGTTCGTCGTGGGCGTGGCGACGTGGCCGCTGCTGCGGCGACGGGGGTCCGCGGGGCCCGGCCTGGCTACTTAGCCCGTTCCGCGCCCCCCGTTTCCCCTTCATCCCGACCCGGCTTCGACCTCTGCCACCAGCCGGAACTCTGACTTCCGCATAAATGTCTTGCGGTGCAAGGTAATAGCGACTATCTTGTACTGCATGACAAAGGAGCTGTCCGCGTCGCACGACCAGCGCCGCAGTCAGTTGCTGCGCGGGGTGCTGGATCTGTGCCTGCTCGCGCTCATCGGCGAACGGCCTCGGTACGGCTATGAATTCGTGGAGGCCTTGACCGAGAGCGGGCTCGACCTGGTGAGCGAGGGCAGCATCTATCCCTTGCTCGCCCGTATGGAGCGAGCAGGGCTGGTCGACAGCTATCGCGCGCCGTCCGCGGCGGGCGGCGCTCCGCGCAAGTACTACCGCCTGACCGAGGCGGGCGCAGCCGAGCTGGCCACCGGCCGCGCCACCTGGAGCACCTTCACGGTGGCGGTCTCCAGGACGCTGGACGACGAACAGCACAGCCATCACGAACAGCACGGCCATCACGAACAGCACGAGTAGGGCTAGCAGGGCCAGCAGGGTCAGTGGGGCCGTAGGGCCACGGATTCAGCAGGGACCAGCGGCAGAGCGACTGGGGGGACGCACGACATGACGGAACAGACGACGAGTGGGAAATCGGCCCGTGACGGAGCGACCGTAACCGCGCCCGAACTCGAACCCGGCCGCGAACCCGAACTCGAACGCGAACTCGGCCCCGGCGAGACAACCGCGGCTGCGGAAAGAACCCGCGTCCTGGCGATCTGCCGCAGCAACTGGGAGTACAGAGGCATCGACGACGCCTCCGTGCGCGAGATGCTGGCCGAGCTCTCCGCGCACCTTGAGGAGGCCGCCGCGGCAGGCCGCTCCGCCCAGGACGTGGTCGGCCCGGACGCCAAGGCGTTCGCCGCCACCTGGGCCCGAGCGCGTACACCCCTGCACCGGCGGGTGTTGCGGATGGCAGCGCTCACCCCGTTCGTCCTCGGCTCGCTGCTGCTCCTCACGCACCTGATCGACCGGACGCTAACGCTGTCCATCGAAGCGCCGCGGCTGGCGTTCTACGCGGTGATACTCGTGGGCACCGTCGCCGTGGAGATAAAGCGCGGCTCCCTCGGCTTCAAGGGCTGGCTGCTCGTGGGCGGAGCGGGGGTGGCGTTCGCGCAGATCGCCTCGTCGCTGTTCGGTGACGGCAGCCTGCTCCGACTGCCTCTCTGGGTGGCGCTGCTGCTGATGGTCCCCGGGCTGCCGTACGCGTACGCGGACACTCGCGCGAGAAAGACCGGCGCGGCGGCGGGCGTCAGGTAGCCCGCCGGGAGGGCGGACCTTCCCGGGGGCTCCGGGAACCCCGGCCACCTGGGCCCTGCGGTGGCCTGACCTCCGTAGGGAACCTGGCTTCCGCAAGCGGCCGAGCCCCCGAGGGGGCCTCTCCCCGAAAGCGACCGAGCCTCCGCAGGCGCCCCGAGCCCCGCAGCGGCCTGGCCTCAGCAGGCAAGGGCGGCCGAGCCCGCGGGATACCTGGCCTCAGGCCTCCTCCGGCCCCTTCCGCCGCGCGCTCGTCAGATCCGCGACCACCCGCCACCCCAGGGACTCGTACAGGGAGCGTCCTTCCGGAGTCCCCGCCAGTACGCCGATCTCCGCGCCCTGCTCGAAGGCGGCGGCCGCGAGGGTGCGCATGATCAGGCTGCCCAGGCCCTTGCGGCGGTGCTGCGGGGAGGTCTCGATCTGGTCGGCGACCGCCGTGCGGCCGGTCGGTGCGATCTGGCCGCGCGCCACCCAGGCACCGTCGGCGGAGGCGATCATGGCGCGGATCACGCCACCGCGCGCCCAGGTGCGCAGACGGTAGCCGTCGGGGACGGTCAGGCGGTCCGAGGTGACGGGGACGAGGGGCACGGTCATCAGATAGCCGGGTTCGGGGTCGAGCCACCACTCGGAGCCGAGCCAGGGGGCGACGCGGGCGGGGGAGTCGAAGACCTTCAGCCACACATCGGCTCCGGTCACCGACGCGGCGACCTTGCGGACGTCGGCCTCCTGGATGTCCGTGCCCGTACTGCCGATGACGTGCCTGGTCGGGTGCTTGATCTGGCCCACGTCCACCGTGAAGCCCCACGGTTCCATGAGCGGAGGGGCGGCCCCGCGGGAGGCGACCCAGCCGTCGACCCAGGCGCGTACGGCTTCGCCGCCCGACATTCGAGCTCCTTCTGTGCCGTGCATGGAGCACCTCTTCAGTAAGTGGGCCGGTGAGCGGACCGGAGGGAAAGTAGTGGCCACCGAGTGAGTAATAGCTGCTAGGCGTGAGTGAACCTTACTTAGAGGGTTTCTGGAGGCGACAGGGGTGATCGCTGACAGCGAACACGGCCGAGGAACATTGCAGGGCTCATAAGCATTGAGTCGGTATAGCTCAACTTGAATGCCGAAGGGGAGATCATGACTGCTGAGTCCGTTGCGTCAGGGGCCAACGCGCCGCTTGCCCTGCCCGTGCTGCCGCTCGATGACGAGGTCGTGCTGCCCGGCATGGTGGCGCCGTTCGACCTGTCCGATGCCGATGTACGCGCCGCGGTGGAGGCCGCGCAGGCCGCCGCCCGGTCCAGTGGAAGCAGTAGCAAGCCCACGGTGCTGCTTGTTCCTCGGATCGACGGGACGTATGCGGCCACCGGTGTGCTCGGCACGGTCGAGCAGGTGGGCCGGCTCGCGGACGGGGATCCGGGGGCGCTGATCCGGGCGCGTGGCCGAGTGCGCATCGGGGCGGGTACGACCGGTCCCGGCGCGGCCCTGTGGGTGGAGGGCACCCGCATCGAGGAGACCGTGCCCGATCCACTGCCCGGCGCCACCGTGGAGCTGGTCAAGGAGTACAAGGCGCTGGCCACGAGCTGGCTGAAGAAGCGCGGTGCCTGGCAGGTGGTCGACCGCGTGCAGCAGATCGACGACGTGTCGGCGCTCGCGGACAACTCCGGGTACTCACCGTTCCTCACCACCGAGCAGAAGATCCGGCTCTTGGAGACCGAGGACCCCACGGCGCGCCTGAAGCTGGCCACCGAGCAACTGCGGGAGCACCTGGCCGAGCAGGACGTGGCGGAGTCCATCGCCAAGGACGTGCAGGAGGGCGTGGACAAGCAGCAGCGCGAGTTCCTGCTGCGGCGCCAGCTCGACGCCGTGCGCAAGGAGCTGCGTGAGCTCAACGGCAAGGACGGCGAGGACGAGTCCGACGACTACCGCGCCCGTGTCGAGGCGGCCGACCTGCCGGAGAACGTGCGCGACGCGGCGCTGAAGGAGGTCGAGAAGCTGGAGCGCGCCAGCGACCAGTCGCCCGAGGGCTCCTGGATCCGCACATGGCTGGACACGGTGCTCGAACTGCCCTGGAACGAGCGAACCGACGACAGCGCTTCCGCGTACGACATCAAGGGCGCCCAGGAGGTCCTCGATGCCGAGCACGCGGGTCTGCAGGACGTCAAGGAGCGCATCACCGAGTACCTGGCGGTGCGCAAGCGGCGTACGGAACGCGGCTTGGGCGTCGTCGGCGGGCGGCGCGGCGGCGCGGTCCTGGCCCTGGTCGGCCCGCCCGGTGTCGGCAAGACCTCGCTCGGGGAGTCCGTGGCGCACGCGATGGGACGCAAGTTCGTGCGGGTCGCGCTCGGCGGGGTGCGGGACGAGGCGGAGATCCGCGGGCACCGGCGGACGTACGTGGGCGCGCTGCCCGGACGGATCGTGCGGGCCATCAAGGAAGCCGGGTCCATGAACCCGGTGGTGCTGCTCGACGAGATCGACAAGGTCGGCTCGGACTTCCGGGGCGACCCGGCGGCCGCGCTCCTCGAAGTGCTCGACCCGGCGCAGAACCACACCTTCCGCGACCACTACCTGGAAGTCGAACTCGACCTGAGCGACGTGGTGTTCCTGGCCACGGCCAACGTCCTGGAGGCCATTCCGGAGGCGCTGCTCGACCGTATGGAGCTGGTCAGGCTCGACGGGTACACGGAGGACGAGAAGGTCGTCATCGCCCGTGACCACCTGGTGCCGCGCCAGTTGGACCGGGCCGGGCTCGGTGACGGCGAGGTGACGATCGGCGAGGACGCGCTGCGCAAGCTGGCGGGGGAGTACACCCGCGAGGCGGGCGTGCGCAATCTGGAGCGGTCCATCGCCCGGCTGCTCCGCAAGGTCGCGGCGCAGCACGAACTGGGCGAGCGCGAGCTACCGTTCACGGTCGACGCGGAGGATCTGCGCGAGCTCATCGGACGCCCCCACCATGTGCCGGAGTCCGCTCAGGACCCGGCGGAGCGCCGTACGGCGGTGCCCGGGGTGTCCACGGGCCTCGCGGTCACGGGAGCGGGCGGCGACGTGCTGTTCGTCGAGGCGTCCCTCGCCGACCCGGAGACGGGCGCGGCGGGACTGACGCTCACCGGGCAGCTCGGTGACGTGATGAAGGAGTCCGCGCAGATCGCGCTCTCCTTCCTGCGCTCGCACGGCGCGGAGCTCGAACTGCCCGTGGGCGACCTGAAGGACCGGGGTGTGCACATCCACTTCCCGGCGGGCGCGGTGCCGAAGGACGGCCCGAGCGCGGGCGTCACGATGACGACGGCGCTGGCGTCGCTCCTGAGCGGCCGCCCGGTCCGTACGGATGTGGCGATGACCGGTGAGGTGTCGCTGACGGGGCGGGTGCTGCCCATCGGCGGGGTGAAGCAGAAGCTGCTCGCCGCGCACCGGGCGGGCATCACCACCGTGGTGATCCCCAAGCGGAACGAGCCGGATCTGGACGACGTCCCGGCCGAGGTCCTGGAGAAGCTGGACGTGCACGCGGTGACGGACGTCCGGCAGGTCCTCGAACTCGCGCTGGCACCGGCCGAGGTGCGGGTGCCCGCGGCGGCGTGACGAAGGCGCCCGCGCGGCGGCAGGGCTGCGCAGGCGTGGCCGGGGTTCCCGCCGCGGCGTGACGGGCGCGGTGGGGAAGCGAAGGCCCGGGATCCTCGCGGATCCCGGGCCTTGCCGTACGCGGACCGTTGCCGTGGGCGGAGCCTTGCCGTGGGCGGAGCCTCGGCGTGCGCGGAGTCTCGGCGTGCGCGGAGCCTCGGCGTACGGGGAAACTGGCCGCAGGCGGGGCTTGCCGCAGGCAGAGCCTTGCCGTACGCGGAACTTGCCGCTGGCGGGACCTTTCCGTACGCGGAATCTTGCCTACGCGGAGGGGCTAGCCGTTGGCCAGGGCCTGGACCCGGTCGTAGGCGCCGTTGAACTTGTTGTGGTCGCCGACGATGGGGCCGGTGGAGGTGTACTGCCACATGGTGTGGAAGCCCCAGCCGGCCGGGAGTTCGCCGGGGCTGGTGTTGTAGCGGGCGATCCACAGGGGGTTGCTGGCGCCGAAGCCGCCGTAGTTGCCCGTGCACTGCTTCCACCAGGTTGTGGCGGTGTAGATGACGGCGTCGCGGCCCGTGCGCGCCTTGTAGGTGGTGAGGAAGTCGCGGATCCAGTCGACCATCGCGCCCTGCGACTTGCCGAAGCAGGCGGCGCCGTAAGGGTTCCACTCGATGTCGAGGGCGCCGGGCAGGGTCCTGCCGTCGCGGGACCAGCCGCCGCCGTTGCTCGCGAAGTAGTTGGCCTGGGCGGCGCCGCTCGAGGTGTCGGGGGTGGCGAAGTGGTAGGCGCCACGGATCATGCCGATGTTGTAGGAGCCGTTGTACTGCTGGGCGAAGTAGGGGTTCTTGTAGGACGTGGACTCCGTCGCTTTGACGTAGGCCCACTTCACGCCGCTGTTCCACAGGGCTGACCAGTTGACGTTGCCCTGGTGGCTGCTGACGTCGACACCCTCGGTCTGGGCGGCGGAGCCGCCGGTCGGGCGGCCGCCCTGGCCGTCGTGCTCGGCGACGCCCATGCCCATGCGGGCGGAGCCGCGCGGCGGGACGTCGTCACCGCGGGCGGAACCGTCGGCGGACTGCGCGGCGCCGGGCAGGGTGATCAGCAGGGCGAGAGCGGAGAGGACGGCGAGGAGAATGCCGACCGCGTTGTGGTGTCCGCGGCGGGCCGTACCGGGTCTGTGCACGGGCATGGCGTGCCTCCGAAAGGCCTCGTGGAGTCCCGTGCGCCGGCGTGCGGCGCCCTGCGTGTGGCTCACGGTTCCCACGTCGCGGGGGCGGGCGCGTCGTACGTAGGGGACTCGGTGGGGGGACCTGTCGACATGTCGATGGTGTGAACATGTCAGAAATGACGCTACGCACGTAGACCGTGTGAGGGAAGGGGCGCCGGTGCCCGCCGTTGGTCTACTCCTGCGAAATACTGGGCGAGCTGCGGCGATGGCCGCGGTCGGCGGAAACTTTCAGGATCGGGAAAGTGTGGCATGGGTGCTGACATGCGCGAGGACGCGGCTCACGGCGGTGGGGCCGAGAGGGGCGAGGCGGCGGTCGAAGGTGGTGTGGACCACGAGTTCCTCTCCCTGGAGCGCGAGTTGACGTTGCTGCTTCGCCGGGCGCGGGCGTCCTCCGGGGAGATGGCCCGGCAGGTGCATCCGGAGCTGGAGCCTGCGGCGTACGGGTTGCTCGCGTTCCTCGACGAGTCGGGGCCGCGGCGCGCCACCGATCTCGCCGCCTTCATCGGGGTCGGCAAGGCGACGATGTCCCGGCAGTTGCGCAGCCTGGAGCAGTTGGGTCTGGTCGCGCGGGAGCCGGACCCCGCCGACGGCAGGGCCTGGCTCGTACGGCTCACGGAGGAAGGCCGGGAGCGGTTCCGGACGGTTCGGGTGGCCCGGCGGGCGCGGTATGTTCGGCAGCTTGCCGGGTGGGACCGGGGGGAGGTCGCCGAGCTGGCTCGGCTGCTCCACAAACTCAACGTCGGCGCGGAGTCCTAGGGCGGACGGCATCCACCGGGGTCTCGCGCCGCGCCGCCGCCCACGGGGACCGTGCTGAGCTCCTCGCCCCGCCGCCCCCCCGCACTGTCGCCGGGCTGCGCCCCGCATCGCCGCCGGGCTGCGCCCCGCACTGTCGCCGGGCTGCGCCCCGCATCGCCACCAGGCTGCGCCCCCGCACTGTCGCCCCACTGCGCCCCGCACCGCCACCCGGCCGCCCCCGCACCACCACCCCGCACCACCCGTCACCCCACGCCCCCCGGCACCGCCCCCCCCGGGAC
>NZ_JOAP01000007.1 GCF_000720475.1 Streptomyces aureocirculatus
GTGTCGGGGACCGCGTACGGGGAGGGGGGCGGGGTGGCGGGCAGGGCGGGTTCCTGGCGGGGGCCCGGTACGAGGCCGCTCGGGGCGCTCGGCCCCACGGCCGTGGCCCCGGCGCTGCCGCGGGCCGTGACCTGGGTGTCGTCCGGCTCGGCGCCGAGGAGGCCCTGGGGCACGATCAGGACGGCCTGCACCCCGCCGTAGATGTTGGTCTGGAGGCGCACCGCGATGCCGTGCCTGCGGGCGAGCGCGGAGACGACGAAGAGCCCGATGCGCCCGTCCTGGAGCAGGCTCGCGACGTTGACCTGGTCGGGGTCGGCGAGCAGGCGGTTCATCCGGCTCTGCTCGGCGAGGGGCATGCCGAGGCCGCGGTCCTCGACCTCGACGGCGAGCCCGGCGGTCACGAGGTTGGCGCGCAGCAGGACCTGGGTGTGCGGGGCGGAGAACACGGTGGCGTTCTCGACGAGTTCGGCGAGCAGATGGATGACGTCGGCGACGGCGTGCCCGCGCAGGGTGCCCTCGATCGGCGGCACCAGCTTGACCCGTGAGTACTGCTCCACCTCCGCGATCGAGGACCGCAGGACCTCCGTCATGGTCACCGGCCTGCTCCACTGGCGCCTGGACATGGCGCCGCCGAGCACGGCGAGGTTCTCCGCGTGCCGCCGGATGCGGGTGGCGAGGTGGTCGATGTGGAAGAGGCCCTTGAGCAGTTCGGGGTCCTCGACGGTGTTCTCCAGGTCGTCGAGGAGCGAGATCTCGCGGTGCACGAGGGACTGAAGGCGCCGGGCGAGATTGACGAAGACCTCCACCTTCTGCTCGCTGCCCGTCTGGCTGGAGAGTTGCGCGGCCTGCACGACGGCGGTGACGGCGCCGTCGTGCGCCAGGGACATCTCCTCGGCGAGCAGCCCGAGCTCGTCCCCGGCGCCCCCGCCCGGGCCCGCGTGCCGGGCGGGCTGCTGCCCCCGCGCGGGCGGTGCGTCGCCGCGGCGGAGCCGTTCGACGAGTTCGCGCAGGTCCTCCTGGCCGCGCGCGGTGGCGCGGCGCAGCGCGACGACGCGGTCGCGCAGCGACCTGGCGGCCCGGTCGGCGGCGACGGCGGCGATCACGACGCAGACGAGTCCCAGGACCGCGGCGGCGGCGAGCGCGGCGAGGAGCGGCGGCTCCGGGCGGGTTCCGGCCGACCGGAGCAGGGAGAGCACGGCGGCCGTGCCGCACAGTCCCACGGCGACGGCGGGCAGCACGGCGATGCGCAGGAGCTGGGGCCGTATGCGGGTCTCGGGCAGCGGCGGGGCGGCGCGGCTCCCGGATCTGCCGTGCCGGCCGCCCTCACGGCGGTCTGCGCGTGGAGCCGGTGCGCGAAGGTGAGACATCAGCGTCCTCGGTACGTTGCGACGGACGCCGCGGCGAACCGCTGCGGCGCGTCGTCGATGGCATCGCGATGCCGGCCGGCAGGCCCTGATGTGATCCCTGCGTCGCCCGACGGCCACTCACGGTAGTCGTCGACGCGGGATGTGCGGTGGGCAGTTGACGAACTCCGGCAGGCAGCGTCCCGCTCTGGTATGACGCCTCGCACGGTTGCCCGAAAACACTCGCACGTCCGAGCGACGTGGGGGTCGTACGTCAGTCCCCCACGTCGTCGGCCGGTGCTGTCCGCCGCTTCGTACCGGCGGGTCGGGGCTACGGGTCAGCCCACTCCGGCGACCTCGGGCCCGGGAGTGTTCGGCCTCGGCTTGCGCCGGTGAGCGCCCGGGCCGCCGTCGGTGGCGCCCTCCGCGACGCTCCCCGGGGTACCCGTGGCCTCCGGGGCGGCCGGGGGCTCAGGGGCGGCCGGGGGCTCAGGGGCGGCTTCGGCCTCGTGGGCCGCTGCCGCTTCCCCCGCGCAGGACCGCCACCACGGCAGGTCGGGCACCGGGCCGGACGCCGGTTCGAAGGGCTCGCCGGGGATCGGCAGGGCGACCGTGGCTCCCTCGGCGCGGGCCGCGGCGAGCGTGCCCTCGCCCGGCTCGGCCCAGGGGTGCGGGGCGAGGTTGAACGTGCCCCAGTGGATGGGCAGGAACACACCGTGCGCCCGGCCGCCCTGGAGGTCGAGGTGGGTGCGCATGCCCTCTTCGGGACGCATGTGGATGTCGGGCCAGAAGTCCGAGTAGGCGCCGATCTGGATCATCGTGGCGTCGAACGGGCCGTGCTCGGCACCGATGTCCTTGAAGCCGGGGAAGTAGCCGGTGTCACCGCTGTGGAAGACGCGGTGCTCGGGGCCGCGCACGCACCAGGACGCCCACAGCGTGTGCTGCTGGTTGCGCAGGCCGCGGCCGCAGAAGTGCCGTGCGGGTGTCGCCGTGAGGGTCAGGCCGCCGACCTCGGTGGACTCGTGCCAGTCCAGCTCGCGCAACCGGCCGGCGGGCACACCCCAGTGCTCCAGGTGCGCGCCGACGCCGAGTGGCACCGCGAAGACCGTGTCCGTGCCGGCCAGGGCCTTGATGCTGGGCATGTCCAGGTGGTCGTAGTGGTCGTGCGAGATGACGACCACGTCGACCGGGCCGAGCGCCGCCAGGGGCACCGGCACCGGATGCAGCCGCTTCGGCCCCGCGAAGGGGAACGGCGAGCAGCGCTCACCCCACACGGGGTCGAAGAGCACCCGGTGACCGTCGATCTCGGCGAGGACGGTGGAGTGCCCCATCCAGGTGAGCCGGAGCCCGCTCGCCGGGGTCCTGGCGAGATCGGCGAGGGTCGTCGCGTGCACCGGCACCGGGTGGGCCGGCGCGCGGCGGGCCCGCTGCTCCTTGCGGAAGTAGATCTTCGCGAATTCCAGGGCGGACCCGGACGGCCTGGTCCGGGCACCCACCGGGTTCTGGAACGAGCCGTCGGCGAAGTTCGGCGAGCGGCGGATGCGCGCGAGGCGCGCGCCCGCGGGATCCGCACCGAACGCGGCGGACCGCAGCGAACGCAGCCGGGAGCTCGAGAACCGGGACACGGCACCTCCAGAAACAGGATTGCTCAGGCTCCCCCATTATGTGCTCCCCCTCCGCGGACGCTCGTCGGGCCCGTACTCGCCACGGGGACGGCGGCGGCGACCCGGTAGCCGCCCGGCGTGACGCGCGTAGCCGCGTAGGTAGGGTGCACGGCGTGACAAGAGTGCGGTTGAGCGTGGCGGAGCGGCGGGCTGAGCTGCTGGCCGCCACCGTCGAGCAGATCGAGGTGCGCGGTGTGGCCGCCGTGCGCATCGCGGACGTCGCGGCCGCGCTCGGCGTGAGCAACGCCCTGGTCCTGTACCACTTCTCCACCAAGGACGAACTTGTCGCCGCCGCGTTCGCGCACGCCGCCGAGAGCGACCTCTCCCATCTGCACAGGCTCCTCGGCCGGCGCACCTCCGCGGTTCGCCGACTGCGTGCGGCCGTGCGCTGGTACGCGCCGACGGGCCCGGCCAAGGGGTGGCGGCTGTGGATCGAGGGGTGGGCGTCGGCACTGCGTGAGCCCGCGCTGCGGTCGGTCACCCGTGATCTCGACCGCCGGTGGAAGGCGGCGCTCGCCGAGGTCATCGCGGAGGGCGTGGCCGCGGGTGAGTTCCGCTGCCCCGATCCCGCGGCCGCGGCCCTGCGTCTGACCGCCTTCCTCGACGGCCTCGCCGTCCAGATGACGGCCTACCCGGGCGCGGTGTCCCGGGCCCGGACCCGCTCCTGGGCGGACGAGGCACTGGCCCGCGAACTCGGCCTGGCCCCGGCGGACTTCCGACCCTGACCCGCCCGCCGACCGCGGCTCCGAACCCGCCCCCCGGCCGGGGCCGGGGCCGTCGCCACCGCTGCCGCCGGGACCCCGCTCCCAACTGCCTCACCGCAACTCGTACACCGCCACCACCGACACCGTGTCCTCGATCTCCCCCGGCGCGAGGGGCACCCCGTCCTGCTTGGCGAAGGCCGCCGGGGACACCGCGAGGGGGCGCGGCGCGCTCGACTCGGCCTCGTTGAGGGAGACGAGGCGGCCGAGGTGGCGGCCGGTCAGCCGCGCGTAGTGCTCGGCCTTGGCGCGGGCGTCCTCGTGCGCGGCCTGGCGGGACCGCGCGCGCAGCGGGCGGGCGTCGGCGAGGTCGAAGGACACCCCGTTGATGCGCACGGCGTCCCCCGCGGAGCCCGCCGCCGCCTTGATGACCCGGCCGGTGCGGCGCAGCACGCGGACCTTGACGCTGAAGCTCTGCGCGGCCCGGTACCCGCTCAGCTTGGACACCCCGCCGCGGTCCTCGTACACGGCCGAGAGCTCCAGGCTGTCCGTGCGGATGTCCCGGTCGGCGACGCGGAGCCTGCGCAGCGCGCCGAGCAGCGCGTCGGCGGCGGCGTGCTGGGCGGCGAGGGCCTTCTCCGCCGTCGGCGCGGTGACCTCGACGGCCACGCCGACCACGGCGAGATCGGGCGCGGCGCTCGCGGAGCCCGTACCGGTGACGGTCACCGTGGCCGGGGCGGGCTCGGGGCTGGTGGCCGCGGGGGCCCCGGCCGGGGCGGACACGGCGGGCGCCCCTTCGGCGGCGGCGGGCCCGGCGAGGGCCGCGGGCAGTCCGAGGGCGGCGAGCGCGACGAGGGCGGCGGTGAGCACGCGCACGGGCGGGAGCAGGCGTACGGCACGCCGGGCCCGCGGGTCCGGGTGCGGGACGGCGGCGGCAGCGGGAGCACGAGGGGCGCGGGTGGGCGGGCGCGGGGCTGCGGGCATGGGCGGGAGTCCTTCCGCTGTGGCGGTCTTCCGCCCCCACGGGGACGGCTGGCCGACATCCCAGCACCCGCGCGCCCGCGCACGGCTCCGCCACTCCCGCCCTGTCACCTCACCGGTCGCATCAGTGGTCCCATCGAGACGGCGGCATTCCGCCTGCGGCACCGGGGCAGCCGTACGGGGGCGACCGAGCCGAGGCAGCCGAGCCGTATCAGAGCAGCGGCATGAGATCGGGGCGCTTCGCCGCCACATGGTCCCCGGACGACTCGCCCCGCAGCCTCCGGCCGATCCACGGCACCAGGTGTTCGCGCGCCCACTGGATGTCGTCGCGCCGCCCCTCCAGGGGACCGCGCGGCGGCAGCGGCGGCCAGGGCTGCTCCGGATCGGCGGGCACCTCGATGCCGAGCACCTGTCCGGCCCGCATGGCCACGCGGGTGTGCCCCTCGGGCGACAGGTGCAGCCGGTCGGTGTCCCAGGCGCGCCGGTCCTGCACGGACTTCAGCGACCACAGGTCGAGCACCGGGCAGCCGTAGCGGTCGGCGACCGCGCGGACATGGCCGTTGTACGTGGCTATCTTGCCGCGCAGGTGCTTGAGGAGCGGCACGCGCCGGGTGTCGAAGCCCGTGGTGACGACGACGGTGCCGACGGCGGACGCGAGGTCCGCGACGGCTCTCTCGAAGCGCTCGGCGACCTCGTCCGGGTCGGTCCCCGGACGGATGATGTCGTTGCCGCCCGCGGCGAACGTGACCACGTCGGGGCCGAGCTCCTTGGCCCGCGGGACCTGGTCCGCGACGATCTGGTCGAGGAGTTTGCCGCGCACGGCGAGGTTCGCGTACCGGAAGGAGTGCTCGGGCACGCGGTCGTCGAGCAGGACGGCGAGCCGGTCTGCCCAGCCGACGAAGGTGCCGTCGGGGCCGGGGTCCCCCACGCCTTCGGTGAAGCTGTCGCCGACCGCTGCGTAGGAGGTGAAGGTGTCCGGGATGGCGTGTTTGCTGAAGGTTGTCGACTCTGCTGTCACGTCGTCACATCTTTCCTTCCGCCAAGTGACCTACGCCACCGTAATAAGGGGTTGACGAGGGGTGAGATAAGCCACCGGTCAAGATTGCACCAACCCGGAATACGCACGGATCAGGCACCGGCGGCCGCCGTGACCCGCCGCAGTTGGAGGACGGCCGCGTCGAGGTCGCCCCGCAGGCCGGTGCGCAGCCCGTGGTGGAGCAGGACCGCACCCCGGTGCACCTCGCCCGTCTCCCGGCACTCGTACGCGGCGGCCGGGTCGAGACCCCGCAGCCTGACCGGCGGCGGCTCCTGCCCGTACGCCTGCGCGGGGAGCACGGCGAGCACCACGGCCTCGTCCCCGAGGACGTACTGCACGGCGCTCGGCCCGCCGTCGGGGGCGCGCGCCGGTACAGGTGTCGCCTTCGAGTCCTGCTCGGGCGGCGGCGGCCGCGTCGACCTCGGTGTCCTCTCCCGCACCGACCAGGTCTGGACGTCCACATAGTCGATCGGGGCGGACGACAGGAGGGCGTCGAGGCGTTCCCGCAGGTGGGCCCTGACGTCGTCGCGGGCCAGGTTGAGGACGAGCTGGTTGCGGTACTCGGTGCGGGTGCGGCCGGGGTGGTGCTGCACCCGGTCCGGGTGCGCGCGGTACAGGTCGCTGTAGGGGTTGACCATCTCGGGTTCGACCCAGACGCCGAACCGCATGCCGAGGGCGCGCACCTCGTCGGCGAGCGGTTTGAGACCGCGGGGGAAGCGGTCGGGGTTGGGCGTCCAGTCGCCGAGCCCCGCCCGGTCGCAGACGCGCTCGCCGAACCAGGCGTCGTCGACGACGAACAGCTCCACACCGAGGGCCGCGGCCCGCACGGCGAGCGCCCGCTGCTGCTCCTCGCAGATGTCGAAGCCGGAGGCCTCCCAGGAGTTGTAGAGCACGGGCCGCACCTCGTCCGCGTCCGGGATGACATGGGTGCGCTGGTACGCGTGCCAGGCCCGGCTCGCCCCGCCGAAGCCGCCGTCGCTCCACAGTCCCGCGAGCCGGGACTCGAAGGGCCGCTCGGGCGGCAGCGGCGCGGCGGCCAGGGCCCCGGCGTCCGCGAGCGCGATCCGCGGGCCCCAGTGCGGATGCAGCAGCTCGTCACGGTCCGTGAGGCGCGGGGCGTAGCTGCTGGTGGGGCCCGTAAGGAGCCAGGTACGGGCGTCCGCGCCGACCTCGGTCATCACACCTCCACAGCCGCCGGGGCGGATCCCCCACAGGCACGCACGGGTACGCACGGGTACGCACATCTTTGAGCCCCGGCGCCCGCCGGGCAACGCCTGCGCACCCCCGCGTGCGCGGTCCCCGCACGCCCCGCGAGGGCCTCTGGGCACCCCGGTGGCACGACTGATTGCCTCAGGAACCCATGTCGTATCGTCGAAGGCGCAACCATTCGTCGAAGGCGCAACCATCGACGCGTGCCGCCCCGAGCAGGAGGAGACCCCGTGACGCAGCAGGTCCCGTCGACCGAGCCCGAGCTGGCAGGCGTGCGCAACTTCCGTGACGTGGGCGGGCTTCCGACGGTGGACGGTCGCCGGGTGCGGCACGGTGTGCTGTTCCGCAGCGGCCATCTCGCGCACGCCACGGCGGCCGACGCGGCGTTCCTCACCTCCCTCGGTCTGCACACGGTCTTCGACTTCCGCAACGCCGCCGACCAGCGTCTTGAGGGCCCGGACGTGGAGCTGCCGGGTGTGCGGAACGTGAACCTGCCGCTGTCGGACCCGGCGGACGGCGCCGAGTTCTGGAGGATGGTCCGCGACGGCGACCTCGACCAACTGCGCGCGGCGCTGTCCGACGGGCGGGCGGCGGGCCGGATGTCCTCCTCGTACCGCATGATCATCAAGGAGCGCACGGCCGAGCACGGCCAGGTGCTCCGCGCGCTCGCCGAGGACAGCGTCCCCGCGCTCATGCACTGTGCGGCGGGCAAGGACCGGGCGGGTCTCTCGATAGCGGTGACGCTCCTCGCGGTCGGCGTGGAGCGCGACGCGATCCTGGCGGACTACCTGAAGTCGAACGCCGCGCACCGCCGCTACAAGGTGCGCCGCAGCAGTTCGTCGGCGGACGCGACGTCCCCCGAGGTCCTTGAGCTCCTGAGCCCGCTGTTCGACGCCCGCGCCGAGTATCTGGCGGCGGCCTTCGAGACCATCGAGCAGAACTGGGGCGACACCGAGACCTACCTGGCGCGCGGCCTCGGTCTCACGCCGCGGACCCGGGAGCGGCTGCGCGAGCGGCTCCTGGACTGACGGCGGGCGACGGCCGCTCCCGGCTCACTGGTTCCGGCCGCCGAGCACGAACAGCAGATAGACGAAGAACGCGAACACGTGCCCCACGGCGACGTAGATGATCAGCCGGACCCACAGGGCGCGGGGGAACTTCTCCTCAAGGACCATCCGGCGTCGGGGCTCCTGCGGTTCAGATTCCGTCATGTCTGCCTCCCTGGGTGGTGCCGCCGAGACACAGCGCGGTGGCGGGGCTCTGCAGCAAGGTGTGGACGAAGAGGAAGTCGGCCCCGCCGGGATCCGCGGCGGCGATCCGGTGCGGGGTCAGCGAGTCGAAGTGCGCGCTGTCCCCGGGCGCGAGCGTGTACGCGGTGTCGCCGAGCCGGAGCCGCAGCCGCCCCTTGAGGACGTACAGCCACTCCTCGCCCGCGTGCACCCGCACGATGTCACCCTGGGCGCCGTGCGGGACGTGCACGCGCAGCGCCTGCATGCCCCGGCCGGGCGCGCCCGCCTGCCAGTACGTCCAGCCGCCGGCCGCGGTGGGCTCCATGTCCGGGGCGCGGACGACGGCGTCCCGGTCGGCGGGCGTCTCGCCGAGCAGCTCGGAGACCGTCGTACCGTAGGTACGGGCCAGCGCCAGGAGCATGGGCAGCGACGGCTGGCGCTGCCCGGTCTCCAGGCGGGAGAGGTGTGCCGGTGAGAGACCGGCCGCGCGGGCCGCCGCCTCCAGGGTGAGGGCGGCGCGGCGGCGCAGCTCCCGGAGCTGGGGGGCGACGGCCGGCAGGGCGTCGACCGGTGGTGCCGGGTCGGCGGCTTCGGGGGCGGGGTCGGCGTCGGCGTCGGCGTCGGCGGGGTTCATGTGTCGATTCAGCCAGAGTGTTGCCCCAGGGGCAACTTTCTTGCCCCTGGGGCAAAATCCCTCCTGACGACCTGGCTGTCGGCCACCGCGTGGAAGACCTGGCCGTCGGCCACCGCTACTTGTTGGCCACCGCCTGCTTCACCAGTGTCTTGCCGAAGTCCCACATCAGCCCGCCGCCGCCGTGCGCGTCGTCCATCACGGCGGTGAAGGCCTCGACGAACCGGTCGACCTCCCGCTCCCCCACCGTGAGCGGCGGGATCAGCTTGATGACCTCCAGGTGGTCGCCGGAGACCTGGGTGAGGATCCGGTGCTTCTGCAGCAGCGGCACGACCACCATCTGCGCGAACAGGCCCTTGCGCGCCGCCTGGAGCATCGTCCAGCGGCTGCGCAGCTTCAGCGACCGCGGCCTGCCGAACTCGATGCCGACCATGAGGCCACGGCCGCGCACCTCGCTCAGCAGCTCATAGCGGTCGACGAGGGCGGCGAGCCGGGACTTCAGGAGCTCCCCCGTCACCCGCGCGTTCTCGACGACCTTCTCGTCCCGCATGACCGCGAGGACGGCGAGCCCCGCCGCCATGGCCTGCGCGTTGGACCCGAAGCTCGCCGAGTGCACGAGGACGCGGTCCATCGACGAGTAGACCTTCTTGAAGATCCAGTCCTTGCCGATGGTCGCGCCGACCGGCACATAGCCGCCGGACAGCGCCTTGGCCACGCACACCAGGTCGGGCTCGACGCCCTCCTCGTGCTGGTAGGCGTAGAAGGCGCCGGTCCTGCCGAGGCCCGTCTGCACCTCGTCGGCGATCAGCAGCGCCTTGTGCCGGTGCAGCAGTTCCTGGGCGGCGCGCAGATAGCCGGGCGGCGGCTCGTGCACGCCCTTGCCCTGGACGGGCTCGACGATCAGCGCGGCGACGTCGCCCCGCGCCAGCTCCCCGCGCAGCGCGTCGAGGTCGCCGAGCGGTACCGCCGTGTCGGGCAGGAGCGGGGCGAAGCCGTCCCGGAAGCCCGTCTCGCCGTTGACCGAGAGCGATCCTGTGGTCAGGCCGTGGAAGGCGTGCGCGCAGTACAGGACGCGGGGTCTGCCGGTCGCGTACCGGGCGAACTTCAGGGCCGTCTCCACGGCCTCGGTGCCGCTGTTGCCGAAGAAGACCCGGTCCAGATGCGGGCTGTGGGTCAGCAGTTGCTCGGCGAGCAGGCCCGGGAGCGGCTGGCAGTCGAAGCGGGTGAGATCGGCCAGCGAGGCGTCGAGGACGTCGTGCAGGGCCTTGCGGACGACGGGGTGGTGCCGACCGAGGCCCATGACGCCGAACCCGGCGAGCATGTCCAGGTAGTCGTTGCCGTCGGCGTCCCAGAAGTACGCGCCCTCGGCCCGCTCGTAGACCTTGTCGAAGCCGATGGTGTGCAGCATGCGCGGCAGTTGGTGGTTGAGGTAGCGCGTGTGCAGCTCGTACCGCTCGCCGCTGCGCTCGGCGAGCAGCCTGCCGAGGTCGAACTCCTTGTTCATGCTGGTCATCCCCAACTCCCCTCGACTCGCACGCGCTGCCTCCGCAGTCCGGCTCGGCCCGCCCGCCCCATCCGCAGCTCTCCTCGGCCCGCACGCACCGTGCCCGGTCCTCCCCGGTCAACGCGGGCCGTGCCCTCGGCGCAGGCCGCGCCCGGTCCTCCTCGGCTCGTACGCCCCACGCTCAGTCCCCCTCGCCGGGCGCGTCGGACTTCTTGCGGCGGGGCGCGGCGGCCTTCCTCCGGCCACCGGGGGCGGTCTTCTCCCGGGCGGGCGGCCCCGCCTGCCCCCGTACGCCCGCGACCCCGGTCGCGTCCTTGCGCGCGAGCGTCGCACCGATGCTTCCGGCGATCTCCACGGGGGTGAGTCCCAGGTCCGCGAGCACCTCCCCGCGCTTGGCGTGCGCCAGGAACTGGTCGGGCACGCCGAAGCGCCGTACGGGTACGTCCACTTCGGCCTCGCCCAGGGCCAGCGCGACCGCCGAGCCGACCCCGGCCGCCTTGCTGTTGTCCTCGACGACCGCGACGAGCCGGTGGCGCGCCGCCAGCGGGGGCAGCTCCGGGTCGACGGGCTTCACCCAGCGCGGGTCGACCACCGTGCAACCGATGCCGCGCTCCGCGAGGAGGTCGGCGGCCTGTAGGCACACGGGCGCCATCACGCCGACGGCGACGAGCAGCACGTCGGCGGCATCGCCTCCCACGGCCTCGGCGGCCCCGGCCCCGGCTTCGGCCCCGGCTTCGGCCCCGGTTCCGGCCCCGGAAGCGCGGCCCCGGCGCAGCACATCCATCCCCCCGATCCGGTCCACGGCGGGAATCGCCGGACCCACCGACTCCTTCGGGAACCGCAGCAGCGTCGGCGCGTCGTCGACGGCGACGGCCTCGCGCAACTGGGCCCGCAACTGGTCGGCGTCGCGGGGCGCGGCGATTCTGAGGCCGGGGACGACCTGGAGGAAGGACAGGTCCCACACGCCGTTGTGGGAGGCGCCGTCGACCCCGGTGATCCCCGCCCGGTCGAGCACGAACGTGACCCCGCACCGGTGCAGCGCGACATCCATCAAGAGCTGGTCGAACGCGCGGTTGAGGAAGGTGGCGTAGACGGCGACGACGGGGTGCAGCCCACCCGTGGCGAGTCCGGCGGCGGCCACGGCGGCGTGCTGTTCGGCGATACCCACGTCCCACACCCGGTCCGGATAGGCCGCGGCGAATCCGGTGAGCCCCACCGGGTGCAGCATGGCCGCCGTGATCGCCACGACGTCCTCGCGCTCGGCACCGATCCGTACGATCTCCTCGCCGAACACCGAGGTCCAGGAGGGTCCGCCGGACGGGGCGAGCGGCTCGCAGGTGAGCGGGTCCATGACGCCGACGGTGTGGAAGCGGTCCGCCTCGTCGGCGAGCGCGGGCTCGTAGCCACGGCCCTTCTCGGTCAGGCAGTGCACGATGACCGGCCCGTGGAACCGTTTCGCGCGCCGCAGCGCCGACTCGACGGCCCGGGTGTCGTGGCCGTCGATCGGCCCGACGTACTTCAGGCCCAGGTCCTCGAACATGCCCTGCGGCGCGAAGGCGTCCTTGAAGCCCTTCTTGGCGCCGTGCAGCGACTCGTACAGGGTGCGCCCGATCAGGGGCGTGCGCTCCAGGACGTCCTTGCCCCAGGCGAGGACCTGTTCATAGCTGTCGGTGGTGCGCAGGGTGGCCAGGTGGTCGGCGAGGCCGCCGATGGTGGGGGCGTAGGACCGCTCGTTGTCGTTCACAACGATGATCAGCGGCCGGTCCTTCGCCGCCGCGATGTTGTTCAGCGCCTCCCAGGCCATGCCGCCGGTGAGCGCGCCGTCACCGATGACGGCCACGACGTGTCCGCGCTCACCGAGCACCTGGTGGGCCTTGGCGAGGCCGTCCGCCCAGCCGAGGGCGGTCGAGGCGTGGCTGTTCTCGACGATGTCGTGCACGGACTCCGCGCGCGAGGGATAGCCGGAAAGGCCGCCCTTGCCGCGCAGCTTCGAGAAGTCCTGACGCCCGGTCAGCAACTTGTGTACGTAACTCTGGTGGCCGGTGTCCCACACGATGCGGTCGACCGGCGACTCGAAGACCCGGTGCAGGGCGATGGTGAGCTCCACCACCCCCAGATTGGGCCCGAGATGGCCGCCGGTCCTGGCGACCGCGTGCACCAGGAACTCCCGGATCTCCGCCGCCAGTTCGCCCAGAACCGGCTCGGACAGCGCCTTCAGGTCGCGCGGCCCCCTGATCGTCTCCAGGATGGTCATGCTCGGGCCCCCTTACTGGTTGCTCCACTCACCGTCTTACTGGTCGTGCGACTCGCTCTCGTACCGGCGTTGCGGGCACGGCCCTCACCCGCGGTTGCCGGCGACGGTCTCGCGCATGGCGCGCAGGGACTCCTTGAGGGAGCCCATGGTGGCGAGCACGGCCGTCGGCTCGTAGCCGCAGTGCGCCATGCAGTTGGCGCACCGCTCGTCCTTGCCGCGGCCGTACTTGGACCAGTCGGTCTTCTCGATCAGCTCCCGGTACGTCGGGACGTAGCCGTCACTCATCAGATAGCAGGGGCGCTGCCAGCCGAAGAGTGAGTAGTTGGGGATCGCCCACGCCGTGCACGGGAAGTCGACCTTGCCCTCGAGGAAGTCGAGGAACAGCGGCGAGTGGTTCAGCCGCCAGCGCCGCCGGTTGCCGCCGGCGAAGGTCTTCTTGAACAGTTCACGGGTCTGCTCGACACCCAGGAAGTGGTCCTGGTCGGGTGCCTTCTCATAGGCGTAGGCGGGCGACAGCATCATCTCGTCGACCTGCAGTTCGTCATTGAGGAAGTTCAGGACCTCGATGATCGTCTGCGGGGTGTCGGTATTGAAGAAGGTCGAGTTGGTGGTCACCCGGAAGCCGCGCCGCTTGGCCTCCTTGATGGCCTCGACCGCCTCGTCGAACACCCCCTCCTTCGCCACCGACTCGTCGTGCCGCTCCCGCATTCCGTCGATGTGCACGGCGAACGCGAAATAGGGCGAGGGCTTGAACTTTTCCATCTTCTTGCGCAGCAGCATGGCATTGGTGCAAAGGAAAACGTACTTCTTCTTGGCGACCAACTGCCGCACGATCTCATCGATCTGCGGGTGCATCAACGGCTCGCCACCGGCGATCGACACCATCGGCGCGCCCGACTCCAGAACGGCGCCCACGGCCTGCGCCACCGGCATGCGCTGCTTGAGCACACCGGCCGGGTGCTGGATCTTGCCGCAGCCCTCACACTTCAAATTGCACGCGAAAAGCGGTTCCAACTCGACGATCAGCGGGAACTTGTCCCGCTTGCGCAGTTTCTGTTCCATCAGGTACGTCGCGACCTTGATTGACTGGCGCAGCGGCATGGCCATCTGGCTCACCTCCGGGGGAGCAGCGAAGAACGGTGCCATTCGAAGAAAGCGGGAAGCACGGCACGGAGAACGCGGAAGGCCGATATTCCTCCGCGCACCGTGCCGATCCGTACGAGTTCGTGCTGTGGGGCGTCCACGACCACCCGGACGGCCGCAACCGGCCGGGTTCCCGCCGTCACGGCGCTGTGCAGCGTGACGGCGGACTCCATGTCCACCGCGATGGCGCCGGTGGCGAAAAGGGCGGCGCGCTCATGGCCGCGGACGACGTGGTCGGAACCGGTGAGCGGCCCGGTGTGCACGGTGCGCCGGGGCAGCGCCCGCCCCAGCTCCCGCACCAGGGTCCGGGTGCCTACGCAGGGGGTGCGGCCGCCGTCGTGCCGGGTCTCCTCGGCGACGACCAGGTCGCCGGGGTGCATGCCGGGTGCGAGACCGGCACAGAAGCCCGTGGCCACGACGGCGGCGTCGTGCAGGGCGGGCGTGCCGAGCGCCTTGGTGACGGCGCGCTCGGCGGCCTTGGGGCCCATGCCCGTCCGCAGCACGGTCATGGCCCCGCCCGCGCCGCCCCGGTCGCCGGTGCGCAGGGCGAGGTGCTCGATGCCGAGCGCACAGGCGACGAGGAGGGGTGCGGGGTCCGGCCGGGCCGGGGTCCGGGTCATCAGCTTCCCTTGCCGGAGGCACGGGAGACACCGGCGACACCGGCGAACGGCTCGCCGTTGACGTACCGGCCGAGCGCCGTCAGCGGGAAGACCTGCCGGTAGAGGTGGTAGTTGATGGAGAAGTCCCAGGGGAAGCCGGTGCCGGTGAAGTACGGCTCGTCCCAGGAGCCGTCGTCCCGCTGCGTCCGGGCGAGCCACTCCACGCCGCGCTCCACCGCCCTGGAGTCCCGCTCCCCGGCCGCGAGCAGCCCGATCAGCGCCCAGGCGGTCTGCGATGCGGTGGAGGCACCGTGCCCGATCCACTGCTCCTCGCGGTAGGAGCGCAGGTCCTCGCCCCAGCCGCCGTCGTCGTTCTGCACGGATTCCAGCCAGGCGACCGCGCGCCGGATCGCCGGGTGCGAGCCGGGCATCCCGACGGCGGTGAGGGCGGGCAGGACCGATCCCGTGCCGTAGACGTAGTTGACGCCCCAGCGCCCGAACCAGCCGCCGAACGCCTCCTGTTCGGCGAGCAGCCACTCGACGCCGCGCCGGGTGCGGGGGTCGTCGGCCAGACCCTCGTAGGCGGCCATCTCCACCACGTGCGCGGTGACGTCGGCGGAGGGCGGGTCGATGACCTCGCCGAAGTCGCAGAACGGCAGGCGGTTGGGGAAGGAGCTGGTGTTGTCGACGTCGAAGGCGGCCCAGGCGCCGTTCTTCGACTGCATGCCGAGGTTCCAGCGCACTCCGCGTGCGATGGCGTGCTCCATGCGGGCCCGGTCCGGGTGCTCGACCCGGCGCAGCGCGAGGACGACCTCGGCGGTGTCGTCGATGTCGGGGTAGTTGTCATTGTGGAACTCGAAGGCCCAGCCGCCGGGGGTGAGGCCCGGCCTGCGCACCGACCAGTCGCCGGGCCGCACGATCTGCTCGCCCAGCATCCAGTCCGCGGCCTTCACCAACTGCGGATGGTCGGCGGGCACCCCGGCGTCGGCGAGCGCGATCGTCGCGAGGCAGGTGTCCCACACCGGCGACTGGCAGGCCTCGATCATGCGCGCGCCGTCCTCGCGCCACACCGCGAACCGGTCGAGGGACTCAAGGCCTGCTTTGAGGACCGGGTGGTCCAGGTCGTACCCGAGCAGGTGCAGGGCGATGACGGAGTACACGGCGGGCGGCTGGATGCCGCCCCAGCAGCCGTCGTTCTCCTGCCGCTCGATGATCCAGCGGGCCGCGCTGTTCATGGCCGCCCTGCGCACTCCGCGCGGCGCGATCTTGTGATAGAGGTGCAGCGCCTTGTCGAGGCGCTGGAAGACGCCGTCCCAACTCGCCACGGGGGCGAGCGGTCTGACCGGGTTGGGAAGCCGGGGGTCGGTGTGCAGCTCGTCCAGCGGGAAGGGCGCGGGACGCACGGGGCGCTTGGCGGAGACAATGGTCAGCGGCACTATCGTCTGCCGCGCCCAGCACCCGAAGTCATAGATGTTGAGCGGGAACCACTTGGGGAAATAAAGGAGCTCGGGCGGCAGTTCGGGCAGGTCGTCCCACTTCCACCAGCCGAAGAGGGCCAGCCAGATGCGGGTGAAGACACGGGCGGACGCGATGCCGCCCTGCTCCCTGATCCAGGCGGACGCCCTGGCCATGTGCGGCTCGTCGGGAGCGTCCCCCGCGAGCCGCAGCGCGACATACGCCTCGATGGTGACGGAGAGCTCGCCGGGCCCGCCGTAGAAACTGGCCCAGGTACCGTCCGCGCGCTGCTCGCCGCGGATGAAGAGCCCGGCGGCGCGGTTCGTCGCCTCGTCCTGTACACCCAGGAACTGACGGAGCAACAGGTCCTCGGCGTCCATGGTCACATTGGTGGCCAGATCGCCCTTCCACCATCCCTGGGCGTCCTGGCGTGACAACAGGAAATCGGTGGACCGTCGTATGGCGCGGGCCGCGGCGTCGAGTGTCCCGATCGCCGCGGGGGTGGTGTCGGTCGTGTCGGTGGCCGAGGCTGCCCGGGGCGTCACCGCTCCGGTGCTTCCGTCGGTCGTCGCTGTCATGGCTTCCCCTTCTCCGCAGGTGCTTCTTGTCTGCCGGGTCCGCCGTCGGCCGGGGCCCTGGAGGGACACCGGCCGGCGACTGCGATTCAGTTGGGGCCGATAGGGATCATCTCTTTCGTACGACGACGAAGTCGGCGAGCGCGCTGAGCTGCGCCCGCACCGGGTCCGGCATCTGGACCTCGTCCAGCGCCTCGATGGCGACGGCGTGCTGCCGCCGCGCCTCGTCGGCGGTCCACTCGCGGCCGCCCGCCTCCTCGATCAGGGCGGCACGCACGGCGAACTCCGCCTCGGAGAAGCTGTCGAAGTCGTTGCTCTTGGCGTCGGCGGCGAGCAGCTCGCCGAGCCGCTCGGAGGCCGGGCCGCCCGCGGCGAGGGCGGCGACCACGGGCAGGGACTTCTTGCGCTGGCGCAGATCGCTCCACGTCTGCTTGCCGGTGGCCTCCGGGTCGCCCCAGATGCCGAGCAGGTCGTCGACGGCCTGGAAGGCGAGTCCGAGGTGGTAGCCGTACCGCTCCAGGGTGTCTGCGGTGGCGTCGTCGGCGCCGCCGAGCACCGCGCCGATGGAGACCGCGCAGGCGAGCAGGGCGCCGGTCTTGTTGCCCTCCATCTCCAGGCACTCCTCGACGGTGACCCGCTCGCGGTGCTCGTAGGAGATGTCCTGCGCCTGGCCGTCGATGAGGGCGCGTGTCGCGGTGGTCAGCCGCCGCGTGGCACGGCCCGCCTCGACGGTGCCGAGTTCGAGGAGCACCTCGTTGGCGAGGGCGAACAGGGCGTCGCCGACGAGGATCGCCTGTGCGGGGCCGTGCACCTTCCAGACGGTGTCGCGGTGGCGGCGCTGCTCGTCGCCGTCCATCAGGTCGTCGTGCAGGAGCGAGAAGTTGTGCACGAGCTCGACGGCGACCGCGCCGGGCACACCGGTCTCCGGGGTGGCGCCCGCGGCCTCCGCGGACAGCAGGGCGAGCGCCGGGCGCACGGCCTTGCCCCCGTCACCGACGGCGGGGTTGCCGTCGGCGTCGATCCAGCCGAAGTGGTAGGCGGCGACGGTGTCCATGGGCGGCGCGAGGCGGTCCACCGCGGACCGCAGCACCGGGGTGGCCAGTGTCCGGCCGCGCTCAAGGAGCGCAGTCACGTCCACGGCGGCCGGTTCGGCCGAGGGCACAGTCGGCACGGTCTCTCCTCTGATTCCGGTGCGGGGTCCGTGGGGCGGGGGCCCCAGCAGGTCGAGCGTCACGCCGCCTCCTCGAAGAGATGGTCATGAGGGCGGTCGAGGGCGGTGAGGGCGGCCCGCGCCGCGGTGATTCCGCTGCGTACAGCGCCTTCCATCGTCGCGGGCCAGCCGGTGGCGGTCCACGCGCCTGCCAGATAGAGGCCTGGCGCGTGGGTGTGCGCGCTCGGTCGCAGGCGCCCGACGCCCGGTGTCGGCGCGAAAGTGGCGGTACGCTCCCGGGTCACGAAGAAGTCGAGCACCCGTGCGCCGTGCGCGGCGGGCAGCAGGCGCTCGAGCTCCGGCAGATAGCGCTCCCTGAGCGCCGCCACGGGTGCGTCGATCTCTCCGTGGGCCGCGGACTGGGACAGCGCGAGGTACTGGCCGGTGCGCAGCCCCGAGGCCTCAGTCCGGTCGAAGACCCACTGCACGGGCGTGCCGAGCGCGGCGAAGAAGGGCCGCTTGAGCACCTTCCTGTCGTACACGACGTGGACGTTGAGGATCGGCGCGCTGTCGATGGCGAGGAGCCGGTCGGGGTCGTCGATGGCGCCGTCGGGGAGCAGGTCGTGCGCCTCCGCCTGGGGCACGGCGAGCACCACGGAGTCCGCGTCGAGGACCTCGCCGGGAACCTCCACGCGCCAACTTCCGTTCCCTTGACGGGAGAGTGAGGTGACGCGTGTTCGCAGTTCGGTACGCACACCCGCCGAGTCGAGCGCCTTGCGGGCGAGCCCGTCGTGCAGGTCACCGAGGGGCACCCGCGCCCAGCCGATGTCGGCGGCGCCCGGCTCGGAGAGCAGTCCGGTCTTGAACACCATCGCGGCGAGCCCGAGCGAGGCGTCGCCCGCGACGGCGTTGAGGGTGGCGACCCCGACGAGGTCCCACAGCGCCTCGATGGCGCGCTCGGACTGACCGCGGGCGGCCAGCCAGCTCCCGAAGTCCTGGTTGTCGAGCGCCGGGTCGGCCGGGTCGAGTCCCTTGAGGGCGAGCGCCGCGCGGCCGACGGCGGCGCGTTCGGCGATCGACAGATGCGGATAGGTGGCGAGGCTCGCGGCCAGGTGCAGCGGCACGGGCAGCGCGGTGCGGCGCAGCCGTCCGAGGCGATGCCGGCGGGCGTCGAGCACGGGTACGTCGAGACGTTCCTGCAGCGGCGCGAGATGGGCGCCGTCGACGCGGTCGAGGAACCACCGGTAGGCCGTGCAGCAGCGCAGGTAGACGTGCTGGCCGTTGTCGACGGTCAGCTCGCCGCGCTGGAAGGAGAAGGCCAGCCCGCCCAGGCGCGGGCGCCCTTCGAGCAGGGTGACCTCCACGCCCGCGTCGGCGAGCGCGAGGGCGGAGGTGACACCGGCCAGGCCGCCGCCCACGACGACGGCGGACGCGCGTCCACCGGCGCTGTCGGCCTCCTTCGCCGAGCGGCTGTCGTCCTGCCTCATGCGTCCTCCCTTTCGGCGGTTGCAGTCTGGGACGCCGAGGTCACGCGGAGGGTTGCCCGCCGCCCGGGACGACACGCCGTCCCCGCTGCGGCTGCACCGGGAAAGCGCATCACGTACGCCTCCTGGCGGTCCCCCGGGAGACGCTGCGCGCGTCGAGCCCGGACAGACCGCGCACGGCGACGTACGCCTTCTCGCGTCCCGGCAGTGAGACGCGGCCCCGCAGGACCGCCTCCGGTTCTCTCTCGATGCGGTCGAGCAGCCGGCGGTAGATGCCCGCCATCGCCGCCACACAGGCGCCGCTGCGCCGGTCGAGCATCGGCAGGAGGCGGTAGCCCTCGGCGAACAGGGCCCGCGCGCGGCGGACTTCGAAGTGCACAAGCCCCGCGAAGTCCGATCCGGCCGGTGGCTCCGGCCTGGAGAACCCGTCGGCGCAGCCGAACTTGGCGAGGTCGTCGGCGGGGAGGTAGGTACGGCCCTCCAGGGCGTCCTCGCGAACGTCACGGAGGATGTTGGTGAGTTGCAGCGCGAGCCCGAGCGTGTCCGCGTACTCCGGGGCGCGCTCCGCGTTCGGCGCGCCCGGTGCGGTGCCGAAGACGCCGAGGGAGAGCCGCCCGATGGCACCGGCCACACAGCGGCAGTAACCCTTCAGGTCCTCCCAGGTCTCGTACGTCTCGCCGCGCACGTCCATCAGGACGCCGTCGATCAGCTCGTCGAGGCCGCCGAGCGGGATGGGGAAGTGCCCGGCCGCATGGCTGAGCGCCACCGCGACGGGGTCGGTGTCGTCCTCCGCCACGCCGCCGTCGCGCACCCGGGTCAGCAGGGCCCGGGTGTCATCGAGCCGCGCCTGCTTCACCTCCGGCGCGAGGGTGCCGTCGCCGATGTCGTCCACGCGCCGGGAGAACGCGTAGAGCGCGGACATCGCCCGCCGCTTGGGCGTCGGCAGCAGCCTGATGCCGTACGCGAAATTGCGTGCCTGCTGCCCCGTGACGGTCTCGCAATAGCTGTATGCGGCGAGTACCGGCGCGGACACGCGAGGTTCTGACTCCACGGTCCGGCTCACCCCTCTCCTCGCAGAACCGCTCCCACCTCGCGCAGCAAACGGGGCTTCGTGGGTTTCGGCGGCCTCAAAATTACGTCGTACCCGGCGGCGGCGATCGCCGCGACGGTCGCCCTTCCCCCTGCCACGAACCCGGCGAGCAGCAGCTTCAGCCTGCCGTGGACGCTACCCACGAGGGGGGTGCCTTCATTCAGGAGGCGGTGGGCGCGTTCCGCTTCATATGCAACCAGTGCGCGCACCGATGCGCCTGCTGTGGGTACGGCCAGGTCCCGTTCCTGAACGTGGAACCGCCGCATGTCCTCGGCCGGGAGATAGACGCGGTCGCGTGCCAGGTCCTCGCGCACGTCCTGGAGGTGCTCCACGATCTGCAGCGCGGTGCACACCGAGTCCGACAGGCGGACGCGCTCGGGGGTCGCGGTGCCGGTGATGGCGAGGACCAGGCGGCCCACGGGGTTCGCGGACAGCTCGCAGTAGGCCACCAGGTCGTCGAAGGTCTCGTACCGCTTGACGAGCTGGTCCTGGCGGTTGGCGGCGATCAGGCCGAGGAAGGGCTCGGGCGTCAGAGCGCGTCGGCGCACGGTGGGCACCAGGGCCTGAAGGAGCGGGTGGCCGGGGTCCTGACCCGCGGTGAAGACCTTCCGCAGATCGGCCTCGAAGGCGTCGAGGAGGGTGAGCGGGTCACCGGCGGCGGCCGGGTCGGCGCCGAGGTAGCGGGCGTGTGCGGCGCTGCGGTCCAGGTCGCCGTCGCCGATGTCGTCGACCAGACGGGCGTAGCCGTACACGGCCATGAGGTCCTCGCGCCAGGCGCGCGGGAGGAAGAACGGGGCCACGGGAAAGTTCTCGTCCGCGGCTTTGTCGAGGACGGCGGACGCATCGCGGAGCCGGAGATCGTCCGTAGCCATTGCCGTCACATCTCCCGTTCTACACTGCCGACCTAAAACATCCTATTTCGGACACGCCGCCCTGCCCCCGCCCGGCGGACGATGCCCTGTGCCCCGGTGCCGCGCGAAATCGCCCCACTTGCCGCTATTCAGCACCGGTACAGCTTACGTTGTACAACGCGCGCCGAGTCGTCGGGGTGTTTCGCGCATCACAACAACGCACCGATTGGCTTCAATCTTCCCCGAACTCCCGTGACGTGTGGGGCTTTTGATGTCCGGAAACGGAGCAGGGCCCCGCCGGGGCGTCCCGGCGGGGCCCTGCTCCGTCCGGCCGTGGCGGGCGTACCGCCATCCGGCTGCCTACCGGTGAACGGCTGCTTACCGGTGAACGGCTCCCTACCGCTGAACGGCTACCTACCGGTGAACTTCTCGTACTCCTTGATGACCTCGTCGGTCGGCCCGTCCATCCGCAGCTCGCCGCGCTCCAGCCAGAGCACACGGTCGCAGGTGTCACGGATCGACTTGTTGTTGTGGCTGACCAGGAAGACCGTGCCGGCCTCCTTGCGCAGCTCACGGATGCGGGCCTCGGAACGCTTCTGGAACTTGCGGTCGCCGGTGGCGAGCGCCTCGTCGATCATCAGCACATCGTGGTCCTTGGCGGCCGCGATGGAGAACCGCAGGCGGGCGGCCATGCCGGAGGAGTAGGTGCGCATCGGCAGGGTGATGAAGTCACCCTTCTCGTTGATCCCGGAGAAGTCGACGATGTCCTGGTAGCGGGCCCTGATCTGCTCCCGGCTCATGCCCATGGCGAGCCCGCCGAGGATCACGTTGCGCTCACCGGTCAGGTCGTTCATCAGGGCCGCGTTGACACCGAGCAGCGAGGGCTGGCCGTCGGTGTAGACCTTGCCCCGCTCGGCGGGGAGCAGGCCCGCGATGGCCCGCAGGAGCGTGGACTTGCCGGAGCCGTTCGAACCGATCAGGCCGATCGCCTCGCCGCGGTAGGACGTGAAGCTGACCCCGCGCACCGCGTGCACCTTGCGGACGCCGCGCTCCTCGCCGCCCCGCAGGATGCGGCTCAGGGCGGAGGTGGCGCTGCCCTTGCCCGTCTTCGCGCCGTTCACGCGGTAGACGATGTGCAGCTCGTCCGCGATGACCGTGGGGACGTGCGTCCGGTCGCCGGTCCCCGCGTTCTTGTCGTCAGCCACGGCCGTACCTCTCCTCCGCCTTCCAGAAGTACACGAAACCGCCCGCCGCCACGAGCAGGGCCCAGCCCGCCGCGACCGCCCAGACGTGCGGCGGCAGGTTCTCGGAGCCGTAGCCGTCGATGAGCGCGAAGCGCATCAGGTCCATGTAGATGGCGGCCGGGTTCCACTGCAGGATGTCCCCGATCCACGCCGGGTGGTCCTTGAGCATCACCGGGATGGAGAACATCACGCCGGACGCGTACATCCAGGTGCGCATCACGAACGGCATGAGCTGGGCGAGGTCCGGGGTCTTGCTGCCGAGCCGCGCCATGACGAGCGCGAGGCCGGTGTTGAAGAGGAACTGCAGGGCGAGCACCGGCGGGATGAGGAGCCACGACAGGCGCGGGTAGCTGCCGAAGCCGACCGCCACCACGAACAGCACGATCATCGAGAAGAGCAACTGCTGGAGCTGCTGGAGCGAGAAGGAGACGGGCAGCGAGGCGCGCGGGAAGTGCAGCGCGCGCACCAGGCCGAGGTTGCCCGAGATGGCCCGCACACCCGCCATCACCGAGCTCTGGGTGAAGGTGAAGACGAAGACACCGGTGACCAGGAACGGGATGTAGACCTCACGGGACATGCCCCGGTCGGCCTTGAGGATCAGGCCGAAGATGAGGAAGTAGACGAGCGCGTTGAGCAGCGGCGTCGCCACCTGCCAGAGCTGGCCGAGCTTGGCCTGGCTGTACTGGGCGGTGAGCTTGGCCTGGGAGAAGGCGAGGATGAAGTGGCGCCGGCCCCAGAGCTGGCTGACGTACTCGAAAAGACCGGGACGGGCGCCGCTGACGGACAGGCCGTACTTGGCCGCGAGCTCCGCGGGGGGCAGCCCGTCGTCGGGCGACGGTGGCGCGGTCACCGCGACTCCACCGTCCTGCGTTGTCTCACTCACGAGGGGAAACTTTCGTCTTCAGATGCGCGGCCGGTCGGGCGTAGGCGAGGGCCAGGGACCGGGATACGGCCCGAATGTTCTCAGACCCGAGCTTGTCAGATGACAGGAGGTCGGCCCAGTCGTGTCAGGCGCCACACCGTACGCCACTTCATGGGACGGCGGGGTCCGCACGGGCTGGTCCAACCCTCCTTGAAGCCGCCGAACCAGGCCTTGAGCGCGGGCCGCGAGGGGCGCCGGGCGAGGGTGAGCAGGAGCCATACGCCGAGGTAGACCGGCATCAGGGCGGCGGGCAGGTTGCGGCGGGCCAGCCAGACGCGGTTGCGGGCCACCATGCGGTGGTAGACGGCGTGCCGCGAGGGGGCCGTGGTGGGGTGGAAGAGCACCATGTCGGCGCGGTAGTCGATCATCCAGCCCGCGTCCAGGGCGCGCCAGGCGAGGTCGGTCTCCTCGTGCGCGTAGAAGAAGGCGTCGGGCAGGCCGCCGACCTCCTCGATGACCTTGGCGCGGACGGCGTTGGCGCCGCCGAGGAAGGTCGTCACGCGTGAGGACCGCATCGGGTCGGAGGCGCGCAGGCGCGGGACGTGGCGGCGCTGGGTGACGCCGGTGTCGGGGTCGGCGATGCGGAAGGAGATGATCCCGAGCTCCGGGTCCGCCGCGAAGGCCTCGCGGCACCGTTGCGCGGTGTCCGTGTGGGCGAGCAGCCCGTCGTCGTCGAGGAAGAGCAGGATGTCCACGCCGGTGCCGTCGGCGGCGCCGGGTACGAAGGCCTCGATGCCCGCGTTGCGGCCACCGGGGATGCCCAGGTTCTCGGGCAGCTCTATGGTGCGCACGCCCTCGGGGACGTCGGGCACGGGGGCGCCGTTGCCGACGACGACCACCTCGATCCGGTCGCCTTCCTGCTTGGCGACCGAGTCGAGGAGGGCGCGCAGCTCCTGCGGGCGGTTGCCCATGGTGATGACGACCGCGCCGATCTTCAGCGGCGCGGCCGCCCTCTCCGGTGTGCCGGACGGACTCGGCGTACTCACTTCAGCCTGCTCGACACGAGGATGGACACGAGGTGGAGCAGGGTCTGAAGGAGCGCGATGCCCGCGAGGACGGCGACCCCGAGCCGGGAGAAGAACAGGTCGCCCCTGGCCGAGTCCACGATCGCGAGGACCAGGATGAGCAGCGACGCCTCGATGCCGAGGATGAGGCGGTGGAACTTCAGCGCGGCGGCGGCCTTGCGGGCGAGCGCCATGCCGGCGGCGCGCGGCTCGGACGCCGACTCCTTGACGGGGGCCAGGCCCTGCTGGTGGCGGGCGACGCCGACCAGGTCGGTCTCGGCCTTGATCAGGATGGCGCCGAGGGCGGCGAGGGTGCCGAGGAAGGCCCACAGCCACTCCGGGCCTTCTGCGCGGCCCGAGCCCCACAGATCGGCGGCGCGCAGACCGAAGCCGACGAGGACCGCGGCGTCGCACAGATAGGCGCCGACCCGGTCCAGGTAGACGCCGCCGAGCGAGAACTGCTGACGCCAGCGGGCGATCTCGCCGTCGACGCAGTCGAGCAGCAGATAGAGCTGGACCGCGACGACGCCGAGGACGGCGCCCCAGATGCCCGGCACCAGGAGGGCCGGGGCCGCGAGGACGCCCGCGACGGTCATCAGGTAGGTGAGCTGATTGGGCGTGATCCTGGTGTTCACCAGGTAGCGGTCGCAGCGCAGCGAGATCTCGCGCATGTACAGGCGTCCCGCCCAGTGCTCACCGCTGCGCCGGTCCTTCACTCCCGCGGGGTGGACGACGGGGCGGAGTTCAGCTACCGATGGCCTTGGCATAGTCGGCGTATGCGTCCTTGATCTGGTCGGTGTTCAGATTGAGGTGCTCGAGGATCGTGTAGCGGCCCGGCCGGGTCTGCGGGGCGTACGCGACGACCTGGACGAACTCGTCCACGGTGAAGCCGATCTCCTCCGGGAGCACGGGCAGGCCGTGGCGGCGCAGGACCTCGGCCATGTACGCCGACTCCTCGCGGGCGCCGCGCAGGTGCATGGCGAAGGCGGCACCGAGGCCGCACTGCTCGCCGTGGCTGGCCGCGCGCTTGGGGAAGAGCAGGTCGAAGGCGTGGTTGATCTCGTGGCAGGCGCCCGACGCCGGGCGGGAGTCGCCCGAGATGGACATCGCGATGCCGGTGAGGACCAGGCCCTCGGCGAGCACTTGGAGGAAGGCGTCGTCGCCGACGCCGCCGGGGTGGCGCAGGACCGCCTCGCCGGCCTGGCGCGCCATCGCGGCGGCGAGTCCGTCGATGTCCTCGCCGCGCTCGCGGGCGGCGAGCTCCCAGTCGCGGATCGCGGAGATGTTGGAAAGCGCGTCGCCGATGCCGGAGCGTACGAAGCGGACCGGGGCCTCACGGATGACGTCGAGGTCGATGACGACCGCGATCGGGTTCGGCACGCCGTACGAGCCGCGGCCCGCGTCGTTGTCGAGGGTGGCGACCGGCGAGCACAGGCCGTCGTGCGAGAGGTTCGTGGCGACGGCGACGAGCGGCAGGCCGACGCGCGCCGCGGCGTACTTGGCACAGTCGATGATCTTGCCGCCGCCGAGGCCCACGACCGCGTCGTAGCGGCCCTTCTTCATGGCGTCGGCGAGCTTGATGGCGTCGTCGAGCGTGCCGCCGCCCACCTCGAACCACTCGGCGCCGGACAGCGAGGGCGAGAGCCGCTCGCGCAGGACCGCGCCGGAGCCGCCGCTGATGGCGATCGCGAGCTTGCCGGCCGACGAGCAGATCCGCTGGTCGGCGAGGACCCCGGCCAGGTCGTTCAACGCCCCCGGCCGGATGTCCACGACGACCGGCGAGGGGATGAGCCTCGTCAGTACAGGCACGCGATCTCCCGCCCCTTGGCCAGGTCGTCGTGGTTGTCGATCTCGACCCACTTGACGTCGCCGATGGGGGCCACGTCGACCTTGAAGCCGCGGTTGACGAGCTCCTGGTAGCCGTCCTCGTAGTAGAGGTCGGGGTCGCGCTCGAAGGTGGTCTTCAGTGCGTCGGCGAGCTCGTCGGCGGCGGAGCCCTCGATGAGGGTGACGCCGATGTACTCACCGGTGGCCTCGGCGGGGTCCATCAGCTTGGTGATCTTCTGGACGCCCTGCTCGGCGTCGACGATGACCTTCATCTCCTCGTCGGCGAGCTGCTTCACCGTGTCGAGGGCGAGGATGATCTTCTGGCCGTTGCCGCGGGCGGCGAGCAGCGTCTTCTCGACGGAGACCGGGTGCACGGTGTCGCCGTTGGCGAGGATCACGTCGTGCTTGATGGCGTCACGCCCGCACCACAGGGAGTAGGCGTTGTTCCACTCCTCGGCCTTGTCGTTGTCGATGAGGGTCAGCTTGAGGCCGTACTTCGCCTCCAGGGCCGCCTTGCGCTCGTAGACGGCCTCCTTCTTGTACCCGACGATGATCGCGACCTCGGTGAGACCGATCTCGGCGAAGTTGCCGAGCGTCAGGTCGAGGATGGTGGTGTCGCCGTCGACGGGCACCAGGGCCTTGGGCAGGGTGTCCGTGTACGGACGCAGACGCCGTCCGGCGCCTGCCGCAAGGACGAGGCCGATCATGCGGGTTCTCCTTCATCGTGTACGGCGGGTGCGCCACGCTTGTGAGCGGTCACCCAGAAGCGGATGCTCTCGACGAGCACCACCAGTGCCACGGCCACGGCGAGGGCCGTGAGCGCGACGGTGAAATCTGTGTCGTGCAGTACGACGGCGGCCAGCGCGACCGCCAGGGTCCTGCCTTCTTGGCCGCCGATCGTCCGCACCAGCCAGCGCGGGGGCGCGCCGGTGCCGCCCTTGATGCGGTACACCGTGTCGTAGTGATGGTAGGCGACCGCGGCCACCAGTCCGAAAGCCGCCGGAAGGCAGCCGTTCACATCGGCTTTGGCCGCCAGTACGAGAACGGTGCTGTATTCGGCCACACGGAAGAACGGCGGAACCAGCCAGTCCAGGGCGCCCTTGAGGGGGCGGGCGAGAGCAAGACCCGAAAAGATGACGTACACCACGGCGCCGACGACCACCCACGGGCTGCCGTAGGAGCTGAGGAGCGCGGCGCAGAGCACCGCGGCGCCGCCGGCGAGGGCGAGGGCGGGCGCGGGCAGCGCGATGCCGGGCCGCAGGGCGGCGAAGGCGGAGCCGAGCGGGCCGTTGTCGGCGAGGTCGTCGAGCGCCCGCGCGGCGCGGTCGGTGCGGGTGGCCTTGCGGGTCAGGGAGCGCAGGACGCGTCCCGCGGTGGTGTAGCAGGCGGCGAGGGCGCAGCCGACCAGGAGGACGACCAGGGTGACGCGGGGCGTGGTCAGGGCGGTGAGCACGGCGATCAGGGCCCAGCGCTCGCCGATGGGCAGCACGATCATGCGGCGCAGCCAGACCGTCCAGCCGACGCTGTCGAGCTTGTCGGAGAGGGCGGCGGTGGGGCTGGTGTTGCCGGTCGCGTCGTGATTGGCCTCGTTGAAGGAGAAGTCCACGACATGTCGGCAGGTCTGGAGGACCATCGCGCCGAGCGCGAGCGCCCACACGTCGTCGCCGCCGCGGGCGGCACCGAGCGCGAGGCCCGCGTAGTACGCGTACTCCTTGGCGCGGTCGAAGGTCGCGTCCAGCCAGGCACCGAGGGTGGAGTACTGGAGGGAGTAGCGGGCGAGCTGGCCGTCCGTGCAGTCGAGGACGAAGGAGAACAGGAGCAGAAGACCGGCGGCGACGAAGCCGCCGCGGGTGCCGGTGGCCGCGCAGCCCGCCGCGATCAGGGCGGTGAGCAGCGAGGCCGTGGTGACCTGGTTCGGGGTGAGGCCGCGGCGTGCGCTCCAGCGGGCGAGGTAGCGCGAGTACGGGCTGACGCAGTACGTCGTGAAGAAGCCGTCGCGGGCCTTCACCGCACCGCGCAGGCGCACGGCCTCGTCGTCGACGGCGGCGACGGCCTGGCGCGCGGCGTTGCGGGCCTGCGGGTCGTAGGCCACGGTCGCGACGAGCGTGCCCAGCTCGGGCCTGTGTACGTCGGTGCCGGTGCTCTCCAGGACGGCGGCGAGGCGGTCGGGAGCGGAGGGCTCAGCCGTGTCGAAGTCGCGGGGTGCCCCGGCGGCGGGGGCCCCGGCGGCTGCCGTGCGCAGGGCGCGCGTCAGTTCCCCGCGCGCCCCGGCTTGAGCCGTCACCGCTCCGGGTACGGCGGCGACGGGGAAGCGCGGGTCGGTCAGGCCGAGGCGCAGGGCGTGGACGTGGCCGACGAAACGGTGGTCGACGACGGCGACGCGCTCACCCGCGGGCAGGTCGCGCAGCAGGGCCTCGAGGTCCTCGGCGGACGCCGTTCCAGGGGCGGTCCGTACGTCGAAGCCCAGGGACCGCAGATCGCCTTCGAGCGGCGAACCGGGCACCGGCAGGCCGGTGAGGATGGCGGTCGACAGACGAACTCACTCCTTGATTCCCGGCGCGGCTCGCGCGGGCACGTGCGTGACGGGGGCGCCCCGGCCACGAGGCGGCCGGGCGGCATGTCGGCAGAGGCTATCGGATGAATGGAAGCGGGCGTTCACCGCCCGTTCACGCCCCGATCAGCAGGGTCTGCGGGGTCCGGGCCACCGCGATCATCATGGTCGAAAGCAGCCCGCGGCCACAAACCGCGGGGCACACACCCTCCCAAGCACGCCTAAGGTGGACGCCCATGACATGGCTGATCACAGGTGGAGCGGGATATATCGGGGCGCATGTGGCGCGGGTCATGGCCGGCGCCGGGGAGCGCGTGGTCGTTCTCGACGACGTCTCGTCCGGGGTGCCCGACCGGCTGCCCGCGGACATCCCTCTGGTACGGGGCACTTCGCTCGACGGGGACCTGGTGCGGCGGGTGCTCGCCGAGCACAGGGTGACGGGTGTGGTGCACCTCGCGGCCCGCAAGCAGGTCGGTGAGTCGGTGGAGCAGCCCCTGCGCTACTACCGGGAGAACGTCGGGGGTCTCGCGACCCTGCTCCAGGAAGTGGTGGACGCGGGGGTCGGACGGTTCGTCTTCTCCTCGTCGGCGGCCGTGTACGGCAATCCCCCCGACGCCGACCTGGTGACCGAGGACACGCCCTGCGCACCGGTCAGCCCCTACGGCGAGACGAAGCTGGCGGGCGAGTGGCTGGTCCGGGCGGCCGGGCGGGCGCACGGGATCACCACCACCTGCCTGCGGTACTTCAACGTGGCGGGCGCCGAGCGGCCCGAACTCGCGGACACCGGCGTCTTCAACGTGATCCCGATGGTCTTCGACCGCCTCACCCGCGACGAGGCCCCGCGCGTCTTCGGCACCGACCACCCCACGCCCGACGGCACCTGCGTACGCGACTACATCCACGTCAGCGATCTCGCCGAGGCCCATCTCGCGGCCGCCCGCAGGGCCGCCGAGCCCGGCACCGACCTGACGGTGAACATCGGCCGCGGCACGGGAGTTTCCGTACGCGAACTGCTCGCCGTGATCGCGGAGGTCACCGGGGACCGGCGCGCGCCGGTCGTCGAGCCGCGCCGCGCGGGGGACGCGCCGCGCGCGGTGGCGGACGCGGGCCTGGCCGCGAAGGAGCTCGGCTTCACCGCGCGGCGCGGCGTCGAGGAGATGGTGGCGTCCGCGTGGGCGGGCTGGTGCCTGCGCCACCCGGAGGCGACGCGCGGCTGACCACCCGGCCGCGACGCTCCGCAACGCTCTGACCTGCACCTCGTTTGCGCAGGTCAGAGCATATGACAACGGTTCTCAGGAGCGTGTTGCACATACCCCCCACCCGTAGTTCACTGGTGATCGCGACCGGGACCCGGACGCCGCCCGACGACCACGGAGGACCGCCTCATGGGGGCACGGAACGGCCACGACCACAGTCACGCACCGCCCCTCAAGGGCACGGCCACGGCCGCCTACAAGGGCCGGTTGCGGATCGCCCTCGCCATCACGCTCACCGTCATGGTGGTGGAGATCGTCGGCGGTATCGTCGCCGACTCCCTCGCGCTGATCGCGGATGCGACGCACATGGCGACGGACGCCCTCGGCCTCGGCATGGCGCTGCTCGCCATCCACTTCGCGAACCGGCCACCGAGCGAGAACCGCACCTACGGCTACGCGCGCGCCGAGATCCTGGCCGCGCTCGCCAACTGTCTGCTGCTGTTCGGCGTCGGCGGGTACGTCCTGTACGAGGCGATCCAGCGCTTCGTCACCCCGGCCGAGACCGAGGGCGGCCTGACCATCGTCTTCGGCCTCATCGGCCTGGCCGCGAACCTGGTCTCGCTCACGCTCCTGATGCGCGGCCAGAAGGACAGCCTGAACGTGCGCGGCGCGTTCCTGGAGGTCCTCGCGGACGCGCTCGGTTCGGTCGCGGTCCTGGTGTCGGCGGCCGTCATCCTCGCGACGGGCTGGCAGACGGCGGACCCCATCGCCTCCATCGTCATCGGCCTCATGATCGTCCCGCGTACGTGGAAGCTGCTGCGGGAGACCCTGAACGTGCTCCTTGAGGCCGCGCCCAGGGGCGTCGACATGGCCGAGGTGCGCGCCCACATGCTGGCCCTGCCCGGGGTGCGGGACGTACACGACCTGCACGCCTGGACGATCACCTCGGGGATGCCGGTGCTCTCCGCGCACGTCGTCGTGAGCTCCGAGACGCTGACCGCCATCGGCCACGAGAAGATGCTGCACGAACTGCAGAACTGCCTCGGCGACCACTTCGACGTCGAGCACTGCACGTTCCAACTGGAACCGAGCGGCCACGCGGAGCACGAACCGCGGCTTTGTCACTGAGACAGCTCTGTCACTGAGGCAGCTCTGCCGCTGAGACAGCTCTGCCGCTGAGGTAGACTGATCGGCGGTCTTTGAGGACACGTTTACGGGAGGTGGGTTGATGACTGTCGCGGCTGACGCTGCCACGCGTAGCGACACGGGCATCCCCACATCCCGGGCCCACGGCTGACTTTCCGTACGCCTGCGTCTTCTGACGCATGCGTCGCGGCCGGGCCCTCTCACTCAAAGGGTTTCCTCCGTTGACTCAGCATTCCGAGAACGCGATCACCGACGCCTTCTTCGCCCTGCACCACGGCCTGCCGCGGCAGGGCCCCGGCTCCGACGCCACGACGCGGGCGCTGCTCGCCCTGGCCGGCGAGCTGCCCGCCCGTCCGCGCGTGCTCGACCTCGGCTGCGGCCCCGGCCGTGCCGCGCTGCTGCTCGCCGCCGAGGCCGGTGCCGACGTGACGGCCGTCGACCTGCACGAGCCGTTCCTCGCCGAACTGCGCGCCGCCGCCCGGGCCCGCGGCCTCGCGAATTCGGTGCGCACCGTCCGCGCGGACATGGGCGACCTGCCGTACCCGGACGGGTCGTTCGACCTCGTCTGGGCGGAGAGCTCCGCGTACAGCATCGGCTTCGACACCGCACTCGACTCCTGGCGGCGGCTGCTCGCACCCGGCGGGACGCTCGTCCTCACCGAGTGCGAGTGGACGGTCGCCGACCCGTCCGCCGCGGCGCGCGCCTTCTGGGACGCGCACTACCCGCTGCGCACCGCGGAGCGCAACACCCGCGCGGCGCTCGCCGCCGGGTACGCGGTGCTCGGCACCGTGCCGCAGCCGGAGTCCGACTGGGACGAGTACTACGGCCCGCTCGGCGCCCGCGCCGACGCGGCCGACCCCGGGGCGCCCGGCATGGCCGAGGCCCTCGCCGCCACCCGCGCCGAGCTCGCCGTGCGGCGCGACCACGGCACGGAGTACGGGTACACCGGCTATGTCCTGCGCCCCGCGGGCGGCACCTGGCGCACCCGGCCCGAGGCGGGGTCCGGCGCCGACCGGGCGGGCGTGCACGCCGTGCACGCCGCCGCGTTCCCGACCGTCGCGGAGGCCGACCTGGTCGACGCGCTCCGCGAGGACCCGGGCGCCTGGCTGGACGGTCTGTCGTACGTCGCCGAGGCTCCCGGCGAGCCCGGTGGCGTCGGCGACACCGGCGGGGAGGTCGTGGCGCACGCCCTGCTCACCCGCTGTCATGTGGACGGCGCCCCGGCGCTCTGCCTGGCGCCGGTGGCCGTGCACCCGGCGCATCAGGGAACGGGCGCCGGTTCGGCCGTCGTGCGCGCCGTGCTGCACGCCGCGCGCTCCCGTGGCGAGCAACTGGTCCTGGTGCTCGGCCACCCGGACTACTATCCGCGGTTCGGTTTCAGCCCGGCCTCGGGTTACGGGATCCGGCCAAGTTTCGAGGTGCCTGACGAGGCCATGATGGCCCTCGTCCTGGAAGGAGCGCCTGGAACGGGCGGTTCCGCACCGGTGCCGCGGGGCACGATCACCTATCCGGCGGCCTTCGGGGTCTGATCCCCACGGCGTCCGCGTGTCCCGTCCCCGGCGTCGGGGACGGGACATGCGGGGCTCCCGGAGTGCGGGGAGTGCCGGTGTCGTACGGCAGACTTGAGGATCCGAGACCGAAGCGAAGGATGGGTATGCCGATCACACCTGCCACCGCGGCGAACAGCTCGCCGAACGGCACCGGAGAGACAATCCTGCTGGAACTCGTCGACGAGGACGGCAGGACGATCGGTACGGCGGAGAAGCTCGCCGCCCATCAGGCGCCCGGGCAGTTGCACCGCGCGTTCTCCGTCTTCCTCTTCGACGAGCAGGGCCGGCTCCTTCTCCAGCAGCGGGCGCTCGGCAAGTACCACTCCCCCGGCGTCTGGTCCAACACCTGCTGCGGCCATCCGTATCCGGGTGAGGCGCCGTTCGCGGCCGCCGCTCGGCGCACCTTCGAGGAGCTCGGCGTCTCGCCGTCGCTGCTCGCCGAGGCGGGCACGGTGCGCTACAACCACCCGGACCCGGATTCGGGCCTCGTGGAGCAGGAGTTCAACCACCTGTTCGTCGGGATGGTGCAGGCGGAGCTGCGCCCGGACCCCGCCGAGGTGGGCGACACGGCGTTCGTCACGGCCGCGGAGCTGGCGGAGCGGCATGCGCGGGGCACGTTCTCCGCGTGGTTCATGACGGTCCTGGACGCGGCACGGCCCGCGGTCAAGGAGCTGACGGGTCCTGGCGCGGGCTGGTAGCGCCGTGCCCGGGGGGCCCGCGCTCAGGTCGCTCGGGCCCCGTTCGGTTTCAGGGGCAGGGCCGCCCAGATGACCTTGCCCCCGTCGGCCGTGTGCTCGGCGTCGCAGGTGCCGCCCGCCTCCAGGGCGATCTCACGGACCAGGAGCAGCCCGCGGCCGCCGGTCTGGCCGTAGTCGGCGAACAGCGCCGTGGGCCGGTAGGGGTGGTTGTCCTCCACGGACACCCGCACCCACTCCGCGCCCACCGCGACCTCCACGGCGAGCGTCGGTGAGAGCAGCGCCGCGTGCCGCACCGCGTTGGTGACGAGCTCGGAGACGATCAGGAGCAGTCCCTGGACGAGCTCGTCCGGCGCCGGCACGCCCTGGCGCGCGAGCAGATCGCGCACCGCGTGCCGTGCCTGGGGCACCGACGCGTCGACGGCGGGGGCGGTGAACCGCCACACACCCTCGTACGGCACGCGTCCGTCGCCCCTTGGGAGCGGGTCCGGCCCTCTCCCGTCGTTCCCCATTGCCCGGTCCCCGCCCTCGCGCTCGATTGTCACCACACGTCGAGTGTTGGGAACGCACTGGTCCGCGCCCCGCTACTGACCAGAAGTCAGCCACTATCGACGTGATTTGATCGCGCCCGCATGACGCCGTCAGTTGCGCGACTGCTCCTGCCCCTCTTCTGCCGCCTTCCAGGGTTCTTCAGGTTGTACGGCTTCACGGCCGACCATGCTGATGAGCCGTCGGCCGCCGATGCCCGTGGCGATGAGGCCGAGGCCGTCGAAGAGCAGCGCGAGGGAGAAGAAGGTACCGATGACGTACTGGCTGCTGCTCGGCCAGCCGCCGAGCACGAGCACGCCGAGCAGCACCCCGAACGCGCCCTGCAACAGCGTCACGGCCATCTGGGGCCCCCGCACCACCAGGCTGCCGACGAGCCGGAACACCCCGCCGGTGAGGAAGAGCAGCGCCGCGAACATCGTCAGCGCCTCCGCGGCCACGTCGGGTCTGCGGATGACGACGACGCCCGCCGCGAGGTTCAGCGCGGCCACCACCACGCCGAGCCAGAAGAAGTTCGAACCGCGGGACTGCACCGCGTGCAGCAGCGCCACGACGCCGCCCACCAGGAGCAGCCATCCGAACAGCAGCATCGAGGTGAGCGTCGCGACACCCGCGTACACGAGCCCGACGAGCCCGCCGACGGCGAGGATCGCGCCGAGCACCGTGAGCAGGCCGAAGCTGCGCCGAAGCTGTGAGCCCCGGTCCGTGCCGCCGGGCCCTTCGGCACCGGCTCGCTTGTGTGTACGGCCCATGACCATATGCGTCTCCGTCCGTGCGAAGCCGCCCCCTTCTTGATCGTACGTTCGAGGGGTGCGGATAGCATCCGGCGCATGGAGCCGCAGCTCAGGCACGCCGTCGCGGACGGCGTCGCCACCGTCGTCATCGACCATCCGGCCAAGCGCAACGCCATGACGTCCGACATGTGGCGCGCGCTGCCACCGCTGCTCGGGGCCCTCGCCGCCGACCCCGCCGTCCGGGCCCTGGTCCTCACCGGCGCCGGGGACACCTTCTGCGCGGGCGCGGACATCTCCTCACTGCGTACGGAGCCCGGTCGCGCCCAGGAGCTCGCGGGGCGGGCGGAGGAGGCCCTCGCGGTGTTCCCCAAGCCGACGCTCGCGGCCGTGCGGGGGTACTGCGTGGGCGGGGGCTGTCAGCTCGCCGCCGCCTGCGACCTGCGGTTCGCCGACGAGGACGCCACCTTCGCCATCACCCCGGCGAAGCTCGGCATCGTCTACGCGGCGTCGACCACGCGGCGCCTGGTGGCCCTGGTGGGCCCCGCCACCGCCAAGTACCTGCTGTTCTCCGGCGAGCCGATCGACGCGGCACGTGCGCTGCGCGGCGGGCTCGTGGACGAGGTGCTCGCCGCCGGTGAACTGGACGCCCGGGTCAAGGAGTTCACCCGGGTCCTCGCCTCCCGCTCGCTGCTCACCCAGGCGGCGGCGAAGGAGTTCGCGTCGGACGTTGCCACCGGCGGGGCCGGTTCCGGAACCGGGGACTTCGGCGCCGCGCGGGAGGCGTACTGGGCGGGACAGATGCGCGACAGCGGCGACACCGCCGAGGGTGTCGCCGCCTTCCTGGAGCGCAGGCAGCCGCGGTTCACCTGGACGCCGCCGCGCTAGGGGCGTCCGGTGGGGGCACCGTGTGGCTACGCGGTCGCGCCTGCCTTTCGCCGCCACATGTCCACGAGGTGGGCCGGGGCCTTCTCCGGTGACCCGGCGTCGTAGGGCGGCTGGGGGTCGTACTCGATGAGGAGCTGGACGGTCTGGGCGCGCTCGTCACCCGCGATCCTGCCGACGAGGGTGAGGCCCATGTCGATACCGGCGGACACGCCCGCGGCCGTGACGTACTTGCCGTCGAAGACCACGCGCTGCCCCGTGGAGCGCGCGCCGAGCTCGTCGAGGGTTTCCAGGGCCAGCCAGTGCGAGGTCGCCTCGCGGCCCTCCAGGAGTCCGGCGGCGGCGAGCGCAAGGGAGCCCGTGCACACCGACGTCGTCCACGTGGTGGTCGCGTCGACGGCACGCAGCCAGTTGAGCAGCGGCGCGTTCTCCCTCTGGTCGGCCTGGCCGGGGCCGCCGGGGACCACCACGATGTCCGGGCGCTGCACCTCGTCGAAGGTCTTGGTCGCGACGAGCGCGAGCTGCCCGCTGTCGTCGCTCACGGGCCCTGTCCGCTCGGCCACGAACACCACCTCGGCGTCCGGGATGCCGCCGAGTGTCTGGTAGGGGCCGACGGCGTCGAGCGCGGTGAAACGCTCGTACAGGGCGATGGCGATCTGCATGGGTGCTCCTCGGATGTGCGATCGGTGGCGTGCGTCAGTCGTCGGCGCTGTGCGTGTTTTTCAGTGCGGTGCGGTCAGGGGGCTGTGGAAGCGGCGGCGGTACTCGGCCGGTGGTGTGCCGAGCGCCTTCACGAAGGCGCGGCGCATCGCCTCCGGGGTGCCGTAGCCGCAGGCGCGCGAGACCTCCTCGACACCGTCGGACGTGTCCTCCAGGAGCCGCCGCGCCTGCTCGACGCGGACCCTGTCGACGTACTTGCCCGGTGTCGTGCCGGTCTCCGCCTGGAAGGAGCGGGCGAAGTGCCGGGGCGAGAGCCGGGCGCGTCCCGCGAGCGACTCCACACTGAGGTCGCCCCCGGGGTTCTCGCTGATCCACCGCTGGACCTCGCGCAACGGCTCGCTCTTCGCCGTCTGGGCCGAGAGCTGCGCGCTGAACTGCGCCTGGTTCCCTGGGCGGCGCAGGAACACCACCAGATAGCGCGCCACGGTCAGGGCGGTGTCGCGGCCCAGGTCCTCCTCGACGAGGGCGAGCGCCAGGTCGATGCCCGCCGTCACACCGGCGGAGGTGGCGACATGGCCGTCGCGTACGTAGATGGGGTCCGGGTCCACCTCGACCTCGGGGTGGTCGCGGGCGAGCGTGTCGCAGTACGCCCAGTGCGTCGTCGCGCGGCGGCCGTCGAGGAGCCCGGCGCGGGCCAGGAGGACCGCGCCCGTGCAGACGGACACCAGGCGGCGGGCGCGCGGGGCGTGGACCCTGAGCCAGCCCACCAGGTCGGCGTCCTCCTCCCGGGTGCCCGCGCCGCCGGGGACCAGCAGGGTGTGCCAGGTCCGCGACGCCGCCTCCGCCAGGGAGATGTCGGGGACCAGTGTGAGCCCGCTCGACGTCCTGAGCGGGGCGCCGTCGAGGGACGCCGTGACGACGCGGTAGGGCTCGGTGTCCTGATGACAGTGGCTCGCTCCGGTGAAGACCTCCAGAGGGCCCGTGACATCGAGGCTCTGGACGCCGCCGAAGAGGACGACCAGGACGGTTCGCTGCTCCATGCCCCGATTCTTGGGGCGGGCGCCGACGGCTGCAATGACGAGTGCCCCACCTTTCCTGCCATGGTGGCGGGCCTCGCCCCGCGACGGAGCCGGGCGGTGACGGAGCTGGACGGTGACGGAGCCGGGCGGTGACGGAGCTGGACGGTGACGGAGCCGGGCGGTGACGGAGCTGGACGGTGACGTGGTCGGCGGTCCTGGACCGGACGGGACTTCACGTCATACCGACCAGTCGGTAACGTAAGGGCATGACCTCTTCGACGACTTCCGCACCCGTCGGCGCGGCCCTGCCCCCGCGCGCGGGACGGCGCTGCCACGGCGTGCTCAACACCGTGCACACGACGCACTACTTCGCCCCCGACGCGGGCCGTGAGCTGGCCGCGCTCGGCATCACGCACCCCAAGGCCGTCAACTTCGCGATCCGGGGAGCGGCGATGGGGGCCGTGGGCGCGGGCGTGATCACTGCCGCGTTCTACAACTACAAACCGGAGGTCGTGGCGCGGTTCGTGCCCGACGTGTGGCGCACCGCGACACCCGAGGACGTGCTCGCCGCCCGGCTGCGCGCCGTCGACTCCACGCTGCGCCGCCTCCTGGGCGACGACGTGCTGTCCTCGCCCGAGATGACCGAGGCGGCCGGGCTCGCCCTGCGGGCCGCCGAGGCCTGCTCGCCGGGCGGCCGCCCGCTGTATGCCGCGCACGCCGCCCTGCCCGTCCCCGAGGAGCCCCACCTCGCCTACTGGCACGCGGCCACGCTGCTGCGCGAACACCGGGGCGACGGCCACCTGATGGCGCTCCTGGACGCGGAACTCGACGGCGTGGAGGCGCTGGCGAGCCACACCGCGACGGGCAAGAGCATGACGCCCAAGTGGAACCTGGCCACGCGCGGCTGGTCGCCGGAGGACTGGGACGCGGCCGTCGAGCAACTGCGCGGGCGCGGAATCCTCGACGCGGCGGGCGAGTTGACGCAGGCGGGTGTCGCGCTGCGGCAGCAGATCGAGGAGCGCACCGACCGCCTTGACCGCGCTCCCTACGAACACCTCGGCGCGGCCGGTGTGGAGCGCCTCACCGAACTCGGCTCCGCGTTCGCCGGTGCGGTCGTGCGGGCGGGCGCGTTCCCCGGGGACCTGCTCGGCAAGGCCTGACATGCTCCCCCGTCCGCGGGGTACCCGGATGTCCCCGCGACTTCGAACAGCTCTCCGTGGAAGAAGTTCCGTGGAAGAGGTCGGGGAGACGAAGGGAGAACCTCGTGTTCCGTGCGATCGCGGACGTACTGCGACAGATCGCTGGTGCCATCGCCACCGTCGTCACGCTGCCTTTCCGGGCGCTGGCCCGGCTGTTCGGCGGAGCTTCGCGTTCCGGTGGCAGGTCGGGGCGGACGCGCCGGGTCTGACTGCCTCGCTGTCGGTGCCGCCTGCCACAATTGGGCGGCAACCTCAGTGAGAAGGCGGTACCGGAACGTGACGACCACTCCAGCCTCCATCGAAAGCAGGATCGCCGACGAGCTCGGCGTACGGGAGCGGCAGGTGAAGGCCGCCGTGGACCTGCTCGACGGCGGGTCGACGGTGCCCTTCATCGCTCGCTACCGCAAGGAAGCGACCGAGATGCTCGACGACGCGCAGTTGCGCACGCTCGAGGAGCGGCTGCGCTATCTGCGGGAACTGGAGGAGCGGCGCAGCGCCGTCCTCGAATCGGTGCGTGAGCAGGGAAAGCTCACCGACGAGCTGGAGGCCCGCATCCGCGAGGCCGACACGAAGGCCCGCCTCGAGGACATCTATCTGCCGTTCAAGCCCAAGCGGCGGACCAAGGCGCAGATCGCCCGCGAGGCAGGTCTCGAACCGCTCGCCGACGGGCTGCTCGGCGACCCGGCGGTGGAGCCGGTGGCGGCCGCCGCCGCGTTCGTCGACGCCGGCAAGGGCGTCGCCGACCCGCAGGCCGCCCTGGACGGGGCCCGCGCCATCCTCACCGAGCGGTTCTCGGAGGACGCCGACCTCATCGGCGAGCTCCGTGAGCGCATGTGGGTGCGGGGGCGTCTTGCCGCCAAGGTCCGCGAGGGCAAGGAGGAGGCGGGCGCCAAGTTCGCCGACTACTTCGACTTCACCGAGCCCTTCACGGAGCTGCCCTCGCACCGCGTTCTCGCCCTGCTTCGCGGCGAGAAGGAGGACGTGCTCGACCTGGTCCTGGAGCCGGAGGAGCCGAGCGAGGAGCGGGTGGGTCCTTCGTCGTACGAGGACTCCATCGCCCGGCGCTTCGGTGTCGCCGACCGCGGCAGGCCCGCCGACAAGTGGCTCGGTGACACGGTGCGCTGGGCCTGGCGGACCCGGATCCTGGTGCACCTCGGCATCGACCTGCGGCTGCGGCTGCGGACGGCCGCGGAGGACGAGGCGGTGCGGGTGTTCGCGGCGAACCTGCGCGACCTGCTGCTCGCCGCCCCCGCGGGCACGCGCGCCACGCTGGGCCTCGACCCCGGCTTCCGCACGGGCGTGAAGGTCGCCGTGGTGGACGCCACCGGCAAGGTCGTGGCGACGGACACCATCCACCCGCACGTCCCCGCGAACAAGTGGGACAAGGCCATCGCCACCCTCGCCCGCCTCGCCGAGCAGCACCACGTCGACCTGATCGCGATCGGCAACGGCACCGCGTCCCGCGAGACCGACAAACTCGCCGCCGACCTCATCACCAGGCACCCGGAGTTGAAGCTCACGAAGGTGATGGTCTCCGAGGCCGGCGCCTCGGTGTATTCGGCGTCCGCGTTCGCCTCGCAGGAGCTGCCGGAACTCGATGTGTCGCTGCGCGGCGCCGTGTCCATCGCGCGGCGGCTCCAGGACCCGCTCGCCGAGCTGGTGAAGATCGACCCGAAGTCCATCGGCGTGGGTCAGTATCAGCACGACCTGTCGGAGGTGAAGCTGTCCCGATCCCTCGACGCGGTCGTCGAGGACTGTGTGAACGGCGTGGGCGTGGACGTGAACACGGCCTCCGCGCCGCTGCTCGCCCGGGTGTCCGGCATCGGCTCCGGCCTCGCCGAGAACATCGTGGCCCACCGCGACGCCAACGGCCCCTTCAAGAACCGCAAGGGCCTCAAGGACGTGCCCCGGCTCGGCCCGAAGGCGTACGAGCAGTGCGCGGGCTTCCTGCGCATCCGCGGCGGCGACGATCCGCTCGACGCCTCCAGCGTGCACCCGGAGGCCTATCCGGTGGTGCGGCGGATGGCGGGGACCGCGGGCGGTGACGTCGGGGCGCTGATCGGTGACACGGCGACGCTGCGGTCGCTGAAGGCCGTCGACTTCGTGGACGACCTCTTCGGTCTGCCCACGGTCACGGACATCCTCAAGGAGCTGGAGAAGCCCGGGCGCGACCCGCGGCCCGCCTTCAAGACGGCGACCTTCAAGGACGGCGTCGAGAAGATCTCCGACCTCACGCCGGGCATGGTCCTCGAAGGCGTCGTCACGAACGTCGCGGCGTTCGGTGCCTTCGTGGACGTCGGCGTCCACCAGGACGGCCTGGTGCACGTGTCGGCGATGTCCAAGACCTTCGTCAAGGACCCGCGCGACGTGGTGAAGCCGGGTGACATCGTCAAGGTGAAGGTCCTTGACGTCGACGTCCCGCGCAAGCGCGTCTCCCTGACGCTGCGCCTCGACGACGAGGCCGCGCAGGACTCCGCGGGCGGGGATGGTGGCCGTAAGGAGCGCGGCGGCCGCCCGCCGCAGCAGCGCGGGGGCCGCGGCGGCGGCCGGGAGCAGGGTGGCGGCGGCCGTCCGCCGCAGCAGGGCGGCGGCGGCCGCGCCCAGGGCGGCCGGAGCGGCGGCGGCAAGGAGCAGCCCCGGGGCGGCGGCAGGCCCCAGCGCCAGGGCCCACCGCCCGCGAACGACGCGATGGCCGAGGCACTGCGCCGCGCGGGCCTGGTCGACCCCAAGCACCGCTGACCGGGGCGCCCCGTCCGGGTCGCCGCCGGGGGTGACCCGGGGTGACCTGGGCGGTCGGGCCGTGCATGCCTGCGGCGGGACGGTCGCGGGCGGTGTTCGGGGCGGACGCCCGGCGCAGCCATGAGGTCGGCTGCCCCGAGCGGGGCGGGTGCCTGGGAGGGTGGTGTCAGGGGGAAGGTTCTGTCACTTTGCCTGCCGTTACCTCCAGGCGGCGGGTCACATGGACGGCGTCGAGCATGCGGCGGTCGTGGGTGACGAGGAGCAGCGTGCCCGCGTAGGAGTCGAGGGCCGACTCCAGTTGCTCGATGGCGGGCAGGTCGAGGTGGTTGGTGGGCTCGTCGAGGACCAGCAGGTTCACGCCGCGGCCCTGGAGCAGGGCGAGCGCGGCGCGGGTGCGCTCGCCGGGCGACAGGGTCCCCGCGGGCCGCAGCACATGCTCGGCCTTGAGCCCGAACTTGGCGAGGAGCGTGCGGACCTCCGCCGGATCGGTGTCGGGCACGGCCGCGCGGAACGCGTCGAGCAGCGACTCCGCGCCGTGGAACAGGGCGCGCGCCTGGTCGACCTCGCCCACGACGACGCCCGAGCCGAGCGCCGCGTACCCCTCGTCCACGGGGACACGGCCGAGCAGGGCGGCAAGCAGGGTCGACTTGCCGGAGCCATTGGCGCCGGTGATGGCGACCCGGTCCGCCCAGTCGATCTGCAGACCCACCGGTCCGAGCGTGAACGCGCCGCGGCGTACGACGGCCTCGCGCAGGGTCGCCACGACGGCGCCGGAGCGCGGCGCCGCGGCGATCTCCATCCGCAGCTCCCACTCCTTGCGGGGCTCCTCCACGACGTCGAGACGCTCGATCATGCGCTGGGTCTGGCGCGCCTTCGCGGCCTGCTTCTCGCTGGCCTCGCTGCGGAACTTGCGGCCGAGCTTGTCGCTGTCGGTGGCCTTGCGGCGGGCGTTCTTGACGCCCTTGTCCATCCAGGTCCGCTGCATCTGCGCCCGGTCCTGGAGGGCCGCGCGCTTGTCGGCGTACTCCTCGAACTCGTCACGGGCGTGCCTGCGGGCGACATCACGCTCCTCCAGGTACGCCTCGTAGCCACCGCCGTAGAGGTTGATCTGCTGCTGCGATAGGTCGAGTTCGAGGACCTTGGTGACCGTGCGGGCCAGGAACTCGCGGTCGTGGCTCACGACGACGGTGCCCGCGCGCAGCCCGCGTACGAACGACTCAAGACGCTCCAGGCCCGCGAGGTCCAGGTCGTTGGTGGGCTCGTCGAGCAGGAACACGTCGTAGCGGGACAGCAGCAGCGAGGCGAGGCCCGCGCGGGCCGCCTGGCCGCCGGAGAGCGCCGTCATCGGGTGGTCGAGCCCCACGTCGAGGCCGAGCGATCCTGCGACCTCCTCGGCGCGCTCGTCCAGGTCGGCGCCGCCGAGGGCGAGCCAGCGCTCCAGGCTGTGGGAGTACGCGTCGTCGGCACCGGGGGCGCCGACGACGAGGCGTTCGGTGGCGTCGTCCATGGCGGCCTGCGCGGCGGCGACGCCGGTGCGGCGGGCCAGGAAGCCGTGGATCGTCTCCCCCGGCCTGCGGTCGGGCTCCTGGGGCAGATGACCGACCGAGGCCGACGGGGGCGACAGGCTCAACTGGCCGGACTCCGGGGTGTCCAGGCCCGCGAGGAGGCGGAGCAGGGTGGACTTTCCGGCCCCGTTGGCACCCACGAGGCCGATGACGTCGCCGGGGGCGACGACGAGGTCCAGGCCTTCGAAGAGGGTGCGGTCGCCGTGGCCGGCGGCGAGGTGCTTCGCGACAAGTGTGGCGTTCATCAGGCCCATGAGCCTAGCCGCACCGGCAGACGGCCACGGCGAGCGGCCGTGGCCCGGCCGGGCCACGGCCCCGGGCCGCGCCTGACCGCCCGCCCGCTCAGGGCCGCGGCACCGCGACCGTCACGCTGTCCGGGGTCCGCGCCACCACATGGCGGGCCTTCCCCGGCAGCGGGAACCGGTGCTCCCCCGGCTCAAGGACCTCGTCGAGGACTTCGTGGACGCGGGTGCGCTGGAGCCGGTCGAGCCGGTAGGCGGTCAGCCGGACCCGGCAGGCGGAGGTGACCTCGGCGACCACCGCGTCCCCGGTCACCTCGACCCGCGCGAGGCGTCGCTGCCCCGCGGGACTGCGGTCGAGGGCGCCCTCGATCCGGGCGACGAGCAGCGGGACGACGGGCACGACGCCGTCGACGTACGCGATGTCGACCCCCGCGCCCTCGAAGGCCGCCCGCACCCCGTCCCGCGTCCCCTCCGGCACCGCGCGCCCGAAGACGACCGCCCCGTACGTCCGCAGCTCCTCGGCCGGCACACCGGCGGCGTCCGCCGCGATCTCCGCCCCGATGCCGATCGTCCGCAGGGCGGCGGCGAGCCTGGCGAGCAGCGCCACCCGCGCCCCGATGAGCAGCACACGCCGCCGGGCGCCCCGGGCCGCTCCCCGTTCAGGAGCCGCCCGAGCTGTGAGCGGTACTCGGCGCCGCGGAAGCGGAACGGGCCCATGCCGTGATAGCCGTTCAGGCCCAGGTCGGCGTGGGCGGAGGTCTGCCAGGCGAAGTCACGCCACACATAGTCGTCGCCGTCCTCGCCGCTCCGCTCGATCACGGCCGTGACGGCGCCGCACTCCAGGCCCTCGCACTCGGGGCAGCCGTAGATCACGTACCGCCCGTCGAGCAGGGGGGCGTCGGCTTCCAGGAGCAGTCGGCGCACATGCGTGGTGAAGATCGCGGGCGGGATGTCGGAGGCGAGCGGGGACACGGCGTCCAGGTCGGCGAGCTGGAAGAGGAGGGGGCGGCCGTTCACGATGAAGTCGACGAAGTCACGGTGGACTTGGTAGTCCCCGTTGGCGAGTACTCCACCGGCGCGCATCGCCGGTGCCAGGCCGAAGGACGCGTACACGGCAGACATGCTGTGAGTATCCCCACCCGACGGGGGGACTGCGCACGTGCGCACACATTCCGCTACGTTTTCGGGATGGGTGGGACCGGCAGTACGGATGTGATCGTCGTGGGCGGTGGGGTCATCGGGCTCACCACCGCCGTGGAGCTCGCGGAGCGCGGCCGCCGCGTCCGGGTCTGGGCGCGGGAGGCCGCCGAGCACACCACCTCGGCCGTTGCGGGCGGCCTGTGGTGGCCGTACCGGATCGAGCCCGAGGTCCAGGTGGGCGACTGGTCGCTGCAGTCACTCGCGGTGTACGAGAAGCTGGCGGCGGACCCGGAACGCACTGGCGTACGCATGGTCGACGGCGTACACGCGGAGACCAGCCTGGACGGGCTCGGGCCCTGGGCGGCGCGGGTGTCGGGGCTGCGGGCGGCGACCGCCGCGGAGTGCCAGGGGCCCGGCCTGTGGGCGCGGCTGCCGCTCATCGACATGCCCGCGCATCTGGCGTGGCTGCGGGGGCGGTTGCGTGCGGCGGGGGGCGCGGTCGAGCAGCGGACCGCGCACAGCCTCGACGAGGCGCTCGGGGAGGCGCCGGGTGTCGTCAACTGCTCCGGTCTCGGCGCCCGCGGCCTGGTGCCCGACGACACGGTGCGTCCGGTGCGGGGCCAGTTGGTGCTCGTGGAGAACCCGGGACTGCGTACGTGGTTCACGGCCGCGGATCCGGCGTCGTCGGCCACGACGTACTTCCTGCCGCAGCCCGGGCGCCTGGTGCTCGGCGGCACCGCCGACGACGGCGACTGGTCCCTGGAGCCGGACCCGGCGGTGGCGAGGGCCATCGTCGAGCGGTGCGCCCGGATCCGCCCCGAGATCGCGTCGGCCCGCGTGCTCGGCCACCGCGTGGGCCTGCGCCCCGCCCGCCCGTCGGTCCGCCTGGAACGCGAGCCCCGGGGCGCGGGCCGCACCCTGGTCCACAACTACGGCCACGGCGGCGCAGGAGTAACGGTGGCCTGGGGCTGCGCCCGAACAGCGGCCCACCTCCTGGAGCCCCCACGCCCCTCCTGACACAACAGGCCCAAGGAAGCTGTGGCTCCCAACCGGCGAAGCCGGGTGTATCTTTCCGCCGCGACGGCGAGCAACCCGATCAACGCCCCCCGGCGGTGCCGAACCAACCCCGCCCGATCCAGGGGCACGCCCGAACGGGAACGACCCCCGCCCCCGGCACAGAACCGGGACCGAGGGCCACCCCACACCCCGTGGAGGGGGAAAGCTCAGCGGGCCGGATCGGGCCGCTTCTCCACAGGCGAACCCGACCCGGGCTCGCCACCCTCCCCGGTGTCGGACGGTCCGATCCGAATCTCGAACTCGCCGACGCCGTACTGCTCGTGACCGGCGATGACGGCCTTCTCGACGGCCTCGGTGCCGTGTTCGCCGCGCACGATCAGCGGGTCGTGGCGCAGATCGCGCATCAGCGCCACGCACATGCCGATCATCACCAGGGTGAAGGGCGCCGCCACGAGGATCGTCAGATTCTGCAGGCCCTTGAGCGCGTTGTCGTTCCCGTCACCGATCAGCAGCATGATCGCGGCGACCGCTCCGGTGACCACGCCCCAGAAGACCACGACGAGTCGGCCGGGTTCGAGCGAACCCTTCTGGGAGAGCGTGCCCATGACGATCGACGCGGCGTCCGCGCCGGACACGAAGAAGATGCCGACGAGGATCATCACAAGCAGGCTGGTGGCTGTCGCGATCGGGTACTCGTGCAGCAGACCGAAGAGCTGCGCCTCGGGGGTGGTCTCGCCCTCCAGGCCGCCCCGCTCCTTGACCTTCATGGCGCTGCCGCCGAAGACGGCGAACCAGACCAGGCTGACGGAGCTGGGGACCAGGATGACGCCGCCGACGAACTGACGGATCGTACGCCCGCGGCTGATGCGCGCGATGAACATGCCGACGAAGGGCGTCCAGGAGATCCACCACGCCCAGTAGAAGACCGTCCAGCCGCCGAGCCAGTCCGAGACGCCCTCACCGCTGGACGCCTCCGTGCGGCCGATCAACTGCGGCAGATCGTTGAGGTAGGCGCCGATCGAGGTCGGCAGCATGTCGAGCACGATCACGGTCGGGCCCGCGATGAACACGAAGACGACAAGCAGCAGCGCGAGCACCATGTTGATGTTCGAAAGCCACTGGATGCCCTTCTCCACGCCGGAGACCGCGGACGCCACGAAGGCCACGGTCAGTACGGCGATGATGGTGACGAGCAGGCCGGTGCCCGCCTTCTCCATCCAGTCGAGTTCCTCGAAGCCACTGCCGATCTGCAGCGCGCCGAGACCGAGCGAGGCGGCGGAGCCGAAGAGCGTGGCGAAGATGGCGATGATGTCGATGACCCGCCCCCACGCCCCGTGGGCGTGCTTCTCGCCGATGAGCGGCACGAAGACGGAGCTGATGGTCTGCCGCCGGTTGCGCCGGAAGGTGCTGTAGGCGATGGCGAGGCCGACGACCGCGTAGATGGCCCAGGGGTGCAGGGTCCAGTGGAACAGGGTGGTCGCCATGGAGGTCTCCATGGCGGCCGCCTTGTCCGCGGGGTCGGTGCCGGGCGGCGGCGTCGTGAAGTGGGCGAGGGGTTCACTCACTCCGTAGAACATCAGGCCGATGCCCATGCCGGCGCTGAACATCATCGCGACCCACGACACGGTGCGGAACTCGGGCTCCTCGCCCTCCTTGCCGAGCGTGATCTTGCCGTAACGGCTCATGGCGAGCCACAGGGCGAAGACCACGAAGCCGGACGCCGCCAGCATGAAGGCCCAGCCACCGTTGTGGATGAGGCCTTCGAGCATGTCGGAGGTGATGTCTTCGAGGGTGTCCGTGGCAAGGGCGCCCCAGACCACGAAGGCCAGGGTGAGCCCGGCGGTGACGCCGAAGACCACCCGGTCGGTCCGTGCTCGCCCCCCGCGGCCCACCGACAGCGGTGGACCTCCTCCGGGATCCGCTTTCTGTGATTCCTGGGTCACAAGTGCACCTTTCGCGGAGTTGTTGATCGTGCGGTGTTCTTCTCCGCTACCCCCTACCACAAGTGACGTGCGCTCCGATGCCTCAACAGTCGGTGTCGGGCTGCCCGATGACGAGGTGATAGGACGCGCGTTCGTCCAGGAGCAGCGGGACGAGCGCGCGTGCGGGCTGCCGCAGCGGCACGAGCGCGCCCGCGCCGTCCCGCTTCACGGTAACGCCGTGGAGGCCGAGTTCATCCTTGACGTCGGCGAACTGTTCCGGTGTGAGGCGGTAGCCGCACGCCGGGTCCTCGATGGTCTCGCCGGGTTCGGCCGGGTCGTTGTCGGCGCCGCCGAGGTACACCGGACCCCGGTCGCGCAGCCCCGCGAGCCGGGACGCCGTGCTCGCCGCCTCCAGGCGCCACCGGTGGCTTTCGGCGTAGGAGAAGAGGCCGTCGAGTGCCGACAGTTGAGAGCGCACCCGGCGCCGGTTGTTGAGGGACTCGTCCCTTTTCTCGGCTTCGGTGACGGGGTCGACGCGGCTCTCTATGAGGAGTCCCGCCGCGTGTTTCAGACCGGAGGCGTTGCGCAGGATGCGTTCCTGGCCGTCGCCCGCGACTTGTTTGATCGGCGCTCCGGTGACCGGGTCGGTCCAGATGCCGTAGGTGCCGGTGGTGTAGCCGTCGGACTCGGCGGCGGGGCGGACGTAGTCGCGCGAGAGGGCCTTCGCCTCGCGGTGCAGCGCGCCGTGGGTGTTGAGGTTGCGCGGCCAGAGGTCGAACAGGTCCTTGTCGTAGTACTTGGGTGTGGCGCCGTACTCGTGCAGGTCGTAGATGGCGTCGGGCTTGTGGTCACGGATGACGGCGGCCATGGCGCGGCCCTCGGCGGTCTTGAGGGCGATGTGGTCACGGTTGATGTCGACGCCGTCGGAGTTGCCGCGGGTGTCGGCGGCCCGGCCGTCGGGGTTGGCGGTGGGCACGACGAGGAGGGTGGTGCGGGACAGGAACCGCCGGGTCTCCTTGTCCTTGGCGTAGGCCAGATCGCGGATGGTGGTCAGACAGGCCTCGCGCCCGGACGGTTCGTCACCGTGCTGGCTGCACACAAGCAGCACGGTGCTCGCGGTGCGGCGCTCCCCGACGCGCACGAGCTGCACCGGCCGGTCCTGCTTCGTGGTGCCGATGCGGGACACCGAGACGCGGTCGGTGGCCTTGTCGACGGTCCTCAGGAGCTGCTGCTCCTCGGGCTGACTGGTCCAGCGCGCCCCGTCGCTCTCTTCGAAGCCGGTGCGCGGCGGTGCCGGGGACGCCTGTGCGGGGGCCGTGAGCAGCGGCGCGGCGAGGACCGCGCAGGCTCCGGTCAGAGCCAGGGCGCGTATTCGGGGCGTCATGAAGTGCGGCCTCCAGGTACTTCGGATATCCCGGATATGCCGGGTGTTCCGGATATGCCGGGTACGGGGTCGATCCGGCGCGGTGGTGCGACACCGTCGAGCCGGGACCCGCGCGGTGCGGTGGAGTGCGGTGCGGCCGGGCGCGGGACCGTGGCGAGTGCCTTGGCGCCGCCGACGAGCGGTACGCGGGCGACGGTGCGGGCGAGGTCGACGGTGAGCGTCGGGGTGTCGGCGGGGGGCACGATGAGGTTCCTGTCGGTGCCGCCGACGATCAGTGCGAGCCGGTGGCCCTTGCGTACGACGTGGTCGCTCGCGGCCAGGTCCAGGGTGATGGTGTACGGCTTGCCTGGCGTCAGCGGCCCGCCGTGCTGGTCGGACGCGTGGTTGCCGAGGTCGGCCCAACCGCGGCTGAAGATGGTGTAGTCGACGTCGGCGGTCCTGGCCCGGGTGTTCTTGAAGCAGGAGCTGTCGCCGGGTGTGCTCCGGCCCCAGCAGGAGCGGTCGGGCAGCGTGTCGATGCCTTCGTCGTCGTGGGTGTAGTCACGGATGGTGCCGGGGCCGATGTCGGCGAGGACGGCCGTCAGATGGGCTGTGCGCGTCGACGGTGTGACGGTGACCCGCACCTGCGAGGAGCCGGAGACCCGCAGATCACGGGCGAGGGGGCGGGTGGTGAAGCCGTTCTTCGCGGGCGTGGCCGTGTCGATCGCCGAGGCCCAGTCGGCCTCGCCGAGCCGCCGGTCGTCGGTGAAGGTCTCGGTGCCCTTGCCGGGGCGCTTGCCCAGGGTGCCGACGCCGGGCGCGGTGCCCTTGGCGGGGCGCAGCGCGGTGGTGGAGGTTCCGCGGGGCGGCCAGACGCGGTCGGTGGTCCAGCGGTCGGGGGCGCGCTCGATGTCGGCCATCGGCTCGCGGTCGATGCCGTTGCGGTAGCCGAGGAGTTCATGGTCGAACCAGCGGTGCAGGGTGCGCACCCAGTCGGCGCGCCGGAAGTCGAAGGGGTCGACGTGCCCGGCCTGGCTCAGCCAGATCTTCCGCTGTACGCCGGCGTCGGCGAGGGCGTCCCACCACTGCCCGAAGTGCTTGGTCCGCACGTTCAGGTCCTGCAGGCCGTGTACGAGGAAGACGCTGGCCCGCACCTTGCGGACGTCGGGCACGTGGTCGCGTTCGGTCCACAGCGGGGTCCAGTCGCCGCTGCGGGGCGCCCCGGCGACGAGTTGCTGCTTGACGTGGCCGCAGCGGGTGGCGGCGTCGGGGCTCTCGATGCCGCGCGCGAGTCCGTCGGGGCCGCTGTTGTACAGCGGGGCGCCCTTGGCGAAGTAGTAGTCGTACCAGGAGGAGATGGCGCCGATCGGCACGATGGTCCTCAGGCCCTTGACGCCGGTGGCGGCGACGCCGTTGGCGACGGTGCCGTCGTAGCTCTTGCCGATCATTCCGGTGCGGCCGTCGGTCCAGCCCGCGTCGGCACGGCGGTCGCCGGTGCGGGTGGTGTAGCCGCGGGCGCGGCCGTTCAGCCAGTCGACGACGGCCTTCGCGGACCGCACGTCGGAGCGGCCGCCGACGTCGACGCAGCCGTCGGAGCGGTTGGTGCCCGCGAGGTCGACGGCGACGTAGGCGTAGCCGCGGGGCACGAAGTAGTTGTCGTAGTACAGCGGGAACCGGACGGGGTCGCCGTTCGCGTCGTACGTCTTCTTCTGGCTCTCGTTGCCGCGTCCGCAGCAGGAGTAGTACGGACTGGCGTCCATGATCACGGGTATTTTCCGGCCCTTGGCCGCGGGTTCGCGGGGCCTGACAATGTCGACGGCGACGCGGTCGGTGCGGCCGTCCGCGTCGCCGTCGAGCCGGATGTCGACCCACACGGACTCACGTATCGCGTCCGCGTAGGAGTAGATGGGCTTGCTCTCCTTGGCCCGGCCTGCCAGTTCCCGGGCGTCGGGAGTGCGCGGCGCGGAGTGGGCGGCGCCGCCCGGGGACAGGAGGGTGGCGAGCAGGGCGGCGAGCGCCGCCGTCAGGAGCGTTCTCCACATCGCCGGGCTCAGCGGGGTCTTCGGGCGCGTGCGTCGCGCGCGTATCGGCATGGCGCGGAAGGTACACGCGTCAACTCCTGGCGGAAAGAGGGCCGTACGTGCCGGTGAAAGGTGCGTGGGGCAAGAACGCACATGTCGGCTGAATGGCGATCGTGTGACATATGCGGCCATGGACATGGCCAGGGGTGACGGTGCTCAATAGGGTCGACGACATCGTGACGTACCGCGTCGGGCAGGGACGGCGGCTCCGCACCCCGGGGGCCGCCGTGCCGCGTCCTGGCGCAATCGACCGCATTTCATGATGACTTGGAGATATCCGTGCACCGCAGACTCATCGCCCCGGGCGCGCTCGCGGCCTCGCTCGCCCTGCTGGCGATCCCGGCATCGGCCGCCGACTTCTCCCCCGGGGCTCCGGGCGCCGGCGACCCCTACTACCCGGACGCGGGCAACGGCGGCTACGACGTCTCGCACTACGACCTGCGTCTGAAGTACCAGCCGAGGACGGACCTGTTGGAGGGCACGGCCACGCTCCAGGCCACCGCCACGCAGAACCTGTCCCGCTTCAACCTGGACTTCGGCCTGAAGGTCAGCGAGGTCCGGGTGAACGGCAAGAAGGCCGCGTTCGCCAAGACCGGTGAGCAGGAGCTGGAGGTGACCCCGAAGGCGGGCCTGACCAAGGGCAGTTCCCTCTCGGTCGTCGTGAAGTACGCGGGCAAGCCGTCCGAGGTGAAGATCCACGGCTTCACCGCGTGGCAGCGCACGCCCGACGGCGGCGTGGCGGCGCAGGAGCCGGAGTCGTCGGCCTGGTGGTTCCCCGGCAACGACCATCCGCGGGACAAGGCCACGTACGACGTGTCGGTGTCCGTGCCCGACGGTACGCAGGCCATCTCCAACGGGGTGCTCCAGTCGCAGTCCTCCAAGCTGGGCTGGACCCGCTACAACTGGCGTTCCAACAAGCCGCAGGCCACGTATCTCGCGACGCTCGCCGTCGGCAGGTTCGACATCACCACGGACAAGACGGAGAACGGGCTTCCCGTCCTCAACGCCTACAGCAAGGACCTCGGCGACAACGCGGGCGCGGCGCGCGCGAGCATCGAGCGGACCACCGAGGTCGCCGAGTGGCTGGAGGAGGTGTTCGGCAAGTACCCCTTCAACGCGCTCGGCGGTTATGTCCCGAACGTCCCCGCCAGCTATGCCCTGGAGACCCAGACGCGGCCGTTCTACGGCCCGCGGGCCTTCGCCAACGGCTCGAACGTCTCCATCGTCGTGCACGAGCTCGCCCACCAGTGGTACGGCGACAGCGTCTCCGTCGAGAACTGGAAGGACATCTGGGTCAACGAGGGCTTCGCCCGCTACAGCCAGTGGCTGTGGTCCGAGAAGGAGGGCGAGGGCACGGCCCAGGAACTCGCCGACCACGTGTACGCCCAGAACGCCGCGGACTCGCCCTTCTGGCAGGTCAAGCCGGGTGACCCGGGTCCGGACAACCAGTTCCACATAGCCGTGTACGACCGCGGTGCCCTCGCCCTGCAGGCGCTGCGCAACGAGATCGGGGACGAGGCCTTCTTCCGGATCCTGAAGGGCTGGCCGAAGGAGCGGGCGTACGGCAACGCCTCGGTGCGCGACTTCGTGTCGTACGCCGAGAAGGTCAGCGGCAAGCCGCTCTCCGGGCTCTTCGACACCTGGCTGTACCAGGTGGGCAAGCCGGGGGCGCCCGCCGCTCGTGACGCCGGGGTGGCCCGGGCCGCGGGGAAGGCCGCGCCGGCGAAGCCGAAGTCGTGGAAGAAGATCGCTGCGACGAACACGGTGCACGACCATGAGCACGCCGGGGAGCACGGCGCGGGCCACGACCACCGCTGACGGTTGCCTGCGCGGCCTGTGGACACGCCGGTGGGGCGGTACCCCGGGGTACCGCCCCACCGGCAGGGGGTTACTTGGTCAGGTCGGCCGCTTCGCGGTCCTGCTTGCGGCGGATCGCGTACCAGCCGACGGTGAGGCCCGCCGCCACGATCGGGATGAGGAAGAGCGTCTTGCGGCCCACCTCGGCGTCCTTCCACATCAGGCCGAGCACGGCGAGCAGGAAGGCGATCGTGACGTACTGCGTGACACCGCTGCCCGGAAGCCGGAAGTCCGGCCTGGTCAGGTGGCCCTCCTTGGCCCTGCGGACGAAGGCCAGGTGGCACACCATGATGCTGATCCAGGTGCCGATGATGCCGAGCGAGGCCACGTTCAGGACGATCTCGAAGGCCTTGTCCGGCACGACGCGGTTGAGTGCGACGCCGAGGACACCCACCGAGGCGGTGAGCAGGATGCCGCCGTAGGGCACCTGGTTGCGGTTCATCCTGGCCGTGAACTTCGGCGCCGAGCCCGCCATGGCCATGGAGCGCAGGATGCGTCCGGTGGAGTACAGGCCGGAGTTCAGCGAGGACATGGCCGCCGTGAGGACGACGAAGTTCATGACGTCGCCGGCACCTGAGACACCGATCTTGGAGAGCACGGTGACGAAGGGGCTCTCGTCGGCGGAGTACATCGTGCCGGGGAGCAGCAGCGCGAGCAGCACGACCGAGCCGACGTAGAAGACACCGACACGCCACATGATCGAGTTCACCGCGCGCGGGACGACCTTCTGCGGGTCCTTGGTCTCACCCGCGGCGACACCGACCAGCTCCAGGGACGCGTACGCGAAGACGACACCCTGGAGCACGATCACGACCGGCATCAAGCCGTTCGGCAGGAAGCCGCCGTGGTCGGTGATCATGTTCAGGCCGGGCTTCTCGCCGCCCACGTCGTGCTGCGTGGAGACCAGGAAGATGCCGACGAACATGAAGGCCACGAGCGCCGCGACCTTGATGATCGAGAACCAGAACTCCATCTCGCCGAACCACTTCACGGAGATCAGGTTCACGGCGAGGACCACGGCGAGCGCGGCGAGGGCGAGCGCCCACTGCGGGATGTCGGTGAAGAAGCTCCAGTAGTGCGTGTAGAGCGCGATGGCCGTGATGTCGGCGATGCAGGTGGTCGACCAGTTGAGGAAGTACATCCAGCCGGCGACGTAGGCACCCTTCTCGCCCAGGAACTCACGGGCGTAACTCACGAAGGAGCCGGACGAGGGCCGGTAGAGGACCATCTCGCCGAGGGCGCGGACCACGAAGAACGCGACGATGCCGCACACGAGGTACGCGACGGCGAGGGCGGGCCCCGCCGAGTGGAGGCGGCCACCCGCCCCGAGGAACAGGCCGGTGCCGATCGCGCCACCGATCGCGATCATGTTGACGTGGCGGGCCTTGAGGTCCTTGCTGTAACCGGCGTCGCCCGCGTCCGCGGGGGCGGCCTGGGACGCGTTGCGGGCGTCCGTGGCCGTGTCTACGGCGTCGTTGCTCACGTGGAAGATCCACTCTGTGGTGCCCGGAAGAGGTTCCGGGGTCCGGATGTGCTGCGGGCCGCCACACCCCTGACGTGGGCGAACCAACGCGACACCTTCCCCCACAGCCCCCTCCGGATGCGGTGGCACAGATCACATAGCGGCACTTCTCACATGGTGATCGCCCTCTGTACAGCCGCGCGTCAGGCGGTGTAAAGGTCCTCGATGGCGTCCCGGTACCTGTCCCTGATGACCCTGCGGCGCAGCTTCAGGGACGGCGTCAGCTCACCGGTCTCCGGGCCCCACTCCTGCGCGAGGAGCCGATACCGCTTGATCTGCTCGGTGCGGTTGAGGCGCGCGTTGGCCGCCTCGACGGCGCGGGCGATCTCCTGCCGTACGGCGGGGTGGTCCACCAGGGCGGTTCCGGCGCCTTGATCGGTTCCGGCGCCTGTGGGGCCGCCCGGGACCTCGATGCCGTGGGCCGCGGCCCACGCCTCGGTCATCTCCGGGTCCAGGACGAGCAGCGCCACCAGATAGGAGCGGCCGTCGCCGTGGACCAGGGCCTGGCCGATGAGCGGGTGCTCCTTGAGGGTGTTCTCGACCAGGGCGGGCGCCACGTTCTTGCCCGTGGACGTCACGATGATCTCTTTCTTGCGGTCGGTGATCCACAGGAAGCCGTCGCAGACGAAGGGGCCGCGCACCATGATCTCGCCGTCGTCGGCGACGCGTACCTCCATGCCGTCGAGGGGCTTTCCCACCGAGCCGAGCCGGAAGGCGCCGGGCCCGTTGGTGGTGACCACGCCCGTCGTCTCGGTCAGCCCCCAGGCGTCCATGACCACCAGGCCGAACCCGGCCCAGAACCGGGCCACGTCCACCGGCATCGGCGCCGCCGCGCTCGCCGTCCACCGCAGCCTGTCGAACCCGGCGAGGGCGAGCAGCGGGTCGAGCACCCGCTCCTTGGCCTCGCGGTAGGCCGCAGCCAGGTCCGCCGGAGGTTCCTGGCCGCGCTCACGGCAGTCCACGTACGCGCGTGCCGTCCCGCCCGCGTCCTCGATCACCCGGCGGCGCTCCTCGGGCAGCCCGGCGAGCGCGGCCCGCACGGCCGCGGCGAGCTTCTCCCACACCCGGGGCACACCGAAGAACTCCTGCGGACGCAACTCCCGTGCCATGGCTCCCACTCGGGCCGGGTCCGGGCACATGTGGACCTCGGACGCGCGCAGCAGCGGCAGATAGATCCCGAGCATGCGCTCGGCGATGTGCGCGAACGGCAGATAGCAGATGTGGCCCGCCTGCCCCTGGAACTCGATCGCGGCGTCCAGGGCGAGGCCGTTGCCGATGACGTTGCGGTGCGTCATGCGCACGCCCTTGGGGTCGCCGGTGGTGCCCGAGGTGTAGACGACGGTCAGCGGGTCCGTGGCCGCGCACTCCTGCCAGCCCTTGTCGAAGGCCTCCGGGTCCAGGAGCCGCGTACCGGCGGCGAGCACGGACGCGTAGGTGCGGTGCGGTCCCGCGGCGGCCGCGTCGACGACGACCAACTGCTCGAGGGGCGCCGTCGCGTCCTCGACGAGGGGCTCCCAGCGCGGCAGCTCCCGTGCGCCCTCCACGATCGCGAACCGGGCCCGGCTGTGCCGGACGATGTGCGCGATCTGGCCGGGCGCCGACGTGTTGTACACGGTGACGGGGACGGCGCCCAGGTGGACCAGGGCGACATCGCTCAGCCAGTGCTCGGGGCGGTTGGCCATCATCATCAGGACGTGCTCGCCGCGCCGGACGCCGAGCGCCGCGTACCCGGTGGCGAGCGCCGCGACCTCGCGGCGCACCTCGCTCCAGGTGAGCGTCGTCCAGGCGGCGTCCTCGCGCCAGGAGAGCGCGGGCAGGTCCGGATGGTCCTCGGCGTTGCGGAGCAGCAGGGCGGGGAAGGTGATGTCGGCCGGGTCCCCGGGAAGTCGCGGGATCGAGGTCATGGAACCGCCTCCTGACACCGTCGGTTGGCCTTCGACTACGTGGCGTGACTGGCCCGGAGGCTTTCACAACAGTGGTGGCACAGCAATACTGTTGCACCGCATTGATGCACGGCAGGGGAGGTGGCGCGCCGCCATGACGACGGGCACGGACGAGCCGACGGGCACGGGGCAGCCGACGCGGGCGGAGGCGGCGGCGTACGCGAAGGATGCCGCGTACGCGGAGGAATCGGCGTACGCAGAGGAAGTGGCGGGCGCGGAGGAAGTGGCGGGCGCGGAGGAAGTGGCGGGCGCGGAGGAAGTGGCGGGCGCGGAGGAAGTGGCGGGCGTGGAGGAGTCGACGTACACGGTCGACGAGCTGGCCGCGCGGGCGGGCGTCACGGTCCGCACGATCCGCTTCTACAGCACGAAGGGGCTGCTGCCCCCGCCGGTGATCGGCCCGCGCCGCGTGGGCCACTACGGCCCCGGGCACCTCTCGCGTCTCGCCCTCATCGAGGAGTTGCAGCACCAGGGGATGACGCTCGCCGCGATCGAGCGCTATCTGGAGCAGTTGCCGCCCGGCCTGAGCGCGCACGACCTCGCCATCCACCGTGCGGTGGTGGCGTCGTGGGCGCCGGACGCGCCGGAGGACATGTCCCGTGCGCAACTGGAGCGCCGGGCGGGCCGGGCGCTCTCGGACGAGGACCTGGAGCGGCTCGCGGCGATGGGGGTGGCCGCCGCCCGCGACGGGGACGCCGACCAACTGCGGGTGGACACCGGCCTCCTCCGCCTGGGCGTGCAGTTGCTCGGCGTGCCCATCGCCCACGAGACGATCCTGGCCTCGCGGACCGTGCTCATGGAGCACGCGCGCTCGGCGGCGCACGAGCTGTCGCGGCTGTTCCGCGACGAGGTGTCGGACTGCCGGGAGCGCGAGTCCGACCCCGAGCACGTCGCGGCGATGCGGTCCCTCTCGGCACACATGCAGCCGATGGTGGTGCAGGCACTGGTCACGGCGTTCCAGCGGTCGCTGAAGGAGGAGCTGAGGGAGTGGCTCAAGGAGAGCTGAGGGCACCCTGAGGGAGTGGCTCGACGAGACCCGAGCCACTCCCCCGAACCCGGCAGCCACTCCCCCCGCGTGCGGCGCCGGTCAGGCGGCGTCGCTGAACCGCTCGCCCCGCTCCGCCTTCTCGACGAGCAGCGCGGGCGGCGTGAACCGCTCGCCGTAGCGCTCGGCGAGCTCCCGCGCGCGGGCCACGAACGCGGGCAGCCCGGCGCCGTCCCCGTAGCCGTTGATGTACTGCAGGACGCCGCCCGTCCAGCCGGGGAAGCCGATGCCGAAGATGGAGCCGATGTTGGCGTCGGCCACCGACGTCAGGACGCCCTCTTCGAGGAGGCGCACGGTGTCGAGGGCCTCCGAGAAGAGCATCCGCTCCTTCATGTCGTCGAACGGGATGCTGTGCCCGGGCCGGGTGAAGTGCTCGCGCAGGCCCGGCCAGAGGCCCGCGCGCCTGCCGTCGTCGCCGTAGTCGTAGAAGCCCTTGCCGCCGCTGCGCCCGGTGCGGCCGAACTCGTCGACCAGGCGGTCGATGACGGCCTCGGCGGGGTGCGTGTCCCAGGTGCCGCCCGCTTCCTCGATCGCCCGCTTGGACTCGTTGCGGATCTTGCGGGGGAGGGTGAGCGTCAGCTCGTCCATCAGGGACAGGACCTTCGCCGGGTAGCCCGCCTGGGCGGCGGCCTGCTCGATCGAAGCGGGCTCGATGCCCTCGCCGATCATGGCGACGCCCTCGTTGATGAAGTGCCCGATGACGCGCGAGGTGAAGAAGCCACGCGAGTCGTTGACGACGATGGGCGTCTTGTTGATCCGGCGTACGAGGTCGAAGGCGCGGGCGAGTGCCTCGTCGCCGGTGCGCTCGCCCTTGATGATCTCCACGAGCGGCATCTTGTCGACGGGCGAGAAGAAGTGCAGGCCGATGAAGTCGACGGGACGGGCGACGCCGTCGGCGAGCAGGGAGATGGGCAGCGTCGAGGTGTTGGAGCACAGCAGCGCGTCCGGCGCGACGACGTCCTGGATCTCCTGGAACACCTTGTGCTTGAGCGCCGTGTCCTCGAAGACCGCCTCGATCACCGCGTCACAGCCCGCGAGCTGCTGCGGGTCGGCGGTCGGCGTGATGCGGGCGAGCAGCGCGTCGGCCTTCTCCTGGGTGGTGCGGCCCCGGGAGACGGCCTTGGCGCACAGCTTCTCCGAGTAGCCCTTGCCCTTGGCCGCGGCCTCGGCGGAGACGTCCTTGAGCACGACGTCGATACCGGCACGGGCGCAGGAGTAGGCGATGCCCGCCCCCATCATCCCGGCGCCGAGCACGGCGACCTTGCGGACCGTGCGGGACTCGATGCCCTGGGGCCGGTTGGCGCCGGAGTTGACGGCCTGGAGGTCGAAGAAGAACGCCTGGATCATGTTCTTGGAGACCTGTCCCGTGACCAGCTCGGTGAAGTACCGGGCCTCGATGGTCTGAGCGGTCTCGAAGTCGACCTGGGAGCCCTCGACGGCGGCCGCGAGGATGTTGCGCGGCGCCGGGTAGGGGGCGCCGGCCAACTGCTTCTTCAGGTTCGCGGGGAACGCGGGCAGGTTGGCGGCGAACTTGGGGTTCGCCGGGGAGCCGCCGGGGATGCGGTAGCCGGGCACGTCCCAGGGCTGCTGCGACTCGGGGTGGGCGTCGATGAAGGCGCGGGCCATGCCCAGCATCTCCTCCGTCGTCGTGGCCACCTCGTGGACGAGGCCGTTCTCCAGGGCCCGCCGCGGGGAGTACTGGGTGCCCTGGAGCAGGACCTTGAGGAGCGCGTCGGTGATGCCCATGAGGCGTACGGTGCGGGTGACGCCGCCGCCCGCGGGCAGCAGGCCGAGGGTGACCTCGGGCAGGCCGATCTTCGAACCCGGCGCGTCGAGCGCGACCCGGTGGTGGCTGGCGAGCGCGATCTCGTAACCGCCGCCGAGGGCCGCGCCGTTGAGGGCGGCGACGACGGGCTTGCCGAGGGTCTCGATGCGGCGCAGCGAGTTCTTGATGGCGGCGCCCGCCTCGAACGCCTGCCGGGCGTTCTCGGGGCCGACCTGGATCATCTCCTTGAGGTCGCCGCCCGCGAAGAAGGTCTTCTTGGCGGAGGTGTAGATGAAGCCGCGGATCGCGTCCTTGTCCGCCTGGACGGCGGCTTCGGCGCGGTCGGCGATCGCGGCGATGGAGTCCTTGAACGCCTGGTTCATGGTGTTCGCGGACTGGTTCGGATCGTCGAGGACGAGGGTGACGATGCCCGTGTCGTCCTGTTCCCAGCGGATGGTGGTGCTCTTGGTCATGTCTATGTCTCCGTGAAGTCTGCGGGGGCCGTTGGCGGGCGGGAGGCGGAATCTGGGGAGGGGGGTGCGGACCGTGGCCGACCGGCCGCCGGTGGGGGCTGGTCGCGCAGTTCCCCGCGCCCCTGAAGGCCGCGCTGCGCGCGCCTTCATGAGGCGCGGCGGAGCCGCTCGCCTCAGGGGCGCGGGGAACCGCGCGAGCAACCACGTCGCGCCCGCGGCCGGCGACGCACAAATCCCCCCGCGGCGGAGCCCTACATACGCTCGACGATCGTGGCGATCCCCATGCCCCCGCCGACACACAGGGTGGCAAGCCCGTACCGCAGATCGCGCCGCTCGAGTTCGTCGACGAGCGTGCCGAGGATCATCGCACCGGTGGCGCCGAGCGGATGCCCGAGGGCGATGGCCCCGCCGTTGACGTTGACCTTGTCGAGGGACAGGCCCATGTCCTCGACGAAGCGCAGGACGACGGCGGCGAACGCCTCGTTGATCTCGACGAGGTCGATGTCGTCGATGCTCAGTCCGGCCTTGGCGAGCGCCTTGCGGGTGGCGGGCGCGGGTCCGGTGAGCATGATCAGCGGCTCGGACCCGGAGACGGCAGCGGAGACGACGCGGGCGCGCGGGGTCAGGCCGTACCGCTCGCCGACCTCCTTGGAGCCGATGGCGACGAGCGAGGCGCCGTCGACGATGCCCGAGGAGTTGCCCGCGTGGTGGACGTGGTCGATCTCCTCGATCCAGTGGTACTTCTGCAGCGCGACCGCGTCGAACCCACCCATGTCGCCGATGTCCTTGAAGGACGGCTTCAGCCTGGCGAGGGAGTCGGCGGTGGTGCCGGGGCGCAGGTGCTCGTCGTGGTCGAGGACGGTGAGGCCGCTGCGGTCCTTGACCGGTACGACGGACCGCGCGAAGCGGCCTTCCTTCCAGGCGGTGGCGGCCCGCTCCTGGGACAGGGCCGCGTACTCGTCGACGTCGCGCCTGCTGTAGCCCCCGATCGTGGCGATCAGGTCGGCGCCGATGCCCTGCGGCGCGAAGTTCGTGTCCCAGTTGGTCATCGGGTCGGCGAACCAGGCACCGCCGTCGGAGGCCATCGGCACCCGGGACATGGACTCGACGCCACCGGCGAGCACGAGGTCCTCCCAGCCCGAGCGGACCTTCATGGCGGCCATGTTGACCGCTTCGAGGCCCGAGGCACAGAAGCGGTTCTCCTGGACGCCCGCGACCGTGTCCGGCAGTCCGGCTGCGATGGCCGCGATCCGCGCGATGTCCGAGCCCTGGTCGCCGACCGGGCCGACCACACCGAGCACGATGTCGTCGACGGCGGCCGGGTCGAGGCCCGGGAAGCGGGCCCGGATCTCATGGATGAGACCGACGACGAGGTCGATCGGCTTGGTGCCGTGCAGGGCACCGTTCGCCTTGCCGCGTCCGCGCGGGGTGCGGATCGCGTCGTACACGTACGCTTCGGTGGTCACGCCAGTGCCTTTCGAAGAAGTCGGTCCTGGAGGGGGTCAGGTGAGCAGGGAACGGCCGATGATCTCCTTCATGATCTCGGTCGTGCCGCCGTAGATGGTCTGGATGCGGCCGTCGGTGAACGCCTTGGCCACGCGGTACTCGGTCATGTAGCCGTAGCCGCCGTGCAGTTGCAGACAGCGGTCGGCGACGCGCTTCTGCAGCTCGGTGGCCCACCACTTGGCCATGGAGGCGTGGACCGCGTCGAGTTCCCCGTTCGAGTGATCGACGATGCACCGGTCGAGGAACGCCCGTGTGACCGCGCACTCGGTGGCCATCTCCGCGATCTCGAAACGGATGTGCTGGAGCTTGGCCAGGGGGCGCCCGAAGGCCTCGCGCTCCTTGACGTACGCCGTGGTGATCTCCAGAAGGTGTTCGGCGGCGGCGATCCCGGCGACGGCGATGCCCATGCGCTCCTGCGCGAGGTTCGTCATCAGGTGTACGAAGGCGCCGTTGAGCTCGCCGAGCAGGTTCTCCTTGGGTACGCGTACGTCGTTGAAGAACAGTTCGGCGGTGTCCTGGGCCTTCTGGCCGATCTTGTCGAGGTTGCGGCCCCGCTCGAAACCGGGCGCGCCGCGCTCGACGACGAGCAGCGACAGGCCGTGCGCGCCCCCCTCGGGGGTGGTTTTGGCGACCACGACGACGAGGTCGGCGAGGATGCCGTTGGAGATGAACGTCTTGGAGCCGTTCAGGAGCCAGTGGTCGCCCATGTCCGTGGCCGTGGTGCGGATGCCCTGGAGGTCGGAGCCCGCGCCCGGCTCGGTCATGGCGATGGCCGTGATGGTCTCGCCGGTGCAGAAGCCGGGCAGCCAGCGGCGCTTCTGCCCGTCGGTGGCGAGACCCGTCAGATAGGGGCCGACGATGTCGTTGTGCAGGCCGACGGCCAGGCCCGCGGCGCCCGCGCGGGTGAACTCCTCGGCGAGGACGGCGGCGTAGCGGAAGTCGCCGTTCCCGCCGCCCCCGTACTCCTCGGGCACGGCGAGGCCGAGGAGCCCCTGGCGTCCGGCCGCGAGCCATGCCTCGCGGGAGACGACACCGTCCTTCTCCCACTGCTCGTAGTGCGGCGTCACCTCCTTGGCGAGGAAGGTGCGGACGGTCTCGCGGAACGCGTCGTGCTCGGCGGTGAAGATCTGCCGTTCCATGTGTGTGGCCTCCTCGGCCTCAAAGCCCAGCCCTTGCCGGTTTCGACGAGCTCGGCCGGTTCGGGTCCGGCCTGGACGACGTTCAGTTGCGCGCGGCCCCGTGCCGCGTGCCGTCGGTGGCGACGGGCGGGTCCTGGGCGGTGATCAAGCCCGGCACGTCCCAGTCGTGGGCCACCTCCGTGGTGTCGGCGCCGGGCTGCGCCGGGGCGCCGCGGACGGCGGTGGGGGTCGCGGAGAAGCGGGGCGCGGGGGCGGGCTGTGTGATGCCGCCGTGGTCGGTGAACGTGCCGCGGGCGGCGAGGTGCGGGTGGTCCGGGGCCTCGCGCAGCGAGAGGACCGGCGCCACGCACGCGTCGGTGCCCTCGAAGAGGGCCGTCCACTCCGCGCGCGTCCGGGTACGGAAACGAGCGGCCACGGCCTCGCGCAGCTCGCCCCAGCGGGCGAGGTCGCGACGCGCGGGCGCGAGGTCGCGCAGCCCGAGCAGCTCGGTGAACTCGTCGTAGAACTGCTGCTCAAGGGCGCCGACGGCCATGTACTCGCCGTCCGCCGTCTCATAGGTGCCGTAGAACGGGCAGCCGCCGTCCAGGAGGTTGGCGCCCCTGCGGTCCTGCCAGCTTCCCGCCGCCACCATGCCGTGGATCATCGCGGCCAGATGCGCGGCGCCGTCCACGATCGCGGCGTCCACGACCTGCCCGGTGCCGGTGGCCCGCGCGTGGTGCAGGGCGGCGAGGACGCCGACGACCAGGTACAGCGAGCCGCCCGCGTAGTCCCCGACGAGGTTGGCGGGGACGGCGGGCGGCTCCCCGGGGTTGCCGATCATCCCGAGCGTGCCGGTGAGGGCGATGTAGGAGATGTCGTGCCCGGCGCGCGGGGCGAGCGGGCCGTCCTGGCCCCAGCCGGTCATGCGGCCGTACACGAGCGCCGGATTGCGGGCGTGGCAGGCCTCGGGGCCGACGCCGAGGCGCTCGGCGACCCCGGGGCGGTAGCCCTCGACGAGTACGTCCGCCCGTGCGGCGAGGTCCAGGACGCGGGCCGCGCCACCGGGGGACTTCAGATCGACGACGACGCTGCGTTTGTTGCGGTTGGTGACGTCGTAGGCGGGATCGATCGCGAGGCCCGGGCCGCCGGGGCGGTCGACGCGCACGACGTCGGCGCCCAGGTCGGCGAGCAGCATGGCGGCGAAGGGGCCGGGCCCGATGCCCGCGAGCTCCACCACCCGCACGCCCGTCAGCGGGCCGTGAACGCCTTTGTCCGGCACTGCCATTGAGCCCCCAGCACTGTGACACAACCGATGTAACACCAGTGATGCTAAGAACGTGTTCCACTCCGCACAAGCCCCCGGCGAGCAAGCGCTTAGCCCGCGGGCGTGGCACGGGTCACGCGGGCACCCCGCGGGACGGGTACCCGGGTGCTCCGCCCGTCCCGGCGGACACCGTCGTGTCACGGTGCCGCCCCGCTCACGCTAGCCTCGGCCACCGACAACGGCGCGGGACACACGGCTGAGAGGTGCCATGAGCAGTCAGGACCAGGACCGTCCGTACGACATCGTGCTCTTCGGGGCGACGAGTTTCGTGGGTGCGCTGACGGCCGCCTATCTTTCCGAACACGCACCCGAGACGCTCCGCTGGGCCATCGCGGGGCGCGACGCGGACAAGCTGCGGCGGCTGCGCGAGCGCCTCGCCGCGGACCGCCCGGGGTGCGCCGAACTGCCCGTCGTGCAGGCGGACGCGGCCGATCCCGCGTCGCTGCGCGAACTGGCCGCGTGCACCCGCGTGGTGGCGAGCACCGTCGGCCCCTACCTGACCCACGGGCAGGAGCTGGTGGCCGCGTGCGCGGAGGCCGGCACCGACTACGCCGATCTGACCGGCGAGCCGGAGTTCGTGGACCTGATGTACGTGCGGCACGACGCCCGCGCGCGGGAGACCGGCGCGCGCCTGGTGCACGCCTGTGGCTTCGACTCGGTTCCGCACGACCTGGGCGTGTACTACACGGTGCGGCAGTTGCCGCAGGACGTGCCCCTGCGCGTCGACGGCTTCGTCAGCGTCAAGGCACGGTTCTCCGGCGGTACGTTCGCCTCCGCGCTCCAGCAGTTCGCGCGCGGCCCGCAGTTGCTCGCCGCCGCGCGCGAACGGCGCAGGCACGAGCCCCGGCTCGCGGACCGCAAGGCGTACGCCCCGCCGAGCGCCCCTCGCTACGCCGGCGAGATCGGTGCCTGGGCGTTGCCGCTGCCGACCATCGACCCGCAGGTCGTGCAGCGTTCGGCGCGGGCGCTGCCGCGGTACGGGCCCGACTTCCGCTACCGCCACTACGCCGCGGTGCGGTCGCTGCCCGTGGCGCTCGGCGGCGTGGCGGGCGTGACGGCGCTGTTCGCCGCGGCGCAGCTCCCGCCCGTGCGGCGCCGTCTGTCGGGCCTGCTCAAGCCCGGTGAGGGACCCGACGCGGCGCGGCGGGCGGCCAGTTGGTTCTCCGTGCGGTTCGTCGGGGAGGGCGGCGGGCAGCGGGTCTTCACCGAGGTGTGGGGCGGCGACCCCGGGTACGACGAGACCGCGAAGATCCTCGCGGAGGCCTCGATGTGCCTGGCCCTCGACGACCTGCCCGCGGCCGCGGGACAGGTGACACCGGCAGCGGCGATGGGTGACGCGTTGACGGCGCGGCTCGTGGCGGCGGGGATGGGGTTCCGGGTGGCGGCGCGGCGCTGAGGGCCCCCCGGGGGGGGGCCGGGCGGGTTGCTGAAGCTGTCCCGGCGCCGGGCGGGGCCGGAGGCGTCGGGCGCCGGGCAGGGGCGAAGCCGCCGGACGCCGGGCGGGGGGGCGAAGCCGCCGGGCGAGGCCGAAGGCGCCGGGCGCCGGGCCGGGCCGAAGGCGCCGGACACCCAGCGAGGCCGAAGGCGCCGGACACCCAGCGGGGGCGAAGGCGCCGGGCGGGGCCGAAGCAGCCGGACACCGGGCGAGGCCGAAGGCGTCGGGCGTCGGGCGTCGGGCAGAGCTGTGCCCCACCCGCCCGACCCGGCCCGTCAGGTGCCCGTGGCCTCCCGCAGTGCCGCCCGGCACAGCGCGTCCGCCCTGCGGGTGGTCTCCGGGAGGCGGTAGCGCGGGGTGAGGTGCAGGGTGTGGGCGCGGGCCGCGGCGAGGGTCACGCGGTGGCCCACGGAGACGAACACCGGCTTGACGCCCGCGCGGGTGCGCAGCGCGCTGCCGACCTCCTCCGCGCCGTCGAGCAGCGGCGTCGCACTGCCGCGCGCGTCGTCCGGCACCTCGTGGGCGAACGTGAACGGGTTCTTGGCGACCCCGATCGTGGGCCGCCCGGTGAGCACACCGAGGTGGCTCGCGAGGCCGAAGCGGCGCGGGTGCGCGATGCCGTAGCCGTCGCACACGACGAGCCCCGGATCGGCGTCGAGCGCGTCCAGGGCGGCGAGGACGGCGGGCACTTCACGGAACGCCAACAGGCCGGGAACGTACGGGAAGGCGACCCGGCCGACCGCCGTGGCCTCCTCGACGACCTCCAGGCTCGCCGCGTCCAGGACGACGACCGCCGCGGCGACCACGTCGCGCTCGTCGTCGTAGGCCACGTCCACGCCCGTGACATGGCCACTGCCCGGCGGCGGCCCCGCCTCGCCGAGCACGACCCGCGCCCGCAGGGCGTCCTGGACGGCGCGGGCCGCCGCCTCGTCCGTGGGCCAGTCGGCGGGGAGGGGCGGGATGCTCGCCGTGCGCGGGTTCGTCGAAGACATACTCATCGTGCGCATCAGCCTAGAGCGCCCCCAGTACATCCCTGCAAAGTTTTGGCAGGCCCCCGAGGTCGACCCGGTGCGGCCGGGGGACGGCCACGCCCGGCGACGGCCCCCGAGGGGCTGTCGTCGTACCGGCGTCGCGGTAGCCTCACGATCATGTTTGTCATGGAGCTGACCTACACCGCATCGGTCGACCGCGTCGACGCCCTGCTCACCGAGCATGTCGCCTGGCTGGACGCGCAGTACGCGGCCGGCGTGTTCATCGCTTCGGGGCGCAAGAACCCGCGTGACGGCGGCGTGATCCTCGCCGTGGGCGACCACCGTGCGGACATCGAGCGGCTCGCCGCGAGCGACCCGTTCGCCGTCGGGGGCGTGTGCACGTACCGCATCACCGAGTTCTTCGCGACGAAGACGGCTGCCGAGCTCGCGCCTTACCGGCAGGAGTTGCCCTCCTGAAGTCCGTGCCCGGCCGGGCACGACACCTAGGCCGGTGCCCCGGGCCCCGCCGGGCCCGGGGCATCGGCCTCAGCCCCGTTCGAGGCGCGCCACGCGCCCCTTCTCCCCCGCCGCCCAGCAACTCAGGTCCCGAGCGCAGTCCACGGTGTCGTACGAACCGCCGTCCACCGTGCGCCAGGTGCGGCCGCTGTCCGTCGTGACGTCCGTGCCGGTCGGGCCGACCGCGATGGCGGTGCCGCGGGAGTACGGGAACCAGGCGACGCCCGAGCGGTAGGCGGGGGCGGGCCGCGCCGATGGCTGCCAGGTCCGGCCGCCGTCACGGGTCAGCGCGGACGCCCGGGGCGACTGCTCGCCGGGGCGGTAGTCGCCGCCGACCGCGATGCCGTGGGCGCGGTCGCGGAAGGCGAGGCCGAAGACTCCGCGAGCCGGGTCGCCGCCCGGAACGGGGGTGTCCGCGACGGTCCACGTCCGTCCCCTGTCCGCCGAGTGCAGCACGCGCGCGCGGGCCGCGCCGCCCGTCGCGAGCCACACGTCACGCGGGCCCGAACTCACCAGGCACTGGCCGCTCGCCGCGAACGCGCTCTCGCCCTGCTGCGCCGCGGGCATGCCCTTGTCGGGCAGCACTCGCCAGGAACGGCCGCCGTCCGCGGTCGACAGGATGCGGTACTTGCCGTCCACCGGGTCGCTCATCGCCAGGCCGTGACGCCGGTCGAAGAACGTCATGCAGTCGTAGAACGCCCTGGGGTCGGCGTTGCGGAACGACTCCGTCCAGGTGGCGCCGCCGTCGGTGGTACGGAGCACCCGGGAGGCGTCGCCCTCGCCGATCGCCAGGACCACGGCGCGGCGGCCGTCGAACGCCTCGACGTCCCGGAATTCGAGGGCGCCCGCCCCGGGCGGTGACACATCACGCCAGCTCGCGCCGCCGTCGGTGGTGCGGAGCACGGTGCCCCTCGAACCGGCCGCCCACGCGGTACTCCGGCTGACGGCCGCGAGCCCCCGGAAGCGGGCGTCGGTGCGGGTGGGCTTGAGCGACCAGGAGGGCGGGGTGAGCGCCCCGGCCCCGGAGGTCCGGATGAGCGCCGGGGAAGGCGGGGCGGTGGTGCGCGGGTCGGGGTCGGTGCGCGATCCGCGGTCCGCGTGCGGGGCCGACACGTCGTTCGGGACGCCGCTAGCACGCAGAGCCGGTACGACGTCCGAGGCACCGCCCCCGGCCGGGACCGCCGCGATCGACGTCAACGCCAGCGCCGCGACGCCGAGGCCCGCCCACATCCCCCGGCCCGCACGCCGGGACGGCTCAGCACGGCGGGACACCTCGACGCGGCGGGACGGCTCAGCACGCCGGGACCCCTCAGCACGCCGGGACGGCCCGGCACGGCGGGACACCTCGGAACGCCGGGACCCCTCAGCACGCCGGGACACCTCGACGCGCCGGGACGCCTCCGAAGGCTCCGGGCTCCCGGACCCGGCCGGGCGCCGGGACCGCGGCGGCCGCCCCGCACCCGCGTCGCCCCCGGCTCTCCTCATACGTATCGCCCGCATCGCGCGCCCCTCCCGGTCCGCCTGCCCCATGCCTCTCGTGGCGGGGCGAAGCTAGCCCACCCCCGGGGCCTCGTCCAGACAGCGGAACCGGGGACTCGAAGATCACCCGGGCGGCGGTCCGCGGGAACCGGCGGCGCCCGCGCGCTGTCGCGGTGACAGACGTCACTCGCTTCGGAGGGGTCCTCGCGTGCACGGATCTCCCGATTCCGACGTCTATTCAAGTGCCCGACCCCGGTCGTGCGCACTCCGGTCGTCCAGCCGTCAGAGTTGAGGGAGCAGGCGTTGTCCACTGTCATCGAGCAAGCCGTTGAGGCCCGCCTGGTCGCCGCCGCGCCCCGGATGCCCACCATTCCCGCCACGCTCCACTACGACCGGCGCGACCCGTTCGCCGTCCGGATGAGCTTCCCGGCCCCGGCGACCCTGGAGGGCGTCGAGGTCTTCTGGACGTTCTCCCGTGAGCTGCTCGCGCAGGGCGTGGAGACCGCGTCGGGCGACGGTGACGTACGGGTGCGCCCCTACGGGTACGACCGCACCGTCCTGGAGTTCCACGCGCCCGAGGGCACGGCCATCGTCCACATCCGCACCGGCGATCTGCGCCGCTTCCTGCACAGCACGACCACCCTGGTGCCCGCCGGGCAGGAGCACCTGCACGTGGACCTGGACCAGGACCTGGCCGAGCTGATGCGCGACGCGTGCTGAGGCACGCGCCCGCCCCGCCGCATCTGCCGTAGCGCCCCTACAGGCTTCCGCAGCGCCCTGGCGGCTGCCGCGGAGCCCCCGGTCAGCCGCCGAACAACTCGTTCAGCTCCGCGTAGTCGAGGCCGCCCGCCAGCGTTCCGTAGGTCCCCTCGGTGAGCAGTTCCGTCGCGGCCTCGCGGACCAGCGCGTGCGCCGCCTGCGCGATGCCGGAGCCGACGCTGACGCGCGCGACACCGAGCGCGGCGAGTTCTGCGACCGTCGGCGCGCCCGGCCCCGCCATGACGTTCACCGGCCCGTCTATCCCCTCGACCAGCGCCTGGACCGTCACCGGGTCCACCGCTCCGGGCACGAACACACCGTCCGCGCCCACGGCGAGAAACGCGGCGGCCCGTTCGAGGGTCAGCGCGACCCGCGCGTCCGGGCCGTCACCCACACCCCGCAGATAAGTGTCGACGCGCGCGTTCACGAACAGTTCGACGCCCGCCGCGTCGGCGGCCTTGCGCGCGGCCGCGATCCGCTCGGACTGCTCGGCGAGGGGCCGCAGCGGCTCGCCCGCCCCGCGCCGGGAGTCCTCGATGTTCACGCCCACGGCCCCCGCGTCGACGACGGCCCGCACCGTGTCCGCCACGCCCGCCGCGTCCCGCGCGTAACCGCTCTCGATGTCGGCGGTCACCGGCACGTCGACGGCGTCCACGATCGCGGCGACGGCGGTGAGCGCCCGCTCACGGGTGAGCCGGTCACCGTCGGCGGTGCCCAGGGCCCAGGCGAGACCCGCGCTGGTGGTGGCGACGGCCCGCGCTCCCGCCACCCGGACGATGCGGGCGCTCGCGACGTCCCAGGCGTTGGGCAGGACGAGCGGCGATCCGGGAGTGTGCAGGGCGCGGAAGGCGGGTGCCGAGGCCGCGACGGCGGTGGCGTTCTGGTTCGTCATGCGCAGCACTCAAGCAGGCGCTACCCGCTACGGTCCGGCGAGAATCCGACATGGCCCTCCGGCAACCGGCCCGGCACGATATTCCGTTGACACCCCCACCGCGCCCTCCCTACGTTGTACAACGCTTCTGTCGCCGTCGAACGGAGTAGGACGTTGCTCGTCTGAGGTCTTGGCACACCGCGCCACACAGCCACCCATGAACACCTCCGTTCATGGCCGCCCTCGTGAACACCTTGTTCATGGCCCTCGTGAACACCGTCGTTCATGACGCTCGTGAACACCTTCCGTTCATGACGCCCTCGCTGTGTATGTCGCGTGCGACCTCGGCGTACGAGCCGTCCGTTCCGGCACGGGCCCGTTCACGGGCCTTCCTCCGCGCTCCGGCCCCCGGCCCCCTGCCGCCGCCGTGTCCCGTACGCGCTGTCGCGATGTCCCGCACGCGTTGCCCGACACCCACGCTCCAGCCAGCGACCGCGAGGCCTGTATGTCACATTCCCCCAGCACCACCTCCATCACCTGCACCGCCCTCTCCTTCTCCTGGCCGGACGGGACAGCCGTCTTCGACGGGTTCCAGGCGGCGTTCGGCCCCGGCAGGACCGGGCTCATCGGCCGCAACGGATCGGGCAAGTCGACGCTCCTGAAGCTCATCGCCGGTGAGCTGACACCGGGCGACGGCGCCGTCCGCACCGCGGGCGACATCGGCTACCTGCCGCAGAACATCACGCTCGACACCGCTCTGCGCGTCGACGAGGTCCTCGGCATCGCAGGGCGGCGCGCCGCGCTGCACGCCATCGAGGCGGGCGACGCGAGCGAGGAGCACTTCGCGGCCGTCGGCGAGGACTGGGACGTCGAGGAGCGCGCCACGGCGACCCTCGCCCAGCTCGGCCTCGGCCACATCGGGCTCGACCGGACCACCGGCGAGGTGTCCGGCGGCGAGTCGGTGCTCCTTCGCCTGGCCGCTCTGCTGCTGCGCAGGCCCGGCGTACTGCTGCTCGACGAACCCACCAACAACCTCGATCTGCACGCGCGCCGCCGCCTGTACGCGGCCGTCGACGCCTGGTCCGGAGTCCTGGTCGTGGTCAGCCACGACCGGGAGCTCCTGGACCGTGTGGACCAGGTCGCCGATCTGCGTGACGGCGAAGTGCACTGGTACGGCGGCAACTTCAGCGCGTACGAGGAAGCCCTCGCCGTCGAACAGGAGGCGGCCGAGCGCATGGTGCGCGTCGCCGAGTCCGATCTGCGCAGGCAGAAGCGCGAACTGTCCGACGCCCAGGTCAAGCTGGCCCGCCGCAAGCGGTACGGCCAGAAGATGTGGGACCAGAAGCGGGAGCCCAAGGTCGTCATGGGCAACCGCAAACGCGCCGCCCAGGAGTCCGCGGGCAAGCACCGCATCCTGCACGAGGAGAAGCTGGCCGAGGCCAAGGACCGCCTGGGCGTCGCCGTGGAGGCGGTGCGGGACGACGACGACATCCGCGTCGACCTGCCGTACACCGCGGTGCCGCCGGGCCGCACCGTCCTGACGCTCCTCGACCTGCAACTGCGGTACGGGGCACGGCTGAAAGGCGGCTTCGAGCTGCGCGGCCCCGAGCGGATCGCCCTCGTCGGCCGCAACGGCACGGGCAAGACCACACTGCTGCGCACCATCAGCGGCGAGCTGGAACCGCGGTCCGGCCAGGCCCTTGCCCAGGTGCCGCTGCGCTTCTTGCCGCAGCGCCTGGACGTCCTTGACGACGGTCTCACCGTCGTCGAGAACGTCGCACGGTTCGCGCCGGACGCCACGAACAACCGGATCCGGGCGCGCCTCGCCCGCTTCCTGTTCAAGGGCGCGAAGGCAGACCAGCTCGCCGGCACCCTGTCCGGCGGCGAGCGCTTCCGTGCCGCCCTCGCGGCACTGCTCCTCGCCGAGCCCGCGCCACAGCTCCTCATGCTCGACGAGCCGACGAACAACCTGGACATGGCGAGCGTCCGGCAGTTGGCGAGCGCCCTGGAGAGCTACGAGGGCGCGCTGATCGTCGCCAGCCACGACCTGCCGTTCCTTGAGTCCATCGGCATTACGCGCTGGCTCCGGCTCGACGGGGAGCTCACGGAGGCGAAAAACACGACAGAAGCTGTCGGGTATCCCGACTAGCTTCGTCTGCATGCGAGAAGTACGAGAAGTACGAGAAACGCGAGAGGTCAGCGAGGCCGGCCGGACCCCGCACCCGCCGTCCGACCACCGGCACATCACGCTCACCGGAGCGCGTGAGAACAACTTGAAGGAGGTGGACCTGCGCATCCCGAAGGGCCAATTGACGGTGTTCACGGGCGTTTCGGGGTCGGGAAAGTCGTCGGTCGTCTTCGACACGATCGCCGTCGAGTCGCAGCGGCAGTTGAACGAGACGTTCACCTGGTTCGTCCGCAACCGGCTCCCGAAGTACGAGCGGCCGCACGCGGACGCCATCGAGGACCTGGCGCCCGCGATCGTCGTCGACCAGAAGCCGATCGGCGGCCACTCCCGCTCCACCGTGGGCACGATGACCGACATCTACTCGGTGATCCGGGTGCTGTTCTCGCGGCACGGCACGCCGAGCGCGGGCCCGGCCACCGCGTACTCGTTCAACGACCCGAGCGGCATGTGCCCGCGGTGCGACGGCATCGGCCGCACCGTGCGGCCCGACTACGACCGCATCCTGGACCCCGCCAGGTCCCTCGCGGACGGCGCGATCCTGTTCCCGCCGTTCGCCGTCGGGACCTGGCAGGGCCAGACGTACACCAACACCCCCGACCTCGACACACACAAGCCGGTCGGTGAGTTCACGGCCGCCGAGCGGCAGTTCCTGATGCGCGGCGGCGGGCACGGCAAGAAGGGCGGACGAAGCGGCGGGTCCGACAAGGGCAGCAAGGTCAGCCAGGTCAGCAAAGTCAGCGTCGACAACACCGGCGGGGCCCGCGACATCGACTACGAAGGGCTCGCCGACCGCTTCGAGCGGCTCTACCTCAACCGGGATCTGTCGGCCCTCGCCCAGCGCACCCGGGACCTGGTGCGGTCCTTCCTGGTCGAGGACCGCTGCCCCGCCTGCGACGGCGCCCGGCTGAACCCCGCCGCGCTCGCCACCCGCATCGATGGCCTGTCCATCGCCGACTGCACCCGCATGGAGGTCACCGACCTGATCACCGTGCTCGGCCGCGTCGACGACCCGGTGGCGGGGCCCGTCGCCGCGGCGGCCGTGGCCGCGCTCGAACGCGTCGAGGCCATCGGGCTCGGCTACCTCAGCCTCGACCGGGAGACATCCACGCTGTCCGGTGGCGAGGGCCAGCGCCTGAAGATGGTGCGCCACCTGGGCTCCAGCCTCACGGGCATGACGTACATCTTCGACGAGCCCAGCGTCGGACTGCACCCGCGGGACGTGGGACGCCTCGGTGACCTGCTGCTTCGCCTGCGCGACAAGGGCAACACGGTGCTCGTCGTCGAGCACGACCCGGACGTCATCGCCCTCGCCGACCACGTCGTCGACATGGGGCCCGCCGCGGGCACCGACGGCGGCCTCGTCGTCTTCGAGGGCACCCCGCGGGAGCTGCGGGACGCCGACACCCTCACCGGCCGCTGTCTGCGCCGCACCCGCGGCGTCAAGGAACACCCGCGCGTCCCGGTCGGGGACATGTGGATCAAAGGCGCCGACCTGTACAACCTGCGGAACGTGAGCGTACGGGTGCCCGCCGGTGTGCTCACGGCCGTCACCGGCGTCGCGGGTTCCGGCAAGAGCACGCTGGTGTCCCGGTGCTTCGTCGAGCAGCACCCCGAGGCCGTCGTCGTCGACCAGTCGTCGATCGGCATCTCGGGGCGGTCGACCCCGGCGACCTATCTGGGGATCATGGACAGGGTGCGCACCCTCTTCGCCCGGCACACGGGCACCGAACCGGGCCTGTTCAGCTTCAACTCACGTGGCGCGTGCGAGAGCTGCCAGGGGCGCGGGATCATCTACAGCGACCTCGCCTTCATGGACCCGGTGACGACGACCTGCGAGGCGTGCGCGGGGCGGCGCTTCAAGGACGAGGTGCTCGGCCTGAGGGTGGGCGGCCGCTCCGTCGTCGACGTCCTGGACATGACCGCCGAGCAGGCGCTCGCCTTCTTCGCGGACTTTCCCGACGCGGCGGTACGCCGCCGACTCGACGCCCTGCGTGATGTCGGCCTGACCTACCTCACCCTCGGGCAGCCCCTGTCGACGCTCTCCGGCGGCGAACGCCAGCGCATCAAACTGGCCACGCAACTGCACCGGACGGGCGCCGTCTACGTCCTCGACGAACCCACGACCGGCCTGCACATGGCCGACGTCGACGGGCTGCTCGCCCTGCTCGACCGGCTCGTCGACGCCGGCAACACCGTGCTCGTCGTCGAACACAACCCGGAGGTCGTCAAGCACGCGGACCGGGTGATCGACCTGGGGCCCGACGGCGGCAAGCACGGCGGACAGGTCGTCTTCGAGGGGACGCCGCGGGAGTTGCTCGACGCCGACGGATCCTTCACCGCGGAGCATCTACGGCGGTCCCTGGGGTACCCGATAGGGCGGTAGGCCGCCCTCCGGTTGCGGCGGAGGATCGTCCCCCGGTTTGAGGGGATCTTTACGGAGGGCTTAACCTACGGGAACGTAACCTACGATTCCGTAGGTACAAACCGCTCGCGGTCCCGGAATCCCCCGGGAGCCGCTCCCCCTCCCCTCCCGCCCCCAGGAGACCTTATGACGATCACTTCTCCCCACCTCGGCAGCCCGGACACCTGGACCGACGCCCGGCTCCTGTTCGCCCTGGAAGAAGTGGTCGAAAAGGAGCTCAACCGGCATCTGGCCGTGGCCAAGGACTGGATGCCGCACGAGTACGTGCCGTTCTCCGACGCCCGGAACTTCCCCGGTCTCTTCGAGGACGGCGAGGCCTGGCAGAAGGACCAGTCACCGGTCACGGACATCGGCCGTGTCGCCCTCGTCGTGAACCTGCTCACCGAGGACAACCTGCCGAGCTACCACCACGAGATCGCCTCGATCTTCGGCCGCGACGGCGCCTGGGGCACGTGGGTGCACCGCTGGACCGCGGAGGAGGGCCGCCACGGCATCGTCATGCGCGACTACCTCCTCGCCTCCCGGGCCGTGGACCCCGACCAGCTCGAGCGGTTCCGGATGTCGCACATGAGCGAGGGCTTCGAGTCCGACAACCGGCACTCGATGCTGCACTCGGTGGCGTACGTGGCCTTCCAGGAGCTGGCCACCCGGATCTCCCACCGCAACACCGGCCACCAGTCCGGCGACCCCGTCTGCGACCGGATGCTGGCGCGCATCGCGACCGACGAGAACCTGCACATGGTCTTCTACCGGAACCTGCTGCGGGCCGCGTTCGAACTCGCCCCCGACCGCACGATGTGCGCCGTCCGGGACGTCGTCGTCGACTTCCGCATGCCCGGCCACGGCATCCCGGGCTTCGAGCGGGCCGCCGCGCAGATGGCCATCGGCGAGGTCTACAACCTGCGCATCCACCACGACGACGTGCTGCAGCCCGTGCTGCGCTTCCTCAAGGTCATGGAAATCTCCGGCCTCGGCCCCGAGGGCGCGAAGGCGCAGGAGGAACTGGGTCTCTTCCTGGGCGGCCTCGACGCGGAGGCCGCGAAGTTCGACGAGCGCCTGGCGGCCCGCAAGGCCCGCGTCGCGGCCCGGGGTGTGACGCGCGGCTGAGCGCGGGGCGATTTACGGTGCGGCCCCCCCGGTGCCATGTTGGGCAGACGAGCACACAAGCCGTCGACCCCAGGGGGTGCACGGAAGTGGCACGGACCCATGAGTGGATGTTCTACGAGGTCATGTGGCGCAACTGGGCGGACCGGGCACGGGTGCCGTACCCCGTGCCCTGGTGGGCGCAGGCCGCCTTCCGGCGTTGGAGCGACGACTTCGACGCGGGCACGTACGAGTCGAGGGAGGCCGCCTTCTCCTCGAACGCGCTGTACCGGTACTGGCACATGGTGGGCGTCAAGGACCACCGCCAGGAGTCGCTGATCGGACAGGCCGGGGAGATCGAGCCGGTCTACGACAAGTACTGTCTGGCGTTCTTCCTGTTCGACCCGGTTTCGGGCACCGTGAGCGTGCCGCAGCTCGCGGAGTGCGGCACCGTCGGGCAGCGCGTCCAGGCACCGCACCTGCCGGTGGTCGAGACGACGTTCCGGGCCGCGGACGGCATTCGGTTCACGCAGCGGACCTTCGCGGTGCCGGTCGGGGCGCGGCAGCGGGACCTCACGGTGACCCGGCTGCGCGTCACGGGCCCCGGTGGCCCCGTACGCGAGGGCTGGTTGTGCGCGGCGGTGCTGCCCGCGGGGCCGAGCGGCTTCCAGCGGCACCACCGCGGCGACCCGGGCGGCAGTGACCGCAGGCTGACGTTCCTGCGCTATCTGCCGGACGAGGCACGCGTAGAGACCAACAGCGGCTGGGGGCCGGTGTTCGACACACCGCCCGAGCGCTACGGCGTCTACGGCAACCCGGACTTCTCCCCCGACCCCGCGGCGTACCTGGCCCGCAGCCCGTTCCACGACCTCGTCGTGGGCGGCAAGCTCAACGCGGCGCTGACGGCGCAGGACCAGGTGGCGGGGTTGTGCAGCGCGGCGTTCGCGTGGCCGTTCCGCCTTGCCGGCGGCGAGGCGTTCGAGGTCGACGTACGGCTCCCGGTCGACCTCTACAGCGGCTCGGCCGACCTGGCCGAGATCCGCGCCACACCCGCCACCGATCTTGAGGAGGACCACGGCAGGTTCTGGGCGGCGAAACTCCTCGGGCATGGCGTGCAGCCCGCGCTCCCGGACCCCGTGGCCCACCTGGCCGACCTGTTCCGGCAGGCGCGCGGGCAACTGCTCGTGCTCTCCGACCACGGCGAGATCCACCCGGGGCCGACGGTGTACGACTCCTTCTGGATCCGCGACTCCTCGGTGGAGGCGACGGCGTGTTCCCTGGTGGGGGACGTGGCCCTCGCGGAGCACCAGCTCGGCACGCACTATCCGCTGCGGTTCAACCGCGGCACGGGCCGGATCGGGCCGTGCGCCGAGTACGGCTTCTACGGCGGCCCGCACGAGCGGGACGACCGCGAGTGGGACAGCAACGGCCAGGCACTGTGGGCCATCGGCAGGTTCGACCGCACCGCGGGCCGCGCCGCCGCGTTCGGCGCGAAGCTCTACGCCCCCTACGTCCTCGACGGCGCCCGCTGGCTGCGCGACAACCGCGACGGGTACGGGCTGCTGCACAGCGGCTGGAGCGCCGAGCACCTCGGCGAGCGCGACAAGCCGCACTACTGGGACGACCTGTGGGGGATCGCGGGCCTGTACGAGGCGGCGCGCCTGTCCGAACGCCTCGGCACCCCGGAGACGGATGAACTGTGGTGGGCGTACGACGACTTGAAGCAGGCCACCGCGGCGTCGATCCGCTGGGTCCTCGACGAGCAGCGGCGGCGCGGCGAGTGGGAGACGTACATCCCGACCGGACCTGGTGACGTCGGCAGGCGCGACTCGACGATGATCGGCGCGGCGGCGTACTTCCATCCGCTGCGCCTGCATCTGGGCAGCAAGCTGGGCGACGACATCGACCGGGCGGCCCGCTGGACCCTGGACACCATGTACGCGCGGTTCGTGACGGGCGGCTTCCGGCACGAGGCTGCCTGGAACGCGTACGGGCCCTATCTGACCCTGCAGTTGGCACACGCGTATCTGCTCACCGGGAACACCGCCCGGATGGACGCGCTGCTCAACTGGACCGTGGCCGCCTCGCTGCCGCGCGCCGACGACCGGGTGGTGGCGCTCGGCGCGTGGAACGAGCAGCACGCGTTCCCCGTGGCGTCCGGCTTCGCCGAAGTCCCCCACCGGCCCTGGTACATGGGGGACATCCCGCACGGCTGGGCCGCCGCGGAGTATCTGCTGCTGCTCCGCGACATCCTGTTCTTCGAGGCCGACGAGGACCGTGATCCGCACCTGTACATCGCGCCGGGCGTCCGCCCGCACTGGGTGCCGGACGGCGAGACGGTCGCCGTGGAGTCCGCTCCCACGCTGTTCGGCGCGCCCTTCGGCTACCGGCTCGCGCACGACGCGGGGGCCCGCCGGGTGAGCGTGGACATCATCCGGTCCCCCGAGCAGGTGCGGTACGTCTATCCGTGCCGGTTCGGCACCGTGCGCGCGGTGTCGGCTGACGGGCGCGAGGTGCCGGTGCTCGGCGACGACGTGCACCTGCCCGCGGGCACCCGGCGGTTCGAGGTGGACTACGTCTGAGCGGGGCCGCGGCGGGCTCGCTCAGGCCGCGCGTTCCCGCCGCAGGCTCTGCCGTTCCTTCTCCGAGAGTCCGCCCCAGACCCCGAACCGTTCGTCGTTGTCGATGGCGTACGCCAGGCAGGCCGGGCGCATGGCGCACAGACGGCAGATCCGCTTGGCCTCCCGCACCGAGCTCCCGGGCTCGGGGAAGAAGAAGTCGGGTCCGGTCTGCGCGCACAGCGCCTGCTCCCGCCAGGCGAGTTCGGGCTCGGTCACAGTGGTGTCGGAGTGCATGACAATGATCCTGCGCGAAGTCGCGAAACAACGGATCAACGTTCGCTCAACGAGGCGCGCCGGGACATGTGGGCCGGGATGGCGCCGGATGGCTGGGCCCGGCTGGGTCCGGCTGGCCCGGCTGGGTCCGGCTGGCCCGGCTGGGTCCGGCTAGGTGACTCCAAGCAGGCCAGGCGGTACCGGCCAGATCCAGGCGGGCCAGCCGGACCCAGCCGGGACTGGGCAGGCCCAGGCGGACCAAGCAGGCCCAGGTGACCGCGCCCCGCCGCGGCGGCGGGCCGCGGTCCGGTCTCCTCACTGCTGCTGCGGCTCCGGCTGCATCAGCGCGAACCGCGCGCCGAAGGGATCGGCGAGCTTCGCGAAGGCGCCGACACCGGCGAGGTCCATGCGCTCGGCCCGGACCGTGCCACCGGTCGTCCGCGCCTTCTCGACCACCGCGTCTATGTCGGTGACCTGGAAGTACGGCAGCCAGTAGACCCCGGCCTCCTGCTCGACCGGGTCCTGCGCCAGCGGCCACAGGCCGCCGAACATGTCCTCGGACGTGCCCGCGCCGGGATACACCATGGTGTACGAACCGCCCTCGAAGGGCTGGGTGACGGTCTTCAAGCCGAACACCGTGCCGTAGAACGCGGCGCCCGCGTCGATGTCCGGGGTGTACAGCTCGGTCCAGATCAGCGCGCCCGGTTCGTTCACCGCGTCGAAGCCCTTGTGCCTGCCCGGCTGCCATACCGAGAAGGCGACGCCCGCCGCGTCCGTGAAGCCCGCCATGCGGCCGAGGTCCAGGACGTCGACCGGCTCGAAGGTGGTGCTGCCGCCCGCCTGCTCGACCTGCTTGGCGGTGGCGTCGGCGTCCGGCGTGCGGAAATACACCGACCAGGACGGGGCGCCCATCTCGGGCGTGCACGCCATCCCACCGGCGACGGACCTGCCGCCTAGCCGGAACGTGCCGTACCCGCCGACCTCCTCGCCGCCCTTCTCGAAGTCCCAGCCGAACACGCCCCGGTAGAACTCGGCGGCACCGTCCATGTCCGTCGTGCCCAGGTCTACCCAGTTGGGTGCCCCGGTGATCGTGCGAGTACTGAGCATGATCGACTCCTTTGTCGTTCGTCCCACGTCCCCACTACTGCCGAGTCTGGCACCGGGCACTGACAATCCGCGCCCGCAGAGCGCGCCCCGCACCCACACCGTCACCGGTGGCCCCCGCGGTGCCCCTGATTCCGGTCACGCTCCGCGTCCGACCGCCATTACCTTGTGAACCAGAACAAGATTCTGAGAGCGCTCTCAACCACACCTCTTGACGGCACGTTTTCACCGCGGCAACAGTGGAGGCACGTCGACGCACCACCGCGCGCCCGGGCCGCACTCCTGCTCAACTCCCCCCACTTTCCAGCCAGGAGAGAATTCCGTGATATCGCGCAGAGTGTTCCTGACGTCGTCCGCGGCCGCCGCGGGCGCCCTCACCTACCCCGCCTGGGGCAGCGCGCTCAGCCCCCACGCGGCCGCCGCCCCCGCCACCTGCGAACTCGCCCTGGTGAACAAGTCGCTGCCGGGCCAGGTCCGCGCGTACGTCACCGGCCATGAGAACGGCACCGGACGCTGGGTGCTGCTCAAGCCCGACGGCGGCGTCTACCGCCCCGACTCGCCGTCGGCCCCACAGACGCCGCTGCCGGTGGACTGCGCCATTCCGCTGGGTGCCGCGGGCTCCGCGCCCAAGGTGCTCACGCTCCCGCAGATGTACGGCGCCCGGGTGTACTTCGTCCGCGACGACAAGCTGGACTTCTTCCTCAACCCGGGCCCCGCCCTGGTCGAGCCGGCCTTCGCCACCAAGGCGGACCCGAACTACGGCCGCAGGTGGTCGTTCTGCGAGTTCACCTTCAACAGCACCCAGTTGTTCGCGAACATCAGCTACGTCGACCTGGTGACCGCGCTGCCCATCGGCCTCACCCTGGAGGGCGACGCCAGGCACACCGTCGCCCCGCTGCCCGACGGGGCCGTCGACAGGATCGCCGCCGATCTGGTGACACAGGCGGGCCGGGACGGGCAGCCCTGGGACAAGCTGGTGATCAGGGGCGAGGGCGGGGTCCTTCGGGTCGTCTCCCCGCAGAACCTCATGGCCCCCTACTTCGACCGCCCCGACCAGATGCCGTTCCGCGATCTCTTCAAGGGCTACATCGACCAGGTCTGGGACAAGTACCGCTCCACCGACCTGCGGATCGACCTCCAGGGCGGCCGAGGCGTGCGCGTCGGCCGGGTCCTGGGCGACACCCTCACCTTCCAGGGCGGCCACACCTTCGCCAAGCCCTCCTCGAAGGACATCTTCACCTGCAACCACGGCCCGTTCACCAACAACCCGAACGACTCCGACGACAAGAAGGCCCTGCTCGCCCGGCTCGCCGCCGGCTTCAACCGCAGCATCATGCTGACCCACCCCTCCCAGCCGAACGGCACATCGGCCGGGGACTACTACCGCGGCGGCGTCACCAACCACTGGGCGCGCGTCGTGCACGCCAACTCGCCCATCGGGTACGCCTTCCCGTACGACGACGTACGCCCCGACGGTCAGCCCGACGTGTCGGGCGCGGCCCACGACGGCAACCCGCGCCGGTTCACGGTGTCGGTCGGGTCGTAGGCCGCAGACCCCGCGAACAGCGGACAGCGGACAGCGGCGCGTGCCCCGCCCTCCACGGGTCGGGGCACGCGCTGTGGTGACGCTCGCCGCCGCCTGTGCGTCTAGTCCTTCGCGTCCGCGGCGGCCGCGAGAGGTCCGGGCGCGGTGGCGGCGGGCAGCACCCGCGGGTCCGCCTTCCGCCGTGCACCACTGCCGAACCTGCGCACCAGCGGCGCCTCCACCCAGGTGAACATGGCGTACGACACGGCGAGGCTCGCCGCCAGACACCCGAGGAGTGCCGCGAGCGCGGCGCCGTCCGAGAGGTCCTGCACCAGCCACCGCTGCGCCGACATCAGGAACAGCGTGTGCACCAGGTAGAAGGCGAACGACATCTCGCCGAGCCTCACCATCACCCGGCCCCGCATCGCCGAGCGGTCCCCCCGCACATCGGCCGTCGCGCCCGCCACGATCAGCGGCACGACCCAGAAGGCGGCCGTGCCGCCGAGGCTGTACAGGTAGGGCACCTGCGCGTTGAGCACGAAGCCGCCGAGCGCGAACAGCGTGGCCGGGATCATGCCCACCCGCGGCACGGTGCCGCTGAGCACGAGGCGCGCCACGACGATGCCGAGCACGAACTCCACCAGGCGGGTCAGCGGGAAGAAGTAGACGAGCCAGAGCTGCTCGTACGCCAGGGACTGGCCGGGCATGATGGGCGCGCCGTCGACGGCGTGCTCGGCGAACAGGACGACGAGCCAGGGAATGACGAGCAGCAGCCCGCCCACCGTCCACAGGGCACGCACGGTCAGCCGCCGCACCAGGGGCAGCAGCAGCGGGAAGCTCAGATAGAAGAAGACCTCGCACGACAGCGACCAGGCCACCGGGTTCATCCCGGTCGGCACGAGGATCTCCGGCACCCAGGACTGGACGAGGAAGAGGCTGGTGAAGAACTTCTTCGCCTCGAACGGGTCGGAGGCGATCAGCATGATCACGACGGTGGCCGCGAAGGCGACCAGGTGGTTCGGGTAGACCTTGACCATGCGGCGCCGCCAGAAACCCGGCACCGTGTCGCGCGGCCGTGCCGACCAGGTCAATATGAAGCCGCTCAGAATGAAGAAGAAGCTCACGCTCGGCGTGCCGGTGTCCTTGAAGATGTCGGTGAAGAAATCACCGGTGCCGCCGCGCAGGAAATTCATGCCCGAGGTCGCGTGGAAAGCGAAAACGGGGAGCGCCGCGATGAATCGCATCCCGCTGAGGGACGGCAGTCTGGACAGTTGGGGACGTAAGGCATCTGAGGCCATGGAGGGGCCCTCCGCTCGCTTCTGAACCGTCGGCTTCCGAGCCGCCAAGTGGTCCGTAGAGGCTGACGGTTGAGGTTCAAGGACCGCAAGATTTCACTGGCCATTTACTGGTGTCCGTGTACCGCCGACAGTACGGACGGGAAAGGAAACGGAGGATGGTTTCGCCACGCAATCGTCAGGAAAGTCGAGTTCGCAAGCGGGGGCGGAGAAGCATCCGGAACGCACCGCGCCGGGAAATGGAGTGCCCGGTGGAACTCCGTCCGTGCGGTCAGGCGGACTCCCGGCGGACGAGGGCGGTGGGCAGCACCACCCGGGCTGCCGCGGGGTCATGGCCCTGGCCGCCGTGGAGCAGCATCGCCGCCATCAGCCGCCCCATCTCCTCGATCTCCTGCCGTACCGTCGTCAGTGGCGGCTCCGCCTGCTCCGCGACGGGCAGCATGTCGTCGAACCCGACGACCGCCACGTCCTGCGGCACCCGTCGCCCCGCCGCCCGCAGCACGCGCAGGGCCCCGGACGCCGACACGTCGTTGGCGGCGAACACGGCGTCGACGTCGGGGCGGCGGTCCAGCAGCCGACGCATGGCCTGCTCACCGCCGGCCAGGGTGAAGTCGCCGTCGGCGGTCAGGGCGGGGTCGGCGCCCGGCATCAGGTCCCGGTACCCGTCGAGGCGGTCGACGGCCGACGTCTGGTCGAGGGGCCCCGTGATGTGTGCGACGCGCCTGCGGCCGAGGCCGACGAGGTGCCGTACGGCCTGGTGGGCGCCGCCGCGGTTGTCGCAGTCCACGTACCGCACGCTGCCCGCGCCGTCCGCCCAGCCGGGCCGCCCGCCGAACACCGTCGGCACCCCGGCGCCGTGGATGATGCCGGGCAGCGGATCGTCCAGGTGCAGCGAGAAGACGAGCGCGCCGTCCACATGGCCGCCCGCGAGATAGCGCCCGACCCGCTCGTGGTCGTCCCTGCCCTCCATCAGGAGCAGCACTAGTTGAACATCACGTGCCGTCAGTTCCTTGCTGATGCCGCGGAGTTGGAGTGCGAAGAAGGGGTCGCCGAACACCCTGGTCTCGGGCTCGGCGATGACCACGGCGACGGCGTCGTGGCGCCGGGTGACGAGGCTGCGGGCGGCGCGGTTGGGGACGTAGCCGAGTTCCTTGACGGCCCGCCGCACCTTGGCGGCGAGCGCCTCGCGCACCCCTGCCTCACCGTTCACGACACGTGAGACCGTCGCCCGCGACACCCCGGCCCGCGCGGCCACGGCCTCCAGCGTGGGACGCGCTGCTGCCTGGGGCACCTCGGGACTCCTCGTCGACGGTTGCCGCACAGGATAACCCTGGCCCGCACCGCCGCGATGTGCCTTTGCGAAGGACTGCGGACGCCCCGCAACCGGACACTCGGTACCTTTGCCTCATGCATGGTGAGTACAAGGTCCCCGGTGGCAAGCTCGTGGTCGTCGATCTGGACGTCGAGAACGACACTCTGAAGAACGTCCGCGTGTCGGGTGACTTCTTCCTGGAACCCGACGAGGCCCTCCTCGCCATCGACCGCGCCCTCGAAGGCGCCCCCGCGGGCACGGACACCGCGGGCCTGACCGCCCTGATCGACGCCGCGCTGCCCGAGTCGGCCGTCCTGTTCGGCCTGACCACCGAGAGCGTGGCCGTCGCGGTGCGCCGCGCCCTGGCGCAGGCCAGCGACTGGAGCGACTACGACTGGCAGCTCATCCATGACGCACCCCAGTCCCCTGCGCTCCACATGGCCCTCGACGAGGTGATCACCGCCGAGGTCGCGGCCGGACGGCGGCCGCCCACACTGCGCGTCTGGGAGTGGGACGCCCCCGCCGTGATCATCGGGAGCTTCCAGTCGCTGCGCAACGAAGTGGACCCCGAGGGCGTCGCCCGGCACGGGGTGACCGTCGTACGCCGCATCTCCGGCGGCGGCGCCATGTTCGCCGAGCCGCGGAGCACCATCACCTACTCCCTGGCCGTGCCCGAGTCCCTCGTCTCCGGCCTGTCCTTCGCCGACAGCTACGCCTATCTGGACGACTGGGTCCTCGACGCGCTCGGCGACATGGGCATCAAGGCCTGGTACCAGCCCCTGAACGACATCGCCACCGAGGTCGGCAAGGTCGCGGGGGCCGCGCAGAAGCGGATGGTCGGCCCTGACGGCGGCCCCGGCGCGGTCCTGCACCACGTGACGATGTCGTACGACATCGACGCCGACAAGATGCTCGACGTGCTCCGCATCGGCAAGGAGAAGCTCTCCGACAAGGGCACCAAGAGCGCCAAGAAGCGCGTCGACCCGCTGCGCCGCCAGACCGGTCTGCCGCGCGAGAGGGTCATCGAGCGGATGATCGACTCCTTCCGCTCCCGCTACGGCCTCGCCGCCGGCGCGGTCACCGAGGAGGAGCTGGCGCGCGCCGGGGAACTGGTCCGCACGAAGTTCGGCGCGGCGGAGTGGACGGCCCGCGTGCCCTAGGGCCCGTGTGCCGGGGTCCGCCGGGGCGCACGGCCGGGTCGACCGGAGTGCACCGCCGGGTCGGCAGGGGGTGCACCTGAGCACTCCGGTCAGTGGTGCTCGTGGCCCGGCCCCCCGTCGGCCGGTTTCGCCTCCGGCTCCTTCGCGGCCCCCTTGTCGGCGGGCTTCTTCCCGGCGTCGGCGTGCGGATGGTGCGGCTCGTAGTCGGGGATGGTGCCGTCCGGCTTCTTCACCAGGAACAGGCCCACCATCCCCATGTCGGAGTGGGACTGTACGTGGCAGTGGTACATCCACGCGCCCGCGCCGACGCCCTCACCCGCGATCACCTGGAAGCCGAAGGAGTCCCCCGGCCCGGTGATCTTGTCGTCGAGGATCTGGCTCGGGTCGTCGGGCCCGGTCAGGAGGCCGGTGCGGTTGTCGGCCCACCGGTGACCGTGGATGTGGAACGTGTGGTAGTACTCGCCGTGGGTGATCGAGACGAACTCGACCCGGTCGCCCACCGTGGCCTCGAAGTTCGGGCCCGAGTGCGGGGGCCTGTTGTTGATCAGCATGTCGTTGAAGACGACGACGCAGGTCTGATCGGGCAGGATGTCGCCCTTGCGGCGCACGATCACCGCGCCGTACAGGCCCTTGCGGACGCCGCCCGAGCCGTGGTCGGTGCCCACCACATGGTCGTGGTAGTGCCAGTAACCGGCGGTGCCGGGGCGCCAGGTGCCGTCCTTGCGGCGACCCGGGGCGTGGGTGCGCCAGGTGTAGGTGCGCTTGCCGCCCGGTGCCACATGGGACTTGGTGTGCTTCGTGCCGTCGCTGGATATCTCGTAGTCCATGCCGTGCACATGCAGGCTGACGTCGACGTCGGTGGTGTTCTCGAACTCGACGTGCAGGGTGTCCCCTTCGTTGAGTTCCAGGAGCGGTCCGGGGATGCTCGCTCTGCCCTTCTCCAGGCCGTAGCCCATCTGTCCGTCGGGCAGCTTCTCGGCGTACATCTTGACGCGCCGCACCTCGCCGCCCGCGGGTGCCGTCCGCGGCGGCTTCTCGGCCGGTACGGCGTCCGGCGCCATGGCCGACAACGATGTCACCCCAGCGGCGGCCGCCGCCCCACCGACCAGCATCCGCCGGTTGAAGCTCCGTCTGTCCATGCCGAACTCCCCACTGCGGTACGGGAACTGACCCTACGTGCGAAACCAAGGGGACTGCCGGGGGTGCGCGAGGCACCGGATCCGGCCACACGGTAGCGGCAGGATCGCCGTTTATCCACAGGCAGGACAAAGTTCGTGCGAAGTGCGGTCATACCTATTGGCGAGCCGCGAAAAGAGGTCTAGCTTCAGCGGCGCTGTAGCAGTGACTGCTGCGACTGTGACCGCTCCAACTGTGACCGCTGTTGCCGTGACCGACGAGGGGTGGGTGTACTCATGCGGCTCACACCGCTTCAACGACCCGTTGAATCAAGCGGGTTGCGCAGATCAAGACAGAGAACCACGCGGCGCGCCTGGGCCGCGGCCCTGCTCTCGGGTGCCGTCGCCACCGGCGTCCTGACGGGGCCCGGAGCCTCCGCACGCCCCTTCCCCGGACCTTCCGACGACTTCAAGACAACGATGTCGCGCGCTCTGCCCGCTCCCCCGGGAAGCGCGGACGTGCGCGTGCTCGTGTTCTACGGCTCGGCTGCGGACGGCGACGAGTCGCCGGTCGTGGACGCCGCCATCGCGGCCGTCGAGAAGATCGGCCGGTCCGGTCCGGCCGAGCAGCACTTCACGGTGACGGCCACGGACGACCCGGCCGTGTTCACCAATGCCAGGAAGCTCGGCAAGTTCAACGCGGTCACCTTCGTGACCGGGGGCGGCGACGTGCTGGACGCCGAGCAGGAGCTTGGCCTGGAGGCCTATATGGAGGCCGGCGGTGGCTTCCTCGGCCTGCACGACGCGGCCCGCGCGGAACCGTACTCCTCCTGGTTCACCGGCCTGATCGGCGCCCGCCCCAAGGACACGGGCCCCACGGCGGTGCAGCGCGCCACCGTCGAGGTCGGCGACCGCGAGAATCCGGCCACCAAGGAACTCCCCCTGGAGTGGAAGCGTCCCGACAAGTGGCTGAACTGGGAGAAGAACCCGTCGGGTGACGTGCACACCGTGGCCCGGGTGCGTGAGGCGACGTACAAGCCGGGCGCGGACGCGAACGGCTGGGACCACCCGGTGTCCTGGTGCCGCGACTACGACGGCGGCCGGTCCTTCTACACCGGCATGGGCGGCACCGCCGACGCCTACGACGAGGCCGACTTCCGCGGCCATCTGCGCGGCGCCCTGCTGTGGACGACCCGGCTCGCCCGCGCCGACTGCAAGGCCACCATCAACGCCAACTACAAGTCCGAACGGCTGACCCAGCCCAACAAGCCGGGCCAGAACGACCAGATCGGCGAGCCGCACGGTCTGGTGACGGCGCCCGACGGCCGTGTGTTCCACATCGGCCGCGGCGGCGCCGACTCCTCCCGGCCCGTCGTCACCGACTGGAACAACCCCGACATCGGCAAGGGCACGGGCGAGATCCACGTCTACGACCCGAAGACCAGGAAGTCGACCCTGGCCGGGGCGCTCACCGTCTTCGGCAACAAGGGCGGCGGCGGCGAGCTGATCAAGGTCGAGGAGGGCCTGCTCGGCATCGAGCTCGACCCGAGGTTCGAACAGAACGGCTGGGTGTATCTGCACTACACCCCGCACGCGCGGATCAACCGCGAGACGCACATGGCCGAGCGCTACGTCTCCCGCTTCACCTTCGATGAGGCCACGGACAAGCTGGACCTGGGCAGCGAGAAGGTGCTGCTCAAGTGGCCGGTGCAGATCCACAGTTGCTGTCACTCCGGCGGCGGGATGTCCTGGGACTCCAAGGGCAACCTGTACATCGCGACGGGTGACAACAACTCCTCCGGGTTCACCGACGGCTACTCGGGCAACAACCCACAGCCCCACTTCAAGGGTGTCTCCTTCGCCGACGCCCGCCGCACCTCCGGCAACACCAACAACCTCAACGGCAAGATCCTGCGCATCCACCCCGAGCCCGACGGCACCTACACCCTTCCCGACGGCAATCTCTTCACCGGCGAGGAGCAGGACGAGGGCGGCGGCAAGACGCGCGGCGAGATCTATGTGATGGGCGTGCGCAACCCGGCGCGCATCTTCGTCGACAAGAAGACCGACACCCTGTACGCGGGCTGGGTCGGCCCGGACGCCGGCCAGGCGTCGACCACCTGGGGCCCGGCGAAGTACGACACCTTCGCGGCCATCACGCACGCCTCCAACCGCGGCTGGCCGTACTGCGTGGGCAACAACCAGCCCTACCGCGACCGCAATCTGCCGGACCCGAGCAAGCCGCTGGGCTGGTACGACTGCAAGAACCTGCGCAACGAGTCACCCAACAACGACGGCCTGGTGAAGATCCCGCCGGCGGAGCCGAACACCATCTGGTACTCGCCGCAGGGCGGCGGCGTCGACTACCCGCGGGACGCGAACGGCGTCCCCAGCTACAAGCAGGAGGAGGCCAAGCAGCTCCTGCCGTGGCTCAAGGGCGGCGGCCAGGCCACGATGAACGGCCCCGTCTACCGCTACGACGCGGCCAGCACCTCCGCGGACAAGTGGCCCTCGTACTGGGACGGCAAGTGGTTCGTCGGTGACTTCTACGACGGCGACCAGCCGCGGCACGCGGTGCTCACCGACCCCAAGACGGTCGGCAAGGGCGGTCTGCCGGTGCACGCCGAGTCCCTGCGCAAGATCGTCCCGGTGGGCAACGACAACATCAAGAATCTCATGGACTGGAAGTTCGCGCCGGACGGCTCGCTGTACGTCCTCGACTACGGGCGCGGCTTCTTCACCTCGGACGCCAAGTCGGCACTGTGGCGCGTGACGTACAAGGGTGGCGCGGCGACCCCGGCCGCGGGCGACCTGGCCAGGAAGGCACGATGATGAGAACCGCTCCCCCGTGGCCACGTTCCCGAAGACTGTGGCCCGCGCTGCTTGCCGCGCTCGCCCTGGTGCTCGGCCTGACCTCGGTGGCCGGGGCCCGTCCGGACGGGCCCCGGCTCCAGCAGCAGACCCTGACCTGGACCGCCGACAACGACATCGCCAAGTACAAGTCCGCGCCGACGACGGCGGTCGCGGGAAGGACGACGATCGTCTTCGAGAACAGCGTGGCGACCGGCAACACCACCGGCATGCCGCACACGCTGACGTTCGACGTCTCCGACCCCGAGTACAACAACGACGTCCCGCTGAACATCCTCGCCAACCCGGGCGACGACAAGGGCGGCAAGCACACGGCCGAGGTGACCCTCACCCCGGGCCGCTACCGTTACTACTGCACCATCCCCGGACACGGTGCGATGCAGGGCATCCTGGTAGTGACCGAGGGCGGCGGCGAGGACACCACGGCCCCCGAGGCCGAGGCGGACGTCCAGGGCGCGACCAACTCCGACGGCGCGTACGTCGGTTCGGCGACGGTCGCGGTGACGGCGACCGACGAGGGCTCGGGCGTCGACAGGATCGAGTACGCCGTCGGGGCCGACGGGGCGTGGCAGCCGTACACCGCGCCCGTCGTCGTCAACACCGTCGGCACCCACAAGATCCGCTATCGCGCCATCGACAAGGCGGGCAACGTCGCGGCCGGGAAGGCCGTGGACTTCACGGTCGTCGCGCCGTCGACGGACGACAGGACACCGCCGGAGACGTCGGCGACGGTCACCGGTGAGCAGAACGGCTCGGGTCAGTACCTGGGCATGGCGACGGTCACGGTGGCGGCGTCCGACGCGGGCTCCGGCCTGAACAAGGTCGAGTACGCGCTCGGCGACGGCGCCTGGACGGCGTACACGGCACCCGTGATGGTGCACGCGGTCGGCACCCACAAGGTGCGCTACCGCGCCGCCGACAAGGCGGGCAACGTGGCGCCGGAGAAGTCGGTGGAGTTCACCGTGGTGACGCCGCCGGTCGAGGACAAGACGCCGCCGGAGACGTCGGCGAAGGTCGAGGGCGACAAGAACTCCGACGGCGCCTACATCGGCCGCGCGAAGGTCACGGTGTCCGCGACCGACGCGGGCTCGGGCGTCGACAAGGTCGAGTACTCCCTGGACGGCGGCCCGTACGTGGCGTACGCCGCGCCGGTGGTCGTCGACCGCGTCGGGCGGCACACGGTGGCGTACCGGGCGAGCGACAAGGCGGGCAACACCGCGCCCGCGAAGTCCGTGGCGTTCACGGTCGACGAGGGCGGCGGGGTCCCCGGGCCCGACTGTCCCGAGTACGACGAACGCTCGACGGTGTTCGTCGGCACGGTCGACACCGGCATCCCGAACCGTGTCACCGACAACCGGTGCCGGATCGGCGAGCTGATCGAGGACGAGAAGGACTGGTCGTCGCACGCGCTGTTCCTCAAGCACGTCAAGACGGTCACGGACCGCCTCAAGAGGGCAGGAGAGATCGACAAGCGCGAGTACAACAAGATCAACAAAGCGGCCGGGGAGTCCGGCATCGGCAAGCCGGGCCAGACCGAGGGCTATCGTCCCCTCTTCGACGGCACCCAGAAGTCGTTCGCCAAGTGGAGCCACGTGGGCGGCGGTTCGTTCGGTCTGAACGGCGACGGCACGATGACGTCGGGCACCACGAAGAGCGGCCTCGGCATGCTGTGGTTCCCCGAGCGCAAGTACGGGGACTTCTCGCTGAAGCTCCAGTGGCGCGACGACGCCCCGTCGAACGGCAACGCCAACTCGGGTGTCTTCGTGCGCTTCCCGCAGGTCCACGACCACCCGGAGGAGTCACGTCCGGAGTGGGTCGCCATCAAGTACGGCCACGAGGTGCAGGTACTCGACCGTCCTGACGGCGACATGTACAAGACGGGTTCGATCTACGGCTTCGACCGCGTCGGTCTCGCGGGTGCGGGTGTGACCCCCAAGGGCACCTGGAACGACTACGAGATCCGCGTCGTCGACCAGCACTACTCGATCTACCGCAACGGGGTCCTGCTCAACGAGTTCGACAACACCGGCGGCCGGGTCTTCGAGCCGCCGCGCGGCGACGACCCCGGCACGGACGGCCGCCGCTTCGCGTCCGGGTACATCGGCCTCCAGGTCCACGGCACGACGGACGTGGTGTCGTACCGGGACATCCGGATCAAGGAGCTGTAGGCGGCAACTGTCCGCTGCTGGGAGCGGGTTCAGTCGTCGTCGTGCCTGGCACGGCTCGGCTGGACCCGCTTCGGCTCTCCGGGCATCTTCGGGTACTCCGGCGGATAGGGCAGATCGCCGTGCCCATGGTCGCGTTCGTCGCGGTCCGCCTGCTCCAGGACCGCGTCCAGGGAGAAGGCGTACTCGTCCATGTCCCGATGTACGTCACCGAGCCGGGCGAACCGCCCGGGCATCGTGGCGATGTCGAAGTCGCGGGGCACGGCGTCGTCGAGTTCGTCCCAGCTCAGGGGCGCCGAGACAGGGGCGTGCGGACGGGCGCGGACGGAGTAGGCGGAGGCGATGGTGCGGTCGCGGGCGGTCTGGTTGTAGTCGACGAAGATCCGCTCGCCGCGCTCCTCCTTCCACCAGGCGGTCGTCACCGCGTCCGGCATGCGCCGCTCCAGGGCCCGGCCGCAGGTGATCGCGGCTCTGCGCACCTCGGTGAACGTCCAGCGCGGTGTGATCGGCACGAAGACGTGGATGCCGCGCCCGCCGGACGTCTTGGGACAGCCGCGCAGGCCGAACCCGTCGAGCAGGTCCCGCAGTTCATGGGCGGCGCGGACGGCGTCGGCGTAGTCGGTACCTGGCTGCGGATCGAGGTCCAGACGCAGTTCGTCCGGGTGGTCGAGGTCGCCGCGCCGCACCGGCCAGGGGTGGAAGGTGAGCGTGCCGTACTGGGCGGCCCACACCACGGCGGCGACCTCGGTGGGGCACATCTCGTCGGCGGTGCGGCCGCTGGGGAAGGCGATGGTGGCGGTCGGGGTCCAGTCGGGCAGGTTCTTCGGTGCGCGCTTCTGGTAGAAGTGCTCGCCCTCGATGCCTTCGGGGTACCGCTCCAGGGTGGTGGGCCGGTCGCGCAGCGCCCGCAGGATGCCCCCGCCGACGGCGATGAAGTACTCGGCGACGTCCCGCTTGGTGAAGCCGCGCTCGGGAAACAGCACACGGTCGGGGCTGGAGAGCCGCACCTCGCGCTCGCCCGCCGTCAGCTCCACCGCCGCTCCCGCTCCCATGCGGCCACCGTAGACGCGTACGACAAATGCCGCACACCGGGCGGTTCCGGGCGGACGGCCGGAGAATCGGGTCATGGATCTGCCGGTGATGCCGCCCGTGAAGCCCATGCTCGCCAAGTCCGTGGCGCGCATTCCGCCCGGTATGCAGTACGAGGCGAAGTGGGACGGGTTCCGTGCGATCGTCTTCAGGGACGGCCCGGAGGTCGAGCTGGGCAGCCGCAGCGGCAAGACGCTGACCAGGTACTTTCCCGAGCTGGTCGAGGCGCTGCGGGAGCGGCTGCCCGAGCGGTGCGTGGTGGACGGTGAGATCGTGATCGCGCGCGGGGAGCGGCTCGACTTCGACGCCCTGACCGAGCGCATCCATCCGGCCGCCTCCCGGGTGCGGACGCTCGCGGAGCGGACACCGGCGTCGTTCGTCGCCTTCGACCTGCTCGCCCTCTTCGACGAGCCGCTCCTCGACGTTCCCCTCAGCGACCGGCGCCGGCTCCTGACCGGCGCCCTGGAGGGCGTGCGCGCACCCGTGCACCTCGCGCCCGCGACGCTGGACCGGGACGTGGCCGAGCGGTGGTTCGAGGAGTACGAGGGCGCCGGGCTCGACGGAGTGATCGCCAAGCCGCTCGACCTGCGCTACCGGCCGAACGAGCGCCTCATGTACAAGATCAAGCACGAGCGTACGGCCGACTGCGTGGTCGCGGGCTTCCGCTTCCACAAGAGCGGCCCGGTGGTGGGCTCGCTGCTCCTCGGCCTGTACGACGACGGGGGCACGTTGCAGCACGTCGGGGTCTGCGCGGCGTTCTCCATGAAGCGGCGGGCCGAGCTGGTGACGGAGCTGGAGCCACTGCGGATGTCCGACCCGGCCGAGCACCCCTGGGCCGCCTGGACGGACGAGGCGGCCCACGCGGACGCCCAACTGCCCGGGGCGGTGAGCCGCTGGACCGGCAAGAAGGACCTCTCCTGGGTGCCGTTGCGGCCCGAGCGGGTGTGTGAGGTCGCCTACGACCACATGGAGAACGGGGCGCGGTTCCGGCACACGGCACAGTTCCGCCGGTGGCGGCCGGACCGGGTGCCTGGGTCCTGCACGTACGCCCAGCTTGAGGAACCGGTGAGCTACGACTTGGGAGCGGTGTTGGGGTCACCCCCTGGGTAGAACCGCCCACAGGGTCAGCGGCCTGCCCGCAGACGAAATCGAGCCAACGCCCGGCGCGCCGCTTCCGACCCCCCGCCGCTCCCCATAGGCTCCGCCCCCGACACCCGAGTTACCGCTGGTAAGGGGGAGAGCCCGTGGGGCACGCACAAGGCAGTACCCGCAGAGCCTTCGTGGGACGGACGGCAGCGGCAGGCGGCGCGGCGGCGTTGGGCCTTGGGACACTGCCCGCACAAGCGAGGGCCGCAACAGGAGCGCCCAGGAACAAGCAGACGGTCGCCGTGCTCGGCGGCGGCGTCGCCGGGCTGACCGCCGCCCACGAACTGGCGGAACGCGGCTTCGCGGTCACCGTGTACGAGCGCCGCGCCCTGGGCGGCAAGGCCCGCAGCATGGACGTACCCGACAGCGCGAAGGGCACTCGCAAGCCGCTGCCCGCGGAGCACGGCTTCCGGTTCATCCCGGGGATCTACCACAACCTCCCCGACACCATGCGCCGCATTCCGTTCCCGGGGAACGCGAACGGTGTCTGGGACAACCTGGTCAGCCCGCCGGAGATGAGCTTCGCCCGCTCCGGCGGCCGCGAGGACATCCGCCTGCCGATCCCCCAGCACACCGGCGACCCGGCACGCCTGACCAAGGACGACATCGCCCGCGCGCTCACCGCGCTGCTCGACACGGCCACCAGCATCCCCGGCCACGAGGTCGCGTACTTCGTCAACCGCGCCCTGGTCTTCCTCACGAGCTGCGACGAGCGCCGCGACGACGACTGGGAGTCGACCCCCTGGTGGGAGTTCGTGCGCGCCGAGCAGATGTCGAAGGACTACCAGCGCGTCCTCGCCATCGGCATCACCCGCAACATCGTGGCGACCAAGGCCGAGGAGGCCAGCACCCGCACCGTCGGCACGCTCGGCGAGGCGTTCGTCTTCAACGCCCTGGGGCGCGGCGCGGACGGCCCGCCCGACCGGATCCTGAACGCGCCGACCAACGAGGCGTGGATCGACCCGTGGGTGGCGCATCTGAAGGCCATCGGCGTGGAGTTCCGCATCGGCTGGACGGTGCGCGACCTGGTGTACGGCGACGGCAGGATCACCCGTACGGTCGTCGAGAACCCTGCGGGCAGGCGCGAGGACGTCGTCGCCGACCACTACGTACAGGCCATGCCGGTCGAGCACGCCCGCCGTACCTGGAGCAGGGAGCTGAAGGCGGCGGACCCGCAGTTGGCGCGCTGCGACAAGCTCAGGACGGACTGGATGACGGGCATCCAGTTCTATCTGACGGAGCGCCCCGGCACCGTCGATGGCCACTTCAACTGCATCGACTCGCCCTGGTCGCTGACCGGCATCGCCCAGGCGGCGCACTGGAAGGGCCGTGACTTCCCCAAGGACTACGGCGACGGCACCGCCGTGGACTGTCTGTCGGTGGACATCTCCGAGTGGGACAAGCCGGGCATCCTGTACGGCAAGACGGCCAAGCGGTGCACGCGCGACGAGGTGGCGCGCGAGGTGTGGGCACAGTTGAAGGCGTCCCTGAACGACACCGGCAAGGCGGTCCTGAGCGACGCCAAGCTGCACTCGTGGTTCCTCGACCCGGGCGTCGACGGCATCGGCGGCCCGAACCCCACCAACGAGGACGAACTCCTCATCCACCCGGTGGGCACCCTGCACAACCGCCCCTCGGCGGCGACGAGGATCCCGAACCTGTTCCTGGCGGGCGACTACGTGGCCGTCGACATCGACCTGGCGACGATGGAGGGCGCCAACGCCGCGGCCCGCCAGGCGGTCAACGCCCTGCTCGACCGGGTGGGCTCGGACCACGAGCGGTGCGAGGTGACACCCCTGTACCGCGCCCCGGAGATCGAGGGCCTCAGGCGCCACGACCGCCTCAGGTACCGGCTCGGTCTGCCCAATGCCCTCGATCTGGGGTGAGATCTCCCCGGTCGTGGCTGCGTCGCGGCCGGTACGGGGTAAAGCCCCGGCATGACATCGCGAAGACGACAGTGGCGTGCGGCGATGGCGGTGGCGCTGCTCGCCGCCCTGGCCCCGGCCTGCACACTTGAGGAAAGGCCGGGTGCGGGCCGCGACGAGAAGCGGCCCGTGCGCGGCGGAGCCGAGGGCCGCGTGCTCGCCGTGAAGATCGACAATGTGCGTCCCGCACGCCCGCAGACCGGCCTCGACGCGGCGGACGTCGTGTACGCCGAGCAGGTGGAGGCCGGTCTGAGCCGGCTGATGGCGGTGTACGCCACCAGGCTGCCCCCGGTCGTGGGGCCGGTGCGCAGCGCACGGGAGACGGACCTGGAACTCCTCCGCCAGTTCGACCGCCCGGCGCTCGCGTTCTCCGGGGCGCAGAACAAGCTGCTCCCGCTGATCGGCCGGGCACCGCTGCGCGCGCTGCCCGCGGAAGGGCCGGCCGAGAAGGCGTACCACCGGGGCGACGACAGACCGGCCCCGCACAACCTCTATCTGCGGCCCGCGGCGCTCGGGGTGCGACCCGAGCCGAGCGGTCTGAAGAGCACCGGTTTCACGTTCGGCCCGCGCCCGTCCGGCGGTACGCCGCTGACCCGGCACACGGTCACCTTCCCGTCGGCCCGCTTCACCTTCACCTGGGTCGAGTACGAGGGTCGCTGGCACATCTCGATGGACGACGACACGGCCCGCACCCCGGAGGGCAAGGCGTTGTCGGCCGCGACGGTGGTGGTGCAGCGCGTCGACGTCAGGGACTCCCGCTACCACGACAGCTCCGGCAACTCCTCCCCGCTCACCCGCTCGGTGGGCTCGGGCACCGCCAAGGTGCTGCGGGACGGCCGGTCCTACGAGGCGCGCTGGGAGCGCAGGACCGCCGAGGGCGGCACCGAATTCAGCACGCCCGACGGCAAGCCGCTGGCGTTCGCGCGGGGCCCGGTGTGGGTGGTGTTCACGAAGGCCTGACGGTCGCGGCCCGCGGGTCGCGCAGTTGCCCTTGCGGGTCAGCCTCGACCAGCGGGGCGTCGGCGTCGGTGGAGCGGTCGAGGCGCACCCGCTCGCCGACGCCCCGCTGGTCGAGGCGTGCGCTGAACGCTGTCGGCTTCGCGCCGCGGCCGCCCCGGGGTTGGCCCCGCACTCGCCCCTGAGTGGGAGCGGTCGCGCCCTCGGAGTCGCCGCGACGGCCGTCTTGACCGCTTCCGCAGGCAGTGGCAGCGTGAGCCGAGTTCGCGGGAACAGTCAGCAATCGGCAGAAGCAGTCAGTGCACTGATGATCCGCCCTTGTACTCCGCCCCGACGCACTCCGCCCTGATGAACTCCAGCGCTCAGGGAGGCGCAGTCACCCATGACCCGGACGACCGCTCCTGTACCTCCCCGCCCCCGCTCCTGCCCCCCGTACCGCGGCACCCGGTACCGCACCCCCGCCAGGCCCTTGGTCGCGGTACAGGACCCGGAGGCCGTGGAGCTGACCGGTCCCGTGTTCGGCGCCGCCGACATCACCCCGCTCGACCACGATCTGACGCGGCAGCACACCGGGGAGCCGATAGGTGAGCGGATCACGGTCACCGGGCGGGTGCGCGACCGCCGGGGACACCCGGTGCGCGGCCAGTTGGTGGAGCTGTGGCAGGCCAACGCGGCCGGCCGGTACGCGCACCGCCTCGATCAGCACCTGGCGCCGCTCGACCCGAACTTCACGGGCTGCGGCCGCTGTCTGACCGACGACGAGGGCCGGTACGCGTTCACCACCGTCCGTCCCGGCGCCTACCCGTGGCGCAACCACGTCAACGCCTGGCGCCCCGCGCACCTCCACTTCTCCTTCTTCGGCACCGCGTTCACCCAGCGCCTTGTGACGCAGATGTACTTCCCGGGGGACCCCCTCCTCGCCTTGGACCCGGTGCTCCTGTCCGTCACCGACGAGGCGGCGCGGGCCCGGCTCGTGGCCGCGTACGCCCACGATCTGTCGGTGCCGGAGTGGTCGCTCGGCTACCGCTGGGACGTCGTCCTCGACGGCCCCTGCGCCACCCTCTTCGAGGAGGACGGCCGATGACGGCACCGCACGCGCCCACGCCCTCCCAGACGATCGGCCCCTTCCACGGCCACGCGCTGCCCGTCGTCGACGGCGGGGCGATCGCGCCCGTCGCCCATCCGGAGACGATCACCGTGCACGGGTACGTGTACGACGGCGCGGGCGAGCCCGTCCCCGACGCCCTCGTGGAGATCTGGCAGCCCGCCCCGGACGGCTCCCGCACGGGGGCGCCCGGGTCGCTGCGGCGCGATCCCGTCACCGGGCGCGCGGCGGGCCGTGACGGGGTCACGTTCACCGGGTTCGGCCGGGTGGCGACGGATGCGGACGGCCGGTGGGCGGTACGCACGCTGCCGCCGGGCGGCGTCCCGTACCTGTCGGTCGCCCTCTTCGCGCGCGGTCTGCTGCGCCATCTGTACACGCGCGTGTACCTGTGGGAGGAGCCCGGCGACACCCTGCTCGCCTCGCTGGCCGCGGACCGCCGCGCGACGCTGCTCGCCCGTCCGGAACCACCCCGCACGTACCGCTTCGACCTGCGTCTTCAGGGTGCGGGCGAGACGGTGTTCCTGGAGTTCTCGGGGGCGGGGCGTCCATGAGCGGTATGCGGTGGCCGAGACGGTGGCCGAGACCCTGTGCGGAGGTTGAGCCCGTCCGGTGATTGAGCCCGTCCGGCAATTGAGCCCGTCCGGCGATTGAGCCCGTCCGGCGATTGAGCCCGTCCGGCGATTGAGGACGAGGCCGCAGGCCGATCGACGGCCAGGCGTCCCACCCTGTACCAAGCCCCCTGGTGCACCGGGTCACCGCGCCCCGTACACCGGCAGCGGCGCCTCGGCCCTGGCGAGCAGTTCCAGGGCGGTCCCACCCGCTTCGGCGGCGCTCCGACGGCCGCCCTTGTCGAGGCTCGGGCCGGGGCGCCAGCCCTCCATGACGGTGATGCGACCCCCCTCGGTCTCGAAGACGCGGCCGGTGACCCCGGCGGAGGACTCCGAGCCGAGCCAGACGACCAGGGGGGACACGTTCTCCGGTGCCATGGCGTCGAAGGTGCCGGAACCGCCGTCCTGGGGAGGGGCCATGGCGTCGGCGAAGGTCCGCTCGGTCATACGGGTCCGCGCGGCGGGCGCGACGGCGTTCACGCGTACTCCGTAGGCGGCCAGTTCGGCGGACGCCACCAGGGTGAGGCCGAGGATCCCGGCCTTGGCGGCGCTGTAGTTGCCCTGTCCCACGCTGCCGAGGAGGCCCGCGCCCGAACTGGTGTTGACCACGCACGCGTGCGGCGCCCGCCCCTGCTTGGCCTCGGCGCGCCAGTGGACGGCGGCGTGCTTCAGGGGAAGGAAGTGTCCCTTCAGGTGGACGCGTACGACGGCGTCCCAGGCCTCCTCGTCGAGGTTGACCAGCATGCGGTCACGCAGGAAACCCGCGTTGTTGACGAGGGTGTCCAGGCGGCCGTACGTCTCCAGGGCCGCCCGCACGAGGGAGGCTGCGCCGTCGGAGGTGGCGATGTCCCCGCAGTGCGCGACGGCGTCACCGCCCGCCGCGCGGATCTCCTCGACGACATCCTGCGCGGGCCCGCCGGACGCGCCGGAGCCGTCGAGAAGCACTCCGAGGTCGTTGACGACGACGCGCGCCCCCTCGGCGGCGTACGCGCGCGCGTGGGCGCGTCCCAGGCCCCGGCCCGCGCCGGTGACGACCACGACGCGGCCCGCGCAGATCCCGGACCCGACGGCGGCATTCGCCTTCATACGCACACTCCCCTTCGTCGATGGAACGTACGGGTGTCGATGGTTCACGGGTGTCCATGGGTGACGGTCAGTCAGTGGTTCACGGAGGCCGCGTCGAGGAACGCGGGCCGCTCGCCGCCGCCGTGCAGGTGCAGCGCGGCGCCGCTGACGTACCGTGCGGCGTCGGAGGCGAGGAAGACGCAGGCGTCCCCGACGTCGGCCGGGTCGGCGAGGCGGCCGAGCGGCACCGTGCGGCCCACCGCGGCGACGCCCTCCTCGTCGCCGTAGTGCAGAGCGGAACTCTCCGTGCGGGTGAGGCCGAGCACGACGGTGTTCACGCGCACGTGCGGCGCCCACTCGACGGCCATGGTGCGCGCCAGGTTCTCCAGGCCCGCCTTGGCTGCGCCGTAGGCTCCCGAGCCGGGCGAGGGGCGGGTGCCGCTGACGCTGCCGATCATGACGATGACGCCGCCCTCCTGATGGCGCATCACCTCGTAGGCACCGAGGGAGGCGTGGAGCGGAGACAGCAGGTTCAGCTCGACGATCTTCGTCTGACGGGCTACGGGGGTCTCGGCGAGCAGACCGAACGGCGTGCCTCCCGCGTTGTTGACCAGGACGTCGAGCCGCCCGTGGTCGGCCGCCACCCCGGCGAAGAAGTCGGCCGCCGCGGCGGCGTCACGCACGTCCAGGGCGCGGAACTCGGCTGCGGCGCCGCCCGCTTCGACGGGCGCCCCGGGGGGCCTGCGGGCGCAGACGACGACGCGCGCCCCTGCGGCCAGGAAGCGTCGCGCGATGCCCGCGCCGACACCACGGGTGCCGCCGGTGACCACGACCATCTGTCCCTTGTCAGTCATGGCTGCTACCTTCCAGGTAACTAACAAATGTTTGGTTGAGGGCGCTGTTCGAAAGGTAGCGGATCTCCTGATGTCTGTCTCCACCTCGGCTCCGGCCAGGGGCGTGGCCGTCGTCACCGTCGACCACCCTCCGGTCAACGCCCTGCCGGTGCAGGGCTGGTACGACCTCGCGGACGCGGTGCGCACCGCGGGCCGGGACCCCGGCGTCCGCTGCGTGGTGCTCGCGGCGGCGGGCCGCGGTTTCAACGCGGGCGTGGACATCAGGGAGATGCAGCGCGACACCGGCCACGAGACGCTGATCGGCGCCAACCACGGCTGCGCGGCGGCCTTCTCGGCGGTGTACGACTGCGAGGTCCCGGTCGTCGCAGCGGTGCAGGGCTTCTGCCTGGGCGGTGGCGTCGGGCTCGTCGGCAACGCGGACGCGATCGTGGCCGCCGACGACGCCACCTTCGGCCTGCCGGAGCTCGACCGCGGCGCGCTCGGCGCCGCCACACATCTGGCGCGCCTGGTGCCCCAGCACCTGATGCGGGCGTTGTACTACACCTCGCGCACGGCGACCGCCGCCGAACTGCACGCGCACGGCTCGGTGTGGCGGGTGGTGCCCCGCGTGGAGCTGCGCGCGGCGGCCCTCGATCTCGCCCGCGAGATCGCCCGCAAGGACGGCACGCTGCTGCGCCTGGCCAAGGCCGCGATCAACGGCATCGACCCGGTCGACGTGCACCGCAGCTACCGCTTCGAGCAGGGCTTCACCTTCGAGGCCAACCTCAGCGGCCTCGCCGACCGCGTCCGCGCGGACTTCGGCCGGGCGGAGACAGGGGGGACCTTATGAGCGACGGGCACGCCGGATACGGCACGGGCGGCGCGAACGACGGGCGCGGCACGGGCGGTGCGAGCGGGAAAGTCATGACGCTCGACGCGATCGTGGGGCGCCTGGAGAGCGGTATGACGCTCGGCATCGGCGGCTGGGGCTCGCGCCGCAAGCCGATGGCGCTGGTGCGGGCGCTGCTGCGCTCCGACGTCACGGACCTGACGGTCCTGTCCTGCGGTGGCCCGGACGTCGGGCTGCTCGCCGCGGCGGGCCGCGTCCGCAAGCTGGTCACGCCGTTCGTGACGCTCGACTCGATCCCGCTGGAGCCGCACTTCCGTGCGGCCCGCGAGCGCGGCGCCCTCGAACTGGTGGAGCTGGACGAGGCGATGTTCCTCCAGGGCCTGACGGCGGGTGCCCAGCGGCTCCCGTTCCTGCCGGTCAGGGCGGGCCTCGGCTCGGACGTGCTGCGCGTCAACCCGACGCTGCGCACGGTGACGTCGCCGTACGCGGACGGGGAGGAGCTCGTGGCGGTCCCGGCACTGCGCATGGACGCCGCCCTCGTGCACCTGAACCGCGCGGACGCCCGCGGCAACGGCCAGTATCTGGGCCCCGATCCGTACTTCGACGACCTGTTCTGCGAGGCGGCGGACACGGCGTACGTGACGTGCGAGCGGATCGTGCCCACCGCCGAGCTGACACGGCACGCGGCGCCGCAGACGCTGCTCGTCTCCCGGCACGCGGTGACGGGCGTCGCCGAGAGCCCCGAGGGCGCCCACTTCACCTCGTGCGCCCCCGACCACGGCCGTGACGAGGCCTTCCAGAGGGAGTACGCCACGGCGGCCCGCACCCCGGAGACCTGGCGAGCCTTCACGTCCCGCTTCCTGTCGGGGACGGGCGAGGAGGACTACCGGGCGGCCGTGCGGTCCTGGCACAAGGAGCAACGATGACACCGACACCGACGACAGTGACAACAGTGACGCGAGCCGAGTACTGCGTGGTGGCGTGTGCCGAGGCGTGGCGGGGCGACGGTGAGGTGCTCGCCGCCCCCATGGGCACGGTGCCCACGATCGCGGCGCGCCTGGCGAAGCTCACGTTCGCGCCCGAGCTGCTCCTGACCGACGGCGAGGCCCTGCTGATCGGCGATGTGCCGGCGGTCGGGGCGCGGTCGGCGGTGACGGAGGGCTGGCTGCCGTACCGCCGCCATCTGACGATGGTGATGGGTGGCCGCCGCCACGTGATGATGGGCGCGAGCCAGATAGACCGCTTCGGCAACCAGAACATCAGTTGTGTCGGCGACTGGCGGCAGCCCACGCGCCAGCTCCTCGGGGCCCGTGGCGCGCCCGCCAACACCCTCAACAACCCGGTGAGTTACTGGATCCCGCGGCATTCGCCGCGGGTGTTCGTCGAGCGGGTCGACATGATCTGCGGGGTCGGGTACGACAGTGCCGCCGCGGCGGGCCCGTCCGCGACGCGCTTCCACGAGCTGCGCCGGGTGGTGTCCGACCTCGGCGTCTTCGACTTCGCCACGCGGGACCGCGCGATGCGTGTGGTGAGCCTCCACCCGGGGGTGACTGCGGATGAGGTCCGCGCGGCGACGGGCTTCCCCCTGAGCCCCCCGGAGGGCCCGCCCCCGGACGGCACCACCCGTGAGCCGACCGCCGAGGAACTCCACCTGATACGTGCCGTCCTGGACCCCGCGGGGTTGCGCGAGCGCGAGGTGCCCGCGCCGTGACCGTGCCGCCCGGACCGCAGACGGCGCTGACCCGGCTCGTCGGGGTGCGGCACCCCCTCGTGCAGACCGGTATGGGCTGGGTGGCGGGTCCGCGTCTGGTGTCGGCGGTGGCGAACGCCGGGGCGCTCGGCATCCTCGCCTCCGCCACGATGACGCCCGAGCGGCTGCGTGCGGCGGTGCGGGAGGTCAGGTCCCGTACCGAGGCGCCGTTCGGGGTGAATCTGCGGGCCGACGCGGGGGACGCCCGCGAACGGGTGCGGATCATGATCGACGAGGGGGTGCGGGTGGCGTCCTTCGCCCTGGCGCCGTCGAAGGACCTGATGGCGGAGCTCAAGGACGCCGGTGTCCTGGTGTTCCCGTCCGTGGGGGCACGGCGGCATGCGGAGAAGGTGGCGGCGTGGGGCGCGGACGCGGTGGTGGTGCAGGGGGGTGAGGGCGGTGGCCACACCGGCGATGTCGCCACCACGGTGCTCCTGCCCCAGGTCGTGGACGCCGTGGACATCCCCGTGGTCGCGGCGGGCGGCTTCTGTGACGGCCGGGGCCTGGTCGCCGCGCTGGCGTACGGCGCGGCGGGCGTGGCCATGGGTACACGGTTCCTCCTCACCGCGGAGTCCACGGTGCCGGACGCGGTGAAGGCCCGCTATCTGGCGGCGACGGTCAAGGACATCACGGTCACCACGCGCGTGGACGGCCTCCCCCACCGCATGCTGCGCACGGATCTCGTGACTGACCTGGAACGGTCGGGCCCCCTCCGCTCCCTGCTCCGCGCCGCCCGCCACGCCTCCGCGTTCCGCCGCACCTCCGGCACGAGCTGGCCCGGCCTGATCCGCGACGGCCTGGCCATGCGCCACGACAAACACCTCACCTGGAGCCAACTCCTGCTGGCCGCCAACACCCCCATGATGCTCAAGTCCGCCCTGGTGGACGGCGACCCGGACCGAGGCCTGATGGCATCGGGCCAGGTAGCAGCCCTGATAGCCGACCTACCGACATGCGCGGAGCTGATCACCAGAACGATAAGGGAAGCGACGCAAACCCATGAGTCCCTGCACAAGGGCCCCTTCACCCCCTGAGGACACGCGGACGCGACGGACGCGACTGTGTCACCCGGCGCGGCGCATTTCAGCCCGTCCGGCACCCGACAACAAGCCCGCAGACCGAATCAATCAGCCCGTCCGGCACCCGACAACGAGTCCGCAGACCGCACCACCCAGCCCGTCCGGCGCTTGAGGACGAGGCCACAGGCCGATGACCACGAGCCGACCGGCACCGGACAACGAGTCCGCAGACCGAATCAATCAGCCCGTCCGGCGCTTGAGGACGAGGCCGCAGGCCGATGACCACCAGCCGACCGGCACCGGACAACAAGCCCGCAGACCGCACCACCCAGCCCGTCCGGCGCTTGAGGACGAGGCCGCAGGCCGACCGACGGCAAGGCAGGGCAGGGGGGCACCCCCTAGACGCCGGCCAACCCCCGCTCAGCCCGGGCGGCCAGCCCATCCGCCCCGCACGCCCGCGCCAGCGCAAGCCCCCGCTGCACAGCGTCCACGTCGCCCGCGGCGATCCCGTACTCGACCCGCGCGACAGCGTGCTCGTACGCACACGGCGAGGCCTCCAGATACGTCACGGCCTTGGCGTAGAGGGCCACGGCGCGCGTACCAGACGCGAGCCCCGCCGCGCAGCGCACCGCCTCCCCGATCGCCGTGTCCGTGCCGAACCGCTCGGCCTGCACGCGGGCGTCCCTGACGAGGTCGGCGGCGCGCCGCGGGTCCTCGTGGGCGAGCGCGCGGGCGAGGTCGTAGGCCCACGGTGCGAGCACGGTGTTGTACTGCCCGCGGGCCGTCAACGCCTTGGCCGTGGCCTCCAGTTCGTTGCGGCCCTCTTCCGTGTGGCCGAGCGCGAGCAGCAGTCTGCCGCGTACGGACATCGCGTCGGGCACGTAGATCGTGGACGCGGACGCCGGGGCGAAGCCGTACTGGTCGGCGACGGACTTGGCCTCCTCGGCGTGCCCGCGGGCGAGCAGCGTGTCGATGAGCATGCTGGCGGCCTCCCAGTGCATCGGGAGTCCGCCCTGCCCCACGCGCTCGGCGAGCCGCAGACTCTCGCGCAGCGACTTCTCGGCGTCCCTGAGCCGCCCGCGCCTGCGGTACACATAGCCGAGGAAGGCGTGCGCCAGCGCGAGGTGCCCGCCGCTCCAGCCCGCCGTCTCGTACGCCTTCACCCCTTCGGTGAACAGGCTCTCCGCCCGGTCGAGGCGGTCCGCGAAGGCGTAGGAGCTGCCGAGCATCAGGCGCAGCTCGAAGCTCCACTCGGCGTCGGTCCAGCCGAGGCCGGGCGCGAGCCGGCCGTTGACGAGGGCGCGGTCGCACAGCTCGACGACCTCTTCGGCGTTCTCCCCGCGGGTCATGGCGTCGAAGGCGCGCAGGATGAGCAGCGCGCGCTCGGCGTTGTCGCGGCCGGTCAGCGGTCCGGCGAGCGCGGCGAGGCGGCGGGAGCGGCCCGGTGAGTCCTCCTCGCCCGCGTGGATGCCCTCCCACATGAAGTGGACGGCCCGGAGCCGCAGCCGGTGGGTGCCGTCGGGGAGCCTCGCGGCTTCCTCGTCGATGACGCGCAGGCCCTCACCCAGCTCGTCGTTGTGCACGAGCGCCTGCGAGAGGCGGCACACGGCGTCGACGCGCAGCTCCTGGCTGAGCCCGGTCATCGACAGCGCTTCGCGCAGATGCCCGATGGTGGTGACGGGCGAGGTGAGCAGGGTGGCGCAGCCCAGTTCGTAGAGCACCCGGGCGTGCACGCCGGGCCGGGGCGGTTCACGCAGGGCACGTTCGAGACAGCGGCGGGCCGCGTCGGGCGCGCCGACCGCGAGGTGTTCGGCGGCGGCCTGACGCAACTGCGCGACGAGTTCGGGATCGTCGTCGGGGATGACTTCGAGGAGGTGGGGCGAGGCCGCGGCGGCACCGCGCCCCGACCGGGTGACGGCCCAGGCGGCCCGGCCGTGGAAGGCGGTGCGGGTGGCGGACGGCATGGAGCGGTACACCTCGGAGGCGATCAGCGGGTGCACGAACTCCAGACCCATCTCGCCACTGGTCACGATGCGGGCGGCGGCCAGCCGCTCCGCGCACCGTTCGGCGTCGGCGAGCGGCATGGGGATGAGGGACGCGGCGAGCTCCACGGAGATCGCGGAGCCGAGGATGGCGGCGGCCCAGGCGAACTGGGTGACGTCAGTGCCGAGTTCCTGGATGCGGTCGACGAGGCCGCGGCCGCGTGCCGAGCGGTTGAGGTCGCGCAGCTCGGCGGCGGAGCTCTCCACCGGTTCGATCTCGCTGTCCTGGACCTTGGCGAGCAGTTCCACGGACTCGTACGGATTGCCGCCGGTGACCGCCCAGACCTCACGGCAGAACGGGGCGTCCGCGTGCTCGCCGAGTGTGGCGCGGGTCAGACCCGCCGCGGCGTCCGGGGTGAGGGCGCGCAGCACGGTCGTGGGGCGGGCGGCGGAGCGTATCCCTGCGAGGTGGACGGCGCTGTCGCCGTTCGCCTCGCCGGGCCGGTGGCCGACCACCACGAGGACGGGCAGGTCGTCGAGCCGTTCGACGAACGCGGCGAGCCACCGCAGGGTCTCCTGGTCGGCCCAGTGCGCGTCGTCGACGATCAGGACGAGGGGCCAGTGCACCCCGGCGAGGCGGGTGACCACGTCGACGAGGCCGTCGCACACCGCCTGCGGGTCGGGGCGGCCGCTGCCCGGCTCGGTGATGCCGAGTGCGGGGCCCGCGATGTCGTACCAGTCGCCGAGGTATTCGCGGGTCTCCTCGGGTGTGAGCGAGATCAGGGCGGGCTGCAGCAGGTGTCTTACGACGTTGAACGGGACCTCTTTCAGGGTCTCGCCGCCGCGTGCCACCCAGACCGTGGCCGCCCGGTCCTGCGCGATACGGCGGGCCTCGGCGAGCAGTGCCGTCTTGCCGATGCCGGCCTCGCCGCTGAACACCAGCAGACCGCCGCGGTTCGTCCTGCCCGAGCACAGGTCGGTCACCGCGCCCTCGATCGCGGCGAGTTCCGTCTCGCGCTCCCACAGCGGGGCCCAGGCGCCACCTCCGGGCCGTCCCTGCGTCATCGCGCTACCTCCCCGGGTCGCTCAATCGACGTACAGAACTTGAGACTAGCCGGGCCGGGGTCTTCGCGGTGCGCGGTCCGCGTAGCTGCTCCCACAAGGAGTGACGGGATGTCATATGCCATGGACGCACGGTCTTGCCCGCGGGGAGCGAGGTGGTCTCGCCGCGGCGCCTTCGCTGACGGGCCCGGCAGGTCACAGTCGTTCGATCACCGTGACGTTGGCCTGGCCACCCCCTTCGCACATCGTCTGGAGACCGAACCTGCCGCCGGTGCGCTCCAGTTCGTGCAGGAGGGTCGTCATCAGGCGGGCGCCGGTGGCCCCGAGGGGGTGTCCGAGGGCGATGGCTCCGCCGTTGATGTTGACGCGCCCGGGGTCGGCGCCGGTCTCCTTCAGCCAGGCGAGGACGACCGGCGCGAAGGCTTCGTTGATCTCGACGAGGTCGATGTCGTCGAGCGTCAGGCCGGTCTTCTTCAGGGCGTGCGCCGTGGCGGGGATGGGCGCGGACAGCATCCTGATCGGGTCCTCGCCGCGCACCGAGAGGTGGTGCACGCGGGCGCGGGGCGTCAACCCGTGGGTGCGGAGTGCCTGTTCACCGGCCAGGAGCAGGGCCGCGGCGCCGTCGGAGACCTGCGACGAGCAGGCGGCGGTGACGGTGCCGCCGTCCAGGACGGGGGCCAGGGCCGCCATCTTCGCCGCCGTGGTGTCACGGCGCGGCCCCTCGTCCGTGGTGACGCCCGCGAGGGGGACGAGTTCGCGGTCGAAGCGGCCCTCGTCGACGGCGCGGAGGGCACGCCGGTGGGAGCGGAGGGCGAACTCCTCCATGTCCGTGCGGGATATGCCCCATTTCTTGGCTATCAGCTCGGCGCCGTGGAACTGGTTGACGGGCCGGTCGCCGTAGCGGGCGCGCCAGCCCTCGCTGCCCGCGAAGGGGCCCTCGGTCAGGCCGAGGGGCGCCGCCGCCTGCCGGGACGCGAAGGCGATGGGGATCATCGACATGTTCTGGGTGCCGCCCGCGACGACGAGGTCCTGGGTGCCGGAGAGTACGGCCTGGGCGGCGAAGTGCAGGGCCTGCTGGGAGGATCCGCACTGCCGGTCCACGGTCACGCCCGGCACCTCCTCGGGGAGCCCCGCGGCCAGCCAGCTTGTGCGCGCGATGTCCCCGGCCTGTGGTCCGACCGCGTCCAGACAGCCGAAGACGACGTCGTCCACGGCGCCCGGATCGACTCCGCTGCGCTCCACGAGCGCCTTCAGGACGTGGGCGCCGAGGTCGGCTGGGTGTACGGCGGCCAGGCCCCCGCCCCGCTTGCCGACGGGTGTGCGGACCGCCTCCACGATGTAGGCCTCGGCCATGGCTGCGTACTCCTCGCGGTCGTGGCGCCGTACGGGCGACGGCGCGCGCTCATGTGCGTACGGCGATGCCGTCCAGGACCATCGACAGGTACTGGCGGGCGATCTCCTCGGGGCTGTGGCCGCCGCCGGGGCGGTACCAGGACGCGGCGACCCAGACCGTGTCGCGCACGAAGCGGTAGGCGAGGCGGACGTCCAGGTCGGCCCGGAAGGCGCCTTCGGCGACGCCGCGTTCCAGGGTCGAGAGCCAGGCCTTCTCGAACCGCTGCTGGGACTCGACCAGGTACTCGAAACGGGTCTGGGTGACCAGGTGCTTGGACTCCTTCTGGTAGATCGCGACGGCGGAGCGGTGCCGGTCGATCTCCCGGAAGGACTCGGTGACGAGGGCTTCCAGGGTTTCGCGCGGTCCCAGTGGTGCGGAGAGGACGCTGTCGTATCCGTCCCACAGCTCCGTCAGAAACGTGCGCAGGATCTCTTCGAGCATCGACTCCTTGGAGTCGAAGTGGTAGTAGAGGCTGCCGGCCAGCATGCCCGCGGCGTCCGCGATCTTGCGGACGGTCGTGGCGTTGTAGCCCTGTTCGGCGAAGACGTCCGCGGCGATGCCGAGCAGCTCGCCGCGCCGCTCGGCCGAGGGGGTCACCGGAGGCTTCTTCTTGGCACGGGTGGTCTGGGCGGCGCTGGTGTCGCTGGACTGTTTCTGTTTCGGCACACCGATATTCTCCCCGTCGCCCGGACCCCAGGGCGTGTCCGATGGGTCGGCGCGGCGTCGCGACGCCTGGCACGCACGCTCGCCGCGTTGCCGAAATGCCCTAGTAGCTCCGCTACGAGGACATCCCGGAGGTGACCTGCGCGAGATGCGGATGCAGGGCGAGGCTGGGTGCTATGGCGTTGACGCGGATGCCGTGGGGTGCCGCTTCCACGGCGGCACAGCGGGTGAGGGCCATGACACCGGCCTTCGCCGCCGCGTAGTGCGCCTGGCCCGCCTGTGCGCGCCAGCCGAGCACCGAGGCGTTGTTCACGACGATGCCGCCGCGGCCGTCGGCGCGCAGACGGCGCAGGGCGGCTCTGGTGCAGCGGAACGTGCCGGTCAGCGTCGTGTCGACGACCGTGCCCCACTGCTCGTCGGTCATGTCCGTGAGCAGGGCGGTGCCGCCGAGGCCCGCGTTGTTCACGACGATGTCGAGGCCTCCGTGGCACTGCTCGGCCAGGTCGAACAGGGCTGCCACCTGCGCCTCGTCCGTCACGTCGCACGAAGTGCCGTGCACGCGACCGGCGCCGAACTCCTCGGCGAGACGCCCGACCGTCTCCTTCGTGCGGCGGGCGTGCACATCTCCTATGACGACGCGGGCGCCCTCCTCCAGGAATCGGCGTGCGGTCGCGCCGCCGATGCCCGCTCCTGCCGCCGCCGTGACAACGGCGGTGCGGCCGTCGAGCAGGCCGTGCCCCGCTACGTACGACTCCGCTGTCCTGTCCGCCTCGACCATGCCTGCCACCCCCTCACGCGAAGCTCGCCCCGCATTCGTCCGGAGCCTCCGACGCAGTCGGCTCTCGACGAATGTCCTTCTCGCACGATAACCTACCAAACAGTTGTTAGGGAAGATGTTCGGGCGGGAGGCGGACCGGCATGGACCTCGATTTCACCGCGGCGCACGAGGAGTTCGCGCGGCGAGCGCGCGCCTGGCTCGCCGCGCACGTTCCCCCGCGCCCGCTGCCGTCACTGGAAACCGAAGAGGGTTTCGCCGCCCACCGGGACTGGGAGGGCGAACTCGCGGCGGACCGCTGGTCGGTGGTGTCCTGGCCCGAGGAGTACGGCGGACGCGGCGCGGGGATCGTGGAGTGGCTGCTGTTCGAGGAGGAGTACTGGGCGGCGGGCGCTCCCGGCCGGGTCTCGCAGAACGGCATCAGCCTGCTCGCGCCGACGCTCTTCGACTTCGGCACGCCCGAGCAGCGCGCCCGCCTGCTGCCGCCCATGGCGCGCGGCGAGACGATCTGGGCCCAGGCCTGGTCGGAGCCGGAGGCGGGTTCGGACCTGGCCTCGCTGCGCGCCACGGCCCGCCGCGCTTGCGGCGGCTGGGTGCTGAACGGGCAGAAGACGTGGTCGTCTAGGGCCGCGTTCGCCGACCGCGCCTTCGGCCTGTTCCGCAGCGATCCGACGGCGGACCGGCCGCACCGGGGTCTGACGTATCTGATGTTCCCGCTCGACGCGGACGGCGTCACGGTGCGGCCCATCGGGCGCCTGGACGGCAAGCCCGCCTTCGCCGAGCTGTTCCTCGACGACGTGTTCGTACCCGACGACGACGTGATCGGCGAGCCCGGGCACGGCTGGCGGATCGCGATGTCGGCGACGGGCGACGAGCGCGGTCTGACGCTGCGTCCGCCGGGACGCTTCCTCGCGACGGCCGGGCGGCTCGTGCGCGAGTGGCGTGCGCACGGCGACCCGTCGGACACCGCGCTGCGCGACCGAGTCGCCGACGCGGTGATCGGGGCGCGCGCGTATCAGCTCTTCACATGGGCCGGGGTGGCGCGCGGCGCGGCCGGTGAGTCGCTCGGGGCGGAGTCGAGCCTGAACAAGGTGTTCTGGTCGGAGCACGACATCGCCGTGCACGAGACCGCCCTCGACCTGCTGGGGACGGAGTGCGGCGAGTGGACCGAGGGGTATGTGTTCGCGCTCGCCGGACCGATCTACGCGGGCACCAACGAGATCCAGCGCGACCTCGTCGCCGAGCGGCTGCTCGGCCTGCCGAAGGGGCGCCGGTGATGCGGTTCCTCCTGGACGACGAGCAGCGGGCGTTCGCGCGTTCGCTCGACGGCATGCTGACGGCGGCCGGCACGCCGGCGGCCGCGCGGGCCTGGGCCGCCGGGGAGCACGCCCCCGGGCTCGCCGTGTGGCGCGGACTCGGCGCGGCCGGTGTCTTCGCGCTCGCGGCGCCCGAGGAGCACGCGGGCGTGGGGCCGCTGCCGGTCGAAACGGCCGTCGCCTTCGTGGAGCTGGGGCGGCACGCGGTGCCGGGACCGCTCGTCGAGACGGTGGCGTCGGTGACGCTCCTGTCCCGCCTCGCCGAACTCGGGGTGCCGGACCCGGCGAAGCGGTTGCTGCCGGGGCTCGTCGACGGCTCCGCAGCGGCGACGCTGACGCTCACCGGCACAAGCACAAGCACAAGCACAGGCACCGGCACCGGCACCGGCACCCGAGCCCTGGACGCCGACGCCGCCACGGTGCTGCTCGCCGCCGGTGACGGGGAGGTGCGGCTCGCCCCCGGGCATACGGACCCGCGCGCGTCCCTCGACCCGGCCCGCCGGTCGGCCGCGCTGCTGCCGGGCGGGGAGCGCCTCGCGTCCGGGACGCACGCGGACGCCGCGACCAGGCGGGCACTGGACTGGGCGGCTCTCGCGACGGCCGCGCAGTGCCTGGGAGTCGGGTACGCGCTCCTGGACCGCACGGTGGCGTATGTGCGGGGGCGAACGCAGTTCGGGGCGCCGGTGGGTTCCTTCCAGGCCGTCAAGCACCGGCTCGCCGACGTCCTGGTGGGCCTCGCCTTCGCGCGGCCGCTGGTGTTCGGGGCGGCGGTGTCCCTGGCGGGCGGCGGCGACCGGCAGGCCGAGGTGGACCTGGCCGCTGCCAAGGTGGCCGCCGGGGACGCGGCACACCACGCGGCCCGGGCCGCGCTGCAACTGCACGGCGCCCTCGGGTACACGGCCGAGTACGACCTGTCCCTGTGGCTCCTTAAGGCCCGGGCGCTGCGGGGGGCTTGGGGCGGGGCCGGGGAATGGCGGGGGCGGGTGGTGCGTGCTGTCGGGGGGTGACGGGACCCCTGGTTCCAAGGATCATGGGGTCAGCACCCGTCGAGACATCTGGGGGCGGCACCCGGCGAAACCTCTGGGGCGTCGCGCCCGGCGAGGCAAGGAGACCTTCGTGCGCGTGATCGGTCTGATGTCCGGCACCTCCCACGACGCCATCGACGCCGGCGCCGTCGACCTCGCCCTCGAAGGCGACTGCCTGCGTCTCACACCGCTCGGCGTCATCAGCCGCGCGTACGACGACGGTCTGCGGGCCGCCCTCACCGCGGCCCTCCCGCCGTCGCCCACCACCCTCGCCGACGTCTGCGTCCTGGACACCCGCATCGGCCGGGCGTTCGCCGCGGCGGCCACGGAGGCCGACAGGGAACTGTGCGACGGGCGCGCCGAGTTGATCGCCTCGCACGGGCAGACGGTGTTCCACTGGGTGGCGGACGGGCGGGTGCACGGCACCCTCCAGATCGGCCAGCCCGCGTGGATCGCGGAGGCGACGGGCCTGCCCGTGGTAGCCGACTTCCGGCCACGTGACGTGGCGGCGGGCGGGCAGGGCGCACCGCTGGTCAGCCTGGTCGACCAACTGTGGCTGCGCGGCCGCCCCGGCACGCCGGTCGCCCTGAACCTCGGCGGCATCGCGAACATCACCGCCCCTGACGGCACGGCCTTCGACACCGGCCCCGCCAACGCGCTGATCGACACCGCGGTGCGCGAACTGACGCCGCAGGGCCGTACGCAGGGCTTCGCCTACGACAGGGACGGCGCGATCGCGGCGCGCGGCACCGTGAACGGCGCACTTCTCACCCACCTCCTGGCCGAGCCGTACTACGCGCTGCCCGCCCCGAAGACCACCGGTAAGGAGCTCTTCCACGCGGCCTATCTGCGCGAGGCCCTCGCGGGGTACGCGTCGGCGGCGTCGGGCAGCCCGGGGAGCCCGCTGAGCCCGGAGGACGTCGTCGCGACCCTCACCCGGCTCACGGCGGTGACGGTCGCGGACGCGGTGCGCTCGGTGCGGGCCACCGAGGTCGTCGCGTCCGGCGGCGGCATCCGCAATCCGACGTTGCTGGCCATGCTGCGGGCGGAGTTGGGGACCGGCGTGCCGGTGCGCGGCTCCGACGAGCTGGGCCTCGCACCGGCGGCGAAGGAGGCGTACGCGTTCGCGGTGCTCGGTTTCCTCACGGTGCACGGACTGCCGGGGACGGTCCCGGCGAGCACGGGCGCCCGGCACGCGAGCGTCCTCGGTTCGATCACACCGGGACGCGCGGGCCTGCGGCTGCCGGGTGACACCCAAGGCGTACGGGCACCGACCCGCCTTGTCGTCAACGGATACGCCCACTGAACCAGGCGCCAACGCCACGAAACCACTCCGCGCGACGGCCAGCCCGCGAAACCGCTCCGCACAACCAGCCACCCCCCGAAGCCACTCCGCGCGGCGGCGACGCCACGAAACCGCTCCGCGCGGCAGCCAAGACAGGAAACCGCACCGGGCGACCCGCCCGGTCGGCACGCACCCCTCTCATCCAGCTTTCACGCGATGCTCATACGCTGACGCCCATGACGCACGCGACTCCCCCGGGCTGGTATCCCGACCCCGGGCAGATACCTGGTGCCCCGCCGTCCGAGCGATGGTGGGACGGGACCACGTGGACGGAACACGTCCGCACGCCGGGCGGTGGCTTCGGCGCCGTCGCTCCATACCCGCCGCAGCCGCCGCAGGCTCCGCGGCGCCGGGCGCGTACGGCCGTCGTCGTCGTGGTGGCCCTCGCCGTGCTCGCGGGCATAGGGGGCGGCGTGTACGCGCTGACCGCGGGCGGCGACGGCGATGACGACGACAGCGCCAAGCCCCCGGTCTCCGCGGGACCCTCGGAGCCCGGCAAGGGCGGCAAGGAGCCCGGCAAGCCCGACCCGACGGGACCGTCGGGGCCGTCCGAGGGTCCGCAGACCGAGGAGGGCTTCGCCACCGACACCGCGAGCGGCATCAGCATGCCGGTCCCGGACAACTGGGAAGGCAGGTCGAGCGGGATCGGCTCCAGCGTCACCACCGGCAAGTACCCGTGCCCCGGCGACGACACCAAGACCTGTGTGCGCGGCGGCGCCTTCTCCGCCCCGGCCCGCAGCCTGAGGGTCAAGGAGACCGACCCCGAGGCCGCGGCCAAGGCGGACATCGAGAAGAACGCCGAGGAGTCGTACGGCGGCAAGATCTACGGCGGCAAGCTGGTCTCGCACAAGGTCCTTGCGTCGAAGTCGGTGACCGTCGCCGGTCAGAAGGGCTATCTGGTCCGCTGGAAGGCCGTGAACCGCAAGGGCCCCGACGGCTATGTGCAGTCCCTCGCCTTCAAGTCGCCCGCCGACGACATGACCCTCGTACTCGTACGCTTCGGCATCGACGACCACGACGACGCGCCGTCGGTGTCGTCCATGGACGAGATCACGAAGGGCATCAAGGCCGCCAAGGGCGGGGGCGGCGGGGGCGACGGCCAGCAGGTCTGACACGCGACCCACCGCGAAAGACACCCCACCGCGAAAGGCACCCCACCACGAAAGGCGCCGTCCGTTCCCCGACGGCAGGTGCCGGGCGGGCTGAGTGTGTTCAGCCCGCCCGGCCCCGGGATGCGCGCCGCCCCCGTCCCCACGGTGCGGCGCCCGGCGGGCCCGGTCCGGTCATCCACCGGAGCCGGGCCCACGTTCAGTCGGCCACCGGCCTCGCCGGGGCCGGGGGTCCCTCGACGAGCCCGAGCACCGGAAGCAGCACCGCCTCCACGAAGCGCGTCAGATACGCCGCGTCGGCGTCCTTCCCCTCCACGAGGGGCCGCGCCCGCAGCACACCGAAAAGCTGGACCGTGAGGAACTCCGCCGCCGGGTGCCCCTCGGTGATCTCCCCGCGCTCCACCGCGCGCCGCACGAACCCGTCGATGGCCTCCACCTCGGGCTCCACCAGTGCCTCGCGCAGCGCGTACTGAAGGTCCTCGTCCTGGAGGACGGCGTGGCTGAGCGCCTGCTCGATCATGGTGTCGCGCACCGCCCAGCTCGATGCGGCGCGCGCCGCCTCCCGCAGGTCACCCGCGAGCGAACCCGTGTCGATGCCCGCGAAGCGCACACAGCGGTTGGCGCGCAGTGCCGCGGCCACGAACTGGGGTTTCGTCTTCCACTGGCGGTAGAGCGTGGACTTGCTGCAACGGGTGCGCGCGGCCACTCCCTCCATCGTCACGGCCTCATAGCCGCACGCGCGCAACTGATCCAGGACGGCGTCGTAGAACTCCTGCTCACGCTCGGGCGTGAGCTTGGAGCGCCGTGACGCCGCCACCTGCTCGCAGAGCTCGTCGTGAACCCGTTCCCGCGGCGTCATCACTGGTCTCCTCGGTGCGGTGGTCCGCCGGTCCACGCGTCGCAGACCCCATCGATACGCCAGTGTACCGGTACGCGTCCGTATCGGTACGCTCTAGTATCGGTACACTGGCGTATCGGTACACTGGCGTATCGATGTGTGGGAGCAGGGTCCCGCACCGCCCGACCACCGCACCGCACCACCACACACCGCACCGCACCACCACCCAGTCGTCACGCAAAGGGGCCGGCGGATGGATTCCCGCACCGAGCCTGCGGAACAGGAGCCGGAGATAACCTCCGGACGACCGGACACCCCTGCCCGGCCACCGCTCGTACGCGAGCTGCTCCTCGTCGCCGGTCTCTTCCTGGTCTACAAATTCGGCCGGCAGCTCGCCAACGGCCACACCGGCGAGGCGTTCCGCAACGCACGGCGCATCTGGGACGCCGAGCGGTTCCTGCGCCTGCCGGGCGAGGGCTCCGTCCAGGACGCACTGCTCGGCGGCGACACCCTCGTACACATCGCGAACACCTACTACGCGACCGTGCACTTCCCGGCGACGCTGCTCTTCCTGGTGTGGCTGTATCTGCGCCGCCCCCGGCACTACGTCTGGGCGCGGCGGATCCTCGCCGTCCTCACCGCTGCCGCGCTCGCGCTGCACCTGGGCTTTCCGCTGGCGCCGCCGCGCATGCTGCCCGGGGCGCACCTGGTGGACACGGCCCAGGTGTACGGCCCTTCGGTGTACGCCGCCAAGCCCGCGACCGACACCATGGCCAACCAGTTCGCCGCCATGCCGTCGCTGCACTTCGGCTGGGCGCTGATGGTGGCCGTCGGTCTGATCGTCGCTACCAGCTCCCGGTGGCGCTGGCTGTGGCTGCTGCATCCGCTGCTCACGCTGTTCGTGATCGTCGGCACCGCGAACCACTACTGGCTCGACGCCCTCGCGGCGGCCGCGCTGCTCGGCATCGCCCTTGCCGCACTCCGGCTGCCGCACCCGACCCGCTCCCGGATCGTCCGCCGCTCCACCCCGGGAGTTCCTGCTCGGGGAGCACCCACTGGCTCCTACGCGTCCGCCTCCGCCTCCGGAGCGTCCCGATGAACGGCCCGATGAACGGCCCGATGAGCGCCACCCTGCTCGCCGTCGCGCTCTCGCTGGTCTCCGCCGTCGCGTACGCCGCCGCGGCCGTGGCCCAGGAGCGGCTCGCCGCACGCATGACGGACGGCGGCGGCCAGGTGCGGCGGCTGTTCGGCAGCGGAGCGTGGTGGTCGGCGGTCGGGCTGAACGCGGCGGCGGCGCTCCTGCACGTGGCGGCGCTGAAGTTCGGGCCGCTCACGCTGGTGCAGCCGCTCGGCGCGCTCACCCTGGTCGCCGCCGTGCCCCTTGGCGCGCGCCTCGCCGGGCGGCGGGTCACAGGACTCGAGTGGCGCGGTACGGGGCTGACCCTGATCGGGCTCGGCGCGCTGCTGCTCACCGCGTCGGGGCCGGAGCCCGACGACACGCTCTCGCTGCCGGAGGCGGTGACGGTCGCCGCCCTGACGATGACGGTCATCGGTCTGCTCTCGCGGCCCGGCACCCGCCCGGGCCTGCGGCACGCGACCGCGTCCGGATTCGCGTCGGGGGTGGCGTCCGCGCTCACCCAGACGGTGACGGTCGCGGCGACGGACCGGTCGGGGCCCGTGCTGAGCGGGCAGGTCGTGGTGGTGGCGCTGCTCGTCGCCGCGCTCGCGGTGGGCGGCCTGCTGCTCTCGCAGACCGCGTACCGCGGTGGCCTCGGGGCACCCCTCGCGGTCGTGACGCTCGCCAACCCGCTGGCGGCGTCGGCGATCGGAGTGGCCCTGCTCGGTGAGCGGCTGCGCGGCGGCGTCGGCGGGGTGCTCCTCGCGATGGCGGGCGCGCTGATCGCCTCGTACGGGGTGGTGGTGCTCACGCGCTCGCCGCGGCAGGTCGTCGGCGAGGGCCCGGTCGACCCGGTCGAATCGCCCCCGCCGGGCCCCGCCCTCGCAGCCGAGCCCACGGCGTCGGTCCTCGACGCGGTGGAGGGCGGCTATCTGCCCTCGATCCCCGTCCAGCCGGAACCGGCCACCGTCCTACGGGTCACACCCCACTAGACCCTGTCGCGCGCTGCCGCCCCCGCACGGGAACACCGCGCCCCGACGGCGGCCGCGAGGCCGCGTCGGGGCGCGAGGTCATCGGCTCGGGCGGGGCGCGTTGTGTCGGCCCCGTCGGCCCGTCAGCCCAGACCGCGCGAGTCCTGCTTCAGGGCCGTGTCGACCGTCAGGGCCGTGGCCACGACCAGGCTCAGGAGCGGGTCGGGGAGCTGGAAGTGGATCTGCAGGACGTAGTTGTCCGCGGTCGTGAACATCGTCTTGGCGAGGCCTTCCCAGGTCTTCGTGATCCGGGCGACCTCGGTGTCCGTGTGGTCGACGATCGAGAAGTTCCAGGCGCGCCAGTTCTCCGCCTTGATCGCGCCGACCTGTACGCCGTCCGCGTTCATCGCGAAGTTGATCTTGCCGAAGACGTTCTGCTGGACGATCTCGCCCACGACCTGGCCGTCCGGGCGCTCCACGACGACCCGCGACTTCAGGAACTTGCGCGGCCGCGTCATGAGGAGCTGCGGCGTGCCGTGCGCGTCGCGGATCTCCAGCTTGTGCGTCATGAACTGGTCGACGCTGGCGACGAAGCGGGCGACCTTCTTGAGGGTGCTCTGGCCGACCTGGACGACCGAGCCGAGCTGGTTGCCCGACTGGTCCATGACGGAGTACTCGTTCGTCAGCTCGATCAGCTTGGCCTTCTGGTTCACCACCAGGACGGGCTCGCTGAACAGGCTCCCGCCGCCCTGGGCGGCGGGGGCGACGCCCGCCTGCTGCTGCACCTGGCGCTGGACCTTGGCCGGGTCGGCGGGCGGGGCCGCGGGGGCGGCCTGCGTGCCCTGCGGGGCCGCGTCGGTGTGGTCCGTCCACTGGGTGCCGTCCCACCAGCGGAGGAGCTGGGTGGCGCCCTGAGGGTCCGGGTACCAGCCAGCCGGAGTGTTCGATTGCGTGGTCACCGGGGCACACTACCCCGAACGCCCCCGAGTCCGACCAGCCCCCGGAGCACACTTTCCGCAGGCCGGGCCATGTTCACGACGGTACCGGACCCCTCCGGTATCGCTCGAACCGCACCTCCACCGTGAGCCCCTCCGAACCCTGGGCCGCACCCTCGGCAGAACGCCCGCTCTCCTCCAGCGCCACCTCCCCGATGCGCCCCGCGGCCCGCACGTCCGCCGCCACGAGGGCGAAGCGGTCGAGCGCGGCGCGCGGCCCGCGCACCACGACCGTGCCGACCTCGGCCCGCATCGAGAGCCGGGCGAGGGACTTGGCCTTGCGCACCCCGGCGATGACCTCGGCCGCGGCGGCGAGGACACGTCCGTCCACGGCGCCGCGCTCCCGGTCGGCGGCAGCACCGGCCCCGTCACCCGCACCCGCATCCGCACCGGCACCCGCACCCGCACCCGCACCCGCACCCGCACCGGCGAGTGACCGCAGCCGCTCCGCCGACGGCCACGCGGCGCGGTGCACCGACCCGGGCGCGTACCAGGACCACACCTCCTCGGTGGCGAAGGGCAGGAACGGCGCGAACAGCCGCAGGGCGGTGTCCAGGGCGACGCGCAGGGTCACGCGCGCGGAGTCACGGGCGGCCGCGCCGCCGTGGTCGCCGTACGCGCGGGACTTGACCAGTTCCACGTAGTCGTCGCAGAAGCGCCAGAAGAACGCTTCCGCGCACTCCAGGGCGCGGGTGTGGTCGAAGTCGTCGAAGGCGGCCGTGGCCTCCTCGACTGCGGCCGCGAGGCCGACGAGCAGCGCCCGGTCCAACGGCTCGGTGACGGCCCCGGCCGCACGCGCGTCGCCCGCCGTCTCGAAGCCGAGCACGAACTTCCCCACGTTCAGGAGCTTCGTCGCCAGGCGTCGGCCGATCTTCATCTGGCCGGTGTCGAAGGCGGTGTCGGTGCCGGGGCGGCCGCTCGCCGCCCAGTAACGCACCGCGTCCGAGCCGTGTTGGCGCAGCAGTTCGGCGGGGGTGACGGCGTTGCCCTTCGACTTCGACATCTTCTTGCGGTCGGGGTCGAGGATCCACCCGGAGATCGCCGTGTGGCGCCAGGGCAGCGTGCCGTGCCCGGCGTGCGCGCGCAGGACCGTCGCGAACAGCCAGGTGCGGATGATCTCGTGGGCCTGGGGGCGCAGGTCCATCGGGAAGACCTTCGCGAACAGGTCGGGGACGGTGAGCTGCCGCCCGGCGATCTGCGGGGTGAGCGACGACGTCGCCCAGGTGTCCATGACGTCGGGGTCGCCGGTGAAACCGTGCGGCCTGCCTCGCTGGGACTCCTCGTACCCGGGTGGTGTCTCGGCGCTCGGGTCCACCGGCAGCGCCGCCGCGTCCGGCACGATCGGGCGGTCGTGGTCGGGCGTGCCGTCGCCGTCCAGCGGGTACCACAGCGGGACGGGGACGCCGAAGAAGCGCTGGCGGCTGATCAGCCAGTCGCCGTTGAGTCCGCCCACCCAGTTGTCGTAGCGGACCCGCATGTGCGGCGGATGCCAGTTCAACTCCGCGCCGCGAGCCAGGAGTTCGCCGCGCAGCTTCTCGTCGCGGCCGCCATTGCGCACGTACCACTGGCGGGTGGTGACGATCTCCAGGGGCTTGTCGCCCTTCTCGAAGAACTTCACGGCGTGGGTGCAGGGGCGCGGCTCGCCGTGCAGGTCACCGGCGGCGCGCAGCAGGGCGACGACTCGTTCGCGGGCGGTGTGCGCGGTGGCGCCCGCGAGTTCCGCGTACGCGGCCACCGCGGCCGGTGCCTCGACGCCGCTCGGGGGCCGCGCGAGGAAGCGGCCGTCCCAGCCGAGCACGGGACGGGTCGCGAGCCGCAGCTCGCGCCACCAGGTGACGTCGGTGGTGTCGCCGAACGTACAGACCATCGCGATGCCCGTGCCCTTGTCGGGCGCCGCCGCACGGTGGGCGACGACGGGGACCTCGACGTCGAAGAGCGGGGAGCGGACGGTCCTGCCGACGAGGCCGCGGTGGCGGTCGTCGTCGGGGTGCGTGACGAGGGCGACGCACGCGGGCAGCAGTTCGGGGCGGGTGGTGTCGATCAGGACGGTGCGGCCGTCCGGGCCGTGGAAGCCGAGGCGGTGGTAGGCGGCGGGCCGCTCCCGGTCCTCCAGCTCGGCCTGGGCGACCGCCGTGCGGAACGTGACGTCCCAGAGGGTCGGCGCCTCGGCGGCATAGGCGTCACCACGGGCCAGGTCGGCCAGGAACGCCCGCTGGGAGATGGCACGCGCCTCGGTGCCGATGGTGCGGTACGTGCGCGACCAGTCGACGGACAGGCCGAGGCGCCGCCACAGGTCCTCGAAGGCCTTCTCGTCCTCGGCGGTCAGGCGCTCGCACAGCTCGATGAAGTTCCGCCGTGAGACGGCCTGCTGCTGCTTGCCGGGCCGTTCGGGCGGGGAGAAGTGCGGGTCGTGGGGCAGGGCGGGGTCGCAGCGGACTCCGTAGTGGTGCTGGACGCGGCGCTCGGTGGGCAGACCGTTGTCGTCCCAGCCCATCGGATAGAAGACGTTCTTGCCGCGCATCCGGTGGTAGCGGGCGACGGTGTCGGTGTGCGTGTACGAGAAGACGTGCCCGACGTGCAGCGAACCGCTGACGGTCGGGGGCGGGGCGTCGACGGAGAAGACGTCGCCGCGTTCACCTGGATTTCCGCGTGCTCCCGCCCCGTCGGCAACCGGGCGGGAGCACGCGCGGACACGCCTCAGGCGGTGGCGAGTGCCGGGTCGCTGACGCCCGCCTGCCCGGTCTCCACGTGTCCGGCCAGGCGCCGCAGGAAGCCGGGCTCGGTGTCGGACACCACGGTCAGGTCGTACCAGCGCTTGACGGCCCGCAGGTCCACCGTGTGCTGAACGGTCGCGCCCGGCTTGACCTTGAAGGTCTCCTTGTGGCCGCCGTAGGCGTTCGTGACCGTGAGGTGGCAGTCCGCGGAGCCCGCGTTGGTCAGGGTCAGCGTGATGTTCCCGGTCGCCCTGTCGTGGCGGGCGGTGACCTCGGGTCCCGCCTTCCTGCCCGGGTTCCTGAAGGTGCGCAGGAAGCCGTTCGGGCCGAAGACGGTCAGGTCGTGGCTGCCCCCGGAGTAGGCGGAGTTCCAGGTGTCGGAGAGCGTCCTGCCCGCCTCGGCGGTGTACGTCCAGGGGCCGTCACCGCGGTTGCCGGAGCGTACGTGGAAGCAGGCGCCCGCGGCGTCGCCGCCGCCGAAGGTGAGCTTGAGTCTGCCGTCCGCGGGTGTCGCGTGGCCGTCCACCACGGGGGCGTAGGGCAGCGGCCGGGTGCGCCGGGTGCCGCGTTCCTGGCGGGGCAGGGCGGGGCTCGCCGGTGCCTTCGGGTAGTAGTCGGGGTGGCGCTCCTGGTCCGGCGGCTCGTACCCGGCGGTGTCGGGCAGTTCGGCCGGGTGGGTGTCCTTGCCGCTGAAGTCGAAAGCCTCCGTCAGATCGCCGCAGACCGCGCGCCGCCACGGCGAGATGTTCGGCTCGTGCACGCCGAAGCGCTTCTCCATGAACCGGATGATCGAGGTGTGGTCGAACACCCGGGAGCACACGAACCCGCCGGTGCTCCAGGGCGAGACGACCAGCATCGGCACGCGCTGGCCGAGCCCGTAGTGCCCGGCCGCGTACTGGGCGTTGCCCGGGAAGTGGTCGAGGGCGGTGGCGACCGTGGACAGGCCCTGGTTCGCGGAGGACGGGACGTAGGGCGGCACTACGTGGTCGAAGTAGCCGTCGTTCTCGTCATAGGTGATGAAGAGCGCCGTCCTGCCCCACACCTCCGGGTTGGAGGTCAGCGCGTCCAGGACCTGGGCGATGTACCAGGCGCCGTAGTTGACGGGCCAGTTGGGGTGCTCGCAGAAGGCCTCCGGTGCGGCGATCCAGGAGATCTGCGGCAGCTTGTCCGCCTTGACGTCGGCCTTCAGCCGGTCGAAGTACCCGTCGCCCGCCTTGACGTTCGTGCCGGTGCGGGCCTTGTCGTACAGCGGGTCGCCGGGCTCGGCTTCGCGGAAGGTGTTGAAGTACAGCAGGGAGTTGTCGCCGTAGTTGCCGCGGTAGGGAGCGTGCTCCAGCCAGCCCCAGCGGCCCGCGGCGTCCAGGCCGTCGCCGATGTCCTGGTACACCTTCCAGGAGATCCCGGCCTTCTCCAGGCGTTCGGCGTACGTGGTCCAGCCGTAGCCCGCTTCCTGGTTGCCGAGTACCGGGCCGCCGCCCTTGCCGTCGTTGCCGACGTGACCGGTGAGCATGTAGTAGCGGTTGGGGTCGGTGGCCCCCATGAACGAACAGTGGTAGGCGTCGCAGACGGTGAAGGCGTCGGCGAGCGCGTAGTGGAAGGGGATGTCACCGCGCTTCAGATACGCCATCGTCCGCTCGGACTTCGCGGGGATCCACTGGTCGTACGCCCCGTTGTTGAAGGCCTTGTGACCGCCGGCCCAGTCGTGGTCGAGGCCCGCGATGAACTGCATGCCCAGATTGTCCTTGTCCGGGTGGAACGGCAGGACTTCCTTGCCGCCGCCTCGCTGGTGCCACACCGGCTTGCCGCTGGGGAGGGTGACGGGGCGCGGGTCCCCGAAGCCGCGCACGCCCTTCATGGTCCCGAAGTAGTGGTCGAAGGAGCGGTTCTCCTGCATCAGGACCACGATGTGCTCGACGTCCTGGAGGGAGCCGGTGAGCCGCCGGGCGGGCAGTGACGCGGCGCGGCTGATGCTCTGGGAGAGCGTCGAGAACGCGGCCGTGCCACCGGCCAGTTGCATGAAGCGGCGCCGGTTGAGTTCAGGCATGGGGTTGTGACCTCGCGTGATGTGGGGGGACGTGATGTGGGGGGATACGAGCGGGGGAAGTGTGTCAAGGGGAGCCAGGATTACGGAAGAGGCAGGCCGTTTCGTGTCGGCGGAGTGACGGCGGGGACAACCGCGCGTGGTGTCGTCGCGGGTTGGTGACATCTCTTCCGGGGCGGAATGCGGGAGAGGTGCGGGGCCTTGTGATCATTGAGTACGGCCGGTCCCCGCGGGGTGCCGGACCACGGTCGAGAGCGCGAGCGGAGCGAGGGACACATGGCCAAGGCGTACGTCTTCACCCGGCACGGCGGCCCCGAGGTGGAGGCCCTGATCGACCGGGAGCCGCCCGAGCCCGGGCCGGGGCAGCTCCTGATCGAGGTGCGCGCGGCGGGCGTCAACCCCGTCGACTTCAAGCTCCGCGGCGGCTACCGCAGGCCGGGCCAGGCCCCCGCCGAGCTGCCCGAGGTCCTTGGGAGCGAGGCCGCGGGCGTGGTGGTACGGACCGGCCCCGGCGTCGAGGGGTTCGCCGTCGGTGACGCGGTGTTCGGGTCCACGCTGACCGGCGGCTACGCCGAGTACACCCTGCTGCCGGTGTCGGTGGCCGCCCACAAGCCGGGGCGCCTGACGTTCGCCGAGGCGGCGACGCTGCCGGTCGCCGCGGCCACCGCCTATGACGGGGTGCGTCAGCTCGCACTGCCCGCCGGGGCGACCCTGCTGGTCACGGGCGCCGGTGGGGGTGTGGGCAGCACCGCGGTGCGGCTCGCGCGGCAGCAGGGGCTGCGGGTGGTGGGCACAGCGAGCGAGGGCAAGAAGGACGTCGTCGAGTCGCTCGGCGCCGTCCATGTGGCGTCGGGGCCAGGCCTGGTGGAACGCGTCCGGGCGGTGGCCCCCGACGGCGTCGACGGCGTCTTCGACCTCGTCGGCGGGGAGCCCCTGCGAGCCGTCGCCGAGCTGGTCGCCGACCGCACCAAGCTGGTCACGGCGGGCGGCAAGCAGATCGTGGGCGAGCTCGGCGGCTCCCCGGTGGCACGGGCACGCGACGCGGCCACCCTGACCGCGGTGGCCGCGCTCGCCGCGCGGGGCGTGCTCCGGCCCCACATCACGGCGACGTTCCCACTGGCACGGGCGGGCGAGGCGCTGCGCACCGTCGAGGCGGGCCACGCACACGGCAAGGTCGTGATCGAGGTGAAGGCGTGACCGCCCGTACGGTACGAGCCCGCCGCGCAGCACGCTCAGGGCCCTGACCGGGAAAAATGACAGGACGCCCGGCAGGACTCATTGCTACTTTCCGGACATGCGTGCCCTCGGTGAAAAAGAGATCCGTGCCTCGTTCGTGAACTGCTCCAAGGGCGAGGCCAAACGACTGACCCTGCCCATGGGCTTCGCCGGGACGCCCTGGTCCGACCTGGACTTCCTCGGCTGGCGCGACCCCAAGGCCCCGGACCGCGGCTATGTGGTGGCGGAGCGGGACGACGCGCTCGTCGGCATCGCCCTGCGCGCCTCCACCGGGGCCCGGCGCTCCCTGCTGAAGTCCAGCATCTGCTCGGTGTGCGTGACGCCGCAAGCCGGTTCGGGCATCGCCCTGCTCGTCGCGCCCCGCGCGGGCGAAGCGGGGCGGCAGGGCAACTCGGTCGGCCTGTACATCTGCGCTGACCTCGCCTGTTCTCTCTACGTACGCGGCAAGAAGCAGTCGGCGCTGACCCGCCGCCTGGAGGAGAGCCTCACCCCGCAGGAGCAGAACGAACGGACGATGCGCAACCTGCACGGCTTCCTGGACCAGGTCCTGTCACGCACCTGAGAGCCGCGGCGGGCGCGCCCTGCTCACGCACCTGGGAGCCGCGGCGTGCGCCCCGTCGCCTACGTCTGCCGGGGGTCGACCAGTTGCAGGGTCAACGCGGCCGGCGGCTCGGCGGTCCCGGGGCCGCCCGCCTCCGCCCAGGCGAGGATGTCGTCAAGGGACGCGTCGTCCAGGGCGAAGCCCACCCAGGCGGGTCGGCCGCCCCGGGCCCGGCCGTCGCGGGAGGGCTGGACGACGACGATGTTGGCCTGGCCGCAGGGGCCGAGGCAGTCGCTGGTGCGTACCGCGAACCGGCCCCCCGAGCGCTCCGCCGCGGCCCGCAGCCGCGCCAGTTGGCCCGCGTGGTCCGTGCCGGGATGCTTGCCGGGGTCTCCGCAGCAGCACCCCCGGCACACCACAAGCGTGCAGGGGCGGGCGGCGGGCCTGGGCACGGCACCGGGGGCCAGGGGCGCGGGGGCCAGGGGCGCGGGGGCGGGCTCGGTGCGGAACTCGGACGCGGTCATCCCATGATCATGTCAGGTAGGCCAGACCCGGGTGCGCCTGCCCGTAGCCGTCCATCAGACGCCGGGCCACGGACACCGAGTCGACCAGCGGGTGCAGCGCGAAGGCCTTGACCGCGGTGGCCCGGGAGCCGCTCTCGACGGCGGCGAGCACCTCGCGCTCGACCGCCTTGACCGCGCACACCAGACCGGTGGCGTGTCCCGGCAGGGGCGACACGGTCGCCGGATGCGCGCCGGACGCGTCGACCGTGCACGGCACCTCGATCACGGCGTCCGTGTCGAGCTGGGGCAGGGTGGTGCGGTTGCGGACGTTGAGGATCAGCAGGGCGCGCTCGTCGCGGGCGATGGCGCGCATCAGGGCGAGGGCGACCTGCTCGTAGCCGCCGGACTCCATGTCCTCGGCGGCCCGCTCCCCCGCACCCGCGGCTTCCCTGCTGTGCGCCATGTACGTGGCCTCGCGCTCGGCGCGCGTCGCGTCCCAGGCCGCGAACGCGGCGGTCCGCGGGTTCCGCATCCGGGTGTAGAAGCGGGCCTGCTGGTCGTGCAGGAACGCGCCGCGGGTCCGCTCGGCCTGCCGGTAGGCCCGTACCGCCTCGCGGTTGAAGTAATAATAGTGCAGATATTCGTTGGGGATCGCGCCGAGGGACTGCAGCCAGTCCGCACCGAAGAGCTTGCCCTCCTCGAAGGATTCCAGGAGGTCGCGGTCGGCCAGGAGGCGCGGCAGCAGGTCCTCGCCGTCGACCTGGAGTCCGCTCAGCCAGCCCAGGTGGTTCAGGCCCACATAGTCGAGCCACGCCCGGCGCGGCTCCGCGCCGAGCAGCCGTGCGACACGGCGGCCGAGGCCCACGGGCGAGTCGCAGATGCCGATGACGCGGTCCCCCAGATGGCGGGACATCGCCTCGGTCACCAGGCCCGCCGGGTTGGTGAAGTTGATGACCCACGCGTCGGGCGCGAGCCGGGCGACGCGGCGGGCGATGTCGACGGCGGCGGGCACCGTCCGCAGCCCGTACGCGATGCCGCCCGCGCCGACGGTCTCCTGCCCGAGCACCCCTTCGGCGAGGGCGACGCGTTCGTCGGCGGCCCGTCCTTCCAGGCCACCGACGCGGATCGCGGAGAACACGAAGTCGGCGCCGCGCAGCGCCTCGTCGAGGTCGGCGGTGACGCGTACGCCGGGCGCGTCCGGCACCTGGGCGGCCTGCTCGGCGAGCACCCGCGCGATGGCGTCCGCCCGGTCGGCGTCCACGTCGTGCAGGACGACCTCGGTGACCCTGCCTTCGGCACGGTCGCCGAGCAGGGCCCGGTACACCAGCGGCACCCGGAAGCCGCCGCCACCCAGAATGACCAGCCTCACGTCTGAACCACCTCGTCCGCCGTCGTCGTGTGCTTCACCCGTCAACCTATCCGGCGGCGCCGCCCACCGGTGCGACGGCCCGGCCCGCCCACTCCGGCGCCGGTTCCACGAACTCGGCGAGGCGCTCGCGGACCGTGTCGGGGAACGGCACCGCACGCCCCAGTTCCTGGTCGACGTGCAGCGCGAGCAGCTCGGTCGTCGCCACGGGCACGGTGTCCCTTGCCGGTTCGGCCGCGGCGCCGTCGACCACGTACATCTCATGGGCGAAGTGCGCCTTCTTGCCGTGCACGCCGAGCACGCGGGTGCGCACGGCGAGGTGCGCGCCCTCGGTGACGTCCCGCAGATAGCGCAGATGTCCCTCGACGGTGTAGAGGGAACAGCCGGTGGCCTCGCGGTACGCGGCGTGCAGACCGGTGGCGTCCATCATGGCGTCCGTGGCCAGGCCGAAGGCCAGCGAGTAGTAGCCCTCGCTCATGTGGCCGTTGTAGTCGATCCACTCGGCCGGTACGACCTGCCGGTGCAGCGGAAGCCGTCGGGCGATCTCCCTGGTCACTCCGTTCCCCTCTCGTTGGCGTTGGCGTTGGTGGTGGCGGCGGCGGGCGCCTGGCGCGGCAGTCGGCCGGTCGCGCGCAGGACGTCGATGACGCCCTGGTCGCGCTCGGCGACGAGGTCGGCGATGGTGCGCCCGTCGGCGGCCTCCTCGCAGCCGCCGACCACCGCGTCGTACAGCTTCTTGTCAAGCTCGGGGGCTTCCAGGCGCGTCCACGGCGACTTCAGGGACGGCCCGAAGTGGTCGAGCATGTGCGCCATGCCGCCCTCGCCGCCTGCCAGCGCGAAGGTGAGCATGGGGCCCATGAACGCCCAGCGCAGGCCGGGTCCTTCGGTGATGGAGGCGTCGATCTCCCGCACGGTGGCCTCACCGTTGGCGACCATGTGCAGCGCCTCGCGCCACAGGGCCTCCTGGAGGCGGTTGGCGATGAAGCCGGGCACCTCGCTCTTCATGGTGATCACGGACTTGCCCGCGATCTCGTAGAAGCGGGACGCCCAGGCGACGGCGTCGGCGTCGGTCCGCTCACCGCCGACGACCTCGACGAGCGGGATCAGGTACGGCGGGTTGAAGGGGTGCCCGACGACCAGGCGTCCCGGGGTCGCCGCCCCGGTCTGCATGTCGGTCATCGGATAGCCCGAGGTGGACGAGGCGATGACGACACCGGCGGGCGCGGCCGCGTCCAGGCGCGTCAGGAGGTCGCGCTTGAGCTCCAGTTTCTCGGGGGCGCTCTCCTGCACGAACTGGGCGTCGGCGACGGCTTCTGCGAGCGTCGCGGCGACGGTGAGCCGCTCCCGCGAGGCGCCCTCGGCGAGGCCGATCCTGGTGAGCGCGGGCCAGGCGGCGTCGACGAGCCGCCGCAGTTGCTGCTCGGCTTCGGGCGCCGGGTCCCAGGCGGTGACGTCATAGCCACGCGCCAGAAAGTGCGCGACCCAGCCGCCACCGATCACGCCTGCGCCGACGCAGGCGACGCGACGGACTTCTTCGGGTGGGGTAGTGGTCATGAGGGGGGTTCCTTTCGAACGCGGCACGGGTCAGCGCCCTGAAGGTGCTCGGGGGGGGTGCGCCCCGAAGGGGCGCGGGGAACTGCGCGACCAGCCACATACGGCCCGCAGGCAAAAACCCGCGCGAAGCCCTACGGACGGGGCTTGAGGCCGAGCTTCGACCGGGCCTCGTCGGGCGAAGCCACCCGCGAGCCAAGACTTTCCACAATCAGGACAGCACGCTCAACGAGTTGGGCGTTGGTCGCCTGATTGCCCCTACCGAGGTACAGGTTGTCCTCAAGGCCCACCCGGACCTGCCCCCCGAGCAGCACGGACTGCGCCACCCACGGCATCTGCATCCGCCCCAGCGCGAAGCTGGCCCACTGCGCGCCTTCGGGCAGCATGTTGACCATGGACTGGAGCACACCCGGGTCGGCGGGGGCACCCCACGGAACGCCCATGCAGAGCTGGAAGACGGTGGGGTCGTCCAGCAGGCCCTCGGCCAGAAGCTGCTTGGCGAACCAGAGCTGACCGGTGTCGAAGATCTCCAGCTCGGGCCGTACGCCGAGTTCCTGGATGCGCCTGGCGCCCTGGCGGAGCATGTCGGGCGTGGAGACGTAGAGGTTGGAGCCGTCGCCGAAGTTGAGGGAGCCGCAGTCCAGGGTGCAGATGTCGGGGAGCAGGTCCTCGACGTGCGGGAGGCGGTCGAGGCCACCGACGAGGTCGGTGCCCGGCAGATGGGTGAGGGGCTCGTCCGGGTCGATGACGAGGTCGCCGCCCATGCCCGCCGTCAGGTTGATGACGACGTCGGTGCCGGTCTCCCTGACGCGCTCGACGACCTCGCGGTACAGGCGCGGGTCGCGGGAGGGGGCGCCGGTCTCGGGATCGCGGACGTGGATGTGCACGACGGCGGCCCCGGCCTCGGCGGCCTCCACCGCGTTCCGGGCTATCTGCTCGGGGGTGACGGGGACGTGCGGGCTCTTGCGGACGGTGTCGCCGGCGCCGGTGAGGGCGCAGGTGATGATGACGTTGTCGTTCACGGGCATGCGGGACTCCCTTGCGGGTGCTGGGGGTTGGGGGGCGCGTTCGAGGGTGTGCGGCGCACGGACGTAACCGGTTCAGTGGGCGGTGAGCGCGGTGTCCACGTGGGCGAGCAGGGCCGCGTACATGTCGTCGGGGCTCGTGCCGGGTCCTTCGGGGGCGACGCCGGCCAGGACCTGGGTGGCCAGGCCGTCGATCAGGGCGGTCAGGTGCAGGGCGGCGGCGTCGGGGTCGACGGGCCTGAAGACGCGCTGCTCGACGCCGCGCCGCACGACGTCGGCGACGGTGGCGCGCCACTGCCGGTAGTACTCGGTGTGCAGCAGGCCCACCGTGGTGGAGCGGGCCGCCTCCGCCCACAGGTCGAGCCAGACGCTCCACTGCTCGCGCCGGCGTGCGGTGCGCGGGGTCTGGAGCTCGATGAGCTGGCGCAGCTCGTCTGCGGCGTCGGCCGCGTCGGCGAGGGACGCGGCCCTGCGCGCGGTGTCCTCGTCCATGCACCAGCGCACGGCCGCCTCCAGGAGGTCGTCGCGGCCGGGGAAGTGGTAGTGGATGGCGGCCGTGCTCGTCTCGCAGGCCTGGGCGATGTCCTGGACGCGGACGGCGTGGAAGCCGTGCGCAGCGATGAGGCGGACCGTCTCGCGGATGATCTGGAGCGGGCGGCCCTCGGGCGGGGCCGCGGCGCGCCGTCCGCGTGCCGCGCCGGAGCGGGCGGGCACGGGCTCCGCACCGCCGCGCGTGCCGAGCAGCCAGGCGGCGTCGACGTCGGCGGTGTCCGCGATACGGGCCAGCTCCGCGGCGGTGAAACGCCGGGTGCCGCCGAGCGAACGGGAGAGTTTCGAGGGGTCCATGACGATCCGGCGGGCGAACTCCCGCTGGGTCACACCCGCCGCGGCGATGACTTCCCGCACCCGGGCGGGCACGTCAGGGTCTTGCTCCATGCCGACCACCGTACCCCCGCATTGAGATCAGCACAACGCAAGCGTCAGCAGCCACACCGTCACATCCTTCAATATTCCCTGCGATCAAGGCGAACAAGACTCCTCACGAGCGATTTCGCATTGCCGTTGCGATGCTGACTGACGCATCAGCAAGCATCGCAACACCGGTCCTGCCGCAACAGGCACCGCAGGGGGGTGCACCGGATCGCGTCCGCAACGCCACGCAGCCCCCCGCTCCGTACACGTGTATGACCCGCGCGGGTGATTCCGGCGGGTCCTATCACGCGATGGTGTGACCGGTGGCGTCCAGTGGCATCGGGGGGCGCGCCGCGGGTAGTGCTCGGCTGCCCGTACGCCACCTCCCGCGAGGAGAGACCCCGCATGCCGCAGTCACGCCCCTTCGAACTGCCGAGCTTCTACATGGTGCATCCCGCGCGTCTCAACCCCCATGTGGAGGAGGCGCGTTCGCACACCCGGCGGTGGGCGCGGGACAGGGGAATGCTGGAGGGGTCCGGGGTCTGGGACACGGCCGACCTGGACGCGCACGACTACGCGCTGCTGTGCGCGTACACCCACCCGGACTGCGGGAGCCAGGCGCTCTCGCTGGTCACCGACTGGTACGTGTGGGTGTTCTTCTTCGACGACCACTTCCTGGAGCTGTTCAAGCGCACCCAGGACCGGGAAGGGGGCAGAGCCTATCTGGAGCGCCTTCCCATGTTCATGCCGATGGACCTGGGCACGCCGGTGCCGCGGCCCACCAACCCGGTGGAGGCGGGCCTCGCCGACCTGTGGACGCGCACGGTGCCCAGCATGTCCCTGAAGTGGCGCGCCCGCTTCGCGGAGAGCACCCGCAACCTCCTCAACGAGTCCCTGTGGGAGTTGTCCAACATCAACGCCCACCGCGTCGCGAACCCCGTCGAGTACATCGAGATGCGCCGGAAGGTGGGCGGCGCCCCCTGGTCGGCGGGGCTCGTGGAGTACGCGACGGGCGCGGAGGTGCCGGACGCGGTGGCGGCCTCGCGGCCGCTGCGGGTGCTCAGGGACACGTTCGCCGACGCCGTGCACCTGCGCAACGATCTGTTCTCGTATCAGCGTGAGGTCGAGGACGAGGGCGAGCTGAGCAACGGCGTCCTGGTGCTCGAAACGTTTCTTGGCTGCACGACCCAGGAGGCGGCGGACGCCGTGAACGACCTCCTGACCTCGCGGATGCAGCAGTTCGAGGACACCCTGTGCACCGAACTCGCGCCGCTGTTCGTCGAGCAGGCCCTGCCGCCGGACCGGTGCGCGGACGTCCTCGCGTACGCCGAAGGCCTCCAGGACTGGCAGTCCGGCGGCCACGAGTGGCATCTGCGCTCCAGCCGGTACATGAACGAGGGCGCCGTCGGGAACCGCTCACCGCTCGGGGGCCCCACCGGCATCGGCACGTCGGCCACCGGCGTCAAGGACCTCATCGCGGCGACCGGCGCCCCGCGTCTGCGCCGCTTCACGCATGTGCCGTTCCAACGCGTCGGCCCCTCCAGGATCCCCGATTTCCATCTGCCGTACACCACCACGATCAGCCCGCACGTCGACGGCTCCCGGCGCGAGGTCGTCGACTGGGCCACCCGGATGGGCATGCTGCAGCCGCAGCCGGGCGTCCCCGCCTCCCACATCTGGGACGCGCGCAAGCTCGCCGGTTTCGACCTCCCGCTGTGCGCCGCGGGCATCCACCCGGACGCGACGCCTGAGCAGTTGGACATCGGTTCGTGCTGGCTGACCTGGGGGACGTACGGCGACGACTACTACCCGGTGGTGTTCGGCAGGCCACGGGACCTGCTCGGCGCGAAGGTGTGCACCGACCGGCTGCTGCTCTTCATGCCGCTCGACTGCTCCCCGACGCCTCCCGCGCACAACGCCATGGAGCGCGGCCTCGCCGACCTGTGGGCACGTACCGCGGGGCCGATGGACGCGGAGGGGCGCGCCTCGCTGCACCGGTCCCTTGTGTCGATGACGAACAGTTGGCTCTGGGAACTCGCCAACCAGGCGCAGAACCGTATCCCCGAGCCGGTCGACTACATCGAGATGCGCCGCCACACCTTCGGCTCGCACCTCACGATGAGCCTGTGCCGCTTCGGGCACGGCAAGCACGTGCCCCCGCAGGTCTACGCGAGCGCCCCGGTCCAGAACCTGGAGAACGCCGCCGCCGACTACGCGATGCTCATGAACGACGTGTACTCGTACCAGAAGGAGATCGAGTACGAGGGCGAGGTGCACAACGCGATCCTCGTCGTGCAGAACTTCTTCGACTGCGACTACCCGACGGCGCTCGCCGTCGTCGACGACCTGATGACGTCCCGCATGAAGCAGTTCCAGCACGTCGCCGCGCGCGAGTTCCCCGTACTGTACGAGGACTTCGGGCTCGGCAAGGAGGCGCGGGACGTCCTCGACGGCTATGTGGAGGAGCTGAAGCACTGGATGGCCGGCATCCATATCTGGCACCGCGACTGCCGCCGCTACCGCGAGGAGGACCTCTCGGGCGGCCCGCTGCCCGTGCCTTCGGGGCTCGGCACGGAGGTGGTGCGTCCCGGCTGGCTGCGGGCGCTCGCCACGCCCTGATCCGAGCCCGGCCTCAGTGGTGTCCCTCCCCGCTGTGGATGCTCCGGTACTCCTCGGCCGTCGCCTTCGGCACCTGGGCACCGGGGCCGTACATCGCGTGCGACAGGCGGGCGCGCAGACGCTCCGACCGCGGCACCTTGCGGGCCACGCCGTTGGCGTCGACCAGGGGGCCCACGTCGATCGGCTCGTGCTGTTCGTGCGCGGTGAGCCGGAACCGTTCGCCCTGGCTGAGGGGCTCGTGGACCTCGATGTACTCGCCGTGCGGCAGGCGTTTGATGATGCCGCTCTCCTTGCCGTGCAGCACCTTCTCGCGGTCGCGGCGCTGCAGTCCCAGGCAGATCCGGCGGGTGACGACGAAGGCGAGCGGCGGCGCGACGAAGAAGGCGACGCGTACGAACCATGTGATCGCGTTGATGGAGAGGTGGAAGTGCGTGGCCCACAGGTCGTTGCCGCCGCCCACCATCAGCACGCCGTACAGCGTCAGCCAGGCCACGCCGAGGCCCGTGCGCGTGGGCGCGTTGCGCGGCCGGTCGGCGATGTGGTGCTCGCGTCTGTCCTTGGTGACCCAGGCCTCGATGAACGGATACACCGCGATCGCCGCCATGATCAGCGGGAACAGCATGAAGGGGATGAAAACGCCCAGTTCCAGGGTGTGGCCCCAGGCGTTGATCTCCCAGCTCGGCATCACCCGGATCAGACCCTCGGAGAAGCCGAGGTACCAGTCGGGCTGGGCGCCGGTGCCCACGAGGTCGGGGCGGTAGGGGCCGAGCGCCCACACGGGGTTGATGGTGGCGACCGCCCCCATGATCGCGAGGACGCCGAAGACCAGGAAGAAGAAACCGCCCGCCTTGGCGACGTAGATCGGCACGAACGGCGCTCCCACGACGTTCTTCTCGGTGCGTCCCGGCCCGGCGAACTGGGTGTGCTTGTGGTAGAAGACCAGGATCAGATGGGCCACCACAAGGCCCAGCATGATGCCCGGGAGCAGCAGGACGTGCACGGCGAAGAGTCTCGGGATGATGTCGTGGCCGGGGAACTCGCCGCCGAAGAGGAAGAAGGACAGATAGGTGCCCACGACCGGGATCGACAGGATGGCACCCTGCGCGAAGCGGATGCCGGTGCCGGACAGCAGGTCGTCGGGGAGCGAGTAGCCGGTGAGACCGGTGATCAGGCCGAGCATCAACAGGGTCCAGCCGAAAAGCCAGTTGATCTCGCGCGGTTTGCGGAACGCACCCGTGAAGAACACCCGCATCATGTGCACCAGCATCCCCGCGACGAACACCAGGGCCGCCCAGTGGTGGATCTGCCGGATGAGCAGCCCGCCGCGCACTTCCATGCTGATGTCCACGGTCGACTCGTAGGCGCGGGTCATCAGGACGCCCTTGAGGGGTTCGTACGTGCCGTTGTACTCGACCTCCATGCCGCTCGGCTCGAAGAACAGGGTGAGCCAGACGCCGGTGAGGATGAGGATCAGGAAGCTGTAGAGGCAGATCTCGCCGAACATGAAGGACCAGTGGTCCGGGAAGATCTTGCGCATCTGCGTCTTGGCGAGGGTGTGCACGCCCAGGCGGCTGTCGGCCCAGTCGGCGACGCGTTCACCCTTGCCGGGGCCGGTGTTGCGGGCGTGTTCGCTCATGCGCCTCCCCCCGTTTCCCCCCGTTGCCCCCTTGGGCGGCTACCAGGGTAGGGGCGACGCGCGCCCGTCAACAGGCCTTGTTCCGGGCGGCTTTCACCATTCCGCGAAGGATCCGTCCGGATGCCGCCACACCGGGTTGCGCCAGGCGTGTCCGCTCCGGTCGGCGGCCCGTACCGCCGCCTCGTCGACCTCGATGCCGAGCCCCGGCAGCGCGGTGCGGTGGGCGTGGCCGTCGGTGAAGCGGAACGGCTCGGTGTCGACCACGTACGACAGGAGGTCGCCGCGCTTGTTGTAGTGGATGCCGCGGCTCTGCTCCTGGATGAGGAAGTTCGGTGTGACCCAGGCGATCTGGAGGCAGGCGGCGAGCGCGATCGGGCCGAGCGGGCAGTGCGGGGCGAGCAGCGCGCCGTAGGTCTCGGCGAGCGCGGCGATGCGCTGCACCTCCGTGATCCCGCCTGCGTGCGACAGGTCGGGCTGGGCGACGGCGACGCCCGCGGTGAGGGCGGGCAGGAAGTCGGCGCGGCTGTAGAGGCGTTCGCCGGTGGCGATGGGGACGGGGCTCGCCGCGACCAGGGCGGGCAGCAGATGGCTCTGGTCGGGCAGCAGCGGCTCCTCCGCGAACAGCGGGTGCAGCGGGGCGATTTCGGTGAGGACGCGGCGGGCGCTCGCCGGGGTGAAGCGACCGTGGAAGTCGACGGCCACGTCCCGGTCGGGTCCCATGGCCGCACGGGCGACGGCGACGCGGTCGACGACGGCGGCGGTCTCCGCGGGGGTGGTCAGCGGCGAGGTCGCTCCGGCCGCGTTCATCTTCACGGCCGTGAAGCCCGCTTCGAGCTGCGCGGCGATGTGTTCGGCGAGCACCGCGGGCTCGTCGCCGCCCACCCAGGCGTACACTCGCACCCGATCCCGCACCGGCCCGCCGAGGAGGGCGTGCACGGGCGCCCCGTACGTCTTGCCCGCGATGTCCCACAGCGCCTGGTCGAGGCCCGCGACGGCGCTGGAGAGCACAGGGCCTCCGCGGTAGAAGCCGCCCTTGCTGAGCACCTGCCAGTGGTCCTGGACGCGCAGCGGGTCCTGCCCGATCAGATACTCCGCGAGTACGTCGACGGCGGCGCGCACCACCTCGGCGCGGCCCTCGACGACGGGCTCGCCCCAGCCGACGACACCGTCGTCGGTCGCCACGCGGCAGAACAGCCAGCGCGGCGGGACGAGGAAGGTCTCCACCCGGTCGATCTTCATGGTCGGTGTCTCCTCACGCTGAGGCCGATGCCCTCTACACGCTCACGCCGAAGCCTTCTTCACACTCCAGCCGCCGTCCACGACCAGGCTCGTCCCGGTGATGTACGACGCCTCGTCCGCGGCGAGGAAGGCGATGGCCGCCGCGACCTCCGCCGGCGAGCCGAACCGCCCGGCCGCCGTGCCCTCGACGGTGAGCGCGCGGTCCGCCTCGCCGATGCCGTCCCAGGCGGGCGTCAGGACCGGGCCCGGGAGCACCGCGTTGACCCGTACGTCGGGCCCGTACTCGACGGCGAGCTGGCCGCACAGCGAGAGCAGGGCGCCCTTGCTCGCCGCGTACGCGGGACGGCCGGGGATGCCGGTGTGGGCGTGCACGGAGGAGGTGAGGACGACGGCGCCGCGGTGGGCGCGCAGGTCCGCGAGGACGGCCTTGAAGCCGAGGAACACGCCGGTGAGGTTCACCGCGAGCTGGTGCTCCCAGGAGGCAAGGCTCATCTCGTGGGCGGGGGCGATGTCACATGCGTAGGCGTTGGCGGACAGGACGCCGACGGGGCCGAAGCTGTGCGCGGCGGCCACCACGTCGTCCCAGGCGGTGGCGTCGGTGACGTCCGCGGGTACGAGGACGGCGCGGCCGCCATCGGCCCGGATCGCCGCCACGACCGCCTCGCCGCGCTCGGCGGCCACATCGGTGACGACTACTGCCGCGCCTTCCGCGGCGAGGCGGGCGGCGGTGGCGGCGCCGATGCCGGAGGCGCCACCGGTGACCACGGCGACGCGACCGGTGAAGCGGGCGGCTGTGGGGGTGCCTGTGCCGGTGTCCCTTTCGGGTTCGGGGCCGGGGTCGGGATCGGCGCCGGTGTAGGCCGGACCGGAGCCGTCGGGGGCGGGTGCGCCTGGGTTCACGTGTGCGGTCCCCTCGTGCGGGTACGGGCCTGTCGTGCGGGTACGGGCCTGCGCGCCCACTCTAGGACCGGACCCCGCCCGCATCCATCGGCACGCGGCAGGTCGGCAGGGGCGCCGCAGCCCAGCCGAGACCCTCGGCCGCAGACCGGCTCAACGCCTCGGCCGCAAGCCCTCCACCTGCTCCGGCTCGGGCAGGATCTGCCACAGCCGCGGCGAGGGGTGCCAGTCGCGCTGCCACTCGCGTGGGTAGCCGACGGAGACCTCCACGTGCCGCACGCCGTCGTGGGTGAGGGTGCGCGGGATGTGCAGATGGCCGTACACGACGGCCGTCGCGCGGTACCGCACGGGCCAGTCGGCGGTGGCCTCCGTGCCGCACCACAGGGCGAACTCGGGGTAGTGCAGGATGCGCGTGGGCTCGCGGACGACGGGCCAGTGGTTGACGAGGATCGTCGGCAGCTTCGGGTCGAGGGCGGCGAGCCGTTCCCTGCTGTACGCGACGCGGGCGTGGCACCAGTCCTCGCGGGTGGCGTAGGGGTCGGGGTGCAGGAGCACCTCGTCCGTGCACACCACGCCGGTCTCGTAGGCGTACTCGAGGGCCGCCTTCTTGGTCTGCTTGCCCTCGGGCCGGAACGTGTAGTCGTACAGCAGGAACAGCGGGGCGACGACCACCGGGCCGTCCTCGCCCCGCCACACGGGGAAGGGGTCCTCGGGGGTGAGCACACCGATGTCGCGGCACAGGTCGACGATATGGCGGTAGCGGGCATCGCCACGCAGTTGGTTCGGGTCGTCGAGCGGCGTCCACAGCTCGTGGTTGCCGGGCGACCAGACGACCGTGTCGAACCGCTCGGCGAGGGTGCGCAGCGCCCACTCGACGTCGCGCATCATCTCGCCGATGTCACCGGCGACTATCAGCCAGTCCCCTTCGTGTTCCGGCCAGAGCTGGTCGACGAACTTCCTGTTCTCGGCATAGGCGATGTGCAGGTCACTGATGCCGAGCAGCCTCGGTGCCCGTCGCGATGCGGCAGATGTCGTCACCACGCGAGGCTAACCGACGCGCGGGGCCCCTCGGCAGTTGTTCCCCGGTGGCCGTCATCGCCCCGCTGCGCGGGTGCCCGCTCACGGTCTAAGGTGCCGGGAAGCGGGTGTGTGCACGGCAGGGGGTGTGAGTGGACGCAGGCACGGTGGGGCTGCGGATCGCGTCGTCGGTGATGGTGCCGCTGGTGAAACGGTTGCTGCTGCCGCCCCCGAGCCTGCCGGGCGCGGAGTTCGGCGAGCGCCCGGTGCGCATCCGGCGCCTGCTGTCCTTCACCGGTGACCGGCGCACCCTCAGCGAGGCCGACCTCTACCAGCTCGCACGGGAGTTGGTGCGCCGCGCCATGCGTGCGGCGGGCCCCCACGACCCGCCCATCGCCCCCGACGAACAGAATGCCGTCGGCTACGCGCTCGGCCACACCCTGCGCGCCCTCGGCGAGCTGGACATGGACGACGTGCAGGCCTTCGACCTGGGCCCCGAGAAGCTCGCCGCGGCCCTGGTGCGCGCCAGCGCCCCGGAGACGCGCGCGCTGCTCAGCGACGACGCCGCCCGCCTGCACGACCAACTGCTCGTGACGGCCTGTCTGCACCTGGTCCACCAGTTCAGCAAGCGCCCCGGCTTCGAGGCCCGCTCCCACGTCGAGCTGCGGCGCGGTCTGAGCGAACAGAAGGAGCAGATCCGGCTGCTCCTCGAGCGGCTGCCGACGACGCTCGCGGAGGACACCGACTTCGAGGAGCGCTACACCCGCTACGTCGTCAGTGCGCACTCCAGCCTCACCATCCACGGCGTCGACCTGCACGACCGGCGGAGCCAGGTCTGGCCCCTGGAGACCGCCTACCTGAGCCTGGAGGCCGTACCGGCGAGGGACCCGGTCGAACCGGTGCCCGGCGCGGCCAACGGCGAGGCCGACGGGCGCGCGGTCGACCCCGACCCGGAGTCGGAGCGCGCCACGGGCCCGGTGGAGGCGGCGCTCGCCGCGCACGACCGGGTGCTGCTTCGCGGTGTCGCGGGCACCGGCAAGACCACGCTCGTGCAGTGGCTCGCGACCACCACCGCGCAGCAGGACCGGGTGCCCGGCCAGTTGCCGCAGCTCCTCGGCCGGGTGCCGTTCGTCCTTCCGCTGCGCACGCTCGCCCGCGAGGACACCGAACTGCCCATGCCCGACCGCTTCCTGGACTGGATCGACTGTCCGCTCACGGGCAGCGAGCCCAGAGGGTGGGCGGTGCGGGTCCTACAGGCCGGGCGCGGGGTGCTCCTGGTCGACGGCGTCGACGAGATCCCCGAGGCCGAGCGGCTCCGGGCCCGCTCCTGGCTCGCCAAGCTGCGCAAGGCCTTCCCCGGCAACCTGTGGCTCGTCACCACCCGGCCCTCCGCGCTCCCCCTGGACTGGCTCGGCAGCGAGGGCTTCCGCGAGTTCACTCTCACGCCGATGCGGCCCGCTCACGTACGCCGGTTCATCCAGCGCTGGCACGACGCCGCGGGACCCGACAACGCGCTGGCGGCGACGCTGATGCGCGCGCTGCGGTCCTCGCCGGAGCTGAGCCGCCTCGCCACCAACCCGCTGCTGTGCACCCTCATCTGCGCGCTGAACCGTGAACGCAAGGGCCATCTGCCCAAGGGCCGGGTCGCGTTGTACGAGGCCGCGCTCGCGATGCTCCTGGAGCGCCGCGACCAGGAACGCTATCTGCCCTCGCTCCTGGACCAGAGGTCGGCGACCGAACCCCTCAAGCGCCTCGCGTACTGGCTGATCCGCAACGAACGCACCCGCCTGAAACGGCAGGCGGCCGTCGACCTGGTGGATCGGCTGCGGCCTTCCGTGCCGCAGCTCGCCGCCGCGGGCAGCGCCGAGTTCGTCCTCTCGCTGCTCATCGACCGCTCGGGGCTGCTGCGTGAACCGGGCGTCGGCGCGGTGGACTTCATCCACCGCACCTTCCAGGACTTCCTGGGCGCCAAGGCCGCCCTGGAGGACCACGACATCGGGGCCCTCGTCGCGCACGCGCACCTCGACCAGTGGGAGGACGTGCTACAGATGGCCGTCGCCCAGGCCAGGCCCGACGAGCGCGCCGACCTCCTCACCCGGCTCACCGCGCGGGCCGACCGCGAGGAGGACGACACCGTGCAGGTGCGCCTGCGCCTCCTCGCCCTCGCCTCCCTCGACCACGCGACCCGCCTCGACCCGGACATCCGCGCCGTCGTCGAGGATCGCGCCGCCCAGCTCCTGCCGCCGCGGAGCATGCGTGAGGCCAGGGCACTCGCGGAGACCGGGACGCTGCTGCTCGGCCTGCTGCCCGAGGCGGCGAGCCTCTCCGGCGACGCCGAGGTGACGACCGTGCACGCGATCTGCCGCATCGGCGGCGACGCGGCCCTGGCCCAACTGCGCGAGTTCGTGACGACGACGCAGCCCGCGGTGCGCACCCAACTGCTCGCCCACTGGGACCGGTTCGACACCGACGAATACGCCGAGGAGATCATCAAGCCGCTGCTTGCCGCCGGCGCGGGCGAGGCCGTCACGGTCCGTTCCGCTGCCGAGTTGAAGGCGCTCAGCGCGATGTCCGGGTACGCACGTGTGGTGCTCCAGGGCGACTTCAGCGAGCAGGACATCGTCGGCGCCCTGAACGCGGACAACCTGCGCGAGCTGCGCCTGCGCGGCAACGAGCGGCTGACGTCGCTCGGGTTCCTGTCGGCGTTCTCCGGGCTTCAGGCCCTCGCCCTGCACGGCTGCCGCGCCATCAGTGACACCGCGCCGCTGACCCGACTGCCCCTGCTGTCCCGGCTCACCCTCGCCGACCTGCCCCAACTGGAACCGCTCGCCCGGCTCTCCGCGTGCCCGCACCTGGACTCGCTGCTCCTGGGCGCGGCGGTGCCGTGGCGCGGCCTGCGCGACCTCCCGCGGCCGGGTGCGCTGCGGCTGCTCTCGCTGCCGCCGGACGCCGTCGAGCTGGCCGACATCACCGCTCTGACCCAGTTGCGCGAGCTGCGGCTGCACAACGCGAGCGACCGGCTCAGGCCCGACGACTGGGACGCGCTGCTCGCCGACCTGCCCACACTGCGCACCCTGCGCCTCTCGCACGAGCAACTGAGCATGATGCTCTTCCCGCCGGGGGCCCGCATCCCGCAGCTCACCGCCCTGGAAGTGCGCTCCCGGCCCGGCGCCACGGTGTCGCTGCGGCGGATCACACGACGCCTGCCGGGCCTTGAGGACGTCCACCTCACCCTGTTCGACACCGTCGACCTGGTGCATCTGGCCGGTCTCCCCGCGCTGCGCCGGGTGCGCCTGGACTATCCGGGCGAGGTGCACCACGCGGACGAGCTGCCCGCGCGCGTGGCACTCGCGGTGCGCCCGCGCACCTGAACCCCCGCCACGGATCCCGGCACCTCCGCGCCCCCTGTGCACCCCCCTCGTACCTCTCTGCGCACCCCCTTTGCACCCCCCCTGCGGACGGCCTCCGATCACGCCCGCACACCACTCCCACCACGCTCTTCGCCCGCATACCGCACCGTGTCACAGATCCGCCGTAATATGCCCGATCCCCTGCCACGTAAGCCCTGGCCAGCGGATAGTGGTGGGTGTAACTTCATGCACCTTCACCGCGGTTGACACCGGCATGGAACCCCCGGGAGGCCTTCGGTACCGGCGGGACGGGAAGCAAGCGGGCTGCCAAGGACGGGAGCGGAATCCGGCGAGATGCACACATCCGAAGCCCCTCGGCTGTACGCACGCGATCCGCTTCTCCACGGTCTGGTCCCCCGCCTCACAGGTCTCGCCCACGCCCAGCGCACCCGGGTCCCCTGGGAGTACGACAAGGACCTGCCGCTGGTTCTCCTCACCGGACGGCACGGCATGGGCAGGACCGCCGTCCTGCGCGCCCTGGAACGGCACTACGCCGGGCGGCTGCCGCTCGCGTTCGTCGACACCGCGGAGACCCCCCAGGTCGTCGGGCTCCTCGCCGACCTCGTGCGCTCGCTCGCACCCGACACCGGCCGGCGCTTCCCGCTGCTGCTTCCCGGCCTGCTCGCCGTCTTCGCCGGGTACGGGGAACACGGCGAACACGGCGAGCGCACCCGGACCACCACCCTGCGCCTCGCCCGCCTCCTGCTCGCCTGCCACCTGGAGTCCGGCTCCGAGGCGGACGTCGCCCAGCGGTGGGCGGGCCGCCTTCGGGGGCGCCTGGACGGCGGTGACGTACAGGACGCGGTCCCGCAGCACGCCGGTGACGCCCGGCACGACCGGCACGCCGTCGCGCACGCGGCGCTCGCCGAGTACTTCGAGCGGTACGCGCGCGGGCGCGGGTCCGCACCGCCGCGCCAGTGGTACCAGGACCGGTACGCCGAGTCCGAGGGCACCACGGGCACGGCGGCGGAGGGCCAGGACGGCCTCGTGCGGCTCGCCGACTGGTTCCACCGCGGCGGCGACTACCGGCAGGCGGCCGAACAGACCCTCGTGCACGCCTTCCTGGAGGACCTCACCGCCGCCCGCAGCAAGTGGCAGCGCCTGAACCGCGACCCGCGCCCCCTGGTCCTGCTCGACAACACCCACTCCCCCGCGGGCGAGCGCCTTGTCGACCTCGTCCTGGCGTACCGCGCACGGCCAGGCACCTCCCAGCACGACCCGCTGGTGGTCGTCGCCACCCGGCTCGGTGACGCCCCCGCCGACGCCGGGGACGCCACCCACCGCGCACTGCCGGACCTGGTGACCTCGACGCACTGGCGGCGCACAGGACACGCCCCGTCGGCGGGTCTGCTCGTGGTGCCGCTCACCCCGCTCAGCCGCGACGACGTCCTGCTGATGCTGGACGCCGCGTCGGCTCCGCTGCACCCGTATCTGGCGTCCGCGCTGCACACCCTCACCGGCGGGCACCCGCTGGCCGGCAGTGTGCTGTGCGAGGCCGTCCTCGACCACACCCGCGCGACGGCGGCACGGGACTCCGCGCCAGGGCCGCCCGCGGGTCCGCTCGGGCCGCGCAACCTCCTCGAACTGACCACCGCCGACGGCGTGCCGGTGACACAGGCGATCCTGGAGCGGCTGCTGCCCTCGCCGCACCAGCGGGCCCGGCTCGTACCGCTGTCCCTGGCCCGCGACAGCACGGCCGCGCAGGCGCTGGCCGCGCATCTGCGCCTGGAGGGCCCCGAACAACTGCCCGCGAACGCCGCCGCCGACTATCTGGAGGCCGAGCACTGGCAGCACGACACGCCGCAGGACCGGCCCCTCGCCGCCGACCCGCTCCTTCACACCCTCCTCGTGCACGAGGCCCGCCGCACCTCCCAGGGCACCGACTCGCGCCGCGGCTGGCAGGAGATCCACGGCTTCCTGCGGCGCCACCACACCACGCGCGGTGAGGACAGCGAGGCCGACGCGCTGCGCCACACGCTGGCGGCCGGGGACGCGAAGACGGTGGTGGCGGCGCTGTCCGAGGAGTTCCAGTCGGAGCAGGACCGGCAGAGCGCGCTGCGCTGGCTGAACTGCCTGTGGTACGCGGCGACGGCACCGCCCCCGCCCGCGGCGGACTGGGACGACGAGCGCGCCGAGATGGCGGCGGGCGCGTTCGACGAGCGCTATCACGACATAGACGAGATCGACCGCTGCATCAACAGGCTGCTGCACGGCCTGTGGTACCTGTCCGACGCGGCCGCCGAGCCGGAGGCCGACCTGTGCGACGACATCGGAGCCGAGTTGGCGTTCCTCTCGCTGCGGCACCAGTCCTGGCGCGCGGTCCTGAGCCAGGCCGCCCGCACCTGGCCCGCCGCCGTCCGCGCCAAGCGCCCCCTCCCGCTGCCCGAACTGTGAGGAAGCATGTTCCTGAGCCGTCGCAACGGGTTCGGCCCCCTCGACAAGGCCGTCGCCGTCCTGGTGCCGCTGGTCCTGATCGCCGTGGGTGTGGTCGTGTATCTCGCGACGCGTCCCGGGGACTGCGCCGGGGGCCTGGAGAAGCGTGACGGCGAGTGCGTGGGCGTCACGGACGAGGCGTTCGAGGCGAACGACGACATCAAGGCGCTGGTCGAAGCCGTCGCTGACGAGAACGCGCGGGTGGCGAAGGCCTGGTCGGCCCCGCAGTTGGGCCAGACGCCGATGCCGTACGGCCGCATCGCGCTGATGATGCCCTTCACCTCCGACGACTCCAGTGCCATGACCGCGGACATGATCCGCCGCGCCCTGGCAGGTGCGCACGCCGCCCAGTTGCGCGCCAACAGCAGCGGCGGGCCCCACTACCAGCTCCTCATGGCGCCCGACGGCAAGGACCTCGACGAGTGGCGTCCCGTGGTCGACGACCTCGAAGGGCTCACGGACGACCGGCAGACGCCGCTGGTGGGCGTGATGGGCCTGCCGAGCAGCACGCCCGAGACCCGGGACGCGATGCGGGCACTGAGCGAGCGACGTATCGCGACCGTGGGCCCGGTCATCACCTCCGCCGACATGAACGCCCCGTATTTCTTCAAGACCTCACCGAACAACGACCTGTTGGTGGATGCACTCGATCAGTACCTGAAGAAGAACAAGGGCCGGGGAAAGGGCTTCCTCGTCTTCGACAGCCGACCCGACGACGTGTACTCGCGCAATCTCCACCGGCTCCTGGAGAAGAAATTCGGTGAGAAGTACGGGCTGCGCAAGCGCTCGGCCTCGTTCCTCGGTTCGACGGGACCGGCCGCCGGCATCCCGCAGCGATTCCAGTCCGCCGCGCAGAAGATCTGTGTGACCGACTCGGACACCGTGTTCTTCGCCGGACGCGACCAGGATCTCCCGGCACTCGTGAAACGCCTGTCACAGGAGCCTTCCTGCGACCGCGACAACCCCGTGCGCATCCTGAAAGTCGGCATCGGCCTCGAACCGACCCTCACCACCGATGAACTCACCGCGATGCTGCGGGAAACGCGGACGACATTGGTCGCCGCCGCCTCGGTGACACCCGAGTGGTGGCTGGCGAAGAGCGGCGCGCCCGTCGGCCTCGGCGGCTTCCTCTCGGTCTTCGACAAGATGAAGAAGCCGTACGGCCTCGGGCCCAAGCCCCTCGACGACGGTTACGCGATCATGTACCACGACGCCTTCATGCTCTTGGCCAACGCCTTCGACCGGTCGTACTCGGAGGCGAACGAGGGCACCGAGGGCTCCACGGGCACGCCGTCACCGGTGAGGACACCGACGAAGGACGACGTCTACAACACCCTCATCGACGCGAGCATCGTCGACACCGGTGAGTCCACCCGCTGCATCGGCTGCCTTCAGGGCGCGGCGGGCACCTACGGGTTCGAGAAGTCCTCGGACACCGACCAGTGGCCGGTGTGCAAGCCGGTACCCGTCATCGAGCATCCGGCCGCGAAGGACCGCGGGCCGCAGACGACGTACCGGACCTTCGCGAAGACGTTCCGGCACCCCTGCCCCTGACGGACGGCACGGGGGCGTTACGGGGGACGGCACGGGGGACTGCACGCGGTCGGCGCGCGGGATGGCACGTGACAACAACACGTGCCCCCCACATTGGCCTGAATCGATGACGCGATAGATGTTTACTCAACTTCTCGGTTGTCTAGACCCGTTGACACTCCAGGAAGCGCTCTCCTACTGTCGCCAAGGTCGCTCGGACAACGTAAAACGCAGCCCAAAAGCGCGTGGAGGGGTTCGTGAACAGCACTGAAGGTGCCCGCGATATCGACCTGGCCGCACCCAAGAACGGTGACGGTCTCCCGGACGTAAGTCTCGATCAAGCGCACTCGCCGCAGAAAGTTCTGGCGCACGGTGATCTCCTGCGACGATTCGTGGCAGACGAAGAGATCAAACCGGTCCACATGCGGATCGGCATCATGGGCGCCTGCAATATGCGTTGCAATTTCTGCAACTTCCATTCACCGAACGAGGAGCAGTTCTACGACCTGTTCTCGTTCAAGGACTCCCTCACCACCGACAAGGCGATCACCCTGCTCAAGGAGTTCGCCGAGAACGAGGGCCGCGCCGTGACGTTCTGCGGCAGCGGTGAGTGCACCATCCACCCGGGTTACGCCGACATCTGCCACGCCGGGCACGACTCCGGCCTGCGCATCGGCCTGATCACCAACGGCTCCCGGCTCGGCCGCCCCAAGGTCGCCGACTGTGTCACCGCGACCCACACCTGGGTGCGGGTCGGCATGAACGCGGGCACCGAGGCCACGTTCAACGACATCACCCGCGACCGCGAGCAGACGTTCTCCAAGTTCATCGGGACGATCGGCCATCTGCGCGACAACGCGGTCGCCCCGGACTTCCGCATCGGCTTCAACTATGTGATCACGATGCAGAACTACCGCGAGATCCTGGCGGCGGCCCGCATCGCCCACGAGTCCGGTGCGCACTACGTCCGCTTCGAGCCGGAGTTCTACAGCGCGATGGGCCACGAGACCATCGAGTCCGTGATGGCGGAGATCTCCGGTTCGCTCACCGAGGCCGCGGCCCTGTCCACGGACGAGTTCGAGGTGTCGGTGCCGAAGCTGGACCGCGGCCCCATGGACCAGGTCGAGGAGGTCGAGGGCGACTTCGAGCGCTGCCACTACAGCCGCTTCGTGACGGCGGTGGGCGCCGACGGCCACCTCTACCCGTGCCCGCAGGTCCACCTCAACAGCCGGTACCGCATCGGTGACGTCGTCGACCTCGGCTACCCCACGGTCCTTGACGGCGGCCCGCGCGCCGAGTGGGAGTCCACCAACCCCAACCGCACGGACCTGTGCAAGTCGTGTTTCTACCGCCCGCAGAACGAACTCCTGGAGCTCCTGAAGCGCGGCCAGATCAAACTGGACGAGGCGCTGGACGCGTACGCAGTCGAGGTCCCGGACACCTTGCACGCAGACTTCGTCTGAGTCCTGCCCATCCGCCCGCCCCGTTCCCCTCCCCGTCCCGGCGCAGTTCCAGCCCGTGCCGGAGCAGTTCCAGCCCGTGCCGGAGCAGTTCCAGCCCGTGCCGGTGCACTTTCAGCCCGTCCGGCGTTTGAGGACAAGGCGCGAAGCGCCGAAAAGGGGGGGCCCGGGGGGCGCAGCCCCCCGGTTCGGGAAGGGGCGGGCCCGGGGCGCCCCGCGAGGGCCAGCCACCCGCACACTCACAGGAGCGATCGCACCCGCATGCAGACCACCCACGTGCGCCGCCTGCTCGGAGCCGAACCCACCCTGCGCCCCACCCCACCCCTCTCCGACGCCCCCGCGCACACCGCCTGGTCCCGCGGGGTCCGAGCGGTCGTGGAGCGCCTGGCCCGCGTCGAACGCGCCCCGCTGGAGATCACCGCCGTCGACACCACCGTCGCCGACGGCCTGCGGCGCGAACGCCTGACCCTCAACTCCCCGTCGCGGGGCGCCTTCCAGGGCACCCTGCTCGCGCCGCCCGACACCACCGCCCCCGCCCCCGCCGTCCTGGTCCTCGGCGGCAAGAACGCCCGCCTGGAGCAGCTCACCGGTGAGAGCCCGCCGGACTTCCCCGACCGGAACGTCGCCGAGCACCTCGCCCGGTCCGGGTTCGTCACGCTGACCTTCGAGCACGGCATCGGCGGTGGCCTCGACGAACAGCGGCGCGCCGGGCGCGAGGAGGGCGCGCTGCTGGCGCACGCCTTCGCCCTCACCGGCCGCTCGCTCCTCGGCGCCCTTGTCGGCGACACCCTGGGCGCCCTCGACGTCCTCACCTCGCACCGTCTCGTCGACGCCGACCGCGTGGGCCTGTTCGGGCACAGCCTGGGCGCGGCCGTCGCCCTGCACACCGCGCTCCTCGCACCGCGCCCGCTGCCGGTGTGCGCGGCCAGCCACCTCGGCAGCTATCCGGCGCTGTACGAACGGCTCCTGACCGGGTACGAGGGCGCGGTCCTGCCGGGCATCCTGGAGTACGCCGACCTGGGCGACCTCTACGCCGCGCTCGCCCCGGCCCCGCTGCACCTGCAGTTCGGCACCGACGACGCCTACCTGGAACCGGCCGACGCCCGCGCCGCCGCCGGCATCGTCCGCCGCGGCTACCGGGCGGCGGCCGCCACGGACCGCCTCGACGTGCGTGAACTCCCCATGGGGCACGGCACACACGTACGGCACGCGGCCGACTTCTTCGCCCGCGCCCTGAGCCGCGGGGCCGAGGCGTCCGGGGCGTCCGGGGCGGTCGGCGACGTGCCCGCCCAGCGCGTCCACTTCGGGGTGGCCGAACGCCGCGCCGTCCTCGACCGGGTCGACGCCGCGCTCGCCTCCGGCCACCTCACGCAGGGCCCGGGGCTCGCCCGCTTCGAGGAGCTCTCACGGACCTGGACGGGGCGCGAGGGCGTGGCGGTCGCCTCCGGTGCGGCCGCTCTGGAGATCGCCCTGCGCATCGTCGGGGTGGCGGGACGCACCGTGCTCGTACCGGTCAACACGTTCTTCGCCACGGCGGCGGCCGCCGTGCGGGCGGGGGCGCGGGTACGGTTCGTCGACATCGAGCTCGACGGGCTCGGCATCGACCCGGACGCCCTGCGCGCGGCGCTCGACCGCCATCCGGACACGGCGGCCGTCCTTCCCGTGCACATCGGCGGTATCGTCTCGCCCGCACTCGACGACGTGATCTCCCTGTGCGAGCGGCGGGGCGTCGCGGTCGTGGAGGACGCCGCGCACGCGCTCGGCACGACCCTCGGCGACCGGTTCGCGGGTGCCTTCGGGCGGTTCGGCGCGTTCTCCTTCTTCCCCACGAAGGTCGCGGTGAGCGGCGAGGGCGGCCTGGTGACGTGCGCGAACGCCGAGGACGCGGAGCAGGTGCGGCGCTGGCGCGACCACGGCAAGAGCGCCCAGGGCTCGACCCTGCACGACCGCCCTGGCGGCAACTGGCGCATGAGCGAACTGCACGCCGCCGTCGGCACGGTGGACCTGGAGCGGTTCGACGACACGCTGGCCGCGCGGCGCGCACTCGCCTACGAGTACGACGAGTTGCTGGCCGACGTGCCCGGCGTCCGTGCCCACACGGTGCCCGCCGCAGTGCACAGCAACTACTACAAGTACCTCGCCTATCTGGACGCCCCCGTGGACCGGGCCCTCCTGAAGAAGCGGCTGCGCGAACGGCACGGGGTGTCCCTCGCGGGTGAGGTGTACGACCATTTGCTGTGCGACCAGCCGTACTTCGCGTCGGCGGAGGCGACACGTACCGAAGTGGGGGCGGGAGCCGGAGCGGGGGCGGGGACCGGAGCGGGGGCGGGGACCGGAGCAGGCGCGGGGACCGGAGCAGGCGCGGGGACCGGAGCAGGCGCGGGGACCGGAGCAGGCGCGCCCGTCGTCGACGGGCCGTTCGAGCAGGCCCGCTGGTTCGCGCGGCACCACATCGCCCTGCCGCTGTATCCGACGCTCACCCGCGCCGAACAGCTCCGGGTGGTCGAAGCGCTGCGCGGCGAGCTGTCGTGACGGCGCCGTACGCAGGGGGGCCACTCGACGGCGAACTCCCGGGGGAACCAGGCAGACAAGAGCAGGGGACGCCGGGCGTCCACGCGTTCCGCAGGGGCGAATGGCAGCCGTCCCTGGACACCGCCCCCCTGCCGGGCCCCGCGGGCACCCGCCTCGCGCTCGTCCCGCACATCGTCGCCCACTCCGACCGCCGCTGGTGGGACACCGTCCACCACGGCCTGCCCCCGCTCACCGACCGCCGTGAACGCGTACTCGCCGCCCTTGAGTTGTTCCGGCACGGCACCGTCACGGTCGGCGGCCTGGGACCGCAGAGCGCGGCCGGGTTCCGGACGGCGCTGTGGGAGAGCGCGGGCCTGCCGGGCCCCCTCGTCGACCGCTGGGGCGCGCTGCTCCACGACGGTGCCGCCCGTCGCGGGGCCGCCGTGCCCGACGAGGCACTCGCCCTGGTGTCCCTGCCCGGCAACACGTTCACCTGCCTGGACTCCGTCCTCGACGAGGCCGAGCGGTCCGCGTGCGTCTGGGTGCGTCCCAGCCGCCGCGAGCCGTTCTCCGCCGCCCGCCTGGTCGCCGCCCTCCTCGCCGTGGGCTGGCCCCCGCAGCGCCTCGCCCTGTACCCCACCGAACAGCGCGTCCTGCACGGCCTGATCGGCCTGACCGACCGGCACGTGGTGTACGGCGGCGCGGGCCTCGCGGCTTCGGTACGGGACTCGGCGGCGCTCACGCTGCACGGGCCAGGGCGCGGCTGCGCCCTCGTGCCGCCGCCCGACCCGGCCCGTGCCGACGGTGGCGGTTCCGGCCCACTCGCCATCGCCGACACGGTGGCCTGGCTGCTGCCGCTGGTCGCCGCGGACTCGGGCCGGTTCTGCAGCAACGTACGCACCGTCGTGTGCGTGGACCACGACCCGGAACCCCTGGCGAAGGCCCTCGCGACGGCGCTCGACGCGCTGCACCCCGGCCCCGCCCCCGACCCCGCGGAACCGCACTGGCCGCTGACCGCCTTCCGCGATCCCGCCGAGGCAGAGCGCGCCGTCGCCTCCGTACTCGACCGGTTGCGCCCCGGCGACCGGGTCCTCACCCGCGAGCCCGCCCTCGTACGCGGCGCCCGCGGGGACCTCTTCGCACGCCCGCTGCTCGCGCTGCTGCACGGCCGCGGCGACGGCGGTCTCGGTGACGGCGGCCTCGGCGTCGGCAGTATCGGCGACGAGGGCCTTGGCGACGACGGTCTCGGTGACAAGGCGCGCCATCCGCTCGCCGGACACGAGGTCCCCTTCCCCTTCGCCGCCGTGCTCGGCGCAGGCGCCGACGCCGCGCGCGCCCTCGCCGACGACTCCCTGTTCGTGTACCGACCGCCGGCGGCACCAGGAGAACAGCCATGACCACCTCGTCCCGGGCGGAGCACGCCCCGCAGGTCACCTTCGACACCCTGTACGACACCCTGCGCGAGCGCGTGCCCGAGCTGGCCGTGGACCTCGACACGTGGACGCGCCGCATGATGCGCTGGCACTTCGAGCCGGAGACGGGCTCCCCGTTCTGGGTCGGCCGCAGGGACAGGCTCGGCTTCGACCCGCTCACGGACGTCGACGGCTTCGCGGCCCTTGAGCTCTTCGGGCTCTTCGACAAGGGCGAACTGCGGGCCGCGAGCGCCCTCGACCTGCGCCCGCGCGGCTACCGGGACCGGCCGTTCCGGGTCTTCGAGACGGGCGGCACCACCGGTGCGCCCTGCCGTATCGTGAACGTGACGCGGCTCGCGTACGACGTGGAGATCTACCGGACCGTCCTGGAGGCGCGCGGCGTCGCGGGCGGCGACGTCCTCGCGATGACACCGAGCGGCCCGCACGCGTACGGGCACTTCGTGGAGGGCCTCGCCGACAGTTGGTGCGGCGCGGTGTACGCCATCGACTTCGACCCGCGCTGGGTGAAGGCGTCCCTGCGCGCGGGCGGCGAGGCGGACGCGTACACCTCGCACCTGGTGGAGCAGACCCTGACCCTGCTGACCGCCGAGCGTCCCTCGCTCCTGTTCACCACCTCGCGGCTGCTCCTCGAACTCGCCATGCGGCTGCCACGGCCGCTGCACACCTACGGCATCCGCGCGGTGTGCACGGGCGGCACCACGTGCTCCGCCGCCGAGGCCGCCTTCCTGCGCCAGGAGCACCTCGACGGCGTGCAGTGGATCGACACGTACGGCAACACCCTGGCCGGCCATGCCCTACAGGCCGACGCGGTGCCGGGGGCGCCCGCGCCGCCCGGCGGCACCGGCCACTCCTACCATCTGCCACCGCCCTTCGCGGTCCTGGAGGTCGTCTACCCCGCCGATCCCTGGCGCGTGGTACCCGTGGGCGAGCGGGGGCGCGTGCGCGTCACCACCCTCCTGGAGGACCTCTTCCTGCCCAACCTCCTGGAACGGGACAGCGCGATCAGGACAGGTCCGCACCCCTGGTTCCCCTGGGAGGGCGTGGCCGCGGTCCAGGTCTTCCGCGACGGCCTGACCGGGCCGCACGGGGCCGTCGAAGGCGTCTACTGACCATCCGCTGACGTTAGGACTCCTGGTGAATCTCTCGTCGAACGGCGTAGCCATACCCTTCTCCCCCGAGCTCTTCGGTCCGCTGCGCGCCACCGGCACGGATCCCCTGCCGGATCCGGGGACCCTGCGGGAGCAACTGCACGCGGACGGCTATCTGTATCTGCCGGGTTTCCTCGACCGCGAGGAGGTCCTGCGGTTACGGGCCAGGTACTTCTCGCAGTTGCCCGCCGGATTCCTCGCGCCGGGCACGAGCGCGCGCGAGGGCGTGTTCTCCGGCCGGGTGCCGGAAGGGATGCCCGAGCACGGGGTGGCCGGGCACCCCGCGCACGCCTTCGTCCGCTCGGAGACCTTCGACCGCTTCCTCGACGATCCGCGCCTGCGCGGGCTGGCCGCCGGTCTGCTCGGCGGTGACGTCCGGATGCTGCCGCGCCGGATCCTGCGCCACTTCCACCGCGGGGTGCGCAGGGCCTCACGTGCCCATGTCGACTTCGACTACATGAACGAGGGCTCGCCACGGGTCGTCACGACGTGGATCCCCGTCGGCGACTGCCCGCCGGAGTCGGGTGCCCTCGTCTATCTGGAGGGCTCGCACCAACTGCCGGCCGCGGCGTACGAGTCCCTGCGGGACACCACGGACCGGCCGGGTGACCGCCGCCAGATCTGCCACGACCTGGAGTTCACCGCGCGCAGCCTGGACCGCCGCTGGCTGTGGACGGACTTCGCGGCGGGCGACCTCATGGTGCACCTGCCCCGCATCATCCACGCCTCCCTCGACGCGACGACGGAGGCGATGCGGCTGTCCATAGACACCCGTTTCATGCGCCGGTCGGACGCGCCGGACCCGCGGTGGCTGCGGGCGTGGTCGGCGGACGACGGGGCCTGAGCGGCGCGGTGTCCTCGGGGGCGGGCGGCGGCAGCCGGACGGGGGCGCAGTCCGCCGCGGCGGACTGCTCCGCGGCCACGATCACCTCGTCCACCAGGTGCCCCTGCGAGAGGGGGCACGCCGGGGGCCTGCCGTCGGCGATGGCTTCCAGGAAGTCGGCGATGAGCGGCTGATGGGGGTTGGGCGCGGGCGGAAGCATCCATTCCGCCTCTCTCCGCCCGCCTCCCACCGCCTCCGGGCCGCCCAGCGTCACCGCCGGTCCGCCCTGCGTCACCGCCGGTCCGCCCTGCGTCGCCGCACGGCAGCGCAGATGGCCCGAGTCCAGTGGGTCGAGCGTGTGGACTCGGCCGCCGCCGCTCACCTCGAAGCGGTCCACGGGGGGCGCGTCGCTCCACTCCGCGAGCACCCGCGCCCGCAGGCCCGACGCCCACCGCAACTCCACGTCGGCCGACCGTTCGGCGCCCTCGGGGAAGCGGCGGTCCAGGCGGGCCCGCACCTCGTCCGCCCGCCCGAACAGCAGGTGCAGCAGGTCGATTCGGTGACTCGCTGCGTCGGCGAGCACCCCGCCCCCGGACAGGGCGGGATCCGTACGCCACCGCATCGGATGCCCGGGCCGGGGATCGAACGCGCACCGGAAGCGCACCTCGACGCGCTCAGGCGTGCTCCCTCTCAGCTCCTCGCGCAGGCGGTGCACGGCGGGCGCGAGCCTGCGGTAGTAGGCGACACCCGCACAGGGCCCGCCCTCGGCCTCGCGTACCGCACCCGTCCGCAACCCGCCTGCCAGCGGCTTCTCCACGAGTACGGGAAGGCCCACGGCCAGCACCCGCCGCACCAGGGGGACATGGCGTACGACGGGCGTGGCCACGTACACCGCGTCCACGCCCCGGGTCAGGGAGCCCTCGTCGTCGGTGCCGTACGGCACCTCGTGGCGTGCGGCGACACGCGCGGCCCTGCGCCCGTCGCGGCCCCAGACGCGCACGGGTTCCTGCCCGAGCGCCCACAGCGCGGGCAGCACCCGCCGCTCCACGACATCGCCGTACCCGGCGACAGCCCATCTCACCGCCCTCGCCCCCGCCTTCTCGCCCGCGTCCACGCCCACGCCCGCGCGCGGGTGCGGGTGCGGGTGCGGGTGCCCTGCCCACACTGGTCACGCACGGCACGCCCGCACCCCTCCCTCTCCCTCTCCCTCTCCCTCTCCCTCTCCCTCACGGCACGATCGCCACCTTCAGCGTCTCGGGCGGCGGCCCGTCGTAGGGGGCGCGTTCCGCGTCCGGGTAGAGGGACCTGCTCGCGGACAACTGCTCCATGGCCTTGGGAAGTTCTTCGAGCGCGTACGTGTGGGTGTGCAGATCGGGCAGCCGCAACGTCTCCGCGCCGTGGCGCAGGAGACGTTCGGCGACCGCGAGGGCCTCGGCGCGCGCGGTGTCCACCGGCTCGGCGGAGCTGTGCACCCGCAGGCCCTTGCGTTCCCAGGTCACGAGGTCGACGGTGACGTGCGTGTCGACGTGGTGTGTGCCGAGCATGACGACGAGGCCGTTCTGGCGTACGAGACCGACGCAGGCGTTGAGGGTGGTGGGTGTGCCGACGGCGTCGATGGCGACGTCGTACTCCTCCCCCTGCTCGGCGAACAGTCTTCCCAGGGCCGCGAGGCGGTCCGCGCTGCCGTCGACGCGGTGCGCGGCGTGGGCGCCCGCCCGCCGCGACCGTTCGAGCCGCCAGTCGTCCAGGTCGGCCACGGTGACATGGGCCGCGCCGCGCCGCAGCGCCATGCGCAGCGCCATCTGGCCGACGGGCCCCTGACCGATGACGACGACCCGGTCGCCGAGGCCGACGCCGCGCGTGGCGTGCACCGCGAGCGGCAGGAGCTGGAGGATGGAGCCCTGCTCGAAGGGGATCCCGTCGGGAAGCGCACCGACGGAGATCTCCCTGGCCAGGGCGTACTCCGCGTACCCGGTGGTGAGCGGGGTGCGCACGAAGACACGCTGCCCGGCCGCGACCCGGGTCACTCCGGGCCCGGTCGCCTCGACCACACCCGCCACCTCATGGCCGTAACAACCGGTCGCGCAGTGCTCCCTGAGGCCGTGGTAGTGGTAGTACGCGAGGTCGCTGCGGTTGCAGACGCTGCACGAGCGCACCCGCACGAGGACCTGGCCCGGCCCGGGATCGGGCACCGGGGCGTTGCTGACCAGCCTGATGTCGCGCCTGCCGACGAGTTCGTAACGCCGCACGGTGTACCTCCTTCGCCCGGCCCAGGCCGGGCCCCGCCGCCGCTCGCGGAGTCCCCCGGTGCGCGCCGTGCCTGCCCGCCCTGCCGTGGCCTGCCCCGCTCCCCGGAATTCCATCGCGCGAAGGGGCGCCGTACAAGGTGGCCTCGGTGGGTGGTGGGCGTGGGGTGGCCGGAATGACGTCTCCCAGCGGCCCCACGACGTTGCGGAAGCTGCAACCCCCCTCTTCCATCTGCTGCTTCATCCTCCGTTTCCTGCCGGTTCGCACTCCTTGACAGCGCCAATTGGTCTAAGCCAGCATCCGATTGGCCTGTACCAAGTCGCCCGGCGGCCCGACCACCGCCGAAGGCTGGCTCCAGTCCACCGACCGGCCCCACAGTCCGGTCTCCCACCCACCGCCCCCTCGGAGGTCCCGGCATGGTCTCGAGCAGACACCCCGAGCTGGAGCAGCTCGCCAACTCCGTACTGCAGCCAGGGTTCGTGGGCACGACGGAGGCACCGGACTGGCTGCGTCGCAGGATCGCCGACGGGCTCGGCGCGGTGGTGCTCTTCGGGCGGAACATCGTCAACCCCGAGCAAGTCGCGGCGCTCACCGCGTCGTTGCGGGCAGAGAACCCCGACCTGCTCGTCGCCATCGACGAAGAGGCCGGTGACGTGACCCGCATGGAGGCCTGGACGGGCGCCTCCCGCCCCGGCAATCTGGCGCTCGGCGCCGTCGACGACGTCGACCTGACCGAGAGCGTCGCCCGCGACATCGGGCGCGAACTGCACGCCGCGGGCGTCTCCCTGAACTACGCGCCGAGCGCCGACGTGAACTCCAACCCGCTGAACCCCGTCATCGGCGTACGTTCCTTCGGCTCCCGCACCGATGTCGTGTCCCGGCACACGGCGGCCTGGATCCGCGGCCTGCAGGCGTCCGGCGTCGCCGCCTGCGCCAAGCACTTCCCCGGCCACGGCGACACCTCCGTGGACCCGCACTTCGGCCTGCCGCAGGTCAAGGGCACCGCAGCGGAGATCGCGCGCACCGCCCTGCCGCCCTTCATCGCCGCCACGGAGGCGGGAGTGCGCGCCATCATGACGGCCCACCTCCTTGTGCCCGCCTACGACCCGACCCTGCCCGCGACGCTCAGCCCGCACGTCCTGAACGACCTGCTGCGCGGCGAACTCGGCTTCGACGGCATGGTGGTCACGGACGGCATCGAGATGGGCGCGGTCACCGACCGGTACGGCATCGACGGCGCGACGGTCCTGGCGGTCGCTGGCGGCGTGGACGCGGTGTGCGTGGGGGGTGAGAGCGCCGAGCAGTCCACCGTGGAGCTGCTCGCGGGCGCGCTGGTGAAGGCGGTGCTCGACGGACGGCTGCCGGAGCCGCGGCTCACGGAGGCGAGCCGGCGGGTACGGGAGTTCGCCGCCTGGTCCGGCGGGCGGGCGCGGGCGGTGACCAGGGCGGGCGACCGCTCGGACATCGGCCTGGTCGCGGCACGCCGCGCGGTGCGGGTGTACCGGCGCCCCGGCTCGTCGGGGCCCCCGCTGCCGCTCACGGTGGCTCCGCACGTGGTGGAGCTGTCGCCGGTGATGAATCCCGCCGTGGACGGCGGCACCCCCTGGGGCGTCGCGGACCCGCTGCGCGACCTGCGCCCCGACACGACGTCCGCGCGCCTGACCCAGCCCGAGCTCGCCGGCCACGACGGCACGGACGAGGTCCTCGACCGCGTGGTCCTCGGCCCGGCGAACGGCAGAGCCCTGGTACTCGTCGTCCGCGACGCGGCCCGCCACCGCTGGATGTCGGACACCCTGACCCGCCTCCTCCGCACCCGCCCCGACGCCCTGGTCGTAGAGATGGGCGTCCCCACGGGCACGACACTCGGCGCCGTCCACGTGATCACCCACGGGGCGACCCGCGTATCGGGCATCGCGGCGGCGGAAATGCTGGTGGGCGGCGCCTGACGCCGGGGCCGGCAGCCGTCCGGCGGAGGTCGGCGAGGCTGCTTTTTCCCCCGTGGCTGCGGCATGGGCTGGCGTGCTGAGTTTCCTGTTCTCTCAACTGGTCCACCTTGACCCGTATGTCACAGCGTCGCGAGGATCGAACAGGACACCAACCTACGCAGGGGGTCAGCCCGTGAAGCTCACCCAGCTCGCAAGCGAGTGTGACGAGGGGCCGTGCCCGACCGTGTGGGCGGTAGCGGGCACGGAGAACGTCTTAGTGCAGGGCTTCAAGGTGGACGACGAGGAAGCACTCACCACCATGCGGCTGCCGAACAACGAAACCGCCGTCCGTATCCCCATGTCTCTGCTTTTGAGGGTGGCCCGTGAACATCTCGCCTGAAGACTTCGGGAACCTCTTCAAGGAGTTTCAGCAAGAAGCGTTCCGGCTGGAAACTCTGGACGACTACAGCAAATCGGGCGGCGTCGAGGCTTATCAGGCGTTCTTGACTGGCAAGCCGCAACCGGAAGAGTACAAGTCGGCCGGTTGGGTCACGACCGTACGAGACGCCACGCAAGCCGGTAGGCGCATGTACCGGGTTCACATTCTTTCCCGTCCCCTGAGTGACTATCTTCGGTTTGAACTCGGGTGGGGTTACGTGCGCAACCAAGAAGCCGGGGAAGAGTTCTTCATTCTCGACACCACCGAGCGACCGAACCCCCTTAAGGGAGTACCAGACTTTTGGGCGTTCGATGAGCACACCGTCGTAACTATGCAGTACGGCGGTGGCGGTGAATTCCTAGGGGCTGAACTGATCCCTGAGGAGCAAGCTCAGGAATGGCTAGAGCGCCGAGACTCGGCCATGAGTAACGCTGCCCCCTTCCGTGACTGGTGGGAGCGGCACAAGCCAGCGTGAACAACATCAATATCGGTCGGGCGCTACGGGAACTGCGGGAAGCCAGCGGACAGCAGGCTAAAACGGTCGCGTCCTAGAGAAGATGATGGGCGCACGCCTCCTTCGCCAAGGGGTTCTTTACGACACCACTCGTAGCTTCCGTTTCGTGATCACAAAGTCCGTGCTTCGGTGGCAAATCGTTCCGCCCGCAATGCTGGCAGCGCAGATGGACAAGCTCATCACCATGTCGAGGATGCCCAACGTCAGTGTCGGGATCGTCCCCCTGTCAGCCCCCATGGCTGACTTGCCTAGTTCCTCGTTCGTTCTCTTCGACACCAACCTAGCCATTATCGAAATCCCTCATGCTGAGGTGACCACTAGCGAGTCCAGAGACGTTGAGCTGTACGTGAGCAAGTTCGACGGGTTCGAGAGCGTGGCTGTCATGGACGGGGAAATGAGGGCCCTCGCGTCTGGCATCCGGGACGACTTCTTGAGGCAACAGGAAACGGGCTAGAGGTTCCTCGTCTGCGGTCCGAGGATGTACGTATGCCGACCGAACCGAAGAAGGACAGCCAGAAGGCCCCGCAGGGTTGGCGGATGGACCCGCTCCCAAGCCGTCCGGCGTACCGGGATGATGCTGGGAACATTCGCGTCCCTATGTGGCTGACGAAGAACGGTCGGCATATGGCAGACACGGAAATGATTCTACTCCCGTCCGAGGCGGCCTTACTGGCCACAACCTGACCAACGCGATGCGCGACAACTCCAGGTCGATACTGCACGAGATCTTTGAGAGCGCAACGGCTCTTGGCCAGGGTGTCGTGTTCGTGTCGAAGTCGGATCAGTACCAGCTCTGAGTCTGCCCCCAGCACTGATCTCACAGGAAGGCACACCCATGCCCAAAACCGACCTGTACAGCTTGCCCATCGACGGCGCCGAGTTCCTCAAGGCGTGCGGGGGCAACACACACCCCGACGGCGAGTCCTGCGCCACGCTGGCGAAGATCGGCCCCAACGCGTGGGCGTTGGGCGACAGCAAGCGGCCCGGTGCGGAGCCGCTGCGCTTCACCACCGAGGAACTGAACGCGGCCGGTATCGACCCGGCCCGCTTCGGCCTGTCTGCCTGACGGCCATCCCTGGCGCCCCCGGTCCTGGCTCACCCCCGAGAGGCAGGGCCGGTCCGGCGCCCCTCTTCTTCCTGCGCTGAACGGGACGACAGTTGCACCACCACGGTTACCTGTGGACCAGCTCCAAGCAACGGTTCGACGACGAGGCACTGAGACGGCCCCCGCACCCTGATGCACCGCCGGCCGATAAGCCGGAGTTGATCCAGCGGTACAGGGAAGTGAAGGCGGAGTTCCCGACCGTGGACCTGCCGCCGCTGGAAACGGCCCACTGGCTGATCAAGCCCGCGAAGCTCGTGCGCGGCACCTGGGAGGAGCCGCAGGAAGCAGCGGAATGGCTCGGGCAACGACTGGCGCAGTACGCACCCCGGTTCGCCTGCGAGTCCGACCGCGACAGCACACGGCTGACACTACTGGCCTACTCCGCCGCCGAACGGCTGAGTTGGGATGGAGACGTATCCCACGGCTTCTACCTGGAGAGGCCCACATTCCTGTCCGTAGCTTTGGTGACGTGCTCCCCGAGCCGCGCCGCACCGGACCTTGCCTGCCCGACTGCTGTCCACACCTGATGAGGGGAGCACACCACGATGCCCCGTTCGATCCTGCGGTATACGAAGCACCGGATCAGCGTCTGGCGGTAGGCGTCAATCTGCACGACCGTTGCGCGGTTCTTATCACGCTTCGAGTCAGCCGGACGCGACTCGGAGCGACGGGAATCGTCCCGGTTCTGCTCACGCTCCGCGCGGGCCGACTGCGGCACAGCGTCACCGGAACTGTCACCGCGGATCGTGAAAACGGTGGCCGGTCGGCAGGTCTTCCCCGAGCGGCCCACCGTCACGACGGTTCCGGGCAGTTCCTTGACCTCAGCGGCCGACGCCCCCACGAACGGAAGTACTTGGCTGGACGTGGCGGAACCGCCGTGCAGTTCGATCCGGGCGCGGACCTTGTCCGCGAGGCTGAGCGGCTACCGCTTCACCTTCGGCGCGGTCGCCCCCTTGTTGATCCGTACGGCTTCCTGGACGGAGCGGCGAACGAGGGTGGAGGCGGCCGTCAGGATCTCAACCGTGACGGTCTCGGAGCACTCGGAGGCCGCGAGGCAGGCCGCGACCCTGAGCGTCTGCTCTGCGGTCCGCTCGATGAAAACGGCCTGAACCTCCGGAAGCGTCTCGTCCAGGATGCGCGCGTACCGGCGAACGGTCCGCCACAGCGGCCGGGCGGCCTCGGAGAGAGCGATCACACGGGGGCGAGCAGTGCGGACGGGACGGCCGAACACCTGGGGCGTACGCACGCCCCTCCACGGGCTCCATCGAAATGGGCTGGGTCGTGGTCGAGGAAGGCAACACCTAACGGCTGCGGAAGCTCACCAAGGACGGCGACGCCAACGCCCTCATCCACGTGGATCAGTCCGTGATGAACGTCCTGAAGTCGCCGGGCTACACCATGGCCCGTTATGGGCACAGCAGGAAGAACGGAGCCCGGAAGCTCGCCGCCTCCGGAGCCAACAGGCTCGGCCTGTCATCCCTGGTCCGACCAGGGGATTCGCTGGGCTGTTGGTCACGTGGTTGGTCACGCCACAGCCCGGAAAAGCAAAAAACCCCTGCTCAACAGGGGTCTTAGCTGGTGTCCGAGGGGGGACTTGAACCCCCACGCCCGATAAAGGGCACTAGCACCTCAAGCTAGCGCGTCTGCCATTCCGCCACCCGGACAGTGCCTTTCACCTGCGTATCCGTGCGCCGGGGCGGGGTGCAGCGCGCCGCCCCGGTCCCCCGCGTGGACGCACCTAGAGTTTCACCATGAGTGACGGTCTGCTTACGGGTGCGCGGGGTGACGGGCGGGTCCGTCGACCCCGGATGCTGTCCCCGCTGCGCGAGCACCTGCGGGACACGATGTGGTTCGCCCCGACGGCGGGCCTCGTCGGCGCGCTCCTGCTGTGGTGGGGCGCCGCGGAGCTGGACACGGAGCTGGTGCGGCTGCTCCAGGACGAGGAGGAGTACGACACCCTCAAGGACCTGAACCGGCTCGCCGAGGATGTGAAGATCGTCATCAGCACCATCGGCTCGGCGATGATGACCTTCATCGGGGTCGTCTTCAGCATCTCGCTGGTGGCCGTACAGATGGCGAGCGGCCAGTTCAGCCCGCGGGTGGTGCGGCTCTACGTCCGCTCCCGAATCACGAAGCTCACCCTGACGGTCTTCCTCGCGACGTTCCTGTTCTCGCTGATGACGCTGACGTCGTTCGAGAGCGAGCAGGACCCTCGTCTGGTGTCGAACGTACCGCTGGTGGAGGCCGTGCTCGCCTTCCTGATGGTGCTCCTGAGCCTGCTCCTCTTCATCGCGTACGTGAACGGCACACTGCGGATGATGCGCATCGGCTTCGTCATCGACCGCATCGCCCGCGACTCGTTCCGGGTGGCCGTGCGGCACCCGGCGGAGCAGGAACCCGACCACGAGCAGCTCGGGCCCGAAACCGCACGGATCACGCATGAGGGCCGGGCCGGCGTGCTGCGTGACGTCAATATCGCGCGGGCGGTGCGGGCGGCGCGGCGCCAGGGCGTCGTCCTGCGGCTGCTGCCCCGCATCGGGGACTTCGTGGTGCCGGGCACGCCGGTGTTCGCGGTGCACGGCGGACCTCCGCCCGGCCGCCGCGCCCTGCGGTACACAGTGCACGTCGGAGTAGAACGCACGTTCCACCAGGACCTCGGCTTCGGCCTCCGGCAGTTGTCCGACATCGCACTGCGGGCGCTGTCCACCTCCGTCAACGACCCGACGACCGCCGTGCAGGCACTGGACCGCATCGTGCAGTTCCTGGCGGCGGTCGCCGACAGTCCCCTGGGGGCGCTTCGCCATCGCGACCGGCGCGGGGACGTGCGTCTGGTCCAGCCGGTGCCCGACTGGGAGGACCTGGTGGACCTCGGCCTCACCGAGATCCGCTGCTGCGCCGCGGACCATCCCCAGGTCACCCGGCGCATGCTGGCCGGGCTCGACGACCTGCTCCTGCTCGCGCCCGAAGCCCGCCGGGCTCCGCTCGTCCGGCACCGGGCACTCCTGGAGCAGGCCGTGGAACGCCTCGTACCGGAACCCGCGGACCGCGCCTTCGCACTGCTCCCGGACCGGCAGGGCATCGGCTGACGCCACCTTGCCGGGGGGGCGCACACCGGCTCACCGCCCGCCCCACGGTCGCGGTGACCTTGACGGCCGCGAGCCCCGGCTCCGGCTCCGGCTCCTCCGACGTCCTCGCGGACCAGGACGTCCCACATGCGGGTCAGGGCGTCGGCGGCCGCGCCGGGCAGTCCGGCCGCGGCGGTGATCTCGGCGGCCTTCTCCCGCGGTACGCCTTCGAAGGGGTCGACCGGCACCCGGACCACCGCGCCGGGGCGGGTGGCGGCTGTCTCCTCGATGCCCATGCCCAGGATGCGTCGGGCCGCCAGCTCCGCCGAAGGCGGGTCGGCGGTGAACACGACTCCACCGGCCTTGTCGCGCCCTCCGGTCTTGACCTGGGCCTTAACCACGGCGCGGCCACCCACGACGCGGCCACCGAGACGGCCGGCGCACCAGCGTGCTTCCTCGGCGGTGACGGCGACTCCTGCGGGCGGCACCAAGATGCCGTGTTCCGCGCAGAGTTCCCTTGCCTGATGTTCTTTCAGGTCCATTCCGGCTCCTGTCCGGAAAGTGCCGTACGCCCTCTGGACACCACTCACCGGATGCGGGATAACAAGCTTCATACAGTATTCGTCGACTGTATGCAATGTACTGCGTGAGCTCCTCAGCACGGCTGTACCGACGCCTACTTGGCGCACCGCACACCTACCAAGCGCATTCCCGCCCCGGACGAACCGCCTATGCATCCCCTACGAAGGGACAGGACTTCGCCATGCCCGACGACAGCAGCGACAACAACACCCTCATCTCCGGCGGCCATCTGGTCGCCAAGGCCCTCAAGGCCGAGGGGGTGGAAGTCATCTACACCCTCTGCGGTGGCCACATCATCGACATCTACGACGGCTGCGTCGACGAGGGCATCGACGTCGTCGACGTACGCCATGAGCAGGTCGCCGCCCACGCCGCCGACGGGTACGCACGGATCACCGGCAAGCCCGGATGCGCCGTGGTGACCGCCGGGCCCGGCACCACCGACGCCGTCACGGGCGTGGCCAACGCCTTCCGCGCGGAGTCCCCGATGCTGCTCATCGGCGGCCAAGGAGCCCACACCCAGCACAAAATGGGGTCACTGCAGGACCTGCCGCACGTCGACATGATGACGCCCATCACCAAGTTCGCAGCGACCGTCCCCGACACGGCGCGCGCGGCGGACATGGTGTCGATGGCGTTCCGCGAGTGTTATCACGGCGCTCCCGGGCCCTCCTTCCTGGAGATCCCCCGTGACGTGCTCGACGCCAAGGTCCCCGCCGCGAAGGCCCGCGTACCGCGCGCGGGGCACTACCGGGCCTCGACGCGCTCCGCCGGTGACCCCGAGGCCATCGAGAGGCTCGCCGATCTGCTCGTACACGCGGAGAAACCGGCCATCCTCCTCGGCGGCCAGGTGTGGACGACCAGGGGCACGGCAGCGGCGATCCAACTCGTCCGCGCCCTCAATGTGCCCGCCTACATGAACGGCGCCGGGCGCGGCACGCTGCCGCCCGGTGACCCGCACCACTTCCAGTTGTCGCGGCGGTACGCCTTCTCCAACGCCGATGTGATCGTCGTCGTCGGCACGCCCTTCGACTTCCGCATGGGATACGGCAAACGGCTCTCTCCGGAGGCGACGGTCGTCCAGATCGACCTCGACTACCGCACCGTCGGCAAGAACCGCGACATCGACCTGGGCATCGTCGGCGACGCGGGACTTGTCCTGAAGTCGGTGACCGAGGCCGCGTCCGGACGCATCGACGGGGGCGCGTCGCGGCGCAAGGAGTGGCTGGACGAACTGCGGGCCGCCGAGCGGACGGCGCTGGAGAAGCGGCTGCCGAGCCTGCGCTCCGACGCCTCCCCCATCCACCCCTACCGCCTGGTGAGCGAGATCAACGACTTCCTCACCGAGGACTCGGTCTACATCGGCGACGGCGGCGACATCGTGACCTTCTCCGGGCAGGTCGTGCAGCCCAAGGCACCGGGCCACTGGATGGACCCGGGACCGCTCGGCACGCTCGGCGTCGGCATCCCCTTCGTGCTCGCCGCCAAGCAGGCCCGGCCCGACAAGGAAGTGGTGGCCCTCTTCGGAGACGGCGCTTTCAGCCTCACGGGCTGGGACTTCGAGACGCTCGTGCGCTACGGCCTGCCCTTCGTCGGCATCGTCGGCAACAACTCCTCGATGAACCAGATCCGTTACGGCCAGAAGGCCAAGTACGGCGAGGAGCGCCAGCGGGTCGGCAACACCCTCGGTGACGTCCACTACGACAAGTTCGCCCAGATGCTCGGCGGCCACGGCGAGGAGGTCCGCGACCCCGCCGACATCGGCCCCGCCCTGCGTCGCGCCCGCGAGTCCGGCAAGCCCTCGCTCGTCAACGTGTGGGTCGACCCGGACGCGTACGCACCCGGAACCATAAACCAGACGATGTACAAGTGAGGTGACACGGCCGTGACCAAGGCTCTCGAAGGAATCCGCGTCCTGGACATGACCCACGTCCAGTCGGGGCCGTCCGCGACCCAGCTCCTCGCCTGGCTGGGCGCGGACGTGGTGAAGCTGGAGGCGCCCTCCGGAGACATCACACGCAAGCAACTGCGGGACCTGCCAGGCGTGGACTCGCTCTACTTCGCGATGCTCAACTGCAACAAGCGGAGCATCACCCTCAACACCAAGACCGAACGCGGCAAGGAGCTCCTCACGGAGCTGATCCGCCGTTCCGACGTGCTGGTCGAGAACTTCGGGCCGGGTGCCGTGGACCGCATGGGCTTCACCTGGGAACGCGTCCAGGAGATCAACCCGCGCATCGTCTACGCCTCGATCAAAGGCTTCGGAGAGGGGCCGTACACCAACTTCAAGGCCTACGAAGTCGTGGCGCAGGCCATGGGCGGCTCCATGTCGACCACCGGTTTCGAGGACGGCCCGCCGCTCGCCACCGGTGCGCAGATCGGCGACTCCGGGACGGGCGTCCACGCCGTCGCGGGCATTCTGGCCGCCCTCTTCCAGAGGGAGACCACGGGCCGCGGACAGCGCGTCAACGTCGCCATGCAGCACGCCGTGCTCAACCTGTGCCGCGTCAAGCTGCGTGACCAGCAGCGGCTCGCCCGCGGGCCGCTCGCCGAATACCCGAACGAGGACTTCGGGGACGCCGTGCCGCGCTCCGGCAACGCCTCCGGCGGCGGGCAGCCCGGGTGGGCCGTCCAGTGCGCCCCTGGCGGCCCGAACGACTACGTGTACGTCATCGTGCAGCCCGTCGGCTGGAAGCCGCTCACGGAGCTCATCGGCCGCCCCGAGCTGGCCGAGGATCCCCAGTGGGCCACCCCGGAGGCGCGGCTCCCACAGCTCGGCAAGGTGTTCCAGTTGATCGAGGAGTGGTCCTCGGCCCTGCCCAAGTGGGAGGTCCTCGAGCGGCTCAACTCCCACAACATCCCGTGCGGGCCGATCCTGTCCACCAAGGAGATCATCGAGGACGCCTCGCTGGCGGCCAACGAGATCGTCGTCGAGGTGACGCACCCCGAGCGCGGCTCCTTCACGACCGTGGGTTCGCCGCTCAAGCTCTCCGACTCCCCTGTCGACGTGGTCGGCTCGCCGCTGCTCGGCGAGCACAACGAAGAGGTGTTCATCGGCGAGCTCGGCCTCGGTGACGAAGAGCTGCGCCTGCTCAAGTCGAACGGAGTGATCTGATTGCCGGCCGAGGACCGCAGGGAGCGGGTGCGCGCACTGCTCGACGCCGTGCGCGCCGACGGACGGGCCGCACTGACGGCGCCGGAGGCGAAGGTCCTCGCGGACGCCTACGGCATCGCCGTGCCCGGTGAGGAACTCGCGCGGGACGTCGAGGAGGCGGTGGCCTGCGCGGCACGCTTCGACGGGCCCGTGGTCATGAAGATCGTCTCGCCGGACATCCTGCACAAGACCGAGGCGGGCGGCGTGGTGGTGGGCGTGGCGGGAGCCGCGGACGTACGGGCGGCGTTCCACCGGATCGTCACCGCCGCACGTGCGTACGCGCCCGCGGCGCACATCGAGGGTGTGCAGGTGCAGGAACTGCTGCCGTCGGGGCCCGCCGCCCAGGAGGTGATCGTGGGCGCGGTCACCGATCCGACGTTCGGCAAGGTCGTCGCCTTCGGACTCGGTGGGGTGCTCGTCGAGGTCCTCAAGGACGTCACGTTCCGGCTGGCGCCCGTCGACGCGGACGAGGCGGTGTCCATGCTCGACTCGATCCGGGCGGCGGAGGTGCTGCGGGGCGTCCGGGGCGCCCCCGGTGTGGACCGGTGGGCCCTCGCCGAGCAGATATGCCGGGTGTCGCGGTTGGTCACCGATTTCCCGGAGATCGCGGAGGTCGACCTCAACCCGGTCGTGGCGACGCCGCAGGGGGCGCTCGCTGCGGACGTCCGCGTCATCCTCGCCGACCGGGTTCCGGCACCGCGGCGCACCTACACGCGCGCGGAGATACTCGCTTCGATGCGGCGCCTGATGCGGCCCCGCTCCATCGCCGTGATCGGTGCCTCCAACGAGCCGGGCAAGATCGGCAATTCGGTGATGCGCAATCTCATCGACGGCGGCTTCTCCGGAGAGATCCATCCGGTGAACCCCAGGGGCGACGACATCGTGGGCCGCAAGGCTTACAAGAGTGTCACGGACGTCCCCGGTGAGGTGGATGTGGCGGTCTTCGCCATTCCCGCCAAGCTCGTCGCCGCCGCGCTCGATGAGGTCGGGCGCAAGGGCGTCCCGAACGCGGTCCTCATTCCCTCCGGCTTCGCCGAGACCGGTGAACAGGCCCTCCAGGACGAGATCGTGGCGATCGGGGAACGTCACGGCGTGCGGCTGCTCGGACCGAACATCTACGGCTATTACTCGACGTGGCAGGACCTGTGCGCCACGTTCTGCACGCCCTACGACGTCAGGGGCCCGGTGGCGCTCACCTCGCAGTCCGGTGGCATCGGCATGGCGATCCTCGGCTTCGCACGCGCCACGAACACGGGGGTCTCGGCGATCGTCGGTCTCGGCAACAAGGCGGACCTCGACGAGGACGACTTCCTCACCTGGTTCGGTGAGGACGCCGACACCCGGTGCATCGCCATGCACTTCGAGGACCTCAAGGACGGCCGGGCCTTCGTGGCGGCCGCGCGCGCCACCGTACCGAAGAAGCCCGTCGTGGTCCTCAAAGCGGGCCGCACCGCCGCGGGCGCCAGGGCCGCGGGCTCCCACACCGGCGCCCTCGCGGGGGACGACGCCGTCTACGACGACATCCTGCGGCAGGCCGGTGTCATCCGGGCCCCGGGGTTGCACGAGATGCTGGAGTACGCGCGTGCGCTGCCCGTCCTTCCGACGCCGAAGGGCGACAACATCGTCATCATCACCGGGGCGGGCGGCTCGGGCGTGCTGCTCTCCGACGCGGTGACCGACAACGGCCTGAAGCTCATGGAGATCCCGGCCGACCTGGACGCGGCCTTCCGGGCGTTCATCCCGCCGTTCGGTGCCGCGGGCAACCCCGTCGACATCACCGGCGGCGAGCCCCCCTCGACGTACGAGGCGACGATCCGGCTCGGCCTGGAGGATCCGCGTATCCACGCGCTCGTTCTTGGTTACTGGCACACCATCGTCACCCCTCCCATGGTCTTCGCCGAATCAACGGCCCGCGTGGTCGACGAGTTCCGCGCCCGTGGCATCGACAAGCCGGTCGTCGCGTCCCTCGCTGGCGACGTCGAGGTGGAGGAGGCCTGCCTGTACCTCTTCGAGCGGGGCGTCGTGGCCTATCCGTACACGACGGAACGGCCCGTGGCGGTGCTCGGTGCGAAGTACCGGTGGGCGCGCGCGGCGGGACTCCTGGGAGGCGATCGATGAGGTGAGCCGGTACGGGGCGGCCGGCGGTGCGCGCCGGCCGGCCGCGGAACCCGTGCGCACGCGAAAGGAAGTGGACAGGGGGCGCCGGCCAGGATCTTTTCGACGCAAGGGGTGCTCAAGCGACATGACGACAACAGACCTACGCACTGCCGTCCCCTATCGGGAGGTGACGGGCCCGGGCGGCCGGGTGTACCGGGTCGGCGAGACCGACATCGACATCATGGGCCGCGAGCGCAAATGGATGGTCATCCTGCCGTGGGTCGGCATGATGGGCATCAGTTCGGCCGAGTACGCTTTCGCGTCCGCCGAGGACACTCTGCACACCGCGCATTCCTGGAGCAGTCTGCACATCTTCTGGATGCTGGGGGTCTGGGTGTTCTTCCAGGCCGCGGTGGCCTTCCCGGCGGGCAAACTGCGTGAGAGCGGCAGACTTCCCGCGCGCTGGGCCATGATGTTCGGCGCGCTCGGCACACTCTTGGGCTATGTGTCACTGGCGTTCGCGCCCCATGTGGTGGTCGCCTACATCGGCTTCGGCATGTTCAGCGGCATGGGCGCTGGAATGGTGTACGCGACCTGCGTGAACATGGTGGGCAAGTGGTATCCGGAGCGGAAGGGCGGGAAGACCGGTTTCGTCAACGGGGGCTTCGCCTACGGTTCGGTGCCGTTCGTCTTCCTCTTCACCGGCTACATGGACCTCACGAATTTCCGCTGGGTGCTGGTCAGCGTAGGCATTCTCCTTGCCGCGATGGTCGCCGCCGCCGGGTACTTCTTCCAGGACCCGCCGAAGAACTGGTGGCCGGCGTCGGTGGACCCGCTGCGGCCGCCGAGCGACCCGCGGGCCCGGCGCGCCCTGCGGATGAATCCCCCCGCGGTGCGGCAGTACACACCCAAGGAGGCGTGGCAGACCGGCCGCGTCGGGCTGATGTGGTTCTGTCTGCTCTGCACTTCGGGCGTAAACATATTCGGCATCGCGTTCCAGGTGGACATCGGCGAGGAAGCCGGTTTCGCCGGTGGCATCGTCGCCACGGCGATGTCACTCAAGGCCATCGTGAACGGCACCGGCCGCGGCGTCATCGGCTGGCTCTCGGACCGCTACGGACGAAAACGCTGCCTGATCTTTGTCTGCGTCATTCTCGGCCTCGCGCAGTACGGGATCCTGTGGGCCGCCGACCTCAAGAACCTCCCGATGTTCCTGATCTTCTCCAGTATCTCAGGGTTCGGCGGCGGCGCCATCTTCCCGATGTTCGCGGCCATGACCGCGGACTACTTCGGGGAGAACAACAACGCCTCCAACTACGGCCTGGTCTACAGCTCCAAGCTGGTTTCCGGTCTGCTCGGCTCCGGAATGGGTTCCGTGGTGGTGAGCCACTGGGGGCACACCGGGGCATTCACTCTGGCCGGGTCCATCTCGCTGTTCGCCGGCTTCATCGCGCTCTTCCTTTCCCCGCCGGGGCGGCCGAAGTCCAAGAGCATCACTCCCAACCCGCAACCCCTCGGTGAGGAAATGTCTTGACGGGACGGCGGAGCCCTTCGCCGCACAAGGGTGCTGCCCGCAGGTCCAGCGGGCAGCACCCCCCTGTCTGCAAACCAGGTACTCCCCCTGTGTGCCCGTACTGCTTCCCTCCGTGCGGGCGGTCAGTCGCCGCAGCGTTCCCTGAGGGAGTGCAGATGGGCGCTGGATTTGCGGGCGAAGGCGTACGACTCGGCCGGGTTGTCGTGCTCGGTCTGCCAGTGGTGGTAGCGGCGCCCGCCGTGCGTGCGGGCGGTCACCTTCGACAGGAACCTCTTGTAGTCGATGTCGCCGTCCCCCACGTCCACCATGCGGTAGCCGTCACGGGCGGAGTCGTCGCGGATGCCGTCCTTGACGTGGAACAGCGGATAACGGTGCGGCCGTTTCAGTACGTAGTCCAGCGGGTCGAAGGGCCGCGGTGTGCCGTCCACCTGCTTGCCGAAGCGGAACTGCGCCGAGTACGCCCAGTAGATGTCCATCTCCAGGAACACATAGTCCGGATCGGTCTCCGCGAGCAGTACGTCGTAGAGGCGCACGCCCGGTTTGTCCGTGGCGAAGGAGAACTCCTCGGCGTGATTGTGCTGGTAGAACTTCATGCCCCGTGCGCGGGCCGCTTCGCCGTACGTGTTGAAGTCCTCCGCGGCGCGCTTCCACGCGTCGACGGTCGCGCCGTAGCGGAAGGGCCCGGCCGCGGTGCCGATGTGCTTCAGGCCCAGCGCTTCCGCGTCGTCCAGGACCTTGGTGAGGTTCTGCGCGAAAGTGTAGGCGTTCGGGTTGCCGTTGTCGTAGTAGCCGACGTGACTGCCGATCGGGTGCAGGCCGTGGTCGCGCGCGAGCCTCCTCAACTGGGCGAGGGTGATGGGCCCCGCGGAGCCCTGGGTGTACCCGGCGAACTCGATCTCGTCGTATCCATAGCGCTCCAGCTCGGCGAAGACGGTCGCGAATCCGGCGGTGGAGACCTTGTCACGAAGGCTGTAGAGCTGGATGCCGAGCCGGCCCGGCGGCAGGACGGGACGGCCGCGCCCCTTGCCCGTCGCCTGTGTGGCGGAGCCGGCCGTCGCGGACGCGGGGCCCGCGGCGGCCGCGGTGCCGATGAGCGTCGCCGCGGTGGCCCCCGCGGCGACGCCGAGCATGCCGCGCCGGCTGAGTCTCCCGGCGAGTTCGGGGTCGTCCGGTGTGTGCTTGCGGCTCATGGGTTCTCCCTGGGATCGGGATCGGAAATGGCATCGAGGACGGGGCGGGGACGGGGTCGAGGACGGGGACGGGGTCGACGTCGGGGTCGGGGTCGAGGTCGGGGTCGGATCAGGGATCGGTTCGAGGAACAGATCAGGGTGGGGCCAGGGGCGGACCCTGATGGCGGGGCGCGCCTGGTCTGGTTCAGTGGAGATCGACCGGAGCTCGACGGATTTCAGGTCCGGGCACGGCGGGGGCGGCACATGACTCGTGCGGAGCCGATGCGTGCGTGCCGGGGTTCGACGGGCCTCAGTGCAGTCCGGCGAGCCGGAGCAGCAGTGATTTCACATCCGTGGCCGCGACGCGGCCGGAGAGGGCTTGAGAGGTGGAGCACAGGATGAGCGGTCCGGAATCGGGGTCATCGTCGGCGGGGAGGCGGCCGTGGCTGCCACGAATAGGTGACGGGTCCAGCGGCACGACCGCCATGCGGTAGCGCATGCCGAGTTTTTTGCGGGCCAGGGCGCCCGCGGCCTTGACGCGGACATAGGGGTCTTCGGGGTCCATGAAGAGTTCGACAGGGTCGTAGCCGGGTTTGCGGTGGATCTCGACGAGTTGCGCGAAGTCGGGCGCGCGGGCGTCGTCGAGCCAGTAGTAGTACGTGAACCAGGCGTCGGGCTCCGCGATCGCGACGAGTTCTCCGGCGCGAGGGTGGTCCAGGTGGTGGGCCTTCTTGCCCTCGTCGTCGAGGAGCTGGTCGATGCCGGGCAGGTCGGCGAGGGCCTCGCGGGCGGCCGCCAGGTCCTCCGGTTTGCGGACATAGACGTGGGCGATCTGATGGTCGGCGACGGCGAAGGCGCGGGACGCCATCGGGTCGAGGTACTCCATGCCGTCCTGGGTGTGCACCTCGAGGAGACCGGCGCGGCGCAGGGCCCGGTTGATGTCCACGGGCCTGCTCACCCGGGTGATGCCGTACTCGGAGAGGGCGACGACGACCCGTCCCTCCTTCTTCGCCTGGTCCAGGAGGGGAGCGAGCGTCGCGTCCAGGTCTGTGGCCGCCTGGTGCGAACGCGGATCGTCGGGGCCGAAGCGTTGCAGGTCGTAATCCAGATGAGGGAGGTAGCACAGGGCCAGGTCGGGTCTGCGGGTGCCGATGATGTGGCGTGTGGCGTCCACGATCCAGCGGCTGGAGACGATGTCCGCACCCGGCCCCCAGAAGTGGAAGAGCGGGAACGTGCCGAATTTGGCGGTGAGTTCGTCGTGCAGGGCCGGGGGCCGGGTGTAGCAGTCGGGTTCCTTGCGGCCGTCGGCGTAGTAGACAGGCCTGGGCGTCACGGTGATGTCGGTGTCGGCGCCCATCGCGTACCACCAGCAGATGTTGGCGACGGTGTAGCCGGGGTGCGCGCGGCGGGCGGCGTCCCACAGCTTGTCGCCGGCGACGAGGCCGTTGTGCTGCCGCCACAGCAGCACGTCACCGAGCTCACGGAAGTACCAGCCGTTGCCGACGATGCCGTGTTCGGCGGGGGTGGTGCCGGTGAGGAAGGTGGACTGGGCGGCGCAGGTGACGGCCGGCAGGACGGTGCCGAGGGGGGCGCGGGAGCCGGACCTGGCGAGGGCCGTGAGGTGCGGCATGTGGTCGAGAAGCTGGGGAGTGAGGCCGACGACGTCGAGGACGAGCAGGGGGGTCGGACGGCCCTGGGCGGGAGGTGTCATGGCAGTTCCTTCAGGCCGAGTTCCGTCAGGAGGTCACGGGCGAGGGTGAGTTCGGCGGCGATGCCGTCGGCGAGCTGGGGGCGGGCGCGCGGGCGCAGCTCGGACGGGAGGGCCTGCCAGGTGTACGTCTCGACTTCGAGGTGGCGGGTGCGCGGGTGTGGGCCGCCGACGAGCCGGGTGAGGGTGTCCTTCAGGACGGGGAGTGTGGAGGTGAGCGGCGCGGTGGGGGGTGCGTGCAGGGGGACGTGGAAGTGGGACCGCCAGGGGGCCGAGTCGGGCAGGGCCTGGTGGGTCAGGGCCTCGCCCAGGTCGTCGGTGCCGCGCAGGGCGGTGGCGACGAGGGTTCCGGCGGCCCCGGAGACGCCGGGTTCCCTGGGCAGGGTGCGGGTCTGGTGCAGGAAGCGTGGTTCGTCGAAGGCGGCGAGGGCCGCGCGCACTTCCGGCAGATGGGGGTGTTCGGCGTGCAGGGCGGCGGAGAGCTGGGACTTGACGATGGGGATGCCTGCGGCCTCGAGTGCGTCGAGAGCGGTCGCGGGGTCCTCGAAGGAGGTGGCGAGATGGCAGGTGTCGACGCAGATGCCGATGCGGTCGTGGCCGACCGCGGTGAGGGGTGCGATGGCGTCGCCGGTGGTCTCGACGGTGCAGCCCGGTTCGGGTTCGAGGCCCACACGGATGGATTTGCCGGTGAGTTCGGCGAGGGCGTCCAGGCGGTGCGCCAGCGTGCGCAGGGCGGCGTGGGCCTTCTGGGCGCGGTCGGCGTCGAAGGTGGTGCGCCAGGCCAGTGGCAGGGTGGAGATGGTGCCCTCGGTGGCATCGTCCGGCAGCAGTTGGACGAGGACACGGGCCAGGGCGGAGGTGTGAGCGAGACGTTCGGGGTCGGCCCAGTCCGGCTTGTACACGCGGTACTTGACCTCTTCCGCACCGAAGCCCTCATAGGGGAAGCCGTTGAGGGTGACGACTTCCAGGCCGCGCCGGTCGAGTTCGGTGCGCAGTCCGCGCAGTGCGGCCACGTCGGTGACCAGTGCGTGGGCGGCGTCTTTGGCGAGCCAGAGGCCGATGCCGATGCGGTCGCGTCCGAGCCGCTTGCGGACGGGTTCGCAGTGGTCCCGCAGTTGGGCGAGCACGCCGTCGAGGGTCTCGGCGGGGTGGACGTTCGTGCAGTAGGCGAGGTGGACGGTGGAGCCGTCGGGGTGCCGGAAGCGCATGGGTCATTCACCGCCGCGCAGAATGGAGTTGCCTTCGTGAGTGTCGGTGGCGTCGGGGTCCGCGACATCGAGGGCGAGCCGGCCGCTGAGCCCGTAGAAGGCCACGGGGTTGCGCCAGAGGACCCGGTCGACGTCGTCGTCCGTGAACCCCGCGTGCAGCATGGCGTCACCGACCTTGCGGGTCTTGAGCGGATCGCTTCTGCCCCAGTCCGCCGCCGAGTTGACCAGGACCTGGTCGGGTCCGTACTCCCGCAGGATCGCGACCATCCGGTCCTCGTCCATCTTCGTGTCCGGATAGACGGAGAAGCCGAGCCAGCAGCCGGCGTCCTTGGCCTCCTTGACGGTGGTTTCGTTGAGGTGGTCGATCAGGACGCGTTCCAGGGGCAGCGGGGACTCGCGGACGACGTCGAGGGTGCGGCGCAGCCCCGTCAGCTTGTCGCGGTGCGGGGTGTGGACGAGGGCGGGCAGTTCGTGGTCGGCCGCGAGTTGCAGTTGCACGGCGAGGGCGCTGTCCTCGGCGGGCGTCATGGAGTCGTAGCCGATCTCGCCCACGGCGACGACGTTGTCCTTGACGAGATAGCGGGGAAGCACGTCGAGGACGGGTGCGCACCGCGGGTCGTTCGCCTCTTTGGGGTTCAGCGCGATGGTGCAGTGGTGGGCGATGCCGTACTGGGCGGCGCGGAAGGGTTCCCAGCCGAGGAGCGAGTCGAAGTAGTCGATGAAGGAGGCGGGCGAGGTGCGGGGCTGGCCGAGCCAGAAGGCGGGTTCGACGACGGCGCGGACACCGGCCGCGTACATCGCCTCGTAGTCGTCGGTGGTGCGGGACGTCATATGGATGTGGGGGTCGAAGATACGCATCAGGACTCCTGCTCCTCACCGATGGGCGTCGAGGGGGCGCCGTGGCGCTCGGGCCCGGCGGGACTGCCCGTCCGGGCGGGTGGCGTACGGGCCGGGCTGGTGGGCGCCGTGTGGCCGGGGCGGCCGGAGCCGGTGGCGGTCGAGTCCGAGGGGGTGTCCGCGGCGTCCACAGAGCCCGAGACGGCGTCCGCAGCGTCCGGGGCGGCATCCACAGCGTCGAGAGAGTCCGAGGCGGCGTCCGCGGTGTTTGCGAGGTCGGTCAGGGCGAGGACCCGGTACAGATCGCCGGGGACGGTGCGACCGGCGGCGGCGCGTTCGGCGGCGTAGTCGCCGAGCATGCGGGCCAGTTCGGCGTCGCCCCGGCAACGCCGTGCGAGGTCGGCGACGGAGTCCACGGGCACCCCGGTGAACAGGCACTTGAGGACGGCGTGACGCCAGTGGTGCGGGGCCAGGTGCGTGGCCGCGTAGGGGCCGAGGGCGGTGGCGACGAGCCGGGTGTCGTTGGTGCGCAGCGCGTCCTCGACCAGTGGCAGCGCGTCGGGTCCTGGCGCCAGGTGCGGCAGGGCGGCCAGGATGGCGCGGCGTTCGGCGGCGGTGCCCTGTTCGTACAGCCTGGTCAGGGTGGTGGTGTCGGCGCGGGCTGCGTGCAGCAGGACGAGTCGGGCGGCGTCGGCGTGGTCGGGCCCGCAGCGGCGGCCGGCTTCGGCGAAGCGCAGCTCCCATACGGGGGCGGCGAGGCCGGGGGAAGGCAGCCGGGCGGAGGGGCTCGTGTCCGCGGCGGGGTTGGCGGTGGCTTCGGCGGTGGCCTGGTCGAGCCAGGCGCGGGCGGCACCGCCGAGGACGGCTTCGAGGCGCGAGCGGAGCTCGGAGACGGAGGGGGCGGCGGTCACGGCGTTCCTCCTTGGGGCGGGGCGTCGCCGGCCGACGGCGGGGACGCGGCGAGGCGGGCAGCTCGCCGCAGGAACTCTATGGAGTGGGAGGCGAGTTGGGGGCCCGCATGGGAGTGGCGGGGCAGTTCGACGACGGTCAGTCCCTGGTAGCCGGTGGCGGACAGGGCGCGCAGGACGGGCGGGAAGTCGATCTCGCCGTCACCGAAGGGGAGGTGTTCATGGACGCCGCGGCGCATGTCTTCGATCTGGACGTGCCGGAGCCAGGGAGCGGCGGCGCGGACGCAGTCGGCGGGTGACTGTGGTTCCAGGCACTGGCAGTGGCCGATGTCGAGGGTGAGGCCGAGGGGTTCGGGGTCGCCGAGCAGATCACGGAGGTGGTGGAAGTCGGCGAGGGTGGCGAGGAGGTGTCCGGGTTCGGGTTCGACGGCCAGCGGCATGTGGGCGGCGGAGGCGGCGTCGAGGACGGGGGCGAGCGCATCGCTCAGGCGTCGCCAGGCCGTGGCCTCGGTGGTGCCGTCGGGGGTGATGCCGCTGAAGCAGTGCACGGCGTGGGCGCCCAGGTCTGCCGCGACCCGCACGGCGCGAACGAGGAGACGCACGCGTTCGGCGCGGCGTTCGGGGTCGGGATCGAGGAGGGAGGGGCCGTGTTTGTGACGGGGGTCGAGGACATAGCGGGCGCCGGTCTCGACGGTGGCGGTGAGGCCGAGCTGGTCGAGGCGCCGGGCCACCTGACGGGTGCGGGCGGCCAGGTCGGGCGCGAGGGGGTCGAGGTGCATGTGGTCGAGGGTGAGTCCGACACCGGAGTATCCGAGGTCGGCGAGCAGCCCGAGGGCGTCGTCGAGCCGCAGGTCGGTGAGGCCGTTGGTGCCGTAGCCGAAGCGGAGGGGGGCGGCGGGGGTGTCCGTGTCCGCCAGTGCTGGTGCAAGTGCCGGTGCCGGTGCCGGTGCTGGTGCCGGTGCGACCGCGACCGCCTGAGCGGGGGGCCGCACCCGGCCGGGGCCGGGGACAACCGCCCTGGGGGCGTGGACGCTCGTCTCGGGACCCGAGTCTCCCGGCCCCACGGATACGGGGGCCATCCCCGCGGCGGCAGCACCTGGCTCCGAGGCCGGCGTGGACGACCCTCCTGCGCGCGGCACCGCGCCGCCGCCGTCGCTCACGTGACACTCACCTTGCGGGCGAAGCGGCGGGCCGCAGGGGCGAGGGCCGCGGTGAGCAGGGCGGTGCCGAGGGAGCCGGAGCGGGCGGCGAGGGCGGCCTGGAGGGGGATCAGTGCGCGGATGCCGCCACCGACGGCGCGTTGGGTCAGAGGAGGTGAGGGGTTCAGGGTCGCGTGGAGATAGGGCCGGGCGGCGGTGCCGGCGTAGGCCGTGGTGAGGGCGACGGTGGTGCCCGGCAGGGCAGCGGTGGCGAGGGTGCGTCCCCCTGCCGGGGGCCAGGGGGTGGACGACACCACGGCACGGCCGAGGGCCAGGGTCGTGACGAGAGCACCTAGCGGGGCTCCGGTCGAACCGCCCTGCGTCTCGTTGCGGGAGACGGTGGTCACGGCCAGGGTGTGCGCGGCGAGGGTGGCGGCGGCGGGCAAGGCCGCCCGGACAGCCGCCATGGCGCCCTGGAGGAGGGGGCCTCCCGGGGGGTGGGTGGCGGTGTGGTTGCCGCCTGGACGAGGGGTGATGGTGCCGCGGCCTCCCGTGCGGGGGACGCCGGTGCCGCGGGCTCCCGTGCGGGGGACGCCGGTGCCGTGAACTCCCGTGCCGCGGGCACCTGTGCCGCCCCGGGCGCCCGTGACGTGGGCGCCCGTGCCGTCCGGCCCCCTCTGGGGTGGCCACGGTCCCGGCTGGGACGGGAGAGTTCCGGTCCGGCTTGGGTGCGGGCCCGTACGTGTCGGGTTCGAGGCCGTGCGGGGCCGGTGGGGACCCGTCCGAGTCGGCTCCGGGCCGGGACGGGACGGGTGCGAGCCCGTCTGGGGCAAGTAGGGGCCGGTCCCCGACGACCCCGGACCTGACCAGGACGGGCCCGGGCTCGTCCGGGACGCATGCGGATCCGGCCGGGTCGGGGGCAGGTCCGAGTTGTTCGGGTGCGGGTCCCTCGCGGGTGGGGCGGTCGGGGGCGTGTGCTGTCTGGGGCGCGTGGTCGCCGAGGGGGCGGTGCTCGTGGCCACGGCTCCGAGGAGCAGGTCGAGGCCACGTGCCGCGGCCATGGCTGCGGGCCCCGCGGGGGTGCGTTTCAGGCCCAGGTCGTAGGCCCAGACCGTGCCGGCCAGGGCGGTGGCGGTGGCCAGGGCGGGACGGCCGGCGCGGGCGGCCAGGGCCAGGCCGCCCGCGGTGAACGCGACGGCGGCCGTGAGTGCGGCGGTGGGGGTGACGCGTCCCGAGGGGATGGGGCGTTGGGGGCGGTCCACGGCGTCCTCGGCGCGGTCGGCCCAGTCGTTGAGGGCCATGCCGGCTTCGTACAGGCAGAGGGAGGAACCGATGGCGAGGAAGGTGCCACGGCCGGGGCGCAGGCCGGTTGCCGCGGCCCCCGCGAGGGCGTCGCCGGGGACGGTGAACAGGGCGGGGAGGCGGAGGAGTTCCGCCCAGGCGCGGAGGTTCATGCGGCCTCCCCGAGCCGGGGGGTCACGGTGTACGGGGGCGGGGTGGACCGTGGCACGGCGCCAATCGGCGCGGGCGCGGGCAGGCAGTCGGCCGCCGCCCACGCGAGGGAGCCCCAGGTCGGCCCGAGCCACAGGGACACGGAGCACGGTGACACGACTGCCCGTGGCACGGCGGCCGACGACACAGTGGCCAGGGGCACGGCGGACGGCGACACGGCAGCCAACGGTGCGGTGGTCGGCGACGCGGAAGCCAATAGCACGACGGAAGGCGGCTCAACGGACGGCGACGCGGAAGCCAACGGCACGGCGGACGGCGGCACGGCGGCACGTGGCGCGGTGGCCCGTGGCACGGCGGCACGTGGCGCGGTGGCCCGTGGCACGGCGCCCTGTGACGCGGGCACAGGCACAGGCGCAGGCAGGCACCCGGTCGCCGCCCGCGCGAGGGCGACCCCCGCCAGCCCGAGGCGCGACCCCCGCAGCTTGAGGCCAGGCCCCGCCAACCCGAGGCCAGGCCCCCGCAGCCCGAGACCAGGTCCCGCCAACCGGAGGCCAGGTCCCGCCAACCCGACGCCAGGCCCCGCCAACCCGACGCCAGGCCCCGCCAACCCGAGGCCAGGCCCCCGCAGCCCGAGACCAGGTCCCGCCAGGCCGAGGTCAGCCCCCGTCACCCCGGGCCCGTCCCCCCTCATGCCCCCACCCCCCGGTCCCGGAGGCGGGTGGCGAAGGTGAGGAGGGTGTGGTGTTGGTCGGGTAGGGCGGAGGAGGCGGCTGGGTCGGGGTCCTTGAAGTAGAAGGCCAGTTCGGGGCGGGGGCCGGTGAGGCCGGTTTCGTGGGCGCGGGCGAGGAGGCGGGCCAGGTCGAGGATCAGGGGGGCGGCGAGCGCCGAGTCGCAGCCCTGCCAGGTGGTCTGGAGGGTCATGCGGGTGCCGAGGAAGCCGTCGAAGGCGATGTGGTCCCAGGCGGTCTTCCAGTCGCCGAGTGCGGGGACGTCGTCGATGTGGACCTCACCCTCGGGGGCGGCGCCGAGGGTGTCGGCGAGGACGCGTTCCTTGCCGGCGTTCTTGGCGGCGGCCGCGGCGGGGTCGGCGAGGGCGGCGCCGTCACCGCCGCCCAGGAGGTTGGTGCCGGACCAGGCGCGGACGGCCAGGGCGCGCTGGGCGAACATCGGCCCCAGCACGGAGCGCAGCAGGGTCTGGCCGGTCTTGCCGTCGCGTCCGGCGAACGGCAGTGGGGCGTCGGCGGCGAGGGCTGCGAGGGCGGGGTGGTGCAGCCCCGCGGAGGGCGTGAAGTTGGCGTAGGGCGCGCCGGCGCGCAGGGCGGCGGCGGCGTAGAGGGAGCTGGGTGGCAGCCGGTCGTCGAGGCCGGGGAAGGGGGTGGGTTCGGTGGAGGCGACGTTGATGACGACCACGCGGGCGAGGTGGTGGCGGTGGGCGAAGTCGAGGATCTCGGCGGCGAAGGCGGCGATGAGTTCGTCGTCGCCGCGGGTGTCGCCGGGCAGTGGGCCGCCGGTGCGGATCTCGGTGTCTGCGGCGGCCAGTTCGGCGCGCACGGCGGCGGGCAGCCCGTGTGGCAGTACGCCGCCGGCGGCGAGCTGTTCGGCGCGTTTGGGCAGCGGGCACTCCAGGGTGTCGTGCCCGCCGAAGACGAGGGAGGAGAGCGCCGGGATTCCGGTGCCGGAGAAGGGCGGGGTCTCGGTGACAAGGCCGGTCGGCGGGTGCAGTCCCGCCGACATCGCCGCGCAGCCCGCGACGGCCGTCGTGGCGACGGAGCCGCGCGCTCCGATCAGCCACACCCCGGTGGGTCCTGCGCCGGAAACGTTCGGGCCCTCGGTAGCGGAAGGGGACTCGGTGGACACGGCTGCCTCCTGTCGTCACGCACATACGGTCGTCACCCGCGCGCCGGGGTGCACGGCGGGCAAGACGGTGGGCGGAGGTCCGGCGTCCTCCGCCCACCGCCGTCTATCGGCCGTCCGCCTCCTCGGCGGCGGCCAGTTCCTTCACCCGGATGTCGCGGAAGGTGACCTGGTCGTCGGCACCGTGGTTCTGGATGCCGATGTGGCCGTCCCGCAGGCTCCGCGCCGGATCGGTGTTGGTGAAGTCGTTGATCTGCACGCCGTTGAGCCAGATCCGCAGGCGCTCGCCCTCGACGCGCAGTTCATAGGTGTTCCACTCCCCCGGCGGGTTCAGGGCCCGGTCGCGGGCGGCGAGGTCGGCGGACTTGAAGCCGTAGACCGAGCCGGTGGTCTTCTCGGGGACGTCGGTGGCGTCGATCTGGATCTCGTAGCCGTTGTTCACCGCCGTCCAGGGGTCGTCCGACGGTGGGAAGCCCACGAAGATCCCGGAGTTGTCGTCCTTGTCGGTGCCGGTCATCTTCCAGTCGAGCTTCAGGGAGTACGCGCCGAACTGCTCGGGTGCGTACCAGAGCAGGCCCATGCCTCCCACGGAGGTGATGGTCCCGTCGTCCTTGCGTGCGAAGGAACCCGGCCCTGCCTGCCGCCACCGCGCGAGGGACTGCGTGCTGCCGTCGAACAGCGGCTTGTAGCCCTGTTCGGGGCGGCAGTCGGCCTGGGCCGTGCCCATCGCGTAGCGGATGCCGCCCCCGAGGTGACGGCGGAAGGCGGGGTCGGTGAAGGACTCCTTGGTGTGGCCGCCGCCGGTGTAGAAGGAGCGGCCGGGGGTGCCGTCGACGGCGCCCTGGCACCAGGCGATCGGATGGTCGCCGCCCATCGAGCCACCGCTGTAGGAGGACTCGTCGAGGGAGGCGAGGACGCGGGCACGGTCGCGCGGGTTGGAGCGGTAGTTGTACCACTCGTCGGTGCGTTCCCACACAGGGCCGAGGTGGGCGGTGGCGGGGTGCGCGTGGTCCTCGACCTCGACGTCGGCGGCCTGTATCGCGGGATGCGACTGGAAGTAGGCGCCGGCGAGGCGGCCGTAGAAGGGCCAGTCGTACTCGGTGTCGGCGGCGGCGTGCACGCCGACGTAGCCGCCGCCCGCGCGGATGTACTGCTCGAAGGCGGACTGCTGCTTGCCGTTCAGGACGTCGCCGGTGGTAGAGAGCCAGATGACGGCGTCGTAGCGGGCGAGGTTCTTGGTGGTGAAGGCGGCGGCGTTCTCGGTCGCGTCGACCGTGAAGCCGTGGGCCGCGCCGAGGTCCCGTACGGCGGCGATGCCCTCGGGGATGGAGTCGTGGCGGAAACCGGCGGTCTTGGAGAAGACCAGGACCCGTTCACCACCCCGGTCACGCTCACCACCCCGGTCACGCTCGCCACCCCGGTCACGGTCACCACTCCGGTCACGCTCACCGCCCCGGTCGCGCTCACCGGCCGGAGGTGTGGAGTCGGGATCGGACGCGGCCGGCCCCGACACGCAGCCGATCAGCAGGGCTGCGGCCGCCGTCGCGGTGATCAGACGTGCTCGTGCGCGCATGGGGTGCCCCCTTTCTCAGCTTGTGGTGAAGGTGAAGTCGTCGACGTCGTAGAGCGCGCCCGTGCCCTCTCCCTTGAAGACGAGGAACAGCGTCGTCGTCCCGGCGGGTGCTCCGGTGATGGCGGTGCTGACGTCCGTGTACGTCTCCCACGACCCGGTGGGGTCGACCTTCGCGCTGCCGAGCAGCGGTCCTTCGGCGGAGCCGCTGCGCACCTCGAGGGTGCCGCCGGAGCCCGCGGAGGCGACGCGTGCGGTCAGCTTCGTGGCATTGCTCAGGATGTAGGGCTTGAAGGAGACCCAGTCGCCGTTGTGGATGTCACCAACGGTCCTGCCGCCGTGCGCCGGGGTGTGGTTGATGATCGACACGCCTTTGGAGTCGCCGTAGTGCTCGCCCTGGCGGTGCCGGGTCTGGGTGACGCTCTGGTCGTGGGTGGTCAGCGCGGGCTGTCCGTTCGCGCCCTTGTCGGTGTACTCGGCGTCGAAGACCCCGAAGATGTTCGCGTTCGGGTCGTGCTCGCCGTCCGCGGACGTCTGCAAGGTGCCTTCACAGCCGTTGGCGGTGGTGACCGGGTGGCCGTGGCTGTCGTGGCCGAGGATGTGGGTGACCTTGACCTTGGAGCAGTCGACGGCCCCGTCCTCGGGGTCGCTCACTGTGACCTTGAAGGGCACCTTGTCGCCGAAGGTGAACAACTGCCCGTCGCCGGGGAGTTCCAGCTTGACGGTGGGAGCGGTGTTGCCGACGGTGATGTGGGCGCTGGAGGTGCCGGTGCGCCCGGAGGGGTCCTTGGCGGTGACGGTCGCGGTGTACGTGCCGTTCTCGTCGTAGGTGTGCGCGGGGTTCTGCTGGGTGGATGTGGCGCCGTCGCCGAAGTCCCAGGCGTACGTCAGGGCGTCGCCGTCGGCGTCCGTCCCCTTGGCCGTGAACTGGGTCTGAAGGGGGGCTTGGCCACTGGTCACGGATGCCGATGCCTCCACGACCGGAGAGTGCCCGCCGGTGGCGTTCTCGATGCGGTACAGGGCGGAGTTCTGGTCGCCGTTGAAGTAGCCGGTGCCGTAGTCGAGGACGTACAGCGCGCCGTCCGGGCCGAATTCCATGTCCATGACCTGCGTGCCCGCCCAGGGGAAGGCGTTGACGGACTTCACGGTGCCGTCGACGCCCTGGTCGATGCGCTTGATCCAGCGGCGGCCGAACTCACCGGCGAAGAAGTTCCCGTCGTAGGCCTGCGGGAACTTGACCGGGGAGTCGAGCTGCGCGTCGTAGCGGTAGACCGGGCCGCCCATCGGCGACTCCGAGCCGGTGCCGAACTCGGGGACGGATCCGCCGTCGTAGGGGATCCAGGCGGGCTGCGCGGCGGGCAGGTCGGCCCTGCCGGTGTTGTGCGGCGAGGTGTTCTTCGGTGCGGCGCAGTCGAAGGCCGGGCCGGAGGTCCTGGTGGCGAAGTCGTAGTCCACGTACGCGTCGTTCTTGCCGGTGCAGTACGGCCAGCCGTAGTTGCCTGGCTTGGTGACGCGGGCGAACTCGACCTGGCCCGCAGGGCCGCGCTTGGGGTCGGCCGCGCCCGCGTCGGGGCCGTAGTCGCCGACGTACACGATGCCGGTGGGCTTGTCGACGCTCATCCTGAAGGGGTTGCGGAAGCCCATGGCGTAGATCTCGGGGCGGGTCTTCTTGGTGCCCTTGGCGAAGAGGTTGCCCCGGGGCACGGAGTACGAGCCGTCCGGCTTCACCTTGATGCGCAGGATCTTTCCGCGCAGGTCGTTGGTGTTGGCGGAGGTGCGCTGGGCGTCGTACGCCGGGTTGCGGTCCGGGCGCTCGTCGATGGGGGTGAAGCCGTCGGAGGCGAAGGGGTTGGAGTCGTCGCCCGTCGACAGATAGAGGTTGCCCGCCTTGTCGAAGTCGATGTCGCCGCCGACGTGGCAGCAGATGCCGCGGCTCGCCGGGACGTCGAGGACCTTCTTCTCGCCGGCCGTGTCCAGGGTGCCGTCGGCCTTCAGGACGAAGCGGGACAGTCGGTTCACGCCGTCGAACTTCTTGAAGTCGGCCGCCGTGCCCTCGTTGGGGGCGTCGCCCGCGGGAGTGTTCAGGGGCGGGGCGTAGTAGAGGTAGACGGCCCGGTTCTTCTTGAAGCCCGGGTCGACGGCGATGCCCTGGAGGCCCTCCTCGTCGTGGGTGTAGACCGGGATCTTCCCGGCGACCTTGGTCTCCCCCGCGGCGTCCGTCAGGCGGACCGTGCCGTCGCGGGATGTGTGCAGGACCGAGCGGTCCGGGAGCACGGCGAGCGTCATGGGCTCGCCCATCTCCGGCTCGCCCTTGGCGAGGGTGACCTGCTGGAAGTTCTCGGCCTTCGGCTGCGCGCCGGTCCCAGGGGCGGCCTCGGGCCGGGCCTGCGGCTCGGTCCGGGCTCCCGCGTGGGGCGCGGCGAAGGTGAGGGTGGCGGCGGTGAGCAGGGTTCCGGTGAGCAGGGCGAGGCCTCTGCGGTGGGGTGGGCGGAGTCTGTGCACGGGGTCCTCCGGTCGGGGGCCGTTCGCTGTGGGGGTGCGTGGCTGGCGCCCGGGGTGCGCCGTCACCCCGGGAGGGGTCTATGTCCTGTACACATCAGGGACGGTAGCCAGGTTTGTCCTTGGCGGAAAGACCTTGCGCAACGCTTTAGTTGGACTTTTTCCCGTGGGTGGACAAACCCGGGCTCGGGCGACCCGGGGCACCGCGGAACGCCACCGGTGCGCTCCGCGGTACGCCGCGGGAAACTGCTCGTCCCCGGGGAGCTGCCCGGCCCCGGGGAACTGCCTGCCCCCAGGGAGCTGCCTGCCCCCGCGGAGCTACTCGCCCCCGGGGAGCTGCTTGTCGGTGCCGAACGCCGCGTCGAAGGACGCCGTCGGTGGCTCGAAGTCGTACGCCTTGAGGTGCCGCAGGGCTTCCGGTGCGCCCTGAAGGCGGTCCATCCCCGCGTCCTCCCACTCCACCGATACGGGGCCCTCGTAGCCGATGGAGCGCAGCATCCGGAACACGTCCTCCCAAGGGACGTCGCCATGTCCCGCCGAGACGAAGTCCCAGCCGCGGCGCGGGTCGCCCCACGGCAGATGGGAGCCGAGCCGTCCGTTGCGCCCGTCGAGACGGCGCCGGGCCTCCTTGCAGTCGACGTGGTAGATGCGGTCCTTGAAGTCGAGCAGGAAGCCGACGGGGTCGAGGTCCTGCCAGACGAAGTGGGAGGGGTCGAAGTTCAGGCCGAAGGCGGGCCGGTGGCCGACGACCGCCAAGGCCTTGTGCGTGGTCCAGTAGTCGTACGCGATCTCCGAGGGGTGCACCTCGTGGGCGAACCGGACGCCCTGCTCGTCGAAGACGTCCAGGATCGGGTTCCAGCGCTCGGCGAAGTCCTCGTAGCCCCGCTCGATCATTGCCTCCGGGGCGGGCGGGAACATCGCCACCAGGTGCCAGATCGACGAGCCCGTGAAGCCGACGACGGTGTCCACACCGAACTTCGCTGCGGCGCGCGCGGTGTCCGCCATCTCGGCCGCGGCGCGCTGCCGTACGCCCTCCGCGTCGCCGTCGCCCCAGATGCGGGCCGGCAGGATCGCCTGGTGGCGCTCGTCGATGATCGCGTCGCAGACCGCCTGGCCGACCAGGTGGTTGGAGACGGCCCAGCACTTCAGGCCGTACTTGTCGAGCAGCGCGTGCCGCCCCTGGACGTACGCGGGGTCGGCGAGGGCCTTGTCGACCTCGAAGTGGTCGCCCCAGCAGGCGAGTTCCAGGCCGTCGTAGCCGAAGTCGCGGGCCAGGGCACAGACCTCTTCGAGGGGCAGGTCCGCCCACTGGCCGGTGAAGAGGGTGAACGAGCGGGGCATCGGGGGGCCTCCTCAGACTGCCGTGGCCCCGGCGTCGAGCCCGGTGGGGGCGTCGGCGGCGGGCCCGGCGTGGGCGGGGGTGCTGACGGACGGACCGGCGGGAGTGCCGGCCGGCGTGCCGACGGGGGTGTACACGGCGTTCTTCGCGGCGCTCTCCTCCACCGCGGCGAGCACCCGCTGCACGGAGAGCCCGTCCGCGAAGGAGGGCTCGGGCGTGCTGCCCGTGGCGACGGCGTGGAGCAGGTCGCGGGCCTGGTGCACGAAGGTGTGCTCGTAGCCGAGTCCGTGGCCGGGCGGCCACCAGGCCTCCAGGTAGGGGTGGCCTGGTTCGGTGACGAGGATGCGGCGGAAGCCGGACGAGACGGCGGGTTCGGTGTGGTCGTGGAAGGACAGTTCGTTCAGCCGCTCCAGGTCGAAGGCGAGCGAGCCGTCGGAGCCGTTGAGTTCGACGCGGAGGGCGTTCTTGCGTCCCGCGGCGAAGCGGGTGGCCTCGAAGGAGGCGAGCGCGCCGGAGGGGAAGCGCGCCGTGAAGACGGCCGCGTCGTCGACGGTGACCTGCCCGGTCTCCGTCCGTACCCGCCCCGCCCCGGCGCCGCCCGCGGAGATCGCTCCGGCGCCGGCGTCGGGGAGCGGGCGTTCGCGTACGAAGGTCTCCGTCAGGGCCGAGACGCCCGCGATGCCCTCACCGGTCAGGTACTGCGCGAGGTCCACGATGTGCGCGCCGAGGTCGCCGAGCGCGCCGGAGCCAGCGCGGTCCTTGCGCAGCCGCCAGGTCAGCGGGAAGGAGGGGTCGACGAGCCAGTCCTGGAGGTAGGTGAGGCGGACGTGCCGCAGCGTGCCGACGCGCCCCTCGGCGACCATGCGGCGGGCGAGCGCGAGCGCCGGGACCCGGCGGTAGTTGAAGCCGACCATCGCCACCTGGCCGCGGGCTGCGGCGCGGGCGGCGGCGGCCGCCATGGCCTCCGCCTCCTCGACGGTGTTGGCGAGCGGCTTCTCGCACAGCACGTGCTTGCCCGCGTCGAGGGCGGCGACGGCGATCTCCGCGTGGCTGTCGCCGGGGGTGCAGATGTCGACGAGGTCGATGTCGTCGCGGGCGATGAGGGTGCGCCAGTCGGTTTCGGCGGAGGCCCAGCCGAGCCGGTCGGCGGCGGCGCGCACGGCGGTGCCGTCGCGGCCGCACACCGCGGCGAGGCGTGCGTCGACCGGCAGGTCGAAGACGCGGCCCACGGTCCGCCACCCCTGGGAGTGGGCGGCGCCCATGAACGCGTAGCCGACCATGCCGACACCCACCGCCTGCCGCACCCCCGCGCCCCCGGGCCGCGCCCCGGCATCGGCGTGCCGCACTCCGGCCTCCGTCTGCCGCGCCCCGGGCTCCGCATGCCGCACTCCGGCCTCCGCCGCACGCGAAGGCGGGGCACCCGCCGGGCCCCGATCACCGCCGGGGCCGAGGTCACCCGCCGAGGGCGACGCACCCACCGACCGGGCAGCGGCCCCGCCCGCGGGCTCCACCGCAGCCCCGGCTGCGGGCCCGGCCACAGTTCCGGCAGCGGACCCGGCCACAGACTCCACCGCAACCCCGGCCACGGACCCACCCGCAGGCCCCGCCGCAACCCCGGCAACGGACCCACCCGCGGACCCCGCCGCAACCTCGGCCACGAACCCGGCCACGGGCTCCACCTCAACCCCGGCCACGGGGCCCGCAGGCCCCGCCTCAACCCCGGCAACGGGACCCGCAGACCCCGCCGCAACCCCGGCAACGGACCCAGCCACGGGCTCCACCTCAACCCCGGCAACGGGACCCGCGGACCCCGCCGCGGACCCGCCCAGGGGCCCACCCGCCGCCCCGGCTGCGTGCCCGGCCGCAACCCCAGCCACCGGGCCGACCGCGGGCCCGCCCGCAGGACCGTCCTCGTGCTCCGTCTCACTCATGCGGTAACTCCTCCTCGTCGACACGTCGACTCAACTCGCTCGGCTCGGTGTGCCCGGCACGGGAGCGCTCCCGTGCCTGCTGCGGGGCGGGCCGGGTCACTTGAAGCCGGTGGGCATGTACTGGTCGACGTTGTCCTTGTCGACGACGGCCGAGTAGAGCGTCAGGGACGCCGGGATCTCGAACTCGGCCATGCCGCCGATGCCCTTGCCCTGGCCGAGCGCGCGGGCCAGGTCGATCGCGGAGGCCGCCATCGTCGGCGGGTACAGGACGGTGGCCTTCAGGACGCCCCGGTCCTGCTTGATCTCCTCGAAGGCGGAGAGCGCGCCCGCGCCGCCGACCATCATGAAGTCGTCGCGGCCCGCCTGCTTGATGGCGCGCAGGGCACCCACGCCCTGGTCGTCGTCGTGGTTCCACAGGGCGTCGAAGTTCTTCTGCGCCTGCAGCAGTTGCGACATCTTCGACTGCCCGGACTCGACGGTGAACTCGGCCGCCTGCCGGGCGACCTTCTCGATGTTCGAGTAGTTCTTCAGGGCGTCGTCGAAGCCCTTCGTGCGCTGCTTGGTCAGCTCCAGGTTGTCGAGCCCGGCGAGCTCCACGACCTTCGCGTTCTTCTTGTCCTTCAGCTTCTCGCCGATGTAGTGCCCGGCGTTCAGGCCCATGCCGTAGTTGTCGCCGCCGATCCAGCAGCGGTAGGCCTGCGCGGAGGCGAAGATCCGGTCGAGGTTGACCACGGGGATCCCGGCCCGCATGGCCTTCAGGCCGACCTGGGTGAGCGCCTTGCCGTCGGCGGGCAGGATGACCAGGACGTCGACCTTCTTGTTGATGAGGGTCTCGACCTGGCCGATCTGCGCGGCGGTGTCGTTGGAGCCCTCGGTGGCCTCCAGGGTGACGTCCTTGTACTTCTTGGCCCGCGACTTGGCGTTGTCGTTGATGGCGTTGAGCCAGCCGTGGTCGGCCTGCGGGCCCGCGAAGCCGATGGTGACCCGCTTGCCGGGCTTGTCGTCGGCGACGGCCTGCTTGTTGTCCCCGGAGGTGTCCCCCTCGGAGTCCTTGGACTCGTTGCTGGTGCAGCCGGTCAGCACGGCTCCCGCGGACACGGCGGCCGCTCCGAAGAGCAGTCCTCTGCGGCTCGTGAACTCTGGCATGACATGAACCCCTTAGGTGATGGCCGTACGTACGCCTCAGGTGATGGCCGTAAGTACGCCTCAGGTGATGGCCGTAAGTACGCCTCAGGTGGTGGCCGAACGCCGCTGGACCAGGACCGCGGCGACGATGATCGCGCCCTTGGCGATCTGCTGGACCGCGGTCTCCAGGTTGTTGAGCGCGAAGATGTTGGTGATCGTGGTGAAGATCAGGACGCCGAGCACGGAGCCGGTGATGGTGCCGCGTCCGCCGCTGAGCAGGGTGCCGCCGATGATCGCGGCCGCGATGGCGTCGAGTTCGTACAGATTGCCGTTGGTGTTCTGGCCCGACCCGGCCAGGATGATCAGCAGGAAGGCGGCGATACCGCAGCACAGGCCGGACAGCAGATACAGGTAGAGCCGCTGCCTGCGGACGTCGATACCGGCCAGGCGCGCCGCTTCCGCGTTGCCGCCGACGGCGACGGACCGCCGCCCGAAGGTGGTGCGGTTGAGCAGCAGCCAGCCGACGGCGGTGACGGCGGCGAAGACGAGGACGAGCGGCGGGATGCCGAGGACGTAGGAGTCGCGCTCGCCGAGCTTCAGGACGCCGTCGACGGTGACCATCTGCGTCTTGCCGTCGGTGATCTCCAGGGCGAGTCCGCGCCCGGAGGCGAGCATGGCGAGCGTCGCGATGAACGGCACCATGCCGCCGTAGGCGATGAGCAGGCCGTTCACCAGGCCGCAGCCGAGTCCGACGACGACGGCGGTGAAGAGGATGCCCGCGAAGCCGTAGTCCTGGGTGGCCACCGTCGTCGCCCACACGGACGCGAGCGCGACGATCGCGCCGACCGACAGGTCGATACCGCCGGAGATGATGACGAAGGTCATGCCGACGGTGACGACGCCGATGACGGAGGCCTGGGTGAGGATCAACTGCAGATTGTCGGTGTCGAGGAACGCCTCGGGCTCGGTGACGCCGCCGATGACGACGAGGGCGGCGAGGACGCCGAGCAGCGAGAGCGTCCGCACGTCGACCCGGGCGGCCAGGGACCGCCACGGGCCCGGGTCGCCGTCCGCCGGCGCGCTCTTCTCGGTGACGGGCCGGGCGGGCGATGCGGGCTGCGTCATGACGCCGGGCTCCCTTCGGTGGTCGCGGGGTCCGTGGTCTCGGGGTCCGTGGTTCCGGGGTCCGTGGTTCCGGGGCCCGTGGTTCCGGGACCCGTGCTCGCGGGACCCGTGCTCGCGGAACCCGTGCTCGCGAGGTCCGCGGGCTCGGGCCCGTGCCGGCCGGAGGCCAGGACGAGGTCGAGTACGCGGTGTTCGTCGAGGTCCTCGGCGGGCGCCGTGTGCACGACACGGCCTTCGCGCAGGACGAGGACGCGGTCGGCGAGGCCGAGGACCTCCGGCACCTCGCTCGACACGAGGAGCACGGCGAGGCCTTCGTCGGCGAGCCGCCGGATGACGGTGTACAGCTCCGCGCGGGCGCCGACGTCGACGCCGCGCGTCGGCTCGTCCAGGAGCAGCACGCGGCAGCCGCGCAGCAGCCAGCGGGCGAGGACGGCCTTCTGCTGGTTGCCGCCGGAGAGGGTGCGCACCGGTACGGCGGGGTTGTCGGGCCGCAGCGAGAGCTCCCGGGTGGCCTCGCGAGCGGCCCGCAGCTCCTTGCCCCGGTCCACCCATCCCCCGTACGAGAAGCGGGACATGGAGGACACCGACACGTTGCGGGTGACGGACTCCAGCATCAGCAGGCCCTGCGCCTTGCGCTCCTCGGGGGCGAGCCCAAGACCGGCGCGCACGGCCGCCCGCACGCTGCCGGGCCGCAGCACCCGGCCCTCCAGGCGGACTTGGCCCCGCGTCGGCTTCCGGGCGCCGTAGATGGTCTCCAGGATCTCGGAGCGCCCCGATCCGACGAGTCCGGCGAGCCCGACGATCTCGCCGGGCCGCAGTTCGAGGTCGAGCGGCTCGAACTCTCCTTCCCTGGCAAGTCCTTGTACGACGAGGACAGGCGCGGGCGGCCTCGCGGGGGGTTTCGGCCGGTCGGGGAAGACGTACTCGACGTTGCGCCCCGTCATCAGCGCGATGACCGCACGCGTCGGGGTCTCCTTCGCGGGCAGTCCGACGGCGACGGCACGTCCGTCCTTGAGTACGGTGACGCGATCGCCGATGCGGCGGATCTCCTCCAGGCGGTGCGAGATGTAGACGACGGCGACACCGTCGGCCGTCAGATCGCCCACGATCCTGAAGAGGTTGTCGACCTCGTCGGGGTCGAGCGCGGCGGACGGCTCGTCCATGACGATCAGCCGCACCTCGTGGGAGAGCGCCCGTGCCATGGACACGATCTGCTGCTGGGCCGCGGAGAGGTCGCCGACGAGCCGTGCCGGGTCGATCTCGCCGTGCCCGAGCCGCTTGAGCAGCGCCCCGGCCGCCGCCCGCGCGTCGCGGCCGCGCACCACGAACCCGGCCGTCGTGGGCTCGTGCCCGAGGAAGACGTTCTCGGCGACGGACAGGCCCTCCACCAGGTCGAGTTCCTGGTAGATGGTGGCGATGCCGAGGCGCATGGCGGCGATCGGGGAGCGCAGCGTGACCTCGTCGCCGCGCCAGGCGATGGTGCCGCCGTCGGGCTGGTGGGCACCCGCGAGGACCTTGATGAGCGTGGACTTGCCCGCGCCGTTCTGGCCGAGCAGACAGTGCACCTCACCGGCCTGGACGCGCAGGTCGACGCCGTCGAGGGCGCGGACGCCCGGGAACGACTTGGTGATGCCGGACATGGTGAGCAGGGGTGGTTCTGGTGCCATGACGGTTCCCTCGGGGGGTGCGGCCGGGTTCAGGGCAGGGCAAGGCTGTACAGGGCATGACAAGGTGACTCACGGCGCCGCGTGACGCCGGGTACGCGTACAACTGTTCCGCCGGTCTACGCCGGTGAGAACAGGTGGTCGCTGATGAGCCGGGCGCCGCCGATGACTCCGGCGGTGGGGCCCAGTTCACCGAGGACGATGGGGAGGTTGCCGGTCGCGAGGGGCAGCGACTGGCGGTAGACCTGGGTGCGGATCGCGGCGAGCAGTGTGTGGCCGAGGCCGGTGACACCGCCGCCGATCACCACGAGACCGGGGTTGAAGAAGCTGACGAGGCCCGCGATGACCTGGCCGGTGCGGTTGCCGCCGGCGCGGATCAGGTCGAGCGCGGTGGCGTCGCCCGCGGCCGCGGCCGCCGCGACGTCGACGGCGGTGAGCCGTCCCGAGCCCTCGAAGCGGGTGCTGAGCTCCGGCGAGCGCCCGTGGTGGGCGGCCTCCTCGGCGTCGCGGGCGAGGGCGGCGCCGCTGAAGTACGCCTCCAGGCAGCCCTTGTTGCCGCAGGCGCAGGCGCGGCCGTCCGGTTCGACCTGGATGTGGCCGATGTCACCGGCGCTGCCGGTCGTACCGCGGTACACGTCGCCGCCGACAACGATGCCGCAGCCGATGCCGGTGCCGATCTTGACGCAGAGGAAGTCGCCCACGGAGCGGGCCACGCCCGCGTGCTGCTCCCCCATCGCCATCAGGTTCACGTCGTTGTCGACCATGACCGGGCAGCCGAGGTCCTGGCTGAGCGCCTCCCGTACGGGGAAGCCGTCCCAGCCGGGCATGATCGGCGGCGCCACCGGGACGCCCTCGGGGAAGCGGACGGGGCCCGGTACGCCGATGCCGGCGCCGTCGAAACCCTCCGCGAGCCCCGAGGCTCGCAACTTGGCTGCCATGGCCAGGACCTGCTCGAAGACGGCCACGGGGCCCTCGCGCACGTCCATGGGCTGGTTGATGTGCCCGAGGACCTCCAGCTCGGCGTTGGTGACGGCGACGTCGATCGAGGTCGCGCCGATGTCCACGCCGAGAAAGCGGAGGGCAGGGGCCAGGCGGATGTTGTGGGAACGGCGGCCGCCGCGGGACGCGGCGAGGCCGTCGGCCACCACTAGTCCGGTTTCCAGGAGGCGGTCCACCTCCACGGCCAGCTTGGACCGGGAGAGGTCGACCTGGTCGCCCAGTTGGGCCCGGGAGTTGGGGCCTCCGTCGCGCAACAGCCGCAGTAGTCGCGCCTGGTGCGCGTTGGCGGGTCGAGCAGTCATGCGTCTCACGCGCCCCTCCCCGCCTCTTCGGCCGAATCCCGTGTGTTCGCTGGGCTTTGGAGGGGAACGTAGCAGCGCGTGCCGGGACTGGGAAGAAGTTGAGCGCGAATTACCCATGACTTTCTCCAGTCACAGGACAAAGGTGCGGGAGGTTGGGCCTTCGCGGGGCGCCCCAGGCCCGCCCCTTCACCGCTGCGGCAATCAGCGGCTCCGCCGCGGGCAGGGGCGCTGCGCCCCCTGGACCCCAGCCTTGTCGGCGCTTCGCGCCTCGTCCTCAAACGCCGGACGGGCTAGGAAAGAGCCCGTTCGTGGTACGTCTTGCGCGTGTGCTCCGTGTGCGCCCGCATGACCTCCGTCGCCCGCGCCCCGTCACGGGCGACGATCGCGGCGATGAGTTCGCGGTGCTCGATCCACGACTGGATCCCGCGCTGCCGGGCCACCGGCGTGTAGTACCACCGCACCCGCCGGTCGACCTGACCGGCCAGTTCGGCGAGGACGACGTTCCCCGCGAGCTCCATGACCTTGGCATGGAACGCCGCGTTCGTGGCCACGACGAGGTCGACGTCGCCGTCGGCGACGGCCGACTCGCCCTTGGCGCACAGCTCTTCGAGGGCGGTGATGCCGGCCGTCCCGGCGTGCGCGGCGGCGAGCCGTGCGGCCTCGGCCTCCAGGAGGGTGCGGACCGTGAGCAGTTGGTCCGCCTCCTCCTCCGTCGGCTCGTGCACGAACGCGCCCTGCGCGGGCCGCAGATCGACCCATCCCTCGGTGTTGAGCCGCTGCAACGCCTCACGGACCGGCTGCCGCGACACTCCGAGGTGACCGGCCAGCTCGCTCTCCACCAGGTGCTGGCCGGGACGGAGGGCCCGGGTGGTGATGAGTTCGAGCAGCGCCTCGTAGACCCGCTCGCGCAGCGGTCCCGGCCGCTCCAGCTTGGGCACCGTGCCCTGCGGCAGTCCTGTGGACAACATCGCGGTCCCCCTCCTGGGCGACAACAGCCGGATTTGAATTGGCTTTTGTCTACAGTTTACCGAGCGCTGGGGTTAGAGCCAGGGGTAGTTGGGGGAGATCGGGGTCACGGGCAGCGCACGACCTGTCCCGCGTACGACAGATTGCCGCCGAAGCCGAAGAGCAGCACGGGGTCCCCCTTGCTGATCTCTCCCCGCTCCACCAGCTTGGACAGGGCGAGCGGCACGGACGCGGCCGAGGTGTTGCCGGAGTCGACGACGTCGCGGGCGATGACGGCGTTCACGGCGCCGATGCGCTCCGCGAGCGGCTCGACGATGCGCAGGTTCGCCTGGTGCAGCACGACCGCGGCGAGGTCGGCCGGGACGAGCCCCGCCCGCTCGCAGGTCGCGCGGGCCAGCGGCGGCAACTGGGTGGTGGCCCAGCGGTAGACGCTCTGGCCCTCCTGCGCGAACCGCGCCGGCTCCCCCTCGATGCGTACCGCGTGCCCCATCTCCGGCACGGAACCCCACAGGACCGGGCTGATCCCGGCCTCCTCGCCGTCCCCGCACGGCTCCACGACCGCCGCGCCCGCGCCGTCGCCGACGAGCACACAGGTGGTGCGGTCGGACCAGTCCACGACGGCGGACATCTTGTCGGCGCCGATCACCAGGGCCCGCTCCGCCGCCCCGGCCCGCAGGGCGTGGTCGGCGGTGGCGAGCGCGTGCGTGAAGCCCGCGCACACGACGTTGACGTCCAACGCGGCGGGCGAGCCGAGGCCGAGGCGGGCGGCCACCCGTGCGGCCATGTTGGGCGAGCGGTCGACGGCCGTGGACGTGGCGACCACGACGAGGTCGACGGAGGTGTGCGCCAGGCCCGCGGCGGCGAGCGCCTTGGCGGCGGCGTGCGCGGCGAGCTCGTCGACGGGCTCGTCGGGCCCCGCGATGTGGCGGGTGCGGATGCCGACCCGGGAGCGGATCCACTCGTCGCTGGTGTCGACCATGTCCGCCAGGTCCTCGTTGGTGAGTACCTTGGCGGGCTGGTAATGGCCGACGGCGGCGATGCGTGAGCCGGGCATGGACGTTCCCCTCGTGGTGCCGGACGTGCGTGACCGTCCAGTCTGCTCAGCGACTCACGGGTACGAGGTGACGTGAAGCGACAGTATTGGGGCGTCTGGTTTGGATGCTTCACCACATCGTGTCACCCGGTGAAGAGCTGTTTGGCCTTGTGTACGAGTTCATAGAGGCCGTAGGCGAGGGGCGCTCCCACCCACAGCCAGGCCCCGGCGATCAGCGGGCGGCGGCGTGGCGGGGACGCCTGGTCACCGGGCCGGGGAGGCGGTGGCGTCATCGGCGGGCTCCTTCCGGGCGAGGACGTGGTGGCGGGGGTGCACGGGGCGTACCAGCTCGTTGGCGACGAAACCGATGACCAGCAGGCCGATCATGATGGACAGGGAGACGCCGTAGCGGTCGGAGCCGTGCTTGCCCGCCTCCTCCTGGCGGTCGGCCACCCAGTTGACGATCAGCGGGCCGAGGACCCCGGCGAGCGACCAGGCGGTGAGCAGCCGCCCGTGGATCGCGCCGACCTGGTAGGTGCCGAAGAGGTCCTTCAGATAGGCGGGGACCGTCGCGAAGCCGCCGCCGTAGAAGGAGAGGACGACCAGGGCGCAGACCACGAACAGCGGTTTCGACTCGTCCCCGAACAGGGCGATGAGCAGATACATCAGCGCGCCCGCGCCCAGGTAGAGGCGGTACACGTTCTTGCGTCCCACCAGGTCGGACGCGGACGACCAGCCGATGCGGCCCGCCATGTTCGCGGCCGAGAGCAGCGCGACGAAGCCCGCGGCAGCCGACGCCGAGACGGGTGCGGAGGTGTCCGCGAAGAAGTCGGTGATCATCGGCGCGGCCTTCTCCAGGATGCCGATGCCCGCGGTCACGTTCATGCAGAGGACCACCCACAGGCACCAGAACTGCGGAGTGCGCACGGCCTGCCGGGCCGAGACCTGCGGGCCCGGGGCCGGTGCACTCGACGTCCCCGCGGCCTCCGCCCCGGCAGCCCCGGGCCTCTCGGCGGTCCCGGACACCCCGGAAGCCCCGGGCACCCCAGAAGCCCCGGACACCTCCGCTGCCCCTTCCGGCCCCGGCACCCGCACAAGCACCACCCCGAGTGCCATGAACACGGCGTACGAGAGTCCGTGCACCAGGAACGCGAGCGCGATGCCGGAGGAGTCCGCGCCGAACGACTCCAGCATCCGCGCCGACCACGGCGAGGCGATCAGCGCGCCGCCCCCGAAGCCCATGATCGCGATGCCGGTGGCCATGCCGGGGCGGTCGGGGAACCACTTGATGAGGGTGGACACCGGGGAGATGTAGCCGATGCCGAGTCCGATGCCGCCGACGAAGCCGTAGCCGAACACGATCAGCCAGTACTGGCGGGTCTCGGCGCCGACCGCGGCGAGCAGGAAACCGGAGGTGAAGCAGACGAGTGCGACGGACATCGCCCAGCGCGGACCGTTGCGCTCCACGAGGGTGCCGCCGAAGGCGGCGGACAGGCCGAGCATCACGATGCCGAGCTGGAACGGCAACGCGCTCTGGGTGCCGCTGAGGTCGAGGGCGGATTCGAGGGGTGGCTTGAAGACGCTCCAGGCGTAGGCCTGGCCGATCGAGAGATGCACCGAGAGGGCGGCGGGGGGTACGAGCCATCGGCTCCAGCCGGGTGGCGCTACGGGGGGCCTCATGATCCCGAACGGTAGAAATCCGAACGACCGTTGGGAAGGGGTCGGACACGATTTTCGTCGACGGTATGCGATGTACGGGGTGGGTAACGGGGTAGCACCCCGACCGCCGTCACTCCGCACGTGCAGGACAATGACATCGTCAAGGTCACCTCGCCGCACGAAAGCCCGGTGGCCCACGGCAACCTCTGCTTCCAGGGCCGCTTCGGCTACCAGCACGTACAGAACCGGGACTGATCGACATGGGACGAGTCACGGAGCGCCGCCGGGTCATCCGCATCCGCGACGGCGCGGTCAGCGAGCGGGCGGACACCCTCGTCGCCGAGGAACCGCTGGAGATCCGGCTCAACGGCAAGCCGCTGGCGATCACCATGCGCACCCCCGGCGACGACTTCGCCCTGGCCGCCGGTTTCCTCGTCAGCGAGGGCGTGCTCGGCGACGCGGACGAGCTGCGGAACATCGTCTACTGCGCGGGGGCGACCGCGGACGGCTCCAACACGTACAACGTGGTGGACGTGACCACCGCCCCCGGTGTCGCCGTCCCGGACATCACCCTGGAGCGCAACGTCTACACGACGTCGTCCTGCGGCCTGTGCGGCAAGGCCAGCCTGGACGCGGTCCGCACCACCGCCCGCAACCCCATCGACGACACGTGCGGCGGCGCGCCCGGCACTCCCCCGGTCCTGCTGACGCCCGAGCTGCTCGCCCGCCTCCCCGACCAACTGCGGGCGGGCCAGCGGGTCTTCGACCGAACCGGGGGGCTGCACGCGGCCGCGCTGTTCACCGAGGACGGCGATCTCATCGACATCCGTGAGGACGTGGGCCGCCACAACGCCGTGGACAAGATCGTCGGGCGGGCGCTGCAGGACGGCAGGCTGCCGCTGGCCCGCACCGTCCTGATGGTGTCGGGGCGCGCCTCCTTCGAGCTGGCGCAGAAGGCCGTGATGGCGGGCATCCCGGTGCTCGCCGCGGTCTCCGCGCCCTCGTCCCTGGCCGTCGACCTCGCCGCCGAGACCGGTCTGACCCTGATCGGGTTCCTGCGCGGGTCCTCCATGAACGTGTACGCGGGCGAGCACCGCGTGGCCCTGCGGACCGCGGCCGCCCGGACCTGACGGCGCTCCCGCCGCGGCACGGCGACGGGGCCCCGGCCCGGCGGGGAGCGCCCCCTGCGCCGGCCGGGCCTGTGCGCCGCCCCACCTGCCTCCGTTCCCCGACCCCGCTCCCTCCCGGCCGTCCGCACACAGGGCAATCGTGCCGCGCGTCAACACCGGACAAATCCTACTTATCCCCTAATCTGGGCAGGTCCGCGCCCGGCCCCGGCCGGGATTCCGTTACGCGCACGCTTCTTGTGTTGCTCCAAGGCCCCCAAGTAGCTTCGGTGACGCGCACGTTGGACGTGGGATGTCCGAATGTCCGGTCGACATGAAGGGCCACACGATGCCGTCGAGACTCCGTGTACGCCTCAGATCGCCGCACTCCCCCCGGCTGTGGCCCCCCGCCGCACTCCGGGCACGCACCGCCCCCCGGCCGCGCTCCCTCGCGGCCCTGACCGCCGCCGCCCTCGCCGCCCTGGCGCTGCCACCGGCGCTCGGCTCCACGGCCCGGGCGGCGGGTGAGGCGCAGAGGGCTCCGTTCGACCAGCAGGTCCTGTTCAAGGCTTCCCAGGATCCCGGCTACTCGTGCTTCCGGATACCAGCGATCGTGAAGACGGTGAAGGGCACGCTGCTCGCCTTCGCCGAAGGACGCGTCAACGACTGCAGCGACGCCGGTGACATCGACCTGGTCCTCAAGCGCAGCGAGGACGGCGGCCGCACCTGGGGCCCGATGCGGGTCATCAACGAGGGCGGTGGCGACACGCACGGCAACCCCGCGCCGGTCGTCGACCGCAGGACGGGCCGCATCCTCCTCGCGGAGACCTACAACCCGGGCCGCACCGACGGCAAGAACTGCGAGGTGCCGTGCGAGCGCACGCCCTATCTGCAGTACAGCGACAACGACGGCGAGAGCTGGTCGACGCCCCGGGACCTGAGCGAGGAGATCCTGCCCGAGAGCTGGAACTCCTGGTACGCCACCGGACCCGTGCACGGCATCCAGTTGACCAAGGGCCGGCACAAGGGGCGCCTGGTCTTCACGGTCAACGCCGAGACGTGGAACGGCAGCCGGGTCACCGAGAACCACGCGGCGCTCGCCATCAGCGACGACGGCGGCGCCAACTGGCGGATCGGCGCGACGGACACGTACCCGATCTCCGCACGCGAGGGCACGTTCCGGCAGAAGCCCTCGGAGATGACGCTCACCGAGCGCCGTGACGGCTCGGTCTATGTGAGCGGACGCGAGCAGGACGGCACCGACCTCGGCCATCGCGACCACGCCGTAAGCCGTGACGGCGGCGAGAGCTTCACCGCCCCCTTCTCGGCCGCCCCCGACCTGTACACACCCCAGGTGCAGGGCTCGACGCTGCCGTTCGGCGACCGGCTCCTGCTCGCCTGCCCCGGCGACCCCGACCGCCGCAGGACCATGATGATCCGCTCCTCCTACGACGGCGGCCGCACCTGGGACAGCGTCGACCGCGGCACCGTCGTCACCACCGACTGGTCCGGCTACTCCGACATGGTGGCGGTCGACGAGGAGCGGGCGGGCCTGCTGTACGAGGGCGGCACGGTCGACGCCCGCGACGAGATCCGGTTCGCGCGATTCACTCAGGACTGGCTGAAGCCGCGCCGCGGACCCGACCCCCGGACCGACGACCGGGCGCGCGGTGCCAGGGACGCCGCGGTGCTCGGCGGCGCGAACACCACGGACGGCGTCTTCGGCGGCCGGGCGATGGCCTTCGACGGCCAGGACGACGCGGTGCGGCTGCCCTACAGCTCCCGGCTGCCGCTCGGTACGAAGGACTTCACGGCGTCGCTGTGGTTCCGGTACTCGGCGCGGGAGGGCGAGCAGCCGCTGCTGTGGATGGGCGGCGTCGGCAACAGCCAGCCGCAGGTGTGGCTGCGCGCCGAACCGGCCAACGACCGCGTGCGGGGCCTGATCACCACCCGGGACGGCGGAAGCCCGCCACGCACGGTGTCGCTCGACACCGCCGGGGCGCACAACGACGACCGGTGGCACCATCTCGCGCTGCGCCGCGGCGACGGCAGGCTCACGCTGTTCCTCGACGGCACCCCGCTGTCGCGGGACGACATCCCGGGCAGCGTCAGCCGCAACTCGCCGTTCGGCGTGCACATCGGGCAGCGCATGGACAGCCGGGCCCACTTCGACGGCGCCATCGACGACGTCGCGGTGTTCGGACGGGCCCTGTCGGACGGCGAGGTGGAGCGCCTCGGCTCCGGCCGCGGACCGTCGTCCGCTGTGACGTGGGACACCGTCACCCGACTGCCCATGGACCGGGTGCGCGCGGGCAACTAGCGTCCCGGGCGTGTCCGCAGCCACACAGCCTCACACGGACCCGTCCACCCCGGGCGGGCCGCCGGGCGGCCTGGGCGTGCGCGGGACCGTGATCGTCCTGCTGCTCGCCCTGGCCTGCGCGGCCGTGTTCCTGACCGCTCTCCCCGACGGCGAGGACGACCGGGAGAGCGGTCCGGCGTGCGCGGCGACCACCGTGCGGACCGCGACCGCGGACGCGCGGCTCACCGGCGCGTTCGGCGCGTACGGCGACGACGGCGCCCGCAGCGACGACTGGACGGGCGGCGACGGCACGCACTCGGTGCGGCTGCCGGACGGACGGGTCCTGTGGCTGTTCTCCGACACCTTCCTCGGCCGGGTGCACGCGCCGCCCAACCCGCAGGGTCAGCCGCACGCGTGGCGGGACGGCAGCGCGCCGATGGTGCGCAACTCCGGCGTGGTGATGGACCGTTCGGGGGCCCTGGAGCGCACGCTGCCCACCCCGCTGTTCGCCGACCCGGCGCCGGGGCAGTGGCGCTGGCCGGTCGCCGCGAAGGTCGAGCCGCGGACGCCGGGCGGCGACGAGGACGTGCTGCGGGTGCTGCTGTGGACCCGGGCCACGGGCACCGGGCCGTGGATCTACGGCGTGCCCGCCGCCACCGAGGTCGCCACGCTCACGCTGCCCGACCTGCGCGTCGAGGGCATCACGCAGATCTCGGACCAGCGCGGTGTCGCCGACCCCGAGCAGCGCGTCCTCTACGGCACGACGACCGCCGACGAGGGCGAGTGGACCTACGTCTTCGGCGGCACCGACGCCCAGGCCAACGCCCGCCCCACCTCGCACGCCTACGTCGCCCGCGTCCCGCGCGGGGGCCTCGCGGACCCCGCCGCCTGGGAGTACTGGAACGGCTCCGACTTCACCCGTACGGGCAAGCCCCGCCCGGTGCTCGGCAACGGCGACCGCAAGGGCGTGGGCAGCGCCTTCACCGTGGTCCGCACCGGCGGGACGTACGTCCTGCTCACCATGGCCGCGGGCACCGAGGGCCTGGCGCAGGTCACGTCCTACTGGTCCTGCTCCCCCACCGGGCCCTGGCACGGACCCGCCGAGGCCTTCGCGCCGCCGCTGCCGAAGGACGCCGCGGGCGGCGCCGGCGCGAACGACCCGTCGGGCACGGCCGCCGCGGCACCCTACAACCCGCAGGCGCACCCGGCCGTCAGCCGCCCGGGGCGGCTGGTGGTGAGCTACGACGTGAACTGGCTGGACCCGGCCGCCGCGAACGCGCAGGCGAACATCAACCGGAACGTCGAGCTGTACCGGCCGCGGTTCGTGTCGCTGCGGTTCGAGCGGGAGGGCTGACCGGCCCCGCCGCGGCCGTCGCGCCGGGCTCCTCATCGGCCGTCCCGAGCGCCGCCGGTTCGCGGGAGCGGCGCTTGGCGATGACCGCGCCGACCATGAGCTGCATCTGGTGGAACAGCATCAGGGGCAGCACGGCGAGCGAGGCCTCGGCCCCGAACAGGACGCTGGCCATGGGCAGTCCCGCGGCGAGGGACTTCTTCGACCCCGCGAACTGGATGGCCACCCGGTCCGCGCGCCCGAACCCGAGCCACTTCGCGCCGTACCAGGTCAGTGTCAGCATCACGGTGAGCAGCACCGCCTCGACGCCGAGCAGCGCCCCGAGCCGCGCCGGGCTGACCTGGTGCCAGATGCCCTGCACCATGCCCTGGCTGAACGCGGTGTAGACGACGAGCAGGATCGAGCCCCGGTCGACGAGGCCGAGCACCCTCTTGTGGCGCGCGACGAAGGGGCCGACCCACCGGCGCAGGAACTGCCCGGCGAGGAACGGCACGAGCAGTTGCAGCACGATCTTCAGGAGCGAGTCCGCGGAGAACCCGCCCGCGCTGTGACCGAGCAGCCCGGCCGCGAGCAGCGGGGTGAGCACGATGCCTGCCAGGGAGGAGAACGAACCGGCGCAGATCGCCGCGGGGACGTTGCCGCGCGCCATGGACGTGAAGGCGATCGACGACTGGATCGTCGAGGGCACCAGGGTCAGGAACAGGAAGCCGCTGTAGAGCGCGGGCGTCAGGACGTACGGCACGAGTCCCTCGGCGGCGAGGCCGAGCAGCGGGAAGAGCGTGAACGTGCAGAGCAGCACGGCGAGGTGGAGCCGCCAGTGCCGCAGTCCTTCGAGCGCCTCCCGGGTGGAGAGCCGCGCCCCGTAGAGGAAGAACAGGAGCGCGACCGCCGTGGTCGAGGCCCCGGACGCCACATCCGCCGCGGTGTCCCTGGCGGGCAGCAGCGCGGCGAGGCCCACGGTGCCGAGCAGCGCCGCTATATAGGGGTCGATCGGCATCCAGGACGGCCAGGACGGGCGTTTCACAGTGCTCCATGCGCTCGAAGTGCGGTGTCCGGCGGTCGAGCCGGTACGGGGTGCCCCGCGGGCCGGGCCGGTACGGGGCCGGGACGATACGTGCCCTCTCCATGCTCCTCCTTCCGGGCGCGATCGGGAATCCCGTACACCGCTCTGACTGTCATCACGTTCCGCGATAACCTGGCGGGTGTGTACGACCCCGCACAGCTCCGCACCTTTCTCGCGGTGGCCCAGACGCTGAGTTTCACGCAGGCCGCGCGGCGTCTCGGACTGCGCCAGTCGACGGTGAGCCAGCACGTGCGCCGCCTGGAGGACGCGACGGGCCGCCCGCTGTTCGCCCGTGACACGCACCGGGTGGAGCTGACGGAGGCGGGCGAGGCGATGCTCGGTTTCGCCCGCCGCATCCTGGAGGTGCACGAGCAGGCCGCGGCGTACTTCACCGGGGCGCGCCCGGGCGGCCGCCTTCGCTTCGGCGCCTCCGAGGACTTCGTCCTGACCCGGCTCACCGACATCCTTCAGTCCTTCCGCCGCGGCCACCCCGAGGTGGACCTGGAGCTGACCGTCGAACTGTCCGGCACGCTGCACGAGCGTCTCGACGCGGGCAAGCTCGACCTGGTCCTCGCCAAGCGGCGCCCGAAGGATCCGCGCGGCGAACTGGTCTGGCGCGACGACCTGGTGTGGATCGGCGCGCCCCAACTGCGCCTGGACCCCGAACTGCCGGTGCCGCTCATCGTGTACCCGCCGCCGGGCATCACCCGCGCGGTGGCCATGGAGGCCCTGGACCGCGAGGGGCGCCCCTGGCGCGTCGCCTGCACGAGCGGCAGCCTGAACGGCCTGGTGGCGGCGGCCCGTGCGGGGCTCGGCGTGATGGCGCACTCCCGTGGCCTGATCCCCCAGGGCCTTGAACGGCTCCCGGACCGGGCGGGACTCCCCGAGCTCGGCTCGGTGGACTTCGTACTGCGGCACGGCGACCGCGATACGGCGGCACGGGGCGCCTCCGACGCCCTCGCGGCGGCGATCCTCACCGGTGGGGATCGCTTGCAGCGCGGCCGGGGGTGACGGGCCGGGGGCCCTGCCAGGGGCGCGGGGAACTGCGCGCTCAGCGCGCGAAGAGCCGCAGACGCGTCTGCTGAGCAACTGTGCAGACGCGGCTGCGGCTTCTTCGTGGCTGGTCGCGCAGTTCCCCGCGCCCCTTACGGGGCACCGTCGGCGTCCCGTCAGCGCCGGGGCCGGTACGTCAACTGCTTCACCCGGCGCAGGAACGGCGCGGTCTCCACGTGCTGGACCCCGTCGAGGTGCCCCAGCTTCCCGCTGATGTAGGCGTACAGCCCTGAGGTGTCCGCAGCGACGGCCGTCGCGACAAGGTTGGACGGCCCCGCGGTAGCCGCGGCGAAGGCGATCTCGAAGTGCTCGGCGAGCGCCTGCCCCACGGAGTGCAGCGCGCCCGGCGCGGTCGTGATCCACAGGACGGCGGCGCTGCGGTACCCGAGCATCTCGGGCGTGTACTCGATGTCGACGAAGACCGCCCCCGAGGCGAGCAGCGCCCCGAGCCGCCGCTTCACGGAGGACTCGGAAAGGCCGGTGGCGCGCTGGAGCTGCGGGTAGGTGGCGCGGCCGTCCGCTTCGAGGGCGGCCACGAGGGGCTCGTCCCGCGGCGTGATCCGGGCCGGGCCCGCCCCCGGCCGCGGGGTGTCCGGGGTCAGGGCCGCACGCTGCTCCCCGGTCAGCGGCGCCAGCTTGCCGAGCCAGCCGCGCGGCCCGCCGAAGAAGGTGTGCAGGAGCTGGTGGGCGCGGATCTCGACGATGCTCGGGGTTCGCGGCAGCTTGCCGAGGAGCAGGTCCTCGTGGTCGCCGGGGGTACGGGGCCGGGTCAGGCAGACCACTTCGGTGCCGCCGGACGTCAGCCCCACCCAGAAGGTGTCCGGGCGGCGGGCGAGCGCGTTCGCGATGGTCGTGGCGCCGTCGGGCGCACAGCGCAGCCGCAGCATCCAGTGGTCGCGGCCCAGGCGCTCGGCGTTGCGCATACCCACCACGCGCAGACCCCCTTCGGCGGTGAGCCGCCGGTAGCGGCGGGCGATGGTCTGGTCGGACACACCGAGCACCGCGCCGAGCCTGCTGAAGGAGGCGCGCCCGTCGGTCTCCAGGGCCTGGAGCAGCTTCAGATCGAGGTCGTCCCCCGGGCCGTGGGTGTGGTTTTCCATCGCGAGCCGCCCTTCCGATGTCGGATTCGGACGGTAGTGGCCCGACAGCCACCGCGATCGTCCGCCCCCGACGGATCGTACGACGTCGAACGAAAACCCGACGAAGCATCCGACGAAACAACCGACGAGCCCTCGACGAAGCACTCGACGAGGTCTCTGCGAGGCCGGAGAAGGAGAACGAGCATGCGTACATGGGGGCCGCTGACCGCGGTGTGCCTGGGCACTTTCATGCTGCTGCTGGACGTGACGATCGTGGTGGTGGCGCTGCCCGACATGGCGCGCGCCCTCGACGCGTCGCTGAGCGATCTGCAGTGGGTCATCGACGGCTACGCGCTGGCGCTCGCCGCGCTGCTGCTCGGCGTCGGCGCCGCCGCCGACGTCCTCGGGCGGCGGCGGACGCAGGTGGCGGGCACGGTGGTGTTCGCGCTCGCGTCCCTCGGCTGCGGGCTCGCGTCGAACGCGGAGGTCCTGGTGGCGGCGCGCGCCGTCCAGGGCCTCGGCGCGGCCGCGATGTTCGCGACGACGCTGCCGCTGCTCGGCGCCGCCTACCAGGGCAGGCGGCGCTCGACCGCGCTCGGCGTGTGGGGCGCGGTCAGCGGCGGCGCGGCGGCACTCGGGCCGATCGTCGGCGGGCTGCTCACCGCCGGTCCCGGCTGGCGGTGGATCTTCTTCGTGAATCTGCCGGTGAGCGTGGTCTCGGTGTGGCTGACGCTGCGGGTGGTGCCGGAGTCCAAGGGGCCTGCGGCGCGGCGCGTGGACTGGGCGGGCACGGTGACGTTCGCCCTGTTCGCGGGGGCGCTGACGTATGCGGGGGTGCGGGCGTCGACCGTGGGCTGGACCTCGGCGCGCACCGGTGTGACGCTCGCGGTGGCGGCGCTCGCGCTGCTCGCCTTCGTGGTCGTCGAACGGCGCGCCGCGCATCCGCTCCTCGATCTGCGGCTGCTGCGCAAGCCCGCGTTCACGGGCGTGCTGCTCGGCGCGATCGGCTACAACGCGGCGGCCTTCGGCGTGATCCCGTACTTCTCGATCTGGCTCCAGACGGTGCTCGGGATGAGCCCGGTGCGCGGCAGCCTGGTGCTGCTTCCGCTGGCGGCGACGGCGTTCGTGGTGGCGGCGGTCGGCGGGCGGCTGCTGCACGGCGTCTCCGCGCGGTACGTCATCGGGATCGGTCTGCTCCTGATCGGCGCGGGCTGCCTGGCGACGGCGGTACTCGACGCCGGGTCGTCGTGGACCGCGGTGATACCGGGCCTGACGCTCGCGGGTATCGGTACGGGCCTTGTCTCGCCGGGGCTCGCGGGCGCGGCCCTCGCCGCGGTGCCGCACGAGAACGCGGGCATGGCGGGCGGCGCGGTGAACGCCTTCAGGCAGCTCGGCTACGCCCTCGGTGTCGCCGGGTTCGGTACGGTCCTGACCTCGCGGATGCAGGACGCGATCGGCCATGACGCGGCGCACACCGCGGCCGGGGGCGGGGCGGCCGCGCTGCGGGGCACGGTGTCCGGGCACGACGTGCGGGAGGCGTTCGCGGCCGGGCTCAACGGGGCCTCGCTCACGGCCGGCGCGGTGGGGCTCGCGGCGGGCCTCGCCGTCCTCTTGATGGTCCGGACCAAATCGGCGCCCGTCGCAGGTCAGACACCCTCGGCGCCCGCGGGACGGGCCGCCGAGAAGCAACTCCAGGGGTGACCGCCGCGTACAGATTCGGTGGAGATCACGGCACCGAAACTTACTCAGCCGTCAGTAATGTGTCCGTCCCTTACCCTTGTGGCCGCATTTAGACCGCTGACCTGTGACGATCGTCCCCGTAAGGGGGCTTCCCACCCCCCTCCCGGACGGGACCGGGGTGGGGTACCGTCACCCGCGCTGTGCGGAGCGCCACAAGGAGCACCATTGCGCGAGTTCACGAACCCTCCCATGGCGTCGGCGCCACGGGTGGGCGGCCTTGCCGACGTCGTGTTCGACCATGCCGTCGAGGACCCGGTCCGGGTCGTCCTCGGCCGCAAGCACGACGGTGTCTGGCAGGACGTGACCTCCGCCGAGTTCCGCGACCAGGTCCTGGCGCTCGCCAAGGGACTGCTCGCCCAGGGCGTCCGGTTCGGCGACCGCGTCGCCATCATGAGCCGCACCCGCTACGAGTGGACGCTGTTCGACTTCGCCCTGTGGACCGTGGGCGCGCAGGTCGTGCCCGTGTATCCGACGTCGTCGGCGGACCAGGTCCTCTGGATGCTGCACGACGCGCAGGTGACGGCGGCGATGGTCGAGCACGAGGACCACGCGATGACGATCGGCTCGGTCGTCGACCAACTGCCGCACCTGCGGCGCCTGTGGCAGCTCGACGCCGACGCGGTGGGTGAGCTCGCCCGGGCCGGGCGCGACCTGGACGACGAGGTGGTGCACCGGCACCGCCGCGCGGTGACGCCGGACTCCGTCGCCACCGTCATCTACACCTCGGGCACCACGGGGCGCCCCAAGGGCTGTGTGCTCAGCCACGCGAACTTCATGTTCGAGGTGGACACGCTCGTCGAGCGCTGGGAGCCGGTGTTCCGCTCCCGGCGCGGCGACGAGCCATCGACCCTGCTGTTCCTGCCGCTCGCGCATGTCTTCGGCCGGATGGTGCAGATCGCGGCAGTGCGGGCCCGGGTGAAGTTCGGCCACCAGCCGAGCCTCAACGCCGCCGCCCTGATCCCCGACCTCGCGGCGTTCCGGCCGACGTTCGTGCTCGCCGTGCCGTACATCTTCGAGAAGGTGTTCAACGCGGCCCGCCGCAAGGCCGAGCGGGACGGCAGGACGGGTCCTTTCGACAAGGCCGTGGAAGCCGCGGTGCGCTACGCCGACGCCATGGAGGCCAAGGCCTTCGGCACCGGGCCCGGCCCCTCCACGGCCCTGCGCATGCAGCACCAGGTCTTCGACAAGCTCGTCTACGCCAAGGTCCGCGAGGCCATGGGCGGCCGGGTGCGGCACGCGATGTCCGGCGGCTCCGCCATGGACCGCAGGCTCGGCCTGTTCTTCGCGGGGGCGGGCGTGACGATCTTCGAGGGGTACGGTCTGACGGAGTCGAGCGCCGCCGCGACCGCCAACCCGCCCGAGCGCACCCGCTACGGCACCGTCGGCCAAGCCATTCCCGGCACCACCGTGCGCATCGCCGAGGACGGCGAGGTGTGGCTGCGCGGCGACCATGTCTTCCAGGGCTACCTCAACGACCCCAAGGCGACCGACGCCACCCTCCTGGACGGCTGGCTCGCCACCGGCGACCTGGGCTCCCTGGACGAGGACGGCTATCTCACCATCACCGGGCGCAAGAAGGAGATCCTGGTGACCTCCGGCGGCAAGAGCGTCTCGCCCGTGCAACTGGAGGAGCGGGTGCGGGACCATCCGCTGGTCGCGCAGTGCATCGTGGTCGGCAACGACCGGCCCTACATCGCCGCGCTCGTCACCCTGGACGCGGAGGCCGTCGAGCACTGGCTCACGATGCGCAACAAGCCACCGATGGGGGCGCGCGAACTCGTCCACGACCCCGACCTGGAGACCGAGGTGCGCCGCGCCGTGGTCGCCGCGAACACCCTGGTCTCCCAGGCCGAGTCGATCCGCACCTTCCGGATACTGGCCCACCGGTTCACCGAGGAGCACGGGCTGCTCACGCCGTCCCTGAAACTCAAGCGGAAGGCCATCGAGCAGGCCTACGCGGCCGAGGTGGACGCGCTCTACCAGGGCTGAGGCGGCGCCGCCGGTTTCGAGGTGACGTACGCGAAGTCGGTGGTGCCCGCGACCTCGGTGCCGAGCGGGACTACGACCCGGGCCTGCTCGCCAAGAGCGCGACGCGCGAGGCACTGGACGGGGTGCATGTGCTGCTGACGTTCCAGTTGTTCGAGCACCACAGCGCGGACGTGCGGCGGTTCAAGGAGGACATCAGGAGAGCAGCGGGCGAGGGGTGGCGTCACCCTTCACCTGCTACGAACCGATCCCCTTCCGCTGAGGGCCGCCGCCGGTGTCGGACCTGCTGGGCCTCGTCCTGAGCGGCCTTGATGGAGCTGTGCGCGCGGGTCGTCGTGCTCGACCGCGGGCGGGTGCTCGCCGAAGGCACGGCGACCGAGGTACGCGCCGACACGCGCGTGCGCGACGCGTACCTCGGCTCCACCGCCGGGCCGCCCCAACGGCCCGGCGGCCCACCGGCGGACGACAGGACCGCCCGGGACACCCCCTGGCTCCACCGGCTCGGGAACCCCGGAGCGCGCGGGCGGGCACGGTCTCCGCCGTGGCCAGGTGGTTCGCCCCGGCGGTTATCCGATGTTCACGCGGAAGATCTTGTCCACGCCGTCCGGCTGCCCGCCGGGGTTGTCCGCGTTGGTCGTCGACAGCCACAGCGCGTCGGCGCCGGGCACGGCGGTCACGGCGCGCAGCCTGCCGTACTGCCCGACGTAGAACGCCTTGGGCGTGCCGACGTTCTCATTGTCGGCGTTGATCGGGATGCGCCACAGGCGCTGCCCCTTGAGGGCCGCCATGTAGACCGCGCCGTCCACCACGGCCACACCGCTCGGGGAGGCCTGTGCCACGCCCCAGGTGGTCTTCGGGTTGGTCATCCCCGCGACGTTGCAAGTGCCCTCGCAGGTGGGCCAGCCGTAGTTCCTGCCGGGCTTGATGATGTTCAGCTCGTCGCGGGTGGCGTCGCCGAGCTCGGCCTCCCACAGGCGGCCCTGCGGGTCGAAGGCGATGCCTTGGGGATTGCGGTGGCCGAGGCTGTACACGTGGTTGCCGAAGGGGTTGCCGGGGGCGGGCTTCCCGTCCTTCGTCATGCGCAGGATCTTGCCGTTCAGGGAGTTCCTGTCCTGTGCGAGGGGGCGGTCCTGGGCGTCGCCGGTGGTGGCGTAGAGGTATCCGTCGGGGCCGAAGGCGAGGCGGCCGCCGTTGTGGTACCTGGCCTTCTTGATGCCCTTGAGCAGGACCGTGTAGCCGCTGAGGGACGAACCGTCGTACGTCATGCGCGCGATGCGGTTGCCTTCGGCCGCGGTGTGCATGAAGTACACGTGGTGGTTGTCGGCCCACTGGGGGTCGACGGCGACACCCATCAGGCCGCCTTCGCCGCCCGTGGTCTGGGACTCGGGCACCTTGCCGACCAGCTTCTTCGCCGAGCCGTCGGCGGCGACCGACGAGACCCCGAAGCCGTCGCGCTCGGTGACGAGGGCGGACTTGCCGTCGGGCAGCCAGGCGGTGCCCCAGGGAATGGTCCAGCCGGTCGATATCGTCGTGATGTCGGTGGGCTCACCGGCGGGGGCGGGCGGGGCAGCCGCCGCTCCGGACGCCGACGGGACGTACGCCACGAGTCCCGCCGCCAGCGCGGCGGTCACGGCGACAGCCGTCCTTCGGGCCGGGCGCGTGCTTCGCTTGGAGCCGTGCATGAGTACCTCCGGGTGTTCCGGGTGGGGGGTGTCGGCCCGCCCGGTGAGCCACCGCCTCGGTGGGCTCACCGGGCTGCGCTCAGCCGAGTTGGTAGCCGCGCAGGGCCGTGAGGAGCAGGTACGTGTTCTTCAGGGAGCCCGAGGTGTCGCCGAGGGAGCGGTAGATGCCCCATTTGGGCCGTACGCGGTCGGCGAGGAAGGTGTCCACGCCCGTGCGTGACTTGTCGACGACGGTCGCTCCGCCGCTCTTGAGGATCCAGCGCACGGACCCCGAGGAGCCGTCACCGATCTTGATCCGGAAGTCGACGTCGGTCCAGGTGTCGTGCAGCGGCTCCAGGTCGGTGCGGCCGACCAGGATGTCCCCGCCGAAGACCTTCAGCTCGATCGTCTGTCTGCCGTCGACCCGGCGCAGCGACTGCACCACGAGCGGAGAGGTGCCGGGGCCCGGCTGCTTCATCTGCATGATGTGCGTGAAGCTCGTCGTAGCCCGCAGCGAGCTCGGCAGGAACATGCGGTAGGTGATCCGCCAGGTCTGGCCCTTGTGCCACTTCAGGAAGGAGTCGCCGGTGCGGCAGCCGGTGACCTCCTGGCGCTGCCGGTCTTCGTGGGTGTCGCGGTCGACGGTGTGCATGGTGAAGCGGAAGTTGTCGCCGTCCGTGGTGATGTGCGGGCCCGCCGACGGGTGGGAGTGGGCGCGGTCGTCCTCCAGCGTCTCGAAGGCACGCAGGCCGACGTCGCGGGCGGACGGGGACCAGCGGAGCTGCCAGGCGGCGGGGGCGGCCGGGGGCGCCGGTCCCGCCGGGGCGGCGGCCGTGCCCGGAGCTCCCGGTGTCGACGCCGCCGCGACGGGCAGCCCGGCGGCCGTCACCGCCGCGGACGCGCCGGTGCCCAGTGCCGCGGCGAGCACGGTCCTTCGGGAGGGCGTCATCACTCGCTCACCTCTGCTTTCTGGGGCGCTCGTGTCCGATCGGAGGGTGCTGGGCCGCGGTAGACGTAGGCGCCTGCCGGTGCCGGGTCGCGGGCGGCCTCGACGAGCTCGCGCACCAGGCCGTGGTCGGGCGAGCGGTGGCAGACGGGGTCCGTGCGGGCCGCGTCGCCCGTCAGGGCGAAGGCCTGGCAGCGGCAGCCGCCGAAGTCGACGGACCGCAGCTCGCAGGAGCGGCAGGGCTCGCGCATCCAGTCCTCGCCGCGGTAGCGGGTGAACGCGGGTGAGGACCGCCAGATCCGGCCGAGCGGCTGCTCGCGTACGTTCGGGGCGTCGGCGCCGAGGAGTTCGGCGGCGGCCGGGCAGGGCAGCGCCGTGCCGTCGGGGGTCACGGTCAGGGAGATCGCGCCCCAACCGCCCATGCACGGCTTGGCGGTGGCGTCGACGTAGTCCGGCGCGACCCAGACGAGCTCCATCCGCCCGGCGAGTTCGGCCCGTCGGCGTTCCAGGGTGCGCCGGGCGCGGGCCACCTGTTCCGGGTCGGGGAGCAGCGCGTCGCGGTTGCGCAGGGCCCAGCCGTAGAACTGGGTGTTGGCCAGCTCGATCCGGTCGGCGCCCCAGGCCAGGCCGAGGTCCACCAGGGCGTCGAGGGCGTCGAGGTTGGCGCGGTGCAGTACGGCGTTCAGGCCGAGCGGCAGTCCCGCCTCGCGGACGAGCCGGGCGGCGCGCTCCTTCGCCCTGCTCGCGCGGGCACCCGCGATGAGAGCCGCGCGGTCGGGGTCGGGGTGCTGCACGGACAACTGGACGCTGCGCAGCCCCGCCTCGACGAGCCCGGCGAGCCGCGCCTCGTGCAGCCCGACACCGCTGGTGACGAGCTGGGTGTGGACGCCCACCTCGTCCGCGGCCGCCACGATCCGCTCCAGATCCCGGCGCAACAGCGGCTCGCCGCCCGACAGATGCGTCTGCACGACTCCGAGACCGGCGGCCTGCCGCAGCACGTCCGCCCACTCGTCCCCCGTCAGCTCCGCTGACCGACTGTTCAGTTCGATCGGGTTGGAGCAGTACGCGCAGCGCAGCGGGCAGCCATGGGTCAGCTCGGCGAGCAGCGCCCAGGGCGGCTCCGGCTCCGGCGGCGTGGTCAGGCCGGGGGGTGCGAGCTCGGGGGCGGCTGTACGGGGTGGCTCGGTCACGAGCGGCGGCTCAGTCACGGGCGGCGGCCCGGCCACGGGCGGCGGCTCAGTCACGGGCGGCGGCCCGGCCACGGGCGGCGGCTCAGTCACGGGCGGCGGCCCGGCCACCGGCGGCAGCTCGGTCACGCGGGGCGGTCCGGCCACCGGCGGCAGCCCGGTCACCGTAGCCACCCCTCCTCGCGCAACCGGTCCAGGAACGCCGGGACTTCCGCGTCCACGGGTGCCTCCGGGTGGCGGCGCGCGAGTTCCGCGACGATGGCGGTCACGTCGCGCTCGCCGTCGCACAGTGCCACGATGCTGCCGGCCGCCCCGCGCAGCACCACGACCCGCTCCGGCAGCAGCAACAGGTCGACGCCACGCACCCGGTCGTGCCGGAAGACCACCGAGCGGGCGCGCACCGGCCGCCACTCGGGGGGCACACGGTCGCCCGGCGCCGCGTCCCGGGCGGCAGCCACCGTGCCGCGGTCCCGCGGCGCCGTCTCACGCATGGCCGCCCCCGGCCACGGCGTCGAGGAGCGACCACAGCACATCGCACTTGAAGGCGAGCGCCGCCACGGCCCGCCCCTGCTCCTCCCGGGTACGGGCCCACGCCCGCACCAGCGCGAGAGCCTCCTGCCCGTCCCTGCCGCCCTGGCCGACCCGGCCCCGGAAGTAGGTGAGGCCCTCGGCGTCGATCCACGGGTAGTGCCGCTCGAACGCGGCGATGCGGGTCCGCATCAGGTCAGGCGCGGACAGTTCGGTGAGGGAGGCCGCGACGGCGTCGAGCGCGGGCCGCAGCCGGCAGAAGTTGACGTATCCGTCCACGGCGAGCCGTACCCCGGGCAGCACCCGGGAGGTGTCGAGAAGCTCCTCGCGCGCGATGCCCGCCGCCTCGCCGAGCCGCAGCCAGCGCTCGATGCCGCCCTCGCCGGGCCGTTCCCCGTCGTGGTCCCTGATCCGCCGCGACCAACTGCGGCGCAGCGCGGGATCGTCGAACTTGGCGAGGATCAGGGCGTCCTTGACGGGGATGTGGCGCTGGTAGTGGAAGCGGTTGGCGATCCAGCGGCGCAGCTCGGCACGGGTCAGGGTGCCTTCGTGCATGCGTACGTTGAAGGGGTGGCGGTCGTGGTAGCGCTCGGCGGAGACCGCGCGCAGCCGCTCGGTGAGCTCGTCGGGGGTCCAGGGGGCCCCTGGGGCCGCGGTGGTGTCGACGGTCGTGCTCACAGCTCGATCACCATCCGGTCCCGTGCGACTTCGAGCCCCCGCTCGGCGAGCTGCTCGTGCTGCTCGGCGCGCGGGTCGCCGAGCGGGTTGGTGTTGTTCAGGTGGGTGTAGAGGCACCGCCCGGGAAGCCGGGCGAGGCGGTCGGCGGTGCCGCCGGGGCCCGTGACGGGCAGATGGCCCATGCCGGTGGCCGTGCGCGTGCTGACACCTGACCGCCGGGGTTCCTCGTCGTCCCAGAAGGTGCCGTCGACGAACAGGACGTCGGCTTCGCGCGCGGCCGCTTCGAAGGCGTCGGTCCAGGCGGCGAGCGCCGGGGCGTACAGGACGGTGCGGCCGCTGCCGGTGTCGTGCAGGCGCAGGGCGACGGACCAGGTGGGCGCGTCGGGGCCGGTGCCGACGGCGTAGCGGGGCCGTTTGGCCGAAACCGGAACGGCGGACACCGTTACCGTCGAGCCGTCGTCCAGTTCCTGCGCCGCGCCGGTGAGCGCGCGCCAGCGCACCTTCGTGTAGGGGCCGAGCACGGCGCCGAGGCCGAGGTGGTCCCGGACGGCGGCGGCCACCGGGGCGGTCGCGAGCACGTCGAAGCCGTCGCGGGCCTCGCGCAGTCGGGCGAGGCCGAGGGTGTGGTCGAGTTCGGCGTCCGTGAGGACGACGCCCGCGAGCGGGGAGCGGCGGGTGTCGGCCGCGGGTCCCGAGGGCGGCAGGAGGTCGGGGCACCCTTCGATCTGCTCGCCGATGTCGGGGGTGGCGTTGACGACGTACCAGCGGTCCTGGTCCGCGCGAAGGGCGAGGGACGCGTGCCGGCGGCGGCGTTCGGGGTGGGCGCGTGCCCCGGCACAGCCGGGACACGCGCAGTTCCACTGGGGGAGCCCGCCGCCCGCCGCGGTGCCGAGCACCTGCAGCAGCATGGGGCCGGTCTACCGGTCGGCGAGGCGGTAGGCCGTGACCTCGAGCGAGGTCTCGACGACCGTGTACCCGGGCGACTGCCAGCCCGTACCGGAGGCACCTTCCGGGGCCGCGGAGCCGACGGGGACGGCCTCCGGGGTCTCCTTCTCCTGAGTGTTCATGTGCGTGTCCTGCCTTCCTGAAAAAGTGGGGGTTCAGGAGCCACTGGGACGAAGTGCCACACGGATGCGCGGGATGCGCAGGCTGTTCACATAGGTGGCCTGTGTTCAGTGACGTGCAACAGAGTTGCGCCATGCCGGGACGCGGTCAATGGTTCGGACCGATAACGTCGGAGCTATATCCAGCCATTCTCCGAGGGCCCCGCAGCGGGAACGCCACGCCAGGAATGCGTCTTCGCGTCCGATCGTTGACCATGGACGTACCACCCGACGACGTATAAGGATCGAGAGCTCGTGAGCAAGGTCCCCCCGATCATCCTGAACAACGGCATCGAGATGCCGCAGCTCGGCTTCGGCGTGTGGCAGGTGCCGGACGACGAGGCGGAGCGGGCCGTGGCGACGGCCCTGGAGTCCGGGTACCGCAGCATCGACACCGCGGCCGTCTACGAGAACGAAGAGGGCACCGGCAAGGGCATCGCGGGCTCCGGCGTCGCCCGCGAAGAGCTGTTCGTCACGACGAAGCTCTGGAACACCGAGCAGGGGTACGACTCGACCCTGCGCGCGTTCGACGCCTCGCTCGCCAAGCTGGGCCTGGACTACGTGGATCTGTACCTGATCCACTGGCCGGTGCCGTCCGAGGACAGGTACATCGACACGTACAAGGCCTTCGAGAAGATCCTCGCCGACGGTCGCGCCAAGTCGATCGGTGTCTCCAACTTCCTGCCGGAACACCTGGAGCGCCTCATCGACGCCACGTCCGTCATCCCCGCGGTGAACCAGATCGAGCTGCACCCCCACCTCCAGCAGCGCGCCTCGCGTGAGTACCACGCGCAGCAGGGCATCGCCACGGAGGCCTGGTCGCCGCTCGGCCAGGGCAAGGGCCTCCTGGAGGTCCCGGCGATCGTCGCCATCGCCCAGAAGCACGGGCGCACGCCCGCGCAGATCGTGCTGCGCTGGCACCTCCAGCTCGGGAACGTGGTCATCCCCAAGTCGGTGACCCCGTCGCGCATCAAGGAGAACATCGACGTCTTCGGCTTCGGGCTCGACCCGGAGGACATGGCGGCTATCAGCGCACTGAACGAGGACCGGCGCCTCGGGGACGATCCCGCGGACATGTAGTCCCGCCCGCTCGACGACCGGCCCGCGCGGGCCCCCACGGGGGCCGGCACGGGCCGGTCGGTCTTTTCGGCGGCCTGCGATCACCCTCGTTCGACTCGTTCGACTCATTCGACAGCGGGAGCTATTCAACTTTGACTAGAATGGCGGCATGGCTGAGAAAACCATCCCCTTGTTGCCCTGCCGGACCGTCCAGCCGGTCGTCGACTTCTACACCGCGCTCGGGTTCGAGACCACGTACCTCCAGAAGAGTCCGTACGCGTACGCCGTCGTCGAACGCGGCACCGTGGAACTGCAGTTCTTCGGGATGAAGGAGTACGACCCCGCCGGGTCCTTCTCGGGCTGCTACGTCCTCACGGACGACGTGGAGACGCTGTACGCCGACTTCCGGGCGGGGCTGAAGCAGGCGTACGGGAAGATCCCGCGCCGGGGGCTGCCGCGCATCGGGCCGCTGAAGGACATGTCGTACGGGGTACGGCAGTTCCTCATGACCGACCCGGGCGGGAACAGCATCCGCATCGGGCAGCCGATCAGCGACAACCAGGAGCACAGGACCGCTCCGAAGGAGACCTTCGCGCGGGCTCTGCACTTCGCGGACCTCTTCGTGGACTCCAAGGAGGACCTGCCGGGCGCCGCGAAGGTCATCGACCGCGCTCTCGGTCTGGAGGACGAACACCCCACCCCCGCGCAGCACGTGCGGCTGCTCGTGCTGCGCGGGGACATCGCCCAGCGCCTCGGCGACGACGCCCTCGCTGCCCGGTTCCTCGACCGGGCCGCGGGCATCGCGCTCACGGAGGAGGAGCGGGAGGTGGCGCGGGACGCGCTGGTGCGGCTCGAGGAGTTGCGAGGGTAGCGCCGGCGGGTGGTGGCCGCGTCAGGGGGTCGTCGCCACGTGGACCGTGTGGGCCGTGAGGAGGTACAGGTCGGCGCGGCGGTGCAGGCTCTCCTCGTCCCGCGGGTCGAGGAGGCGGTCCAGGGTGGCGAGGTCCTCGGGGGCGAGGGCCGCGGTGGTGTCGGTGGCGGCGACGAGGTCACGGTAGCGCTCGAACGTGGCGACGACATGGGCGCGGGCCGCGTCGTCGAGGGGCGCGGGCAGGTCGAGCAGGAAGCTGCGCGTCGCCACGTGCCGCAGACCGGCCGCCGTGAGCAGCGCGGGCCAGTGCTCCGTCGTCTCCTTGGCGCCCGGCAGCTCCGCCCGCATCCGTGCGAACCACTGCTCGTTGGCGGCGTCCAGGCGGGCCTGCAACCCGGGGCGGCCGACGCCGAAGTCGCGCGGCAGGCTGCGCGGAGCCAGGCCGCCTTCGAGGATCGCGAGCACACCGCCGGGCGCGAGGCGGTCCGCGAGCGCCGTGAGAGCGGCCACCTGGTCGCCCACGTGGTGCACGGAGCGTGCCGCCCAGATGAGGTCGGCGGGCGCCAGCTCACCGAGTCCGTCGGGGAGTTCCGCGCGGTGCGTGCCGACGCGCCCGGCGAGGCCGAGGCGGGTCGCGCGGGCGGCCGCGCGGGCGAGCAGCGCCTCCTCGGGGTCCGCCGCGATCACCCGGGACGCGGGGAAGGCCTCGGCGAGCAGACAGGACACCACGCCGGGGCCACTGCCCGCGTCGACGATCAGCGCCGGGTCACCGCCCGGCTCCGCCGCGCCCTCGCCGCCGTGCACCGTGCGGACGTCGCGCAGCCAGGCCGCCACCTCCCGGTAGACGGGGGCCGTGACCTCCGCGTTCTGCTCCAGTACGGGGGCCATGACGGCCCAGTCGATGTCACCGTGCCCGTGGCTCCCGTGGCTCCCGTGGCTGTGGCCGCCGCCGTGCCCGTGACCGCCCCCGTCGCCGTGGGTCACTCCCTCGCCGCCACCGTCGCCGCTGCCTGGCCCGTGCCCTGTCACCGTCATCGTCGCCGCCTCTCGGATTCTCATCTGGGAACGCTGCCAGCGTGCCTCCGCGTCCCCGCTTTCAGCCAGCCGCGTTGCCGTTTCGGCAAAAGGCGTCGCCTCGGCGGAAGAGGTCGCCTCAGGCGTGCGGTGGCTTGCGGAAGGCGTGCAGCGTGAACTCCGGGTCGGGGCGCGGGACGTCCTGGTCCGGGAGTGCCGCGAGGCGCGCCGCGTACCGCCCGGCGGACGCGCTGTCGGGCGGGATGCCCGTGAACCAGCCCCGGTACACGTCGGCGACGGTGCCGCGCGGGCTGCGGCCCTGGCCGTGGCCGCGGAAGCGGGCGCGGCCCGCGGGGGTGAGGCCGTGCGCGGCCGCGTACTGTCCGACGCGGACCGCGGCGTCCACGGCCCTGCGGATCGGGCGGCCCGCGAGCGCCGCGTCGACGTCGCTGCCCACGTCGTGCGAGGTGGCCTTGTCAACGGTGGTGACGAAGACCCCGCCGGGCCGCAGCACCCGCGCGCACTCCCCGACGACGGCCGACGCCTCGTCGGGGTCCGGCAGCAGGTGCAGCAGCCACACCGCCGACGCGGCGTCGAAGGTGCCGTCGGGGAACGGCAGTTGCCTGCTGTCCCCGATGACGACGGCGCCGGGCACCCGGTCGACCGCCATCCGCGCCATGCCGTACGCCGCGTCGACGCCCGTCACCCGCAGTCCCCGCCGGGCGGCGAACCGCCGGGTGACGAGGCCGGTGCCGCAGGCGACGTCGAGCAGCGAGGCGGTGCCCGGGGGCAGCAGCGAGAGCACCGCGTCGGCGGCGGCGACAGCACGCGGTTCACCGCCGCGCGACGCGTCGTACCGGATGGCTTCCTTGCCGTAGTCGAGCATCAGGCCCCCGCTCCGCGCCGCCACGGGCGGGCCGTGACCACGCCGTGCGTCACAGCGCCCCGTGCCCCGCCGCAAGGACCTCGACGGCACCGGCCAGTGCGAAGTCCAGGTCGGTGAGGGCGCCGCCCGCGCTGTGGGTGGACACGGCCAGACGGACGGTGTCGTAGCCGAGGGTCAGCTCGGAGTGGTGCTGGAGCTCCTCCTGCACCTGGGCGATGTGGACGACGACAGCGGTCGCGGCGAAGTGCGAGGCCAGGCGGTAGGTGCGGGTCAGCTTCGGGGCGGCGGCACCGCCCGCCGCGGCCGCGGTGCCCGTGCCCGTGCCGTCCGCGGTGCCCGTGCCGCCCGTGCCGTCCGTGGTGAGCGTCCAGCCGGGAAGTTCGGCGAGCCGGTCCTCGATCTCCTTCTGCGACAGCGGTTCTCCAGGCATGGCCGCGCTCCTGTCTGCCTCTATGGGGGGTGGGCTGTCAGCGTGCCACAGCAGCCGCGTACCGAGGAGCCCACTTATCGCCGTCGCCCGGCGAACACTCCGCGTCAGCGCCCGCCGCACTCCCCCGCCAGATCGTCCGCCACCGCGGCGATCACCTCGCGTCCCTCCGTCAACCGCACCCACTCGCGCGGCAGTTCGTGGTCGCCGTGCAGGGCGCCGAGGAGGTTGCCGCAGACGGATCCCGTGGAGTCGCTGTCGCCCGAGTGGTTCACGGCGAGGAGGAGTGCCTCCTCGGTGTCCGGTGCGGCAAGGGCCGCGTACACGCCGATGGCGAGGGCCTCCTCGGCGATCCAGCCCGCGCCGAGGGACTCCACCCGCTCGGCGGTCGGCTCGCCGGCCGCGGCGAGGTCGACGGCGGCGCTCAGCGCGGCGGACGTCTCCTCGTGCCCGGCGTACCGGGCGAGCAGCCGCAGGGTGCGCAGGACCGCGCCCTCCAGGGAGTCGCCCGCGACGAGGTGCGTGACGATCGCGGCGAGGGCGCCCGCCGCGTAGTAGCCCGTCGGATGGCCGTGGGTGATCTGCGCGCAGCGGGCCGCGAGTTCGAAGGCGCTCCCGGCGGACGCGCGGGTGAGGCCGAAGGGCGCCGAGCGCATCACCGTGCCGCAGCCCTTGGACTCGGGGTTCACCCGGCCGTGCGGGCCGAGCTCGACCAGTGGATCGGGGGCGTACGCCTGGGCGAGGCCGCTGAGGCAGGCGTTGCCCGGGGCCCGCTGGGCGTACAGCCAGGCCTGCGCGCCCAGGCCCGCGGGGACGAGATGGCCGGAGGGTGCGGCGCTCGGAGCGGGCGCGGGCTTCGTCTGCGTGTCCAGCCAGCGCAGATACGCCTCAAGGACGAGCCGCGGGGCCGCGCCGCCGACGGCCTGTCCACGGTGGCGGCGCTCACGGGCGTGCGCGGCCGTCAGTGCCTCGACCGTGAACAGGGTCATCTGGGTGTCGTCGCTGATCCGGCAGACACCTGCCGCGTCCGGCAGCGGCCCCCGCACCCCGCGGGGCCCGTGCACGGCCCGGATGCCGTCGAGGGAGCTGAACTCGATCGCGTAACCGAGCGCGTCACCGACCGCCCCGCCCAGCAGACAGCCGCGCACCCGGGCCCGGTAGGCCACGGCCGCCTCCCACGACAGCGCGTCCCACGGATTGGACATGCACCCCTCATCGAACACCTTCTGCGCCCTCCTCTGAACTACCTTCTGAACATGACCACTGTCGCGCCCGTCCGCCGGAACAGCAAAGACAGCCCCGCGCAGGCCCCCTCCGAGGTGGGCGCCCTGCTGCGCGCCTGGCGCGAGGAGCGCCGCGTCAGCCAACTGGAGCTCGCGCTGCGCGCGGACTCCTCGGCACGGCACATCAGTTTCGTCGAGACGGGCCGCTCCAAGCCGAGCGAGGAGTTCGTGCTCAAGCTGGCGGAGCGCCTCGACGTGCCGGTGCGCGAGCGCAACGCGCTGCTGCTCGCGGCCGGGTACGCGCCCCGCTTCCCGCAGACCCCGCTCGACGACCCGGCGATGGACGGGCTGCGGGCCGGCCTCGAACAGCTCCTCCAGGGCTTCGAGCCGTATCCGGCGCTGGTCGTCGACGCCACGTACCAGGTGGTCGCCGCGAACCGGGGCATCGCGATGCTCCTCGACGGCCTGCCGGAGGACCTGCTCGAACCGCCGCTCAACGCCATGCGGATCACCCTGCACCCGCGGGGTCTCGCCTCGCGGATCCGCAATCTGGGCGAGTGGCGCAGGCATCTGCTGCACCAGATGGAGCGGCAGATCGCGCTGCACCGGTCGCCCACCCTGCGGGCGCTGCACGAGGAGGTGGCGGCCTACCCGGTGGCGGACCCCGGCGAGGACACGGCCGCGGACGGACAGGTCCACCACTTCGCGCTGCCGTGCAGGATCGAGCACGAGGGCCGGGTGCTCTCCTTCGTCTCGTCGATCTCGACGTTCAACACGCCGATGGACGTGACCGTCGCCGAGCTGGCCGTCGAGACCCTGCTCCCCGCGGACCCGGCGACGGTCAAGTACCTCCAGTCACGGGCGTGACCCGCACGCACCCACCCGGTCGCGGCTACCGGCCGCTCCCCTGCCCGCCACCGCCGCCCTGCCCGCCGTCCTCCGTGCCCTTCGCTCCTTCGGCGCCCCCGGCACCCCCGTGGTCCTCGGCGTCCTCGTCGACGAGTTCCGCGTCCACGACGCCGTCGTCACCGCTGCCCGGCGCCCCCGCCGACGCTTCCTGCGGTGGCGTGTCCGCGGCGCCGCCGCTGTCCTGGGCGGCCCCCGCGGACTCGTACATCGCCTGGCCCATCCGCTGGCTGACGGCGGCGAGTTTTTCGGCGGCGGCCCGGATGGCGGCGGTGTCGCCGCCGTCGAGCAGCGGCTTCAACTCGGCCGCCGCCGCCTCCACCTCGGCCCTGAGGTCGGCGGGGATGCGGCCGCCTCCGGCCGGTGTCCCGCCGTCGCCGCTGTCGCCGCTGTCGCCGCCGTCGCCGCCGTTGTCGCGCAGGAACCGCTCGGTCTGGTAGAGGAGCTGCTCGGCCTGGTTGCGGGTCTCGGCGGCCTCGCGGCGCTTGCGGTCCTCCTCCGCGTACTGCTCCGCCTCCCGGACCATGCGGTCGATGTCGTCCTTGGGCAGCGCCGAGCCACCGGTGACGGTCATGCGCTGCTCGCGCCCCGTGGCCTCGTCCTTCGCCGACACGTGCATGATGCCGTTGGCGTCGATGTCGAAGGTGACCTCGATCTTCGGTACGCCGCGCGGCGCGGGCGGCAGCCCGGTGAGGTCGAACACGCCGAGCTTCTTGTTGTACGCGGCGATCTCCCGCTCGCCCTGGAAGACCTGGATGCCCACCGAGGGCTGGTTGTCCTCGGCGGTGGAGAAGGTCTCCGAACGGCGCGTGGGGATGGTGGTGTTGCGCTCGATGAGCTTGGTCATGATGCCGCCCTTGGTCTCGATGCCGAGCGACAGCGGCGTCACGTCGAGCAGCAGCACGTCCTTCACGTCGCCGCGGATGACGCCGGCTTGCAGGGTGGCGCCGAGGGCGACGACCTCGTCGGGGTTGACGCCCTTGTGCGGTTCCCTGCCGGTGAGTTCCTTCACCAGGTCGCCGACTGCGGGCATCCGCGTGGAGCCGCCGACGAGGATGACGTGGTCGATCGCGGAGAGCTGCACGCCCGCGTCCTTGACCGCCTGGTGGAAGGGGCCCTTGCAGCGGTCGAGGAGGTCGGCGGTCAACTCCTGGAACTGGGCCCGGGTGAGCTTCTCCGTCAGGTGCAGGGGGCCGTCCGCGGACGCGGTGACGTAGGGCAGGTTGATGTCGGTCTCACTGGACGACGACAGCTCGATCTTCGCTTTCTCGGCGCCCTCGCGCAGCCGCTGCACGGCCATCTTGTCCTTGCCGAGGTCGATGCCGTGCCCGTTCTTGAACTGCCGTACGAGGTGCTCGACGATCCGCTGGTCCCAGTCGTCGCCGCCGAGCCGGGTGTCGCCGTTGGTGGCCTTGACCTCGATGACGCCGTCGCCCATCTCAAGGAGCGACACGTCGAAGGTGCCGCCGCCCAGGTCGAAGACCAGGACGGTCTGGTCGTCGCCCTTGTCGAGGCCGTAGGCGAGGGCGGCGGCCGTCGGCTCGTTGATGATCCGCAGGACCTTCAGGCCCGCGATCTCCCCGGCCTCCTTCGTGGCCTGGCGCTGGGCGTCGTCGAAGTACGCGGGCACGGTGATGACCGCGTCGGTGACGTCCTCGCCCAGGTAGGACTCGGCGTCCCGCTTCAGCTTCTGCAGTACGCGGGCGGACAGCTCCTGCGCGGTGTAGCGGGCTCCGTCGACGGTGGCGCCGGTGGCGCCGGTGGCGCCGCCGGCGCCCGCCCCGGTCCCGGGCTCGGACTCGGGGAAGCGCCAACCGCCGTCGCCCATGTGGCGTTTGACGGAGCGCGCGGTGCGCTCCACGTTCGTGACCGCCTGGCGCTTGGCGACCTCGCCGACGAGGACGTCGCCGCTCTTGGCGAACGCGACGACGGACGGAGTGGTGCGGGCCCCTTCCGCGTTCGCGATGACGGTGGGCTCACCGCCCTCGAGGACCGCCACCACCGAGTTCGTCGTCCCGAGATCGATACCGACCGCTCGTGCCATGTTCAACAACCCCTTCCGACGCGGTGCTTCTGCACTCTCCAGCACAAAACTTGAGCGGCCTGTTGTCAATGCCGCCTGCGCACCCACCGCCTCGGACCCACCGACGTCCGGACACCAGGACCCCGGACGCACCGGCCCCCTGACACGACGAAGCCGCCGACCGGTCGTGCGGGTCGGCGGCTTCGCGCGGGGCGTCAGGCCAGCTTGGCCGAGAGGGTGATCGTCGTACCCGTCAGCGCCTGGCTGACGGGGCAGTTGGCCTTGGCGTTCTCGGCGGCCGCGGTGAAGGCGGCCTCGTCGATGCCCGGGACCTCGCCCTCGACGGTGAGGTGGATGCCGGTGATGCCGGTGCCCGGCTTGAAGGTCACGTCGGCGGAGGTGACGAGCTTGGTGGGCGGGGTGCCCGCGCCGGTGAGGCCGTGGGAAAGCGCCATGGAGAAGCAGCTCGAGTGCGCGGCGGCGATGAGCTCCTCCGGGCTGGTCTTCCCGTTCGCCTGCTCGGCGCGGGAGGGCCAGGAGACGGCCTGCTGCCCGATCCCCGAGGAGTCGAAGGTCACGGTGCCGGAGCCCTCGGTCAGGCTGCCTTCCCAGACCGTGTGTGCGGAGCGCGTGGTAGCCACGATGCCAAATCCCTTCGATGAAGTACCTAGGGGTACATCCGATCACACTCCGGGGGGAAACGGCGCGCGTACCCGGGGGTCACCGGGTGGCGGCCCGCTGCTTGCGGGCCGCCATCCACGCGTAGAGGAGCACGCCCACGAAGAGGAAGAGGACGCCCTGGTAGACCGCCGCGTACCCGGCGCCCGCGACGAGCCACATCGAGAAGCCGAACGCGAGCGCGGCGAGCACCGAGTCACGCACGAGGCGGCCCCGGTCCACGCGCTCGCCCTGGCCGGAGGCGAGGAAGTAGATCTGCGCGGCGGTGGCGAGCAGATACGGCACGGTGGCGGTGAACGTCGTCACGAGAACGAGGACTTCGAAGACGCCCGCGGAGCCCGCCGTGTAGTTGTAGACGGTGAGCAGCGAGGCGAGGACCACCGTGACCAGGACGCCGACGGTGGGCACACCGCGCCGCTTCTTGGCGAACGCGCTCGGGAACAGACCGTCACGGGCGGCGGCGTACGGGGCCTGGGCGCTCAGCAGCGTCCAGCCGTTGAGCGCGCCGACCATGGAGACGAGCGCGGCGACCGCCACGGCCGTGCCGCCCCAGGACCCGCCGAACATCGCGTTCACCGCGTCCGAGAACGGCGCCGTGGAGTCGACGAGCTTGTCGTGCGCGACGGTGCCGAAGACGGCCAGGGTGCCGAGCAGATAGACGAGGGCCGCGCCGAGGGTGCCGAGGACGGTGGCGCGTCCGACGTTGCGCCGCGGGTCGCGCACCTCGCCCGCGCTGACGGCGGCGGACTCCACGCCCAGGTAGGAGAAGAGCAGGATGGCGGCGGACGCGGACACGGCCCCGACGGGGCTCTCGTCGCTCGCCCGGAACGGCCCCATGTTGCCGCTGTCGAAGAAGAGGAGCCCTCCGAAGGCGACGAGCAGCAGCGGCAGGAACTTCAGGACGGTGGCGACGAGTTGGACGGCGCCGACGTAGCGCGTACCGGCCAGGTTGGCGAGGGCGGGCAGGAGTTGCAGGGTGAGCGCGGCGAGGCAGGCGGTCCACCGGTGGTCGGCCACGGGTATCAGTACGTCGAGGTAGCCCACGGCGGCGACGGCGAGGGCCGCGTTCGACACCCAGGTGGTGATCCAGTACGACCAGGCGGCGAGGAAGCCCGCGAAGTCGCCGAACGCGGCGCGCGCGTACACATACGGTCCGCCGGTGCGCGGGTCGCGGTGCGCGAGCCGCCCGAAGACGAGGGCGAGCGCGACGGCGCCCGCCGTCAGGACGGCGAACGCGACCAGGCTGATGGTGCCGAACGGCGCGACGGAGGCGGGCAGCAGGAAGATGCCGCCGCCGATGATGTTGCCCATGACCAGGCAGGTGGCGACGGGAAGCCCGAAGCGCCGTGCGTGCCTGCTGTCGTCACCGGCACCGGCACCAGCACCAGCACCGTCATCGGCACCGGTGCGCGGGGTCGGACCGGACTTCGGGAATTCGGGGGAACCCGGGGATTCTCCCTGGTGGGGGGCCGGAGCCGACGGGGAAACGGTTCCGGTGTCGTGCATGGGGTGGTGCGCCTCTCGTCGTGCCGTACGCGCGCCCGGGATCGCCGAGCGCACGGCCATGGTCGGGCACGGCCCACGCTGCGCAAAATCAGTGTGTTTTGTCCGGTGCGGCGTGGTCGGCGGCCGTAAAAGCTGTCGGGCGGCCACTGTCCGGGCGGCGAATGTCCGCGGGGGCGGCGGGTGCCACGGCGGCGGGTGTGGCGGGCGCTGCGGGAGCGGCCGGGGCTGCGGGAGCCGCCGGGGCTGCCGGACCCGCCGGGGCTGCCGGACCCGCCGGGGCTGCGGGAGCGGCCGGGGCTGCGGGAGCGGCCGGGGCTGCGGGAGCCGCGGCGGGAACGGGCGTGCGCCCGTGCTCCTCCTCCCGCCAGCGGCGCAGCACGGCGTGCACCGCCTCCGCGCCGACGAGTTCACCGCCGTCCTCGACGGCCGGGGACAGCGCGAGCGGTGCGAGCAGGAACGGCCGGGACTGGGCGCCGCCGAGGCCGCCGTGCGAGCCGATCTGCTCCTCGAAGGCGAGGACTTCCCCGTCCTGCGGGTCGTACCAGGAGTTGACCATGATGTCGGCCGTGTGCGGGAAGGAGTCGGTGCGCCGCACGGCGTCGGCGGCGCCGGGCCCGAAGTCGGCGAGGGGCCCCAGGTCCTCGGGGCCCGCGAGGTCGCCGTCCAGACGGATCTCGGCGCCCCGTGCCCCGAGCACGAGCGCCCCGTGCTCCGCGCTGCGTACGAGCAGGAAACCGATGCCCGGGTGGTTGGCGAGGGTCGCCAGGAGCGCCGGGTGGCGGCGGTCGATCTCCTCGCGGTTCATGCGGTGCGGCACGTCGGGGAAGGACACCAGGCCGAGGTTGCCCGACGCCAGGACGACGGGTTCCGCGTGCCGCCGCGGATGGTGCTCGCCCGCGCCCTCCTCGACGGGCCTGCGCAGCGCGGCCCGCACGGCCGAACGGGCCTCGGCGCCGCTGTGGGTGCGCCCGGCGCGACGGGGCACCGGCAGCCCGGAGCCCGCGCGCACCAGGTCGGCCAGGGTGAGGCCGTAGCGGGCGCGGAAGGTCTCGCCGGGGCTCTGGCCGTGGTCGGACAGCAGCACGATGCGGTACGGCCGGGGCGCGTGGTCGGCGACCTGCTCGATCAGGGCGAGGGACCGGTCCAGGCGGCGCAGGACCTTCCGCGCGTCGCCGCTCGTGGGCCCCGAGTGGTGGGCGACCTCGTCGTAGGCGACCAGGTCGGCGTAGACGGCGGCGCGCCCGGCGAGCATGTCCCCTATGACGGCGGCGACCACGACGTCGCGCTCCACGACGGTGGCGAAGGCGCGGATGAAGGGGTAGAGGCCGCCGCGGCGGACGCGCGGGCGGCGCCGGCGAAGGCGGGCCCGGGTCGACTCGGCGATCTCACGGCCGACCTCGGCGACGAAGGACAGGGCGGTGCGGACGGCGTTGGCGGGGTCGGAGAAATAGGCGAAGTAACCGGCGCGGGAGCGGTTCTTCCGGCCGCGCCTCGCGGCCACCGACAGGACGAGGGCCAACTGGTCGGCGCCCCCGCCGAACAGGTTGCCGCGGCTCGCGCCGCCGTCGGCGAGCAGGCCGGGGTCACCGGTGCGGGCGACGGCGCGGCGCTCCAGTTCGGCGGCGGAGGCGGGCCGGTTGGAGACCATGACCTCGCCGGTGTCCTTCTCGTACCAGCGGAAGGCGGGGACGTCGTGGTTGCTGCCGTGCAGGATGGCGAGCTGGCTGGCACCGGTCTGGCTCGACCAGTCGGTGCGCCAGGGGACGAGACGGTGGGTGGGTACGGGACCTGACCCGCCCCCGGACCCGGGTGCCGCCCCGAGCCAGCGGGCGACGGTTGGCATGACCCCCTCGCCCACGGCGTCGGCAAGTACCTCGTGTCCGACGCCGTCGAGCTGGAGGAACAGGATGCCCGGGGTGCTCGGGCCGTACGGTCCTTCGGCGCGGCGGCGTCTGCGGTCGGCGAGGCGGTACAGGCGGCGGCGGTAGGCGTCGTCGTCGCGGACGGCGAGGGCCCCGCCGGTCGCCGACGCGACGGCCGACATCACGGCCGCGACGACCACCGCGGTCTCGGCGTTGGCGTCGCCGCGGCCGTCCGGGATGAGGCGCAGGGCGAGCAGCAGCACGGAGCCGTTCAGGAAGAACGTGAGCAGGCCGAGGACCAGGGCGGGTACGAGGAGCAGCGCGCGTACGAGGAGCGGCCACACCAGGGCCGAGAGGAGGCCGAAGGCGCCGGCGCCGAGGGCCGCGGTGACCGCGATGCGGGTGGCGCTGTCACCGTCGTCCGACTGGAGCTTGAAGTCCGGCAGGAGGCCGGCGAGCACGAGCATCGTGAGCGTGCTGACCGCCCACACGGCGACGATCCGCCACGCGGTGCGGCCCACTGTCCGCCATGCCGTGCGGCCCGCCCGCCACCTTCGCCCGTCCCGCACCGCACCCAACCGCCTCACGCCTGTCGACCTGGCCCTCAGCGTGCCACAGGCCGCGGGCCCGCCGTGGACGGGAACCGCCCGGGGCGACGGGCGCGTGGGGGTTCGGCGCGGAGCGGCCGGGGTCAGCAGCCGTCGTACCCGGCGGTCGGCATGGAGAGGCGCCGGTGCACGCGCGCCTTCATATGGGCGTCGTACGCCGGTTCGGCCAGCCCCGCGGTCTCGACCCGCACCCCCCGCCGCGCGCACTCCGCGGTGAACTCCTCGGGTGACCGCAGCGCCCGCTCAAGGACCCGTCGGCACGGCACCACGAAGAGGTCGACGAGTCCGGCGTCCACGTCGTTCCACAGGACGGCGTGGTCGCTGCGCAGGCGGTGGACGACCAACTCGCGCGTCACCACATACCCCTGGTCCGCGGCCCACCGCGCACACATGGCGTGCTGGCTGCGCGAGTCCACGAGGAAGGGGTCGGCGTCCAGCTCCTCCAGGGGCGTGAGGCTGGCGATCGCCGCGACCCGCACCGCGCGCGCGGTGGCTGTGCCCGCATGTCCCATGACGTCCCCCTCACCTCCGGCGTCGGCCCGCCCCGGGTGCCGGCCGTCGACACTACTCCTGGCCGTAGGCTCGGAGACAGTCACACGAAGGAGGAACGGGTGCAACCGGACGTCACGGTCACCTGGTGGGGGCACGCCACCTGCACGGTCGAGGACTCGGGCATCCGTGTACTGACCGATCCGCTGTTCGTGCGCCGGCTCGCGCACCTGCGCCGCCGCCGGGGCGCGCTCCCGCCGGCGCGGGCGGCCGCCGCGGACGTCGTCCTCCTCTCGCATCTGCACGCCGACCATCTGCACGTGCCCTCCCTGGCCCGCGTCGCCCCCGGCACCCGCGTCCTGGTCCCGCGCGGCGCTCCCCGCTCGGTACGGGGCCTGCGCAGGCTGTCCCACCTGCGGTTCACGGAGGTAGCGCCCGGCGACGAGGTGGCGGTGGGCGACGGCTCCGGCGGTGGCGGCAGTGTGGTCGTACGCGTCGTACCTGCCCTGCACGACGGCCGCCGCCTGCCGATCGGCCCGCACCGCTCCCCCGCCCTCGGCTATGTCGTCGAGGGCCGGGCCCGTACGTACTTCGCCGGGGACACCGGGCTCTTCGACTCGATGGCCGCGGAGGTCGGGGACGTGGACGTGGCGCTGCTGCCGGTCGGCGGCTGGGGCCCCTGCCTCGGCCACGGCCACCTCGACCCGGCCCGCGCCGCCGAGGCCCTGGCCAGGCTCGCGCCGCGCGGCGCGGTCCCGGTGCACTACGGGACGTACTGGCCGATCGGCATGGACGCGGTGCGGCCGCACGAATTCCACGGCCCGGGCGAGGAGTTCGTACGGCAGGCCGCCCGCCGCGCCCCGGACGTCGCCGTGCACCTGCTCGGGCACGGCGAGTCGGTGCGCCCCGAGGCAACGAGATGATCCTCACCGCGGCGGCGCAGGTGACGCCGGAGTCCACACAGCAGGCGGTGGCCTATCCGTCGTTGTTCCTGCTCGTGGTGGTCGGCGCGCTCGTGCCCGTGGTGCCGACCGGTGCCCTGGTGAGCTCGGCGGCCGTGGTGGCCCTGCACCGGACCGACACCTCGCCGTTCGCGCTGCTCATCGTGTTCGGCGTGGCCTCGCTCGCCGCGTTCGCCGGTGACATGGGTCTGTACTGGCTCGGGCGGCGCGGCATGCGCTCCAGGAACGGTTCGCGCTGGCTGGCGGCCATCCGCGACCGCGCCCCCGAGGAACGTCTGCGGCAGGCCCAGGACAAGCTCGACGACCACGGCGTGCTCGTCCTCGTCCTGTCCCGCCTCGTCCCCGCGGGCCGGCTCCCGGTCATGCTGGCGTGCCTCCTCGCGCAGATGCCGGTACGCCGCTTCGCCCGCGGCAACCTCCCCGCCTGCCTCGCCTGGGCGGTGACGTACCAGCTCATCGGCATCCTGGGCGGCTCCCTGTTCCCGGAACCCTGGCAGGGCGTGGCCCTGGCGGTGGGCCTGACGGTCGTCATCAGCGTCGCCCCGACACTGTGGAGACACCTGCGGAGCCAAAAAAGCCCGTCCGGCGCTTGAGGACGAGCGCGCAAGCGCAATAAGCCCGTCCGGCGTTTGAGGACGAGCGCGCAAGCGCGACAGAACCTCAGCCCCCGTCTGCGTGGAGTTCGTCCAAGGCCGAACCGAACTCTGCCAAAGCCCGTTCCACCTGCGGGAGCCCCAGCGGGTCGGCGGCGTCCAGCGCGGCGAGGCGGCACCACGGGTCCGTACCGAGGAACGGCCCCGTGGACAGCCGTACGCGCAACGCGGCGATGTCGTCGCCGAAGCGGTGGCCGCCGGGCGCGGGCATGCCGAGGCGTTCCTGGAGGTGGTCCTCGAGCTCCTGTGCGTCGGTGGCGCCGCGCGCGGCGAGAGCGGACCGCAAGGGCCCCAGGTCGGCGTACAGATGGCGGCCCGCTCGCGGCGGCCGTACGAGACCGCCCGCCGCGGTCACCCGCTCCCGCACCCCGGCGGCGAGGCGCGCGTGCAGTTGCACCGCCGCGGTGCGGCGGCCGGTGACCTCGTCCGGTTCGGCGAGCACGTACGCGGCCGCGGCGGCGACCGGCGCGGTCGGTGTGGCGCCGAGCGCGGCGAGCACGTCGAGGACGCGGGCGCGCAGCGCCGTGGCGGGGCCGGTCGCCGGGAAGCGGGCGATCGCGGCGGGCAGTCCTGACGGCAGGAACGCGCCGGACAGGTCGCAGACGACGGTGACCTGTGCGGGGGCCATCTCGGCGGGGCCGACGAGCACGGTCTCGTGCGGCCGGTGCAGCGTGTCGCGCCAGGTCTCGTCGCTGACGACGTGCAGCCCCTCCGCGGCCGCGGCCTCGACGGCCTCGTGCACGACCTCCGGCGGCGGCACGGTGGCCGTGGGATCGTCGGCCACCGAGAGGACGAGCAGCCGCGGGGCGCCGCCCTCGGCGCGGACCCGGCGGACGGTTTCGAGCAGGGCGTACGGATCGGGCACGCCGCCGCACTCGGCGGGCGTCGGCACGTGGTACACGGACTTGCCGAGCAGCCGCATCTGGGGTTCCCACCAGGCGGCGCAGGGGCGCGGCAGCAGGACGTCGCCGCCGACCGCCGCGGCGAGCGCGAGCAGCAGCGGCGCGGCGCCGGGTGCGGCGGCCACCTGTCCGGGTCCGGCGGGCAGGCCACGCCGGGACCAGTAGCCGCAGGCGGCGTCCAGGAGGCCGCGGTCGCCGCCGGGCGGCTGGGCGTCGACCCGGCCGGCGGCGGAGGTCAGCACCTCGGACAGCTCCGGGAGTACCGGGAGGCCCGGCTCCGGCGGCGGCGGGCCGTACCGGACGGGGCCGCGGCCCTCGTGGTCCGTCCGCCGCATGGGTACCTCCGTGCGCTTCCGTGGCCGTCCTGGTGCCGTCGGATGTCTGCGTACCCGCGGCGGCGCCGCCCGTATCCGGGTGGCCGGTGGTTCGACTGCCATCGACCTGCCCTCGACCTGCCCTCGGTCAGCGGCCGAACCGGCGGTCGCGGCGCAGCCGGTGCACGGCGGCGCCGAGGGCCACGACGACGAGGAGTACGCCCGCGGCCAGGGCGGGCGTCGAGTCGCTGAAGCCGCCGGTGCGGCCCGCGTGGACACCGCGGGAGACGGCGGGGGCCGTATGGGTGGCGGTGTGGGCGGTACGGGTGACGGTGAATGTCGCCTTCCACTGGCCGTCGCCGTGGCAGGTGCCGTCGACGGCCCACTCCGACTCCGGGCCCACGGCGTTCGGTCCGCCGCCCTCGAAGGCCGAGGCGGCGGCGATGCGGGCCGTACCCCGGTACACGGTTCCGGCGCTCCCGGTTCCGGTCCCGGTCTCGGTCCCGGTCTCGGTCCCGGTCTCGGTCCCGGTCTCGGTCCCGGTCTCGGTCCCGGTCTCGGTCCGGGTCCCTGTGCCGGTCTCGGTCCGGGTCCCTGTGCCGGTCTCGGTCTCAGTCCAGGTGTCCGTCTCGGTCTCGGTCTCGGTCCAGGTGTCCGTCTCGGTTTCGGTCTCGGTCTCCGTACCGGTTCCGTACGAGGTGTCCGCCCCGTCCCCGGGAGTGGTCTCGTCGGCGGGCTCCAGGTCGTTCGCGGACGCCTTCCCGGGGCCGGGGACCCCCATCGGGTCGTTTTCACCGTTCCGGTTGTTCTGGTGGTGCTGCTGGTTCTGGTGGTGCGTGACGCGTTCGAGGCGGACGGTGCCCCGGTCGAAGGCCTGGGAGTGGCCGTCCATGGTGGCGGGCGCGTTGCCTCCGACGGCCGGGCAGGTGACCGCGACCGTGACGTGCTGCCCGGGGGAAGCGTGCCGGGGCGTCACCTCGGCGGTGGCGGAGTTCTCCGCGTACGCGGGCGAGGTCGCGGCGAGGGCGCACAGAGCGGCCGTGGTGAGGGTCAGGGCGAAGTGCGGGACAGAAAAGCGCATGAGGCCATTCGAGCGTGGGCCCGCGTCATCCGCGCGGTGTGGCCTCCGGGCGGGTGAGCGGTCCGCCCCGCGCCCCGGGCGGGTTCACTCCGCCACCGACTTCAGTTCCCGCTCCAGACCCCGCCCCTTGGTCTCCACCAGCGCCGCCGCCACCTCGGCCAGTTTGCGGTTGGTCTGCTGGGAGACGCGGCGCAGCAGGGTGAAGGCGCGGTCGGCGTCGCAGGTCACGACGTGCATGATGATGCCGCACGCCTGGTCCACGACGGGGCGGGTGCGCAGGGCCTCGCCCAGGTGGTCGAGTTCCGTGAGCGCCGCGCGGTAGTGCCGGTCGCGGACCAGGCCCGCCGTCGCGAAGTCCCCGAGTGCCTGCGCGGGGCCGCAGCCCGCGTCGTCCAGGGCGCCGGGGCGGAAGCTGAACAGGCTGAGCGTCAGGGTGAGCCCGGACCGCCGGAAGGGCAGGGTGACGCTCGCGCGGACCCCGGAGTCCAGGGCGAGCGCGCGGTACTCCGGCCACCGCTCGTCGTGCAGCAGGTCCTCCGTGTCCACGGGGGCGCCGCGCTCGCGGGCGGCCGGGATCGGCCCGTCGCCGGAGCGAAGCTGCACGGCGACCAGGCGCGCGAGGTCCGGGTGGGTGACGGCGGCCGGCTGCTCCGTGCCGCCGTCGGTGACGGTGGTGCCCGCGCCGCAGCACCCGGCGGTGCAGCGCACGGCCTGCTCGGCGAGTTCCGAGAGCCTGCGGGCCGGCTGGGCGGATTCCGGACCGTCCGTTCCTCGAAGTGTCGGCATCATGATGTGCCTTCCTTCCGGTTCCTTCCGGTTCCTTCCGGCCGGGGGTCGTGCCGTGCGATCCCGTGCGGCCCCGCGCGGGCCTTCGGAGCCCCGCGGGTACCCTCCCCGTTCGAATTCCCGGCGTCGGCCCCGGAAAACGGTGGCAACCGATACGTTCGACGCATGGCGGAGACCGATCGTTTCGGCGAGGACCTCGCTGATTTCATGCGCCGTGTCGCGGAGTTGAAGGCGTCCCGCGCCGTCCCTTCCGGAGATCTGGGCACCATGCTGGACGCGGCCCTGTTCGAACTGGAACACGCGGTGGAGCAGTTGTGGCCGGGCCTGGAGCGGCTGACCGCCGACGGCCCCGCGGCCGGTGCGTCGGCCACCCGTGACGAGCAGCGGCTGCTGCGCGCCGTCTTCCAGCGGTTCCCGCTCCCGGTCACGCTGGTCGACGGCGACACCGTGGTGCGGCGCATGAACCCGGCGGCCACGGACCTCACCGGGATGCGCGGCGGGTACGCGACGGGCCGCCCGCTCACCGTCTTCCTGACCCCGGCCGACCGGCCCGCCTTCCGCTCGCAGGCCGCGGCGGTCGCGCGCGGCGAGGGCGACCGGAGCCTGACGGTGCGCCTTCAGCACCGCCCCGAGCTGCCCGTACGGGCGACCCTGACGGCGCTGCGTCCCGGCACCGAGCCCCGCCCGGTGGTCCTCGTCGTGCTGCAGCCCCCGGGCCCGCGCGAACCCCTGCCCCGCGGCGTCCGGGGCCGCACCCCCGACCTGACGGAGGCGACCCGGCACGCCGAGCTCCTGGAGCTGACGGACGCCGTGACGATCTCGCTGCTCACGGCGCCCGCCGGGGACCCGTCAGCGGTGCTCGGCCGGGTCGCCGAGGTCCTGCACGGCCGGTTCGCGGACTGGGTGATCGCCGACGAGGGGGTGGTCCGTCCTCGGCGCCGCCGTGTGCTCGGCCCCGAGGGAGGACCGGTCGCGGACGTCCTCGCGCAGGACCCGGCCGACTGTCCGCTGGTGCGCGACGCGGCTCGCTGCGGCGCCCCCACGCTACAGGTGCGGCCCGATCCGCCGGAGGGCTTCGGGCGGGACGCGGGCGGCGCCCCGATCCTGGTCCGCGCGAACGTCACGTCCCTGCTGTGCGTGCCGCTCGCGGCGCGCACGAACGGGCCGGTGGAGGGCGTCCTCAGCCTGTTCCGCACCGGCGCGCGCCTCGCCTTCTCGATGGCGGAGGCGCGCGCCGTGGACGTCATGTCACGCCATGTCGCGCTGGCTATGCGGCGTTCGTCGTGACCTCGGCGGACCGGGCGGCGTCGGCGCCGCGGCCGAACCGGACGGACTCGACGGTCCCGGCGCCCGCGCTGTCCGCACTGTCCGCGCTGTCGGGGAGTTCCTGGCGGGCCGCCTCGCGCAGGACTTCCTCGCGCATCCGTCCGCAGCAGCGGCTGATCAGGCGGGACACGTGCATCTGGGAGATGCCGAGGTGCTCGGCGATGCGGCTCTGCGTCATGTCGCGGAAGAACCGCATGTAGAGGATGTCCCGCTCGCGTTCGGGAAGCCGGGCCAGGCACGGCTTGACGGCCTCGCGGTCGACAACGGTGTCGAGAGCGGGGTCGGGGCCGCCGAGGGTGTCCCGCAGCGCGTAGCCGTCGTCGCTGCCGGGCAGCTCGGCGTCCAGGGACAGCGCGGTGAAGCTGTCGAGGGCCTCCAGGCCGGTGGCGGCTTCCTCCTCCGTCATCCGGGCCCGCTCGGCGATCTCGGCGAGGGTGGGCGCGCGCCCCGACACCGTCTGGGACAGGTCCTGGCAGGCGAACCGCACGCGGTTGCGCAGGTCCTGGACCCGGCGCGGCACGTGCAGGGTCCACATGTGGTCACGGAAGTGACGTTTGATCTCGCCGGTGACGGTCGGTACGGCGTAGCTCTCGAAGGCGTTGCCGCGCTCGGGGTCGTAGCGGTCGACGGCCTTCACCAGGCCGAGGGCCGCGACCTGCCGCAGGTCGTCGAGTGCCTCGCCGCGGCCGCGGAAGCGTCCCGCGAGGCGCTCGGCCATGGGGAGCCAGGCCCGCACGATCTCCTCGCGCAGCGCGTCCCGCTCGGGGCCGTGCGGGAGGGCGCAGATCCGCCGGAAGGCCTCGGCGGTGTCGGGGGCGTCGTCGTGCGGGTGCCGCGCGGAGCGTCGCGGCCGGGGGATGAGGGGAGCCCCTGCCCCCTCGGAGTGCTCGGGCCGCTCGGGCCGCGCGGGGTGGGCGGTGCCGTCGTGCCGGGCCGTGTCCTCACATCGTGCTGCATCAGTTCGTGCTGCATCAGATCGCATGATGCGTGCAACTCCCTTGGTGCCGGTGCCTGGAGTGGAAAAGTCACCGTGGGAGGGCGTACGGAAGCGCATGGCGTGCACCTGTTGTACCTGGGCACACCCGGGGATGAGCGAAGCCGCTCCCACGGACGTGCCTCCGGTCCGAAGCACTGTTCCTCCGCCTGCCCCCGGCCCGGGGCTGCAAACAAACCCCTGCGCACACGCGACCCGTCCGGGTGTTTCCCGCCCGGCCCGCTGGACACCCGGTCCACAGCAACGCGCGCTCGACCGGTCCACAGCAGCGCGTGCTCGTTCGCCCCCGGAGGGCCCCAGCCAACCTGGAGGACACCGCATGACCGCGAAGGTCGCCGATCACATCCTCGAACGGCTTCGGGCCTGGGACGTCAGTTGCGTCTTCGGCTATCCGGGGGACGGCATCAACGGCCTGCTCGCCGCCTGGGGCAGGGCCGACGACCGGCCCCGTTTCATCCAGGCCCGGCACGAGGAGACGGCCGCGTTCGAGGCGGTCGGCTACGCCAAGTTCGGGCACCGTCTCGGTGTGTGCGTGGCGACGTCGGGTCCTGGCGCGATCCACCTCCTCAACGGCCTGTACGACGCCAAGCTTGACCATGTGCCGGTCCTCGCCATCGTCGGTCAGACGGACCGCAGCGCCATGGGCGGCTCGTACCAGCAGGAAGTCGACCTGCACACCCTGTACAAGGACGTGGCCGGGGATTTCGTGGAGACGGTGACGGTTCCCGAGCAACTGCCGAACGTCATCGACCGGGCCATCCGCACCGCGTACGCGCGCCGCTGCCCGACGGCCGTGATCGTCCCCGGTGACGTGCAGGAACTCGACTACAGCCCGCCCACGCACGAGTTCAAGATGGTGCCTTCGAGCCTGGACCGCAGCGCGTGGACCGCGCTGCCCTCACCGACCGCCCTGCGGCGCGCCGCCGACGTCCTCAACTCCGGCGACAAGGCGGCCCTGCTCGTCGGCCAGGGCGCGGGGGGTGCTCGCGCCGAGGTCGAGGAGATCGCGGACCTGCTCGGTGCGGGCGTCGCCAAGGCGCTGCTCGGCAAGGACGTCCTGAGCGACGAGCTCCCCCATGTCACGGGCGCGATCGGACTGCTCGGCACCCGCCCCTCGTACGAGCTGATGCGTGACTGCGACACGCTCCTGACCATCGGTTCCAGCTTTCCGTACGCGCAGTTCCTGCCGGAATTCGGCAGCGCGCGCGGTGTGCAGATCGACATCGACCCGCACATGATCGGGATGCGCTATCCGTACGAGGTGAACCTGGTCGGCGACGCCCGTGCCACGCTGCGCCAACTGATCCCGATGATCTCGAAGGAGCGCAGGGAGACGGGCCGCGAGTGGCAGAGGGAGATCTGCGCGAACGTGGAGCGCTGGCGGGGTGTCCTGGAGCGCAGGGCGGAGCTTGCCGCCGACCCCGTGAACCCCGAGTTCGTGGCCCGTGCGCTCGACCCGCTGCTCCCCGACGACGCGATCGTCACCTGCGACTCGGGTTCGACCGCCAACTGGTTCGCGCGCCATCTGACGATGCGGGGTGACATGCGGGCCTCCCTGTCGGGGACGCTCGCCTCCATGGGCTGCGGGGTGCCGTACGCGATCGGCGCGAAGTTCGCCCACCCGAACCGGCCCGTGGTGGCGCTCGTCGGGGACGGCGCGATGCAGATGAACGGGATGGCGGAGCTGATCACGGCGGCCAAGTACCGGCACCGCTGGGACGACCCCCGTCTGGTCGTCGGCGTGTGGAACAACCAGGACCTGAACCAGGTGACGTGGGAGATGCGGTCGATGGGCGGCGCGCCCGCCTTCCTGCCCGCGCAGTCCCTGCCCGATGTGCCGTACGCGGAATTCGCCCGCTCGATCGGCCTGACGGGCATCCGCGTGGAGCACCCCGACGACGTGACGGAGGCCTGGCGTGCCGCTCTCGCTGCGGAGGGCCCCGCGGTCGTCGAGTTCCTGACGGACCCCGCGGTGCCGCCGATCCCGCCGCACGCCACCTGGGACCAGCTCGAGTCGACCGCGGCCGCCGTCCTCAAGGGTGACACGGACCGTACCGCGATGGTGAAGCAGGGGCTCAAGGCGAAGGCTCAGGAGTTCTTCGGGAGCAAGAAGGATTGATCGGGACTGATCGGGCAACCAGGACCGAAGGAAGAGAGAGGTCTCAGCACCATGGCGGAGTACGTGCGGGAAGTCATGACACCGGCGGTCGTCGCGGTCCGCCCCGACGCCTCGCTGGTCGAAGCGGCACAACTGATGCGCGCCCAGGACATCGGTGATGTCATAGTCACGGGCGGCGGTCAGATCATCGGTGTCCTGACCGACCGGGACATCACCCTGCGCGCCGTCGCCGACGGCGCGGACCCGTTGACGGTCAGTGTCCATTCCGTGTGCACGCCGGACCCGGTCGTGGTGGCCCCCGACGACACCGTGTCGGAGGCCGTGCAGTTGATGCGTACCCACGCGGTGCGCCGGCTGCCCGTCGTCGAGGACGGCACCCCGGTCGGCATGGTGAGCATCGGCGACCTCGCCCTCCACCAGGACCCCTCGTCCGCACTGGCCGAGATCAGCCGGGCCGAGGCCGGGCACCACCCGAACCACTGAAAGGCACATCGACACATGCGCATCGCATTCCTGGTCGCCCCCGAAGGCGTCGAACAAGTGGAGCTGACCGAGCCCTGGCAGGCCGTGGTGGACGGCGGCGGCGAGCCCGTCCTGGTGTCCACCGAGGCCGGTTCGGTGCAGGGCTTCAACCATCTCGACAAGGCCGACACGTTCCCCGTCGACCAGGTGGTCGGCGAGGTCTCGGCGGACGAGTTCGCGGGCCTCGTCCTTCCGGGCGGTGTCGCCAATCCGGACCTGCTGCGCACCGACGAGGACGCGGTGGCGTTCGTCCGCGCGTTCTTCGAGCTGGGCCGGCCGGTCGCGGCGATCTGTCACGCGCCCTGGACGCTGGTGGAGGCGGACGTGGTGCGGGACCGCACGCTGACGTCGTGGCCGAGTCTGCGCACCGACATCCGCAACGCCGGCGGCTCCTGGGTGGACGAGCAGGTGAAGGTCTGCGACGGCGGCTCCAACACGCTGGTCACCAGCCGCAAGCCGGACGACCTCAAGGCGTTCTGCGAGGCGTTCATGAAGGAGTTCACGCGCGCCGCGGACCAGTAGACGGTCAGCACAGGACGGAACGGAACGACGGGACGGGCGGGTATGAGCTCGGCGGACACATTCCTGCGGCGGCACGGCCAGGCACTCGACCTGTTCACCGAGCGGGTGCACGGCGTGGGACAGGACCGGTGGGGCGCGCCGACGCCCTGCGCCGAGTGGACGGTGCGGGACCTCGTCCAGCACCTCGTCGTCGAACAGCTCTGGGTGCCGCCCCTTGTGCGGGACGGCGCCACCATGGACGAGGTCGGCGACTCCTTCGAGGGCGACATGACCGGCCCCGACCCCGTCGCCTCCTGGGACACCGCGGCGGACGCGGCCCGTGCCGCGTTCGCCGAGTCCGGTGCCCTGGACCGCACGGTGCACCTCTCCTACGGCGACACCCCGGCACGCGACTACTGCGCGCAGATGATCACCGACCTGGTCGTGCACAGTTGGGACCTGGCGCGGGCGATCGGCGCCGACGAGCACCTGCCGGACGAGCTCGTCACGGCCGCCCTGCACGAAGTGCGGCCGTACGCGGCCGACTTGAGCAGGAGCGGCCTCTTCGCCCCCGCCGTGGAGCCCCCGCCGGGAGCCGACGCGCAGACGGAGCTGCTGTGCCTGCTGGGCCGCACGCCTTAGCGCCTGAACGTCACGAGACGGCCGGGCGTAGTTGCGTGCGGGCCGGAAGTGGCGGGCCCGGCCGGCACGGGGGGTTGCCGGAAGGGGATCACGGGCCCGCGACCCGAATGCCGGCCCGCCGGACGTGGCCGGGCCGGAGGCGCCGGAGATCCGTCCACGGTCGGCGCCCCGGAAGAAGACCTCCGCGACGACGACCGGTCCATCCGGCGCCAGCGCCACCATAGGCGGAGGCCGAGCCGGGCGGCGATCCGCTGAGCGCGTCCGCTGTCCGGATAGCGCAGCGGTTCCGGATTCCGGACGCCAGGCCTGCGCCATCCTGGCCCACCCCCTTCAGCCCCGCAGGGTCTGCGAGGGCAGCTCCCCGAACCGCGCCCGGTACTGCTCGGCGAAACGCCCCAGATGGGTGAAGCCCCAACGGAAGGCGACCTCGCTGACACCGCGCTCGCCGGGCCCCGCCGCCCGCAGTTCGTCCCGCACCCGGGCCAGCCGTACATCGCGTACGTACGCCATCGGCGTCATGCCCACGTACCGCTTGAAGGCCTCCTGGAGCCAGCGCACGCCGACCCGCGCCTCGGCGGCGAGTTCCGTGGTGGTGAAGGGGTGCTCGGGCCGCTCCTGCACGGCGGCCATGGCGCGCTTGACGGGGGCGGGCCGCAACTTGGGGGCGGGCCCTTCGAGCTGGTCGCGGTAGCGGTGCCCGGCGGCCAGCAGCACGCCGTTGAGGAGCGCCTCCTGGAGCGGTGCGGCCACCAGCGGGCTGCTCAGCGTCGCGGACTCCTCGCGCAGGTCGTCCGCGACGGTGCGCACGAGGCGGGACCAGCCGAGGCCCGGCCCACTGGAGGTGTCGAACTCGGGGGCGAACTGCACCGGGCCGTGGGCGGGTCTGCCGATGAGCCGCTCCAGGTTCTCCTCCAGGGCGGCCCGGTCGACCTTGACGGCGAGCACCCGGCAGTCCCCCGTCCACCGGTCGAGGTAGGTGTCACCGCGGGGCTGCAGGACGGCGGCGCGCTGCGGCCCGGTGCGGATCACGGTGGGACGGGGGCCCTGGCGCCAGGCCATGTGCCCGCCGAGCGGCACGTTCACGTGGTACGACCCGAGCTCGCCGAAGCGCATGCGCACATCCGCGCCGCAGTGCAGGTCCCCGATGGTGAGTACGCCGAGCTGCCCGATGGTGAAGTCCGCGAGGAAGGGGCGCGGGCCCTCGATCACATCCATGAAATTGCTGTAGTACGCGGTCCCGAGCAGGTCCCGCGCCTCATCCACATCACTAGTCCCGAAGGACGTCCTCACCACCACGGTCTCTCCAACTGCGCAGCGTACGGCGTGGTTCCGCCACGCTACCGCCCGTTCCGCCCGGTTCGCGCCACGCTACCGCCCGTGCTACCTGGCCCGCGCCACTCTTCGCTCGTCCCATACGGGCTCGGGGGTCTCCCTGACCCGGCCGTCGGCGCCGAAGACCAGATAGCGGTCGAACGACCGGGCGAACCAGCGGTCGTGGGTGACCGCGAGCACCGTGCCCTCGTACGCCTCCAGGCCCTCCTGCAGCGCCTCGGCCGACTCCAGGTCGAGGTTGTCGGTGGGCTCGTCGAGCAGCAGGGCGGTGGAGCCCTGCAGTTCGAGGAGCAGGATCTGGAAACGGGCCTGCTGTCCGCCAGAGAGGCGCTCGAAGCGCTGCTCGGCCTGGCCCGTCAGTTCATAGCGGCGCAGCCGGGACATCGCCGCGCCGCGGGCCTGGGCGTGCTCGCGCCACAGGATGTCGAGGAGGGTGCGGCCGAACAGCTCGGGGTGGGCGTGCGTCTGTGCGAAGTGTCCCGGCACGACGCGCGCGCCGAGCTTCCACTCGCCGGTGTGCCGCACCGGGTTCTCGGCGTTCTCACCGTCCTCGAAGCCGTGCGCGAGCAGGCGCAGGAAGTGCGACTTGCCCGAGCCGTTCGAGCCGAGCACGGCGACCCGTTCGCCGTAGAAGACCTCCAGGTCGAAGGGTTTCATCAGGCCGGTCAGCTCAAGGCCCTTGCAGGTGACCGCCCGCACCCCCGTGCGCCCGCCGTGCAGTCGCATCGTGATGTCCTGCTTGCGCGGCGGCTCCGGCGGCGGGCCCGCCTCCTCGAACTTGCGCAGCCGGGTCTTCGCCGCCTGGTAGCGCGAGGCCATCTCGTCGCTGCGCGCGGCGTACTGCTGCATGTCCAGGACCAGGCGCTTGAGCTGGGCGTGCTTCTCGTCCCAGCGGCGGCGCAGCTCCTCGAAGCGCGCGAAGCGCTCCTGGCGGGCCTCGTGGTACGTCGCGAAGCCCGCGCCGTGCACCCACACCTCGGAGCCGCCGGGGCTCGGCTCCACGCTGACGATCTTCTCGGCGGCGCGGGCCAGGAGCTCCCTGTCGTGGCTGACGAACAGGACGGTCTTGCGGGTCTCCTTCAGCCGCTCCTCCAGCCAGCGCTTCCCCGGCACGTCCAGGTAGTTGTCCGGCTCGTCCAGGAGCAGGACCTCGTCGGTGCCGCGCAGCAGGGCTTCGAGGACCAGGCGTTTCTGCTCGCCGCCGGAGAGCGTGCGCACCTCGCGCCACTGGGCCTTGTCGTAGGGGACGCCGAGCGCGGCCGTGGTGCAGATGTCCCACAGCGTCTCCGCCTCGTACCCCCGCGCCTCCGCCCAGTCCGACAGGGCCTGCGCGTACTGGAGCTGGGCCGCCTCGTCGTCGACGGTCATGATGGCGTGCTCCGCCTTGTCGACGGCGCGCGCGGCCTCCCTGATACGGGGCTGCGCGACGGCCACAAGCAGGTCGCGGACGGTGGTCTCGTCCCGTACGGAGCCCACGAACTGGGGCATCACCGCGAGACCGCCGGACACCGTGACCGTGCCGCCGTGCGGCTGCAGCTCCCCCGCGATCAGCTTGAGCAGCGTCGTCTTGCCCGCGCCGTTCGCCCCCACGAGCGCCACCGACGCGCCCTCGCCGACGCGGAACGACACATCACCGAGCAGGGCTCGCCCGTCCGGCAGGTAGTACTCGATGTGCGCTGCTTCCAGATGTCCCATGCGGGCGATTGTCCGGGGACGGGCCCGGGACGGGCAAACGGTTTGCGGGGCCGTGCTCGGTGTGGCGGGGCGTGCGCCGTGCCGCGCGCCGCGGGCCGTGAGCCGTGCCGCCGGGCCGTTGCGGACGGCGAGGCGGGGGTACGCGGCCGGTATGACCTCTGATGCCGCTCCTCCCCTGTCCTCGCTGGCCGCCCGGGCCCTGTCGACGTCCTCGGTGTCCTCGGTGCCCGCGCCGTTCCTCGCGTCCCCGTCCGGCAGGCCCGGGAACCGCCTCATGGCGCTCGACCGCCGGGTGTTCGACGCGGTGGCCGCCCAGCACTGGCCCGGCGCCGACGAGCTGCTGCCCCAACTGAGCAGGGCCGCGAACCACGGGCGGCTGTGGTTCGGCGTGGCGGCGGGGCTCGCCGCGACCCGGCGCCCGCGGGCGCGGCGGGCCGCCGTCCGCGGCGTGGCGTCCCTGGCCCTCGCCTCCGCGACCATCAACACCCTCGGCAAGCGGACGGTGCGGCGGGCGCGCCCTGTCCTCGACACCGTGCCGATGGTGCGCAGGCTCAAACGGCAGCCGATCACCACGTCCTTCCCGTCCGGGCACGCCGCGTCCGCCGCGGCCTTCGCCGCCGGTGTGGCCCTGGAGTCACCCCGGCTCGGTGCGGCCGTCGCCCCGCTGGCGGGCGCCGTCGCGCTGTCCCGCGTCTACACCGGGGTGCACTTTCCTAGTGACGTGCTCGTCGGTGCCGCCCTCGGCGCCGGTGCCGCGTTCGCGGTCCGCGGGCTCGTGCCCACCCGCTCGCAACTGCCGCCGCCGGGCCGCCCGCGCGCCGAGGCGCCCGCCCTGCCCGGTGGCCGCGGCCTCGTCGTGGTCACCGACAGCGGCGCGAGGACATCGGGCCGGGTGCACGACCTGCTCGACGCGCTGCCGCACGCCGAAGTGGTGACTTGCGGGCCCGACGACCTGCCGGACGAGCTGGACAAGGCGGCGGCCCGCGCCCGCGCCCTCGGTGTGTGCGGCGGCGACGGCACCGTCAACGCGGCGGCCGCCGCGGCCCTGCGTCACGGCGTGCCCCTCGCCGTGCTGCCCGGCGGCACGCTCAACCACTTCGCGTACGACCTCGGCGTGGAGGAGGCCGCGGACCTGGCGTCGGCTGTGGAGACGGGGGACGCGATAGCCGTGGACGTGGGCCGGTTCCGCTCGGCGGCCGGGGAGGGGCACTTCCTCAACACGTTCAGCCTCGGTGTCCACCCGGAGCTTGCCCGCGAACGCGAGCGCTGGTCGCACCGCGTCGGCGGCTGGGCCGCGGGTGTCCTGGCCGCGGCCCACGTCCTGCGCTCCGACCAGCAGCCGCTGCACGCCGAGATCGGTGGCAGCCGGCGGCCGCTGTGGCTCCTCTTCGCCGGGAACTGCCTGTACAACCGGCTGGGCCTGGCGCCCGCACGGCGCTTCGACCTCGCCGACGGGCTGCTCGACGTACGCGTCGTGCACGGTGGCCGCCGGCCCGGCGCCCGTCTGCTCGCGGCCGCCCTGACCTCGCCGGTGGAGCGCTCCCCCGTCCAGAGCGCGGTCCGCCCGAACCGCCTGCGCCTGTCCGGACTCGCACCCGGCACGAAGATCGCGCACGACGGTGAACTCTCCGAAGCCGAGGGCGACCTGGTGCTCGACAAGCTGCCGGAGGCGCTGACCGTCTACCGGCCGGCGCAGCCGTCCTGATCCCGTCGAGCTGAACCCCGTCCGAACCCATCGAGGAACTGACCGCATCATGAGATGGGGGTCTCATGATGCGGTACGTGCTGCTTACAGTGCGGCCATGACGCCATCACAGCAGCCCCGCGCCGAGACCGCCGTCTACACCCACGGGCACCACGAGTCCGTCCTGCGCTCGCACACCTGGCGTACCGCCGCCAACTCGGCGGCCTACCTTCTGGACGCGTTGAAGCCGCACTGGCGGGTCCTGGACGTCGGCTGCGGGCCCGGCACCATCACCGCCGACCTGGCCGCCCTGGTCCCGGAAGGACACGTCACGGGCATCGACCGCGCCCCCGGTGTCCTGGAGCAGGCCCGCGCGACCGCCGCCGCACGCGCCCTGGACAACGTCACGTTCACCACCGGTGACGTGCACGCCCTCGACCACCCCGACGACTCCTTCGACGTCGTGCACGCCCATCAGGTGCTCCAGCACGTGGGCGACCCGGTCCACGCCCTGCGCGAGCTGCGCCGGGTGTGCAGGCCTGGCGGGATCGTCGCCGTACGCGACAGCGACTACGCGGCGATGACCTGGTACCCGCAGGTGGCCGGACTCGACGACTGGCTCGCCCTGTACCGGCGCGTGGCCCGCGCCAACGGCGGCGAGCCGGACGCCGGGCGGCGCCTGAAGGCCTGGGCCCGCCAGGCCGGTTTCGCGGACGTCACGGCGGGCGCGGGCACCTGGTGTTACAGCACGCCCGAGGAACGGGCCTGGTGGAGCGAGCTGTGGGCGGACCGCACGGTGGCGTCCGCGTACGCCGGGCGCGCCACGCAGGGACACACGGACGCGGAGGGCCTCGCGGCGATCGCCGCCGCCTGGCGGGAATGGGGGCGCGCGGAGGACGGCTGGTTCGTGGTCCTGCACGGTGAGGTGCTGTGCCGGGCCTGAACGTCAGCGGTCGGTCCCTGGGAAGCGGCGGTCGGTCCCGCGGGAACGGCCGTCAGTCCCTGGGAAGCAGCGGTCCCAGCGGGCCGAGGTCCAGGTTCAGGTCCTCGGGCCGCAGCCCGTACCGCTCGCGGAGGCGCTTCATCCGGTCCTCCAGGAGCATCAGCGTCATACCGACCCGCTCCTCCTGGTCCTCCGTCAGCTCACCGGTGTCGAAGCGGCGGATCGCCTGCCGCTCCATGAGCTGGCGCAGCAGCTCGACGACGGTGAGGACGAGGGCGACGAGGTCCCGTTCCACGGTGTCGGGTTCGAGGTCCAGCTTCGTGGTCTGCGCCGTCTGGGTCGTCTGGGTCGTCTGGGTCGTCTGCGTCGTCCGGGGCGTCTGCGTCGTCTGCGTCGGCTTCTTCATGTCCGCGGTCATGACGCCTCCCTCTCGTCCCTCTCGTCCCTCTCGTCGAGCTCACGAAGGCCGCTCTGCTCGTCCGCGTCGGGCCACGGTGCCTGCACCTGCGCGTTGACCGAGCTGATCAGCGCCTTCAGATCGATGCGGACGAGGTCGACGTCCGCGATGCGCAGGGTGATGTCACCCGCGAGGACCACTCCGCCGGCGAGCAACCGGTCGAGCAGGTCCACGAGTGCGATCTCCCGTTGGGCGAACGGGTCGCCCGCGCCGCTCATGACGCCTCGCCGGTGTCCTGGCTCGCCGCGCCCGCAGTGCCTGCTGTGCCCGCTGTGCCTGCTGTGCCTGCTGTGCCTGCTGTGCCGTTCAGGGGCGCATCGGGCTCGGGGTCGTCCGTGAAGGAGTACGCGGCCCACGGCCCTGTCACCTCCACCTGTAGCCCCGGCCGGGTGCCCTCCGCCCTGCCGACCAGCTCCAGGAACTCCTCGGACCGGGCGCGCGGCACCAGATAGGCGGAGTTGAGGATGTTGCGGCCGGAGCCCGCTTCCGTGAGCGGCCCGCTCTGCGGGGGGTGCAGCCGCGCGTCGGACGCGTACCGGGCGAGGTCCTCGTGCAGTTGCCGGGCGAACGCCTCGGCCCGCGCCGCGGACTCCTCCCGCGCCGCGTTGCCGGCCCGGCGCCGCCGCAGGTAGTCCCGCCCCGACTCCGGCGCGCCCGACGGCTGCGGAGCGGCGGCCTCGGCCGCGCTCTCCTCGCCGAGCCACACCTTCACGCCCCACTCCACGTGGCCGTCGATGCGGTCGAGGATCCGGCGCAGCCGCTCGGACTCGTCCTGCAGCATGGCGCGCACGCCGCTGTCGTCACGGAAGACGGTGCCGAGCCGCAGCGGCAGCGGGCAGGTCAGGGTGGTCAGCGCGGCCACGACGCGCTGATGGGCGCGGGCCGTCGCCGCCAGCCAGTCGAGGTCCTCCAGATGCGCGTGCAACTGTTCCCGCCCGAAGTCCCGCTCGGGGACCGGGCTGAGGACGGCCACCAGGCCCTCGTGCACGAGCTGCCGCGGCGGCGCGCCGCCGACGCCGGTCAGATCGGCGTGCAGCGGCGCGTCAAGGGGGCGGCACACGGCGTACACATAGCGCAGTTCATCGGTCACGTTCGCGTTCTCCTCGGCCGTCGGCCTTCTTACCCCGCTCCTCCCCCGTTCCGGGGCCAAGAGCGCCGCCGTCCACCCTTGTGCCCTGTTCCAGTTGCTCCACACGGCGGCGCAGTTCCTCGTTCTCGCGCGCGAGCTCCGTGCGGCGCGCGCCGCTGGACAGCGCCGGGTCGTCCTCCCACCAGTCGATGCCCATCTCCTTGGCGCGTTCGACCGAGGCGACGACGAGCCGGAGTTTGATCGTGAGGAGCTCGATGTCCAGCAGGTTGATCTTGATGTCACCGGCGATGACGATGCCCTTGTCCAGGACACGCTCAAGGATGTCGGCGAGGTTGGCGCCGCCCTGGGGGGCGCCCTGGAGGGACGACGACGGCATACGGCTCGCGGTGGTCATCGACGGCTCCGGCGGCCACCCGCCGAGGCGTGCTCGCCCCGCGGCTCGTCCTCGGCCTCGGGCTCCGCGCCCTCCTTCTCGTAGCGCTCCTCCTCGTCGTCCTCGTACGGGGCCTCGTCCTCGGCTTCGTCCTCGACCTCGTCCTCGTACGGGGCGTCCTCCTCGGCCTCATCTTCGTAGGGGGCCTCGTCGGGGTCGTCCTCGGCACGCGGCTCGTCCTCGTCGATGTCGTCCTCGTCATCGGCGGGCTCGTCATCGGCGGACTGGACGTCGTCGTGCGGCTCGTCGGCGTCGGCGCGAGGCTCGTCGTCCTCGTCGGTCTCCGCGGGCTCGTCCGTCTCGTCGGCGTCGTCGGCGTCGACCTCGTCCTCGTACGGCGCCTCGTCGCCCTCGCGGTCCGCGTCGCCGCCGCGCACCTCGTCGCCGTCCTCGGCGCCCTCGGCGTTCTCAGCGCCTTCGGCGCCCTCGGCGTCCTCTTCCTCGGCGGTCACCTCGTCGTGGCTGCGCACGACCTCGCCGTCGCGGATCTCGGCGCGCCAGCCGTCGCTCGCCTCGCCGCGCATCGTGATGTGCCGTGCGAAGTGCTTGAGGTCGAGCCGGGCCCGGCGGCCCTGGGCGCGCCAGATGTTGCCGGTCTTCTCGAACAGCCCCTTCGGGTAGTACTCGATGATCAGCAGCACCCGGGTCAGTTGGTCGCCGAGCGGATGGAAGGTCACCACGCCCTTGGTGGAGCCCTTCGCACCCTCCGACGTCCAGGAGATGCGCTGGTCAGGGACCTGCTCGGTCACATGGGCCCGCCAGCTCCTGCTGGACCAGAACACCTTGAGCTGCCAGTCCGAGTCCGTGTCACCCGCCGGGGTGGCGCTCTTGACGCCCTTGGCGAAGGTGGAGAACTCCTGGAGCTGCGTCCACTGGTCGTAGGCCGCACGCACCGGCACACCGACGTCGACGTACTCCAGGATGACGGTGGGCTTCTGGCCGCCGCCACTTTTCTTACGTCCGCCGGTGGCGTTCTTCAGGGCGCCCTTGACGGAGTCCTTCAGGCGGCTGCCGCCGACCTCCACGGCGCTGCGCAGCGGGCCCTTGCCGTCGGCGAGCTTGCGGCCGCCCTCCAGGGCGAGCTTGCCGAAGCCGGGGCTCTTGCCGTCCGCGATGTCGTTGAGCTTGACGGTGGTCTGCCCGAGCTTGCGGCCCACACCGACGAGGGCGCGTTCGGCCTGCGCCATCAGATAGGCCCTGGCCTCGTCCTTCAGGCGGTCCGCCGCCTGACTGTTGACGGCGGCGCTCAGCGGATTCGCCGAGCCGGAGTCCTCGCGGGAGTCCTGGCGTGTGTCAGCCATCGTTGCCTCCCTTCGCGCGGGCCGTCTTCTTCGCGCCGCTCCGCTGCTGCGTGGAGCGGGCCTGCGTGCTCCGCTTCTGACTGCCGCGCGCGCTCTGCGCCTTGCCCGCCGGAGCGCGCTTGCGCTGGGGGCGCTGCGTGCTCTGCTGCTCGGGCTCGTCGTCGGCGCTGGCCGCGCGGTCGGCGCTGGCCGCGCTGTCCTCGGTCCGCTTCCGACTGCGCGACGTGGTGCTCTTCTTCGTGGCGCCGCGGGCGGCGGACGTGGCCTTCTTCGTCGCCGAGCCCGTCTTGCGGGTGCCCGGCTTCGCGGCCGCGCCCGTGCTCTCGCCCGCGTCACGCGCCTTGTCGGCCGACTCGTCGGCATCGGGGACCTCGTCGGGCACAGCCCCCGAGAGCCGGTCGCGCACGTCCAGGGTGCGCTCGTGCAGCCGGTCGGCGAGGCCTTCGATCCGCCGGTCGAGCAGCGATCCCGTCGCCGCCTTGCCGACACCCCGCAGATCCTGCCTGAGCTGGTCGCCGATCTCCTTGAACTGCGGGTTCTTCTCCATCTGCTGCGACACCGCGCGGGCTATCCCGGCGGGGCCGAGCTGCATCTTGCGGCCTGCCACCATCGTGCCCACGGCGAAGGCGAACTTCGCCTTCTTCGTGCGTCCGAGGAGATACCCCGCCCCTACGGCGAGGCCCACTGCCAGTCGGTTCATGACGTCACTGTCCTGCCTGTGCCGGCTGTCGGGTCATCCGCCTGGGCCACGTCGCCGACTGGCCCATGGCCGAGGCGGGCGAGGAGTTCGTCCTCGCGACGGTCGAATTCGCTTTCGTCGATCTCGCCTGCTTCCAGGCGCTCGGTGAGCTGAGCGAGTTCCTTGCGGACGGCCGAAGGGTCGTAGTACTGCCGCTCCGCCTCGTCGACCACCCGCTGGAGCACCCACATGGTGCCGCGGGCGGGAGCGAGCGGCAGGGCGAGGAGTTCACCGATGAGTCCCATGGGCGGAGCTCACCTCCTTACTCGTCGCACGACCGCCGTGCTCAGCGCACCCCGGTCGTGCTGTTGGCGGCGTCGGCCTGCTGCGCGGGGCCCTCGTCGACGAAGCTGTAGGGAGGCAGCGGCCCGTGCACCCGCAGTTCCAGGTGGGGCTGGCTCTTGCGCAGCTCCTCGACCGCGGCGACGAAGCCGTCGGCCGTCTCCCGCCGTACCAGGAACGACACGTTGGCCAGCCAGCCGGAACCCTCCGGGCCCTCGCTCACGGCCTCCGCGCACGGTTCGAGGGCGCGGCGCACCTCGATGCCGTCGCTGACCTCACGGGCCCGCACGGCGTTGGTCACCTGCTCGCCGAGTTGCAGCTTCTGCTCGTAGTTGCCGCCACCGGCGCGCCGGTTGTTCTCGACCATGGCGCGCAGCTCGGGGTTCTCGGCGAGCACCTGGTGCAGCACGGCCTGCTCGTCGTGGGCGGCCTTGACGTTGTACTCGGCCCTGCCGTCGAGCGCGCGCAGCCGCTCCTCGTAGTGGTCGGCGAGTTCGGCGAGCACCGCGACGACGGCTTCGTCGTCGTCCGCGAGGCTGCCGAAGCGCATCGGCAGGACGGCGCCGCTCGCACCCGCCTCGTCCAGGACGCTCTGGTGGGCGAGCAGGTCGCGCCGCTTGGGGCGCAGGTCCTCGGGGCTGTCGGAGACGATGGCGGCGAGGTTGCCCTGCCGCACGACGCGTATCTTGCGTGCCGGTTCGCCGATGCCGCCCATGCCCTCCGGCAGCGCCGGGTGGGTCGCGGCCGCGATGCCGTAGATGTACGTGGTCACTCCTGCTCCTCCTTCCGGCTGCGGGACGACGTCGAGCGCCGGGCGCGCGGGCGGGCCTCTTCCTTTTCCTTGGAGCGGCCTTCGTCACGGGCCTGGCTGAAGGCGTCGGATATGGTCTCCGCGGCGCCCGAGAGCGCGCCCTTGGACTTGCCGCGCGCGCCGGACTCGGTGACCTCGCCGACGAGGTCGGGCAGGCCGGGGTTCTTGTGCGGGCCCGCTTCCAGGTCGAGGCGGTTGCAGGCCTCTGCGAACCGCAGATACGTGTCGACGCTCGCCACGACGACTCGTACGTCGATCTTCAGGATCTCGATGCCGACGAGCGAGACCCGGACGAAGGCGTCGATCACGAGGCCCCGGTCCAGGATGAGTTCGATGACGTCGTACAGGCCACTGGTACCACCTGCACCGCCGGACTGCTGTGCTGGGACGACGGTCATGCCGGCCAGCCCTCCTTGCCTTGGGTGTTTGGTGTATGTGTTGTATCGCCGAATTGCTCTGCTATTGCTTCGGTATTGCCCTGTTGCTCTGGTACTGCTCCGAAACGCGCTTTATATGCGTATGGGTGTACGAGCGGCTCGGCCACGGCCGATCAGGAGCGGCTCAGCCGCCGGGCCGTGACGGGTCCGCGCGGCCGCGCTCATAGCGCCGCACGCGCTTGTAACCGGTCAGCTCACCGTGCGGGTCGAGGGTCACGGCGTAGGTCGCGAGCAGGCTCATCGTGTCCGGCACGCGCTCAAGTTCGAGCACTTCGACGGCCAATTCCCAGCCGTCATCGGTGCGTTCGAAGGACGACACGGACTCGGCGGTCATGCCGGTGAGTTCCGCCAGTTGCTCACGCGCGGCGCGCAGCACCACGACGGGGCCGGGAAGTTCCTCGGATTCGGACTTCTTCTTGCTCTGGTTGCTGGGCGTCTGCGTCATGGTCACCTCCTTCTTCGGGTGACCCCGCATTCGCCGCTCAAACCCAGGGGGTGTGCTTCACGCGCCGCGCAGGGCCCGTAGCTTGCGGCGTGCCGGGCCGAGGGCGCGGGGTGAGCGCAGCAGCCCGGCCCAGGGATCGGCGCGAGCCTGCTCCACCGCGTCGGCGACGGTCCAGCGCGCGGCGTGCGTGCCGGGGTCGTCGAGCTGGTCCCAGCCGAGCGGCACGGCGACGGGCGCGCCGGGCTTGGCCCGTACCGAGAACGGGGCGACGGCGGTCTGCGCGTAGGCGTTGCGCTGCACGTCGAGGTAGAGGCGGTCGCCGCGGTCCTTCTTGCGCACCGCTGTGGTCAGCCGGTCGGGGTCGGCGTCGGCGAGCAGCGCGGAGACCTCCTTGGCGAAGTCGCGTACGTCGTCGACGTGGTCGCGGCCGGTGAGCGGCACAATCACATGCAGGCCGCGCGACCCGGTCGTCATCAGGGCCGACGGCAGGCCCACCTGATCGAGGACGTCGCCCAACTGCCGGGCCGCATCGCGCACCGTGCCGAACACGTCCGCGGGACCGCCGTCCTTGGGCGGGTCCAGGTCGAACACGAGGCGGTCGGGCCGCTCGGGGCGGTCGGCGCGGGACAGCCACCGGTGCAGGGTCACGCAGGCCTGGTCGGCGAGGTAGACCAGGGTGGCGCTGTCGTCGCACACGGTGTGCGTGACCGTCCCGTCCTCCTTGGCGACCTCGGCACGGGTGATCCAGTCCGGGTAGTGGTCGGGGGTGTCCTTCTGCATGAACATGGGGCCCGGTACGCCGTCGGGGTGCCGCTCCAGCATCAGCGGCCGGCCCCGCAGATGGGGCAGCATGAAGGGGGCGACGGACCGGTAGTAGTCGACGAGGTCGCCCTTGGTGATGCCGGGCCCTCCGTCCCCGCCCCCTTCGCCCCCGTTCAGGGGCAGCAGCACCTTCTCGGGCCGGTGCACCTCCACCGTGCGCCGACCGGCGCGCACCTTGCGTGTCGTGGTGGCCATGACGTCTCCTGACTCGCTCTCAGCGCACCACGTGCTCGACGAGGAGCCGCACCGCCGCGGCGATGGACTCCGCGTCGATGCCGGCGGCACGCAACTGCTCGGCGGGCGACGCCGAGCCGGGCATGGTGGTCACGGCGAGCCGCGCCAGACGGGGCACGGGGCCGCCGTCGCAGAACGCGTCGAGGACGGCGTCGCCGATGCCGCCCTCCTGGCGGTGGTCCTCGACGGTGAGGAGACAGCCGGTGCTCTCGGCGGCCTCGCGCAGGGTGCGCCGGTCGACGGGTTTGACGGAGTACAGGTCGATCACGCGGACGGGGATGCCCGCCCGCGCGAGGGTGTCCGCGGCGGTCAGGGCCTCGTGCACGGTGATCCCGGCGGCGACCACGGTGAGCTGGTCGGCGTCGGAGGACCGCAGGACCTTGGACCCGCCGACCGGGAACTCCTCGTCGGGCCCGTACAGGACGGGCGTGGCGCCGCGCGAGGTCCGCAGGTAGCGCACGCCGTCCAGGTCGGCCATGGCGGCGACGAGGCGCGCGGTCTGTGGGGCGTCGCACGGATGGAGGACCGTCGAGCCGTGCACGGCCCGGAACATCGCGAGGTCCTCCAGGCCCATCTGGGAGGGCCCGTCCTGGCCGATGGCGACTCCGGCGTGCGAGCCGACGAGGTTGATGTCCGCGCCGCTCACCGCCGCCATCCGCACGAAGTCGTGGGCGCGGGTGAGGAACGCCGCGAACGACGACGCGTACGGCACCCAGCCGCGGGCCGCGAACCCGACGGCGGCACCGACGAGCTGCTGCTCGGCGATGTAGCACTCGACGTACCGCTCAGGGTGCTCCTTCGCGAAGTACTCGGCGCGGGTGGAGTCGCCGACCTCGCCGTCCAGGACCACCACGTCGCCGCGCGCCGAGCCGAGCGCGGTCAGCGCCTGGCCGAAGGCGTCCCGCGTCGCGACCTCGTCGCCGACGGCGTAGCGGGGCAGCTCCAGGTGCCCGCTGCGCACGGCGCGTGGGGAGCGGGCCGCCGGGGGCGCCTTGACGTCGACGCGCAGCCGCCTGCTGCCGCCGAGTTCGCGCACCGCCGCCTCCGCGTCGGACAGGGGCTTGCCGTGCAGTCCCTCGCGGTTCTCGGCGGCGGCGACGCCCTTGCCCTTGACGGTGCGGGCGAGGATCACGGTGGGCCGTCCGGTGGTGGCGCGGGCCTCCTTGCAGGCGTCGTCGACGGCCTGGATGTCGTGTCCGTCGGCCTGGACGACGTGCCAGCCGAAGGCGGCGAAGCGGCGTTCGTAGGCGTCGAGGTCCCACTCGTGGCGGGTGGGTCCGCGCTGGCCGAGCCGGTTCACGTCGACGACGAGAGTGAGGTTGTCGAGCCGTTCGTACGAGGCCTGCTCGGCGGCCTCCCACACCGAGCCCTCGGCCAGCTCGCTGTCGCCGCACAGCACCCACACCCGGTACGGGTTCCGGTCGAGCCGCTTGCCGGACAGCGCCATGCCGACGCCGATCCCGAGGCCCTGCCCGAGCGAACCGGTGGCGACCTCCACCCATGGGAGCCGCCGGGGCGTGGGGTGGCCCTCCAGGCGACTGCCCTGGGCGCGGTAGGTGAGCAGTTCCTCGTCGGTGAGGGCGCCGGCCGCCTTGTACGCGGCGTAGAGCAGCGGCGAGGCATGCCCCTTGGACAGGACGAAGCGGTCGTTGGCGGGGTGGTCGGGGCGGGCGAAGTCGTACTGGAAGTGCCGGGCGAGCAGCACCGCCATCACGTCGGCCGCCGACATGGACGAGGTCGGGTGTCCGGAGTTCGCGGCGGCCGCGGCCCGCACGGAGTCGACGCGCAGTTGCTGTGCCAGCTCGTGGAGCTGCTCGTCGGGGTCGGTGGCGGTCACACGGGTCTCCGCGCCTCCGGGTCCTTCCGGATCGCCGCCGTAGGTCGAGCTGTCCGCCATCGTCACTCCTCGTTCTTCGGGTCTTTCGGGTCTTTCGGGTCCTTCGTGTCCTTTGAGTCCTTCGTGTCCTGCGCGCCCTGCGCTCCCTTCGCGCCCTGCGCTCCCTTCGCGTCCTTCTGGTCCTTCGCGTCCTTCTGGTCTTTCTGGTTCTTCGCCGTGTCCTTGTCCGGCGCCGGTACGCGGGCGAGTTCCGGGGACGACGATTCGAGCGGCACGGACCAGGACCGCACGAGGCCCAGTTGCACGCCCTGGCGGGGCAGGGCCGCGTCCAGGAGCCAGTCGGCGGCGACCCGCACCCGGTTCCCCGGCATCGCGGCCAGGTGGTACCCGCGGGTCACGGCCCCGGCGAGCGGCCCGGACAGCGGTACGCCAAGGGGGTTGGCGGCGCCGCTCACGCCGCCCAGGTCGACGGTGAAGCCGAGGTCGTGGTGGCGGTAGGAGCGGCGCTCGCCGATACCGAGCGAGGCGGCGACGTTGGTGCCCGCGACCTTGCCCTGCCGCCAGGCGTGCTGGGCGGTCATCGCCGTGTACTGGCCCGGCTTGGCGAGGTCGGGCACGGCGGCCGCGTCGCCGCACGCGAACACCTCCGGGTGCTCAGGCACATTCAGGAACGGGTCGACGACGAGGCGGCCCCGCTCCAGCGGCTTGCCGACCGACGCGACCAGCGGGTCGGGCCGCACGCCCACGCACCACACGAGGGTGCGGGTGGGCACGAAGTCGCCGTCGTCGAGCAGGACGCCGTCGCGCGTGGCCTCCTTCACGGACGTGCCGGTACGGACGTCCACACCGCGCCGCCGCAACACGCGGTCCGCGGTGTCGGAAAGCCGCCGGTCGAGCTCGGGCAGCACGCGCTCGGCGATGTCGAGCAGCACCCAGCGGGGCCGGATGCCCGCCCGCAAGGGTTGGCGGCGCACCAGGGACTGGGTGAACAACTGGCCGTGCGCGGCGACTTCGACGCCGGTGTAACCGGCGCCCACCACCACGAACGTGCAGCGCGAGCGGCAGGTCTCGGCGTCGTCCGCGGCCGCGGCGAGTTCGATCTGCCGGGTCACATGGTCGCGCAGATACAGCGCCTCGGGCAGCCCGCGGAAGCCGTGGGCGTTCTCGGCGACACCCGGCACCGGAAGGAGCTTGTTGACACTGCCCACGGCGAGGACGAGCCGGTCGTAGCTCAGCTCGTCGGCGTCGCCCTCGGGTCCGGTGTAGCGCACGGTGCGCCGGTCCAGGTCGATGCCATCGGCCTCACCGAGCACCAGGCGTACGTGGCGCAGGGTCCCGGCGAGCGACACGGTGACCCGGCGCGGTTCGAGGACACCGGCGGCGACCTGGGGAAGCAGCGGCAGGTACAGGAAGTAGTCGGTGGGGTTGAGCAAGGTGATGTCGACGCGGCGTCGGGTCAGCCGGGACAGGGTGCGGGCGGCCTGGAACCCCGCGAACCCGGCGCCGACGATCACGACGTGGGGGCGGCCCGCGGTGCGACTGAAAGTTCGGCTCACAAAGTCCTCCGGCGTTGTCCGGTACGTCCGGTGTGCTCCGGCGCGAGCTTCCCGCGTGCCCTGGTGCACGGCTGTGAAACACACCGCCGTTTGCCGCCACGCCTTCGGGCTACCCGGGTGGTAGGCCGTCCCCGCGAGGCCGCGGAGGTCTCGCCGGGACCCGGCCGACCCCTTGCGCACCCCCAGTCCCAGGTCAGTCCCAGTTCACCCCAGCCAATTCCAGTTCGGCCCAAGGTCAATCCCGGTTCAGCCCCAGCCAGCCCCAGGCAGCTCCAGGCGAAAGGCCGCCCATGCCCGACTCCGGACCCGTCCGCGTGGAGGCCCCCGCCGTGTCGGCGTACACGATCCCGGCGGACGCGCCGGAGGCCGACGGCACGTTCGCGTGGGACGCCACGACGATCGTCGTGGTGGAGGTGACCGGAGGCGGCGCCACCGGCACCGGCTGGACGTACGCGCCCGCCGCCACCGTCGGCCTGGTCCAGGAAGTCCTCTCCCCCGTGCTCAGGGGCCGTGACGCCTTCGCCATCCCCGCGGCGCACGACGCGCTGGTCAAGGCGGTGCGCGACACCGGCCCCCAGGGCCTCGCGTGCCGGGCGATATCGGCACTCGACATCGCCCTGTGGGACCTCAAGGCCCGGCTGCTCGAAGTGCCGCTGGTACGTCTCGTCGGCGCGGCCCGCGATGAGGTCCCCGTCTACGGCAGCGGCGGCTTCACCACGTACCACGACACCCATCTCGCGGCCCAGCTCAACGGCTGGGTGCACGGGCAGCGCATCCCGCGCGTCAAGATCAAGATCGGGGAGGGCTGGGGGCGGGCCGCCGCCCGTGACGTGGCCCGGGTGCGCACGGCGCGTGAGGTCGTCGGCAGACAGGCCGAACTGTACGTCGACGCGGGCGGCGCGTACACGCGCAAGCAGGCCGTGCGGGTCGGGCGGGTGCTCGCCGAGCACGGCGTGGGCTGGTTCGAGGAGCCGGTGGCGGCGGACGACCTGCACGGACTGACGCTGGTGCGCGACGCGCTCGTCAGTGACGTGGTGGCGGGCGGACGCGGCTCCGACCTGCCGTACTTCGCCCGCACGGTCCCGGCCGTCGACTGCCTCCAGGCCGACGCGACGCGCTGCGGCGGCCTCACCGGCTGGCTGCGCGCCGCCGCGCTCGCCCAGGCGCACGGCCTGGAGCTTTCGGCCCGCGGCGCACCGCACGCACATGTCGCGGTCGCCGCGTGTGTGCCGAACCTGCGGCACGTGGAGTGGTTCCACGACCACGTCCGGATCGAGTCGATGTTCTTCGACGGCGCCCTCGACCCCACCGGCGGCACCGTCCGTCCGGACGGCGGCACGGGCCACGGCCTGGTGCTGCGCACGTCGGACGTGAAGGAATATCGGGTCGCGTGAATGGGCCCGGTCCCGGCACGCTCGCACACCATGGAAGCCAACCGTCGCGCCGAGCGCGCCAGTCACACCGAGCACGCCAGTCACACCGAGCACGCCGACGTCCCTGACGACGGACACCCACCCGACGTCCTCCTGATCGGCGGGCGCTCGGGCGTGGGCAAGTCATCGGTGGGCTGGGAGATTTCGGCGCGACTGCGGGCCGCCGACCTGGGGCACGCCCTGATCGAGGGCGATCTGCTCGACACCGTGCACCCGGCGCCACCGGACGATCCGCACCGTTCCCTGCTCACCTGCCGCAACCTCGCCGCGCTCTGGGCGAACTACGCGGCCCTCGGCTGCCGCCGCCTCGTCTACACCAACACCGCCGCCGTCCTGCCGTCCGAGGAGTGGCTGTTCACCGAGGCCCTCGGCCGCCCCCGACTGGTCCGGGTACTGCTCACGGCCACCGACGCCACCGTCGAACAGCGCCTCAGGGGCCGCGAGTTGGGCTCGGAACTCGATCAGCAGCTTCGCCGCAGCGCGTATATGGCCCGGCACCTCGACGCCTCGGTGACGCCCGGCACCCACCGGGTGCCGACGGACGGCAGACCGGTGGGTGACATCGCGGCCGAGGTGATCGCGCGGGCGGGCTTCACGCCCTGACCGGCGCCGCGTTGCGCGTCCGCGTCACCGTGTCCGCGTGCCGGAGGAGTCGGGCTGCTGCGGGGCGCCGTCCGACGGCACCGAGGGGAAGCCCGCGATGCCGCCGGTGGGGGCGGCGGCGGGAGGCGTCGCGGGAGCCGCGGGAGCCGCAGGGGTCACGGGAGCGGCGGGAGTCGCGGGCATCGCGGGAGCTGCCGCCGTCGCGGCGGTCGCGGCGGGCATGGGCGCCGCGGGCACGGGAGGAGCAGCGGGTGTGCCGTGGGTGGCCGCCGGGTCTCCGGCCGGGACCGGCGGTGCGGTCGCCCGGGAGCCCTTCGGGGACGGCCGGGCCGCGTTGCGCGTCAGCACGGCGGCACCGGCGAGCAGCACGGTCACGATCAGCGCGGCGGCCCAGTTGGGCAGGCCGAGCGCGAGCGCCAGGCCGACGGTTAGGGCGGCCGCGGCACCGGCGTACAGGGTGAGGGCGCCGGAGGTGGCGTACAGCGCGGCCTTGCGGCGCTGTTTGGCCGCGGCGTGGGACAGCTCCGCGCGCAGCTCGTCGCGGAGTTCGTCACGCAGCGTCTGGCGCAGGGACTCGTGCACCGCGTCGCGGACGACCTGCGACAGCACGTCGCCCAACGTCCTGTCCTGCAGCGGTACGTTCTGGTCCTGGACCGGCATGTTCTCGTCCTTCCTGTACGGAGCTGTCAAGACCCCCCGAGTACCCGCCGCTTGCGGTGCGTAACGGGTGGCGCCCGCCCCGCTGTCGCGGCCGGCGCGAGGTGGGCGGAATGGATCTCCTGGTGCCGCGACGCCAACTAGGCTCGTCCTCATGGAGATCCTGGGAACCGTGCTGCGTGTCTGCGTCAGGGACTTGGAGGCGTCCGTCGCGTTCTACGAACGGCTGACGGGCAGCACAGCGATGCGTTTCGAGCGGGGCGGCGTGTCCGTGGCCTCGGTCGGCTGTTTTCTGCTCATGAGCGGACCCGAGGCGGAGCTCGAAGTCCTGCGCAAGGTCGCCGCGACGATCGCCGTCAAGGACGTCGACGAGGCGCTCGCGACGCTCAGCGCGTCCGGGGCGCACATCGTCGCCGGGCCCGTGCCCACGCCCGCCGGGCGCAACCTCATCGCGATGCACCCCGACGGCGCCGTCTTCGAGTACGTCGACCGCAACGTGACCCCGACGCCCTGACCTCCCGCCCGGCGACCCGCCCCGCCCGGGGGCGGGTCGCCGGGCGTGCCCGGGACCCGATGGGACCTCCCGATGGGACCTCCCGATGGGCCCTAGGGGCGCCTGCGGAAGTCGTACCTGCCCGGCAGCGGGTCGTCCGACAGGGCCGCCCACACCTGGCCGATGGTCTCCTCGCCCTCCCGCAGGTCCGCGATCTCGAAGCCGTCGGTGAAGACGGCGAGCGCCGCGGCGGCCTCACCCTCCGCGAGCAGCAGCCGCGCCTCGATGAGGCGGAAGCGCCCCGTCGCCCGCGTGCCGGGGTGCAGCCGTGCCCACACGGCGCGGGCCGCCTCGTGGCGCCCCACGGCGAGGAGCGCGTCGAGGGCCTCACGGCCGAGCGCCGCGGTCGCCGCGACCCACACGGCCCCGTCGTCACGCCGCTCCGCACACAGGTCGTCGAAGGCCTCCGCGTACCGGTCGGCGGCCCGCTCCCCGTTCCCGGACTCCCGGTCCGCGACGGCCAGGCAGCGCAGCAGCGGCCAGCGGGACGGCGCGAGCGCGAGCCCGCGCTCCCAACTGCGCACCGCCTGCCCCAGGTCCCCGGCGTGCCACTGCGCCACACCGAGGTGGTACTCGGCGTGCGGCTGTGCGGGCGCGGTCTCCAGCATGTCCCGCCAGTGCCGGGCGACGAGGGTGGGGCCCGGTGGCGCGACCCGCCGGGGCTCGGGCACGGCGCCGCTGTGCAGCAGTTCGAGCCACGGCTCCTGCTCGGGCCCGAGCGTGGCCTCGGGGAACGGTGTGCCGGGCAGCTCGTACCGGGCGCGCAGCACTTCGAGTGCGCCCCAGCCCGAGCCGGTGGCGAGGACTTCGCCGGGTTCGGTGTCGGCGTACGGCCGCCACCGCTCGTACGCGGTGGCCACCGTCCGCGCGGGCAGAGCTTCGGCGAGCCGGGCGCCCACCTCGCTCCTGGCCGCCGCCCAGTCGTCGCCGTACGCGGTGTCCGGTGCCACGGACAGCGGGCCGTACGCCTCGATCCACGCGAACTCGCTCTCCGCGTCGAGCCGTACATGCTCCTGCTGGGTGCGGGCGAGACCGGCCTGGATCTCGGCGTAGCCGCCGGTGCCCGGCTCGGTCAGCCACTCCTGCCAGCGCCGCCCGCCGGGTCCGCTCCCCCACACGAAGAGCTTGCGTCCGCGCAGCAGGGGCGTGGACGTCTGCACGAGGCCGTGTCCGTCCGCGCCGACGGCGGCGATCCAGGGGCGCGTCCCCTCGGGCACGTCGTAGAAGTAGTCGGCGGAGAACTCGCCGCGCGTGGGATGGGTGCGGTCCACGCCTTCGTGCTCGGGGACCGGAACCTTGCGCAGGGTGTGCGCGTAGCCGTAGTGCCAGGCCTCGTCGGCGGGAGCGAGCACCCTGCGGTCCTCGGGCACGGCGGTGTTGGACCACCAGTAGACGGGCACCGGCTTCTCGTGCGGATTGCGGATCCGCACGCCGACGTACAGGAAGTCGGAGTCCGCGGGCAGCCACAGGTCGACCTGGAAGGGGGTGTCCCGCAGCCGCTCCCACTCCCACAGGCGCACCATCTCGCCGCCGTCGGGCGCGCTCACCCTGGCGGCGTGCAGCGGTGCGCAGGACAGCGCGGTGTGGCCGGTGGCGCCGATGTTCCACTCGACGCCGCCGGAGTACCAGGCGCCGTTGAGCGCGAAGTGCGCCGGCTGGAACACCGGGTTGCGGTAGAACAGTTCGCGCCCTGTCGCCTTGTGGAAGAGGGAGTGGATCCGGCCGCCGAGGCCGGGGAGCACGGTGACGCGCAGCCGCTCGTTCTCGATGACGATCGTCTCGAAGTCCGTGGGGGTGCGCTCGCGGCCGTAGCCGTCGCGTATGCGTGCGGGCAGCACGGACCGCAGCGGTTCGTACGCGAGCTGCCGCGCCATGTCGCGCGGCAGCGCCTCCCTCTCCCGGTCGTCGACGCGGTGCACCCGGGCAGGCGGCTTCAGCGGCGGCAGCGGGTTGTCCGCCCCCAACCGGGCTGCCGGCAGGGTCAGTACGTCACGGCGTACGGTCGTCGCCAAGGCGCCCTCCTCGGTTCACGGATGGTGCCATGGAACACGTTCGGCGCCGCCCCGGCCAGGCCGCCTGCCGGTCAGGACGGTGCGAAGGCCGCCACGACGACGTCGGTGAGCACGTCGCCCGCGGCGCCGTCAGGGTCGAGGTCGGGGTCGTAGATCGTGACGTTGAGGCCGACGCAGCGCGGGGAGCGCACCAGCGGGCGCAGCAGTGCGAGGAGTTCGTCGGGGTGCAGGCCGTCCGCGTCGGGGCTGTCGACGGCCGGCATCACGGAGGGGTCGAGGACATCGGCGTCGAGGTGCACCCAGAAGCCGTCGAGGGCGGTGTGCTCCAGGCTCTTGAGCGCTTCGCGGGCCACGTCGGCGGCACCCCACTGGCGCAGTTCGCCGACCGTGACCGTGGGTATCCGCAGGGCGCCGAGCTCACCCCGGTCCTCGTCCTCGTCGCGCATCCCGAAGAGGCGCACGTCCTCGTCGCGCAGGTAGGGGCGCAGGCCTTCGATGTCGGTGAGGTCGTCCTGGCCGCGCCCGGTGGCGAGTGCCAGCTCCTCGCCGCCCGCGGCGCCCACGTGCTCGGAGTTGCCCGGGTGGCGGAAGTCGGCGGACGCGTCGATCGCGGCGAGCCCGTACCGTCCGATGCGGCGCAGCGCCAGGGACGCGCCAAGCTGGATGGAGCAGTCGCCGCCGAGGACGACGGGCAGGTCACCGGCGCGCACATGCCGTTCGACGCGGTCGGCGATGCGCGGTGTGTAGGCGGCGATGGCGGCCGCGTTGAAGACGCCGTCGCCCTCCTTCCAGTCGCCGCGGTCGTAGCGCGGCGGCACCACGACGCCGCCCTCCACGGCGTTCAGACGGCGCAGGATGCCCCGTTCGCGCAGGGCGCCTGCGAGTTTGTAGCAGCCGGGGACGGTTCCGGGGGCGGGCGGGCGCAGGCCCAGATTGGAGGGGGCGTCGATGAGCACGGTGTTTCGCATGCCGCCATCCTCCGCGACCGGCACCGGCTCCCTCAACGCCCTTTCCCGGCCGCCTGGCGGGCCGTCATCCCGGTGGTGAGAGCCCACCGCTGGTGGTCGCGCCACGCGCCGTCGATGAAGAGGAACTCGGGTGAGAAGCCCTCAAGACGGAACCCGGCGCCGCGGGCGAGCGCGATGGAGGCGGCGTTGCCCGGCTGCACGTTGATTTCCAGACGGTGCAGCCGCAGCTCCCCGAACGCGTACCGCACCACGAGCCCGAGCCCTTCCCGCATGAAGCCGCGCCCGGCGGCGTGCGCGAAGGCGCCGTAGCCGAGGGCGCCGCTGCGGAAGCCGCCCTCGACGATGTTGTTGATGTTGATGAACCCCGCGAGGGCGCCGCCCGCCCGTTCATACACGAGGAACCCGGCCTTGGCGGGGTCCTCGATGAGCCCGTCCGCGTAGACGGCGTACTTCTCGACGGTGGTCGGCGGGAACAGCCAGGGCCGGTGCAGGGCGCGGCTCTCCCGTGCCCGCCGGGTGAACTCGACGCCGTCGGCGCGGGTGTACGGGCGTATGCCCACGCGGGGTCCTTCGGCGAGGATGACGGGGTGCATGCGCAGCATCCGGCCACGCTACCCGTCGGTGCGGGCCCTCACGCCGGTCGCCCGCGCGTGACCGCGGTCACCGGCGGCGGTTGAGGAAGAACGCCCCGCACAGGGCGCCGATCAGGCCGGTGCCGAGGAGCGCCATCCACAGCGGCATGGTGACTTCGGGGATGAGCAGCCGGATCTTGGTGCTGCGGGTGTTCTCGAAGATGAAGACCAGAGTGAGGACCGCGATCACCGCGACGGCCACCCGGCCTGGCGTCATCAGCTCGCCGATGCCGCCCTGCCGTGCCGTGGACGGCCCCTGCGAACCGCCCTTGGAGCTCTTGGGGCTCATGTGTGGACCCTTCCGTTCCGTCGGAGCGCCGGCCGCACCCCCGGGTCCAGCATGGGCAGCCGTACGGGATCCCGCGCGGTGGGTGTCGCCGGACGCGGGGCGTGGTGGGCCGTCCGGGTGACGGCCCGCCCCGGGGCGTCCGGGTGACGGCCCATCGCAGGCCGTCCGGGTGACGGTCCATCGCAGGCCGTCCGGATGGCGGTCCGCCGCTCCGGCTCACCGCACGACGGGCAGCCGCAGCTCGCCCGGCTCCCCCCGTCCGTTCGTCACCGTCACCGGCTTCACGCCCCGGTTCCCGATGTACGCCGCGTCGCCGGCCGCGATCACGAACTGCAGCCGGTGCCCCGTGTCGTACCGGTGCACCGTCCCGGGCAGCGTCAGCGTGAATGCCTCGCGCACATCGGGCACCCGCACCGGGGCGACGAGGCGTCGCACCAGCGTCCTGGCGCCGTTCGGTGCGACGTCGTACAGCTTGGCGAAGAGGACCAGTCTGTCGGCGGCGTCCGTCGAGCCCTGCACGCGTTGGGTCGCCGGTGAGTGGACCCGGAGTGTCGCGCGGGGCGCGCCGACGACGTCGAGGGGTGCGGTCAGCGGCGCGGTCGTCCAGCTCAAGTAGGTGTTCGTGGTGTCGTGCGGCGGCGGGTCGGTCAGACCGATCAGGCCTGCGAGCGAACTCTCCGAGTGACTGGTGGGCATCGGCAGGTTGCGGTATGTGCGGCTGCCGGGAACCACATCGCCGGGACGGTCCACGAGCTTGCCGTCGCCGGACAGGTGCAGGGTCCTTGTGGGCGTGGGGACGGCGGGCGCGGTGGCGTAGGTGCGGGCCGGGTCGTCGATCCAGTCCTGGTGGTAGGCGAAGTCGGGGCCGGTGCCGGCGCGCCGGTCGTGGCGCAGGTACCTCTCGAACCAGGCGAGGATGCGCCTGCCGACGTAGCTCGTGTCGAGGGTGCCGTCGCCGAGGTCGAGTTCCCCTGCCGGTGGTGTGTCCATGCCGCGGCTGTGGCCCCAGGCCTGCCAGATCATCTTGGCGGGGGTGCCCTGCCGCTTGAGGGTCCGGTACGTCGCCGCGGCCTCGTTGAGGTTGAAGAGCGTGTCGGCCTGGCCCTGGACGAGCAGGGTGGGGGCCTCGACCTTCGGCAGGTAGGAGACGGGTGACACGCTGCGCAAGTAGTCCAGCACGCGGCGGGTCTCGGCTGCCGGGTAGCGGCCGGAGTTGAGGGTGCGGAAGGCCGTGCACGCCTGGGTGACGAAGTGGAGGCAGTCAAGGGCGTTGAAACGGGTCGGGTCCAGGCCCGGCACGGCGAGCGGCTGGCCCTCGCCCGTCGCGTGGAAGCCGTTGATCCACTGCCACTTCGCCGCCCCCGGTGCCTCCCGGCCCGCCCCCGCGGGCTCGACGGCGCTGTTGGGCGCGAGCGAGTACGCCAGGTCGTGCCAGGTGATCAGCGGGACCAGGGCGTCGACGCGGTGGTCCACGGCGGCCGTGGCCAGTTGGACGGCTCCGCCGTAGGACGCGCCGAGCATGCCGACGCGCGGGTCGCCCCGGCCGTCCCGGGTGACGAAGTCGGCCACGGTGCCGTCGTCGGCGGCGCGTGCTCCGGCGAGGAAGTCGAGCAGCCCGGAGGCCGCGCGGCCGTCGATCTCCGGGTCGTCCAGGGAGATCAGGCACCCCGAGGCGCCGAAGCCGAGCCCGGAGTAGACGAGTCCGACGTAACCCTGTCCGGCGACCGCCTTGCCGAGGGCGGCGGTGGGGACGTCCGACTTGTTGCCGCCGAACCCGTTGGTCGCGAGGACGGCGGGCGCGGGGTGGGCGCGGTCGACGCCCGCGGGCCGGTACAGGTCGGCGTCGACGGTGCAGTTCCGGCCACCGGCGGGGACGGTGAACCTCAGCGGCGTGACGCTGTACCCGCCGGTGCCCGTCCGTGCGGCGGTCCGCCCGTCCTCGTGGGCCCCGGCGACGGGGGCGGCGAGCACGAGCGGTGCGAGCAGCGCTGCCCCGGCCAGTGCGGTGAGCCCGCGGCGCAGGGCACGCCACCTGCGGCGGGTCGGGCCCACCCCGGGAATCGCTCGGGTTGCTCGGGATACACGGAATGCGAGGACCTTCACGCAGAGGACAACCGCCTACCGCCGGGTAGGTGTCGGCTCGGGGCTCACGCGGCGAGCGCGGGCACGTCCAGTCGGAGCATTCCCGTGTCCGCGTCCAGCTCGCCCGGCACGCCGAACGGCACCGTGAGCGCCCCGTCGCAGTGCCCGAAGCCGAAGTCCTCCACGAGCGGTACGCCCAGATCGCCGAGCCGGTCGAGCAGGACGGCGCGCACGGCGTCGTACGGACCGCACTCCTCCCAGGAGCCGAGGGCGATCCCCGCGACCCCCTCCAGCCATCCGGCGCGAAGGAGCTGCGTCACACAGCGGTCGAGCCGGTACGGCTCCTCCCCCGTGTCCTCGATGAACAGCAGCCCGCCCCGCGCGGACCGCCGCGCCGCGGGCACCCCCAAGTCGGCAGAGAGCAGCGAGAGGCAGCCGCCGAGTGTGACCCCGCGTGCCCTGCCGCCCACCAGGGTGCGGCCGGGGGAGGCGATGACCTGGACCGCCTCGGGTTCGAAAAGCGTGCGGCGCAGGTGTTCCTGGGCCTGCGCGTTCTTGAGGAAGTCGGCGCCCGCGACCATCGGCCCGTGCAGGGTCACGAGGCCGAGCCGGAGCGCGAACGCCTCGTGCAGCGTGGTGACGTCGCTGAACCCGAGGAACACCTTGGGCCCGGCCGCGCGCAGGGCGTTCCAGTCCACGAGCTCCACCATCCGCGCGGCGCCGTATCCGCCGCGCGCGCAGAACACCGCCGACACCGACGGGTCGCACCAGGCCCGCTCCAGGTCCCGGGCCCGGTCGGCGTCGGTGCCCGCGAGGTAGCCGAACTCCGGGTGCGGGTCCAGGACGTGCGGGGCGACGACCGGGTCCAGGTCCCAGCCGCGCAGGAGGTCGAGCCCCGCCTGTAGCCGGTCCTCGGGTACGGGCCCGCTCGGGGCGACGACCGCGACCCGCGCGCCCGGCAGGAGACGCGGGGGCCGGGCCAGGGGGGCCGTGGGGGCGGCGTTGTTCACTTGGCCAGCTCCAGCGTCGGCGTCCCGCCCGCCGGGTCGAGGCGGAACACCTGCGCGTACAGGGACAGCTCCGCCTCCAGGACCCGGATGACGGTCTCCGCCCGCCGGAATCCGTGCCCCTCCCCCTCGAAGGCGATGTACGCGTGCGGCACGCCGCGCCGCTCCATGCGCTCCAGGAGCAGCTCGCACTGGGCGGGCGGACAGATCACGTCGTCCAGGCCCTGGAGCAGCAGGAACGGAGCGGTGATCCGGTCGGCGTGGCGGGCGGGCGACCGCTCCTCGTACCGGCTCGGCACCTCGGCGTAGGGGCCGATGAGGGTCTCCGGATACTGCGACTCGAAGTCGTGGGTGCCCCCGTCGCGCCAGGAGTCCAGGTCGAGGACGGGATAGAGGATCGTGCCGCAGGCGTACACGTCCGTGGTCGCCAGCGACGCCGCGCTCGTCCAGCCGCCCGCGCTGCCCCCGCGGATCGCGAGCCGCGCGCGGTCGGCGGTGCCCTCGTCGGCCAGGGCGAGCGCGACGGCCGCGCAGTCGTCGACGTCGACGACGCCCCACTGCTCCCGGAGCCGGTTGCGGTAGGCGCGGCCGTATCCCGTGGAGCCGCCGTAGTTGACCTCGGCGACGCCGATGCCGCGTGAGGTGAAGTACGCGATGGCCAGGTCGAGGACGAGGGGGGCGCGGCCGGTGGGGCCGCCGTGCGCCCACACCACGTACGGCGGCAGTTCGTCGCCGGGCGCGAGGTGGCCGGGGTGGTGCGGCGGGTAGATGTGGGCGTGGATCTCGCGTCCTTCGGGGCCGAGGAAGGTGCGGATCTGCGGTTCGGGGTAGTACGTGGGGTCGACGGGATCGTCGTGTGCGGCGCCGATGACGCGGGCCCGCCCGGTGCGGGTGTCCAGCTCCACGACCTCGTAGGCGCTGCGGGGGCTCGCGGCGATCCCGGCGACCCGGGTGCCGTGGGCGGCGAGCGAGGCCGACCACTCCGACCAGGGCCCGGCCGCGTCGACGACCTCGCCGGTCTCGGGGTCGAGTATGCCGAGCGCGGTGGCGCCGGTGCCGTGCACGACGGCGATCAGGCCGCTGTCCAGGGGCGCGAACCAGCTCAGGCCGAGCTGCCACAGCGGTCCGCCGAACTCCTCCTCGCGCGGGCACAGCGCGAGCGCCGTGCCGTCGGGTGCCGCGCTGTCGGGTGCCGCGCTGTGGGGCGCCGCGCTGTGGGGCGCCGCGCCGTCGGGTGCCGCGCGGTACAGGTTCCACCAGCCGGTGCGGTCGCTGACGAACAACAGCCGTCCCTGCCGGTCCCATTCGGCCTGGACGACGGACTCCTCGGGGCCGCCCGCGAGCACCCGGGGGGTGTCGAAGGTGCCGTCCCCGCGGACGTCGGCGACCAGGAGTTCCGTGCCGTCCCACGGCATCCGGGGATGGTCCCAGGCGATCCAGGCGACCCGGGTCCCGTCCGGTGCGAGCCGCGGTCCCGTGACGAAGCGGTGCCGACCGTCGGACAGCTCCCGCACGGCCGGCCGGTCGTCGGCGGCCGAGCCGTCGAGGGGCACGGCGGCCACCACCCGGCGGACGTCCGTAGGCCGCTCACCGGTGAACTCCTCCAGGACGCACCACACTTCGCCGCGGTCCCCGTGCAGGCGCAGATCGGCGAAGCGCAGCCCCCCACCGATGGCGGACAGCGGCGTCAGGGGTCTGGGTTCGCTCTCGGGTACGTCCGGTTCGTACGCGTAGAGGCGCTGGTCGGCGTAGTCGGCGAAGACGAGCAGCGGCCCGCGCGCATCGCCCGCGCGGGCGTCCGCCGCCCAGGGCAGGCCGCCGTACTCGATGACACGGCTGCGGACGTCCCACGGGGCGGGGAGCACCGACTCCTCGCGGCCGTCGGGGCGGCGCCGCACCAGGGCCCGCCGGCCGCCCTCGGTGGGGCGTGGCTCCGTCCACCACGCCTCGTCCCCCACGAAACCGACGAATGCGGGACTGCCGTCGTGGGCCGCGGCGAGCGCGGCGTCGATCGGGGACAGCCACGAGCCGTAGGGCTTGGTCTGAGCCATGTCGTCCATCTCCCCCAGGGGTCGGTCGGGCCGTGCGCTGAACGCGGTCAAGCCGTACGCAGAAAACGGTCGAGTACGCGGGTGCCGAAGTGCAGCGCTGCCACCGGCACCCGCTCGTCGACGCCGTGGAAGAGCGCCTGGTAGTCGAAGCCCTCGGGCGTCCGCAGCGGCGAGAAGCCGTAGCCGCGGATGCCGAGCCGCGAGAACTGCTTGGCGTCGGTGCCTCCCGACATGCAGTACGGAAGGACGTGGCCCTCCGGCGCGAACTCCTGGACGGCCGCCCGCATCCCGGCGAACGTGGGCGTGTCCACCGGCGCCTGAAGGGCCACCTCCCGGTGATGGAACTCCCAGTCGACGTCCGGTCCGGTGAGCCGGTCAAGGGTGATGCGGAACTCTTCCTCGCCGCCCGGCAGATATCGGCCGTCCACATAGGCGGTGGCCTCCCCCGGGACCACGTTGACCTTGTAGCCGGACGTCAGCATGGTCGGGTTGGCGCTGTTGCGGACCGTGGGCTCGACGAGCGCGGCGGTGGGGCCGAGCTTCTCCATGAAGGCGTCGACGTCGAAGCCGGGCGCCTCCGGGTCCGCCTCCAGACCGTACAGTTCGGCGAGTGCGACCAGGGCCGCACGTACCGTCGGGGTGAGCCGCACCGGCCAGCGGTGTTCGCCGATGCGGGCGACGGCGGCGGCGATCCGGCTGACCGCGTTGGCGCGGTTCACCTTCGAGCCGTGTCCCGCCGTGCCGCGGGCGGTGAGCTTGAGCCAGCCGGTGCCGCGCTCGCCCGCCGCGATCGGGTAGAGCTGGTTGCCGCGACCGTCGTGGAAGGTGAAAGCGCCGGACTCGCTGATGCCTTCCGTGCAGCCATCGAACAGCTCGGCGTGCTTGTCGGCGAGGAAGCCGGAGCCGTCTAGCGCGCTGGCCTCCTCGTCGGCGGTGAACGCGATCACGATGTCCCGGCGTGGCCGCACTGCGGCCCGCGCCCAGCTCCGGACGACCGCGAGGATCATCGCGTCCATGTTCTTCATGTCGATGGCGCCGCGCCCCCACACGACGCCGTCGCGGATCTCCCCGGACAGGGGGTGCACGCTCCAGTCGGCGGGCTCGGCGGGGACGACGTCGAGGTGGCCGTGGACCAGGAGCGCGTCCGCGCCGGGGTCGGTGCCCTCTATGCGGGCGACGACGTTGGTGCGGCCCGGGGTGCGTTCCAGGAGCTTCGGTGCGAGACCGGCCTCGACGAGCCGTGCCGCGGCGTACTCGGCGGCGGGGCGTTCGCGACAGGCGCCGTCACCGTGGTTGGTGGTGTCGATGCGGATGAGCTCGGAGGTGAACCGGACGACTTCGTCCAGTGCTCGCTGGTCGATCTGGTCAGCCATACTGCTCCTCGACGGCGGCGCAGGCGATCGTGGTGACCGCCTTGAACGTGCGAATGCCTTCGTACATGGTGTCGCTCGTGTACGCGACCTTCCGCTCCGCCACGCGCCGCACGCCCGGGACGACCGTCACCGCCATCGACAGGTGCTCCGCGTCGAACTCGACCTCCACCGTGAAGGGCCCGCCGGCCACCGGTTCGTGCCGCACGGCGAGGGCCGCCGCGTCCCTGGCGGCGGCCCGGATGCCGGCCGCCGTGCGGGCCGGGGTGCGGCAGATCGCCGCGTACCGCGACACATGGTCCTTGACGGCGACCTTCAGGGCGCCGGGCGCGTAGCCCAGGGCGTCCTCGCAGGCCAGGTCGTCGCCGGTGACGAGGACGACGGGCACCCCGTACTCCGCGACGACATGGGAGTTCAGAAGCCCCTCGCTGGCCCGGACACCGTTGAGCCACACACCGGTGATCTGGTTGGCGAGATAGGTGTGCGCGAGGACGCCCTCCATGCCGGCGCCCGCGTGGTAGCCGACGAAGGCGATGCCGTCGACGTCCGCGTGCTGCGCGCCCTCGACCATGGAGAGCGACTTGTGCCGCCCGGTGAGCATCTCGGCCCGCTCGTCGAGCTGTTCGAGGAGCAGATTGCGCATGGTCCAGTGCGCCTCGTTGATGAGCACCTCGTCGGCGCCCCCGTCGAAGAAGCCGAGCACGGCGGCGTTCACGTCGGAGGTGAACATCGACCGGCACCGCTCCCACTGCGGTGTGCCCGGCAGCACGTCGGCCGGCCAGGTCACACCGGTGGCGCCCTCCATGTCGGCGCTGATCAGGATCTTCACGTGTCTCTCCCTACCAGCAGGCAGGTTCACTCTAGCCTCGCGGTTTCACGGGTCGTACTCCCGCAGGCCTCACCGCCGCAGAGCCGGGGCGCCCAGGGTCCGTGCACTGTCCGCCGGGCGGTCCGCCGGGCGGGCGGAAACGCGGCCCGGGAACCAGCGGCACACGGCCGCCGCCGTGCCCAGCATCACCCCGGCGGAGACGAACGCCGTGCACGTCATGCCGCTGACGAACGCGTCCTCGACGGCCGCCGTCAGCCGGGCCCGCTGGACAGGGGGCACCCGTGGCGCGAGAGCCGCTGCTGCCAGCACGTTGTCCTGCCCGGCTTCGCGCAGCCGCGCGGGCAGTCCGACCCCCACGAGCGAGTCGCGGAACCTGTCGGTGTAGACGGTGGCCAGCAGCGATCCCTGTACCGCGACGCCCAGCGCGGAACCGACCTGCCGGGTCGCGTCGTTGACGGCCGAGCCGAGACCGGCGCGTGCGGCGGGCATGGCGTCCATGACGGCCACCGTTCCCGCGAGGGCCACCATCCCCGCGCCCACGCCCGCGGCGACCTGGAAGACGACGAGGTGTGCGTAGTCCGAGCCGGGCTCGGTGCTGGTGAGGAAGAGGAAGGCGGCCGTGAGCAGTCCGAGGCCGAGCACGATCGTTGCTTTTTCCCCTTTGGTGCCGGTGAGGAACTGCCCCGCTCCCGCGCCGGCCGCCAGCGCCGCGGGCAGCGGCAGCGTGCGTACCCCCGCCTCCCAGGGCGTGTGGCCGAGGACGCCCTGCAAGTAGAGGGTGAGCACGAACAGCGTGCCGAACAGGGCGAAGGACGTCAGTGCCAGCGCGACGGCGCCCATGGGGACACGGGCGTCGCGCAGCAACCTCAGCGGCAGCATCGGGTGGGGGCAGTGGCGCTGCTGGAGTGCGAACAGCGCGAGCAGCAGGCCCGCGAGAGCGAACGCGCCCAGTACGGGCCGGCTCGTCCAGCCCCTGGCGGGGCCCTCGATGATCGCCCACACCAGGGTGAGCAGCCCAACTGCCGACAGGCAGGCTCCGCGTACGTCGGTCTTCTCGGTCTGCGGCGCGCGGGACTCGGGTACCAGGAGGAAGGCGAGGGCGATCGTGAGGGCGGCCAGGGGGAGGTTGAGCCAGAAGGCGGCGCGCCAGGAGAAGTGCTCTACCAGGAGGCCGCCGATGACGGGGCCCGTCAGCCCTCCCGCGCCCGCGACGGCGGTCCACGCGGCGATCGCGCGCCGCCGCAGCCGTGGCTCGGGGAAGAGGTTGCTGATGAGCGAGAGCGTGGCGGGCATGAGCAGCGCGGCGCCCGCGCCCATGCCGCAGCGGGAGGCGATCACCTGCCAAGGCGTCTGTGCGAGCCCGCCGAGCACCGATGCGGCCGCGCAGACCGCGAGACCGCAGGTGAACGCCCGTCGCCTGCCCATGCGGTCCGTGGCCGAGCCGGAGGCCAGCACGGTGCCGCCGAGGACGAGTGCGTAGCCGTCGACGATCCAGTGGATTTCCGTGATGGAGGCGGACAGTTGGCTCTGCAGTCCTGGCACGGCGACGTTGAGGACGGTGAGGTCCATGCCGAGCAGGAAGAGACCCAGGCACACCACGGCGGTCGCCGCCCAGGGCCCGTGCGGAGCGGTGCCCTGAACCCGTCCGCGCGTCACGAAGCCCGCACAGCGGTGCTCGGCAGCGCGGCGCGCAACGCCGTCATGAGCTCCTCGACCACGGGTTCGGGGCGTGCCACGACGTAGTGGTGGTCGCCGGGGAACAGCCGGGGTGTGCGGGGCTCGGCCAACAGCTCGCCCCACTGCGCCAGTTGCCCGGCGCTCGCCACCGCGTCGGCGTCACCGCCGAAGACGGCGACGGGGACCTGGAGGGCGGGTTCGTGGCCGTGCCGGTACTGGAGCATCGCGACGAGGTCGGCCAGCAAGGGGGTGTAGGCGTCGGCGAGCAGCAGCGGGTCTCGCAACAACTTCTCCGAGATCGGCCCGGTGATCATCGTCAGCGCCTCGGGCCCTGCCGCCATGCCCACCCCGACCAGCTCCCGGAAGGCTGAGGTCTGCGGTGCCGCGGCTGCCGAGATGCCCAGCAGGGCCGGGAGCGTCTCCTCCCCCCGGCGCAGCACGCGCGCGGTCTCGAAGGCACAGAGCGCACCGAAGGAGTGCCCGAAGAACGCGTACGGACGCCCGTCGTTCTCGGTGGCCACCAGCGCGGCCAGCGCGGCGAACAGCGCGGCGGGATCGGTGAGCGCGGGTTGCTGAGCCAGCGGGCCTCGCCCCCGGCAGTTGCACGGCGCACAGCTCCACGTCGTCCGGCAGCAGCGGAACCCAGGGTGTGTAGTAACCGGCACCCCGGCCGGCGGGCGGGAAGCAGTACAGCCTGACCGGCGCCGCCGGCCTGGGCGCGAGCACCGTCAGCGCCGGTCCTGCCGGGTCGATGAGTGTCGCGGTCATGACTCTCCTCGAAAGGTCGTTCGTGCAGGGGGCAGGGGTGAGGTCAGGGGGTGGTCGTACGGCCGATCCTGGGCAGGGCCCGCCGCGCGAGCTCTGCTGGACACACGACGGCAGCCAGCTTGCGCACCACGCCTGTGCAGGATCGATCCTGCAAGAGCGGAACGCGGAGAGGCGAAGCACAAGGAGTGAACCCGGTCGGCCAGATGGTCTCGGCCGTATGCACGTCGTGACGCACGCACGCCGTGACACATGCACGTCGTACCGCACGCACGTCGTACCGCACGCGCCGCGTGACGCACGCACGCCGTACCGCACGCACGCCGTACTGCTGTCAGCGCTGACCAGTCACTGTTCTCCGACACCCCCGGACCAGCCTCGGTGCTGTCACTGGTGGTGCCCTATGACCGCCCTATGACCGCCCTGTGACCAGCCACCTGGACGGCAGCTCGATGCGGCTGCCGTCCGCCGCGAACTCGGTCGTCAGGAGCGGCAGCTCACCGCTCGCGAACACCGTCAGGCCCGCCTCGCGGACGAACGCGGGGACGTCCGCGTCGGCCACTTCGCCCGGCGTGAGGCCGTGGGCGAAGACGGGGACCAGCTTGGGCGGCGGTCCCCCGGCGCCCTGGACCAGGCCGCGCAGGACGGGGCCCGCGGCCTCGGCGAGTTCCACGGCGCAGGCCCGGCCGCGCTCGCCGAGGAGCACCGCGATGCAGTCCAGGAGCGGCTGCCGGTCGGCGGGCTCGCACTGGTGCAGGACGCCGCGCATGTACACGTTCACGTCGCCCAGTTCGGCGTGCAACTGCTCGACCTCGCTCCGCTCGGCGGCGTCGAGCTGGCGGAACTCGGCCTGACCCGCCGGGTCCGCCGCCCTGGCGTGGGCGACGGCGGCGGCCGACAGGTCCACGCCGAGCACCCGCGGGAAGCGGTCGGCAAGGAAGCGGGTCTGGGTGCCGTTGCCACAGCCGAGGTCCACCAGGGGCAGCCCCGGGGCGGTCATGTACGGCTTGAACAGGGCCAGGTGGCGGCCCGCGGCGAGGGCGGGCTCGGAGTCCCAGAAGACGGCGCCCGCCTCCGGGGGCGCCTCGCTCCAGAACCCCTCCCACGCCTCCTGGTACCGACTAGTGACGCCCATGCCCAACTCCCCGGAGATGCGACTGGCGTCGCCGAGGCCGGCGACAAGATCGGTCTACCGCTCGCGGGGGCGCCCGACAAGTCACCCGGCGCACACCTTCACCGCGCTTTCGACCCGCGCTCGCCCGGCGCGCGCGTGGCCCAGGGTCTGTCGCCCCTTGAGCACTCCGTCCGCGCGAACGCCGACCGTCTCGGCATGGCATGGCATGGCATGGCATGGCATGGCATCGGCAGCAGTACCCGTGGGCATGCCGGGTGGCAGAAGGCGAGTCCCGGCGCGGTTGGTGTCCGTCAGCCTTGGCCGACGTCTTCGGATGCCGCCCGGGCGATGGTGTCCGCCACCGTTGTGCATGCGAGTCGGGCCACGGAGCGCAGTTCGGCGTCCGAGGTGCCGGCACGGCTCAGTACGGCCAGCGACTGGTTAACGGCGACGACGAACGTGGCGAGTTCGTCGAGCGTGCGGCTGTCGGCCGAGGAGCCCGCAAGTGCCGCACGTACCCGCTGGCGCTGCAGGTCGAGCAGGCCACGCACCTGCATGCCGTTCTCCTCCTTCAGCGTCGGTGACTGCGCGGCGGACTGGGCGACGAGGCACCCCACGGGGACCGAGGGGTCGGCGATACGGCGGAGGGCGACGTCGAAGAAGGCCTCGACGGCCCGCGCCGGGTCACCGGGGTGTGCCGCGAGCGCCTGCTCGTACTGCGTACCGTAGATCGACGCGTAGCGGTCCAGGCACTTGCCGAACAGGGTCTCCTTGTTGCCGAAGGTGCCGTAGAGGGAGCCGCGGCCGAGGCCGGTGGCCGAACCGAGAGCATCGAGTGAGGCGTCCGCATAGCCGCGCTGCCAGAACACCCTCATGGCCTGGTCCAGGGCCGCGCTGATGTCGAACTGCTTCCGGCCGGACACAGCGCCCACCTCCTTCTGTACGTCCCCGCTGTGAGCCTACCCGCATCCTGGATCGATCGGTCAATCTATCTTTGACCGATCGATCCAGGATGGTTAGCGTGGGCTCGGAAGCGTGCACACGGGCGCCGCTCCCGTCGCGTCCACCGCGCTCGCGGGTCCCGCCCCGGCCGGCATGCCGAACCAGTACGCCCGGTATCGATGGAGGAAGACCATGACTGACCCGGGAACCACCGTCCGCGTCCCCGGCAGCCCGGTCCGCGACCTGCCACTGCGGGACCTGGCCGGATTCACCCACCGCTGGGTCGACGCGTGCGGTGTCCGGCTGCACGCGGTCGAGGGCGGTCGGCCGAACGGCCCGGCCGTCGTGCTGCTCGCCGGCTTCCCGCAGACCTGGTGGGCATGGCGAGAGGTGATGCCCGGCCTGGCCGACCGGTTCCGCGTCATCGCGATCGACCTGCCGGGCCAGGGCCACTCCGAACGCCCGGACGGCGGCTACGACACGCACACGGTCGCCGCGTACGTCCACGCCGCGGTGCAAGCGCTCGGGGTGTCGACATACTGGCTGGCCGCCCACGACATCGGTGCCTGGGTCGCCTTCTCCCTCGCCCTGAAGTACGAGAGCCGGTTGCACGGCCTCGTACTGCTCGACGCCGGCATCCCGGGCATCACCCTCCCCGACGCCGTCCCGACGGACCCCGAAGTGGCGTGGAAGACTTGGCACTTCGCCTTCCATCTCGTGCCCGACCTGCCCGAAACACTGCTCGCAGGCCGTGAACGCGAGTACGTCGGCTGGTTCCTGAAGGCCAAGGCCCTTGCTCCCGACACCTTTGACGACGCCGAGATCGAGCAGTACGCCGCGGCCGTTGCCGTTGACGGCGGACTCCGCGCTTCCCTGGCCTACTACCGGGACGCCCCCGAATCGGCGCGGAAGAACCACGAGGCCCTTGAACAGCGCCACCTGACGGTACCCGTTCTCGGGATCTCCAGCAGCCACGGTTCCATCCGTGACATGGCGGCTTCCATCAGGCCGTGGGCCGACGACATCACCGGGGTCGTCGTGCCGGACGCGGGCCACTTCATCCCGGACGAACAACCCGCCGCCGTCGCCGCCGCCGTAGCCGCTTTCATCGCCGCAAGCGACTGACCCCGGCCATGCCTGCGCGGTCTGCGTACTCGTCCGTCCGATCCCCGACGGGATCGCCCTAGCGGCGTGGCAGCGGCAGTTCGAACCACACGGTCTTGCCGCCGGTGGTCCTGCTGGTGCCCCACTCCTTGGCGAGGCTGGTGACGATGCGCAGGCCGCGCCCGAACTCGTCGCCGGGCCCCGCGCTGAGCAGCGTGGGCAGCGTCGCGTCGTCGTCCTCGACCTCGCACAGGAGGCGCCCGGAGCGCACCAGACGCAGCCCGATGCGGCCGCCGTGCGTGTGCCGTACGGCATTGGTGACGAGTTCGCCGACGAGCAGCACCGTGGTGTCGGCGAGGTCGTCGAGGCCCCAGTCCCGCAGTTGGGCGCGGACCAGGTCGCGGGCCCTGCTGACCTCGCTGGGGTCGGGGGCGAGCCGCCAGTGCCCGACGTCCGTGGAGGCCACGCCGTTGAGCCTGGCCATCAGGAGGGCCACGTCGTCCTTGCGGCCGCCGCGACCTGCTTCGGAGAAGGTCGCGGCGAGGGCCCGGATGATGGTGTCGCAGGCGTCGTCCATGGACGCCGCCGGGTGGGCCGCCGACTCGACGAGGGTGGCGAGGCCGACCCCGATGTCCTCGCCGCGCACCTCGACCAGGCCGTCGGTGCACATCAGGAGCCGGTCACCGGGGGCGACCCGGACCCGTACGGACTCGAACGGCACGCCGCCGACGCCGATGGGCGCTCCGGTGGGCAGGTGGAGCAGTTCGCTGCGGCCGTCCAGGGCGCGTACCAGGACGGGCGGGATGTGGCCCGCGTTGGCCAGGTGCAATTCACCGGCGATCGGGTCGTACACCGCGTACAGACAGGTCGCCAGATAATGCTCGCCGAGTCGCTGTGCCAGGTCGTCGAGGTTGCGCAGGAGCTGGGCGGGCGGCAGGTCGAGGGCCGCCATGGTCTGTACGGCCGTACGCAACTGGCCCATCATCGCGGCGGAGTTGAGGCCGTGCCCCATGACGTCGCCGACAACCAGGGCGGTGCGCGCCCCCGGCAGTTTCACCGAGTCGAACCAGTCGCCGCCGACCCGGCCGAGGAGGGTGCCCGGGAGGTAGCGGGTGGCGATGTCGCATCCTGACATGCGGGGTTCGATGTGCGGCAGCATGCTGTCCTGGAGGGTGTCGGCGACCGACTCCTGGTAGGTGTACATGCGGGCGTTGTCCAGGACGAGGCCCGCGCGGGCGGCCAGTTCGGCGCCGGTGACACGGTCCATGTCGTTGAAGACGGGCCGCTCCCGGTGGCGCAGCAGGATCATGAAGCCGAGGACGACGTTGCGTGCCTTCAGGGGCACGACCAGCATCGACCGGTGGTTGATCAGCGGCCGGATGTCGCGCTTCTCGAACTGGGAGGCGATGGCGTTGCCCATCTCCTCCGTGATGCGCGGTACGAGGACGGGGTCGCCGGAGGTCATGCACTGGAAGAACGGGGTGTGCGCGGGGAACGGCATGGACTCGCCGACCGGCACCACGTCGTCCCAGCGGCCCGGCTCGTCGGTGTGCTCGACGGCGACGCGGTGCCACATCGTGGTCTCGTCGGGCACCCCGTCGGGGAAGCCCTCGCCCGCGACGACCTGTTCGCGCAGATAGGTGCCCGCGACGTCCGTGAAGCGCGGTACGACGGCCTTGCTGACCTCCTGGATGGTGCGGGCCAGGTCGAGCGAGGAACCGATGCGGCCGCTCACCTCGTTGAGGAATTCGAGGTGCTCGCGGACCGCCGCGTATTCGAGGTCCTCGCCCTCGTCGTCCTCGGCCTCGTCGTCCGCGCCGCGGGCGTCCGGTGCGAGGGCGCCCGGGGCAGGGGCGCCCGAGGCGGGGGCGAGTCCGGCGGCGGCCGCGGCTTCGGCGCGCCGCTTGCGGGCCTGGCGTTCGGCGCGCCGCGGCACGCCCCAGTCGGGGGTGACGGGTACGCGGTCGTGCTGGCTGAACTCCAGGACTGGATAGCCGAGTTCGAGGACTTGCGCGACGATGCGGGCGCTCTCGCCGACGCTCATGCTCGGCAGGATGTCCGGGAGGCGGTGGGCGAGTTCGTCGGCGCCGGGGAAGTCGGTGTGCAGTGCGAAGCCGGGCGCTATGCGCTCCATGTGGTCGGCGGGGGCGCCATCGGCCTCGCCCGCCGCGGTCAGCCGGGCGGCGTCGGCGGCGAGGACGAGCAGCCGCTCGGGCCCCGGCCCCACGAGGGGGTAGGCCCACCACAGGACGTCGATGCGCCCCTGCCCGTGCGGTGCGGGGGTCAGCCGGGCGCGGCCCGCGGCGGGGTAGGAGACGCGGCCGTCCAGGGAGCTGCCGAGGTCGGGGCCGAGGTCGTCGTAGTCCCCGTAGGCGGCGTCGTCCTGCGGGAGTGCTCCGGAGACGGGCAGCAGGTCGCCCGCGGGGCGGCCCACGGCCTCCTCCTTGGCGTACCCGAAGAGGCGGCGCGCGCCGGTGCTCCAGTGGGACACCAGGCCACCGCCGTCGATGACGACCACGGCCAGGGGGACGCGGCCGGACACACCGCTGTGCGCGGCCGGTCCACCGTCCGGGCTCCCACGCTCCATGGCTTCGGCTCCTTCCCGCGGCGCGGCAAGACCTGCGTCGTCCCCAGCCACCGTCCGTCCCCGACCACCGTACGGCGATCGCGGCCTGCCGTGCGGCGCTATCCGGGAATTCCCCGGGGCGGGGCGCCGCCGGAGCGTGACTCCGCACCCCGCCTCCGCGTGGCGGCCGCCTCCCGCTCCGCCGGATCTTCAGTCCTCGTGCCCCAGTTGCAGGTCCCGCTCCGTCCTGCCGCCGCCCGCCACCTGGAGGACCGTGGCGACCGGCGGGTATCCGGCCGCGATCACGGTGTACTCGCCGGACGACAGGTCGATGAAGCGGAAGGTGCCTTCGGGGCCGGTGGTGAGGGTGTCCACGACGTTGCCCGCGGCGTCCAGGAGCGTCACGCGCGCGTCCTCGACGGGCCGTCCACCCCCGGCGCGCACGGTGCCGCGCAGCACCGCTCCCCCGGCGAGTTCGATGTCCTGGCGGGTCTCCCGTGACGCCTGCACGCTGACGGGCAGCGCGGCCGGGCGGAAGGCGGGCGCGCTGGCGGCCAGGGTGTACTCGCCCGCCACCAGGTCCGTGATCACATAGCCGCCCTCGCGCCCGCTGCGGGTGGCGGCGACGACCTCGCCACGCACATCGGTGAGGGTCACGGCGGCGTCGCGCACGGGCGTGCCGTCGGCGGTGACGACGCTGCCCGCGAGCCGCCCCGCGCCGCCGAGGACCACGTCGAGCTCCACGGGGCGTTCGCCGACGGTGACCGTGACGGCCTGCGGCTGGTGGCCGCCCGCCGCGGCGATCAGGACGAACGACCCGGCCCCCGGCGTCGAAAGGGCGTACCGCCCGTCGTCGCCGCTCGCGCCGCGTCCGATCTGGCGGCCCGTGACGTCGATGAGCGTCAGGGCGGCGCGCGGTACGACGGTGCCGTCCGGGTGCTGCACGGTGCCGCAGACGGGCAGTCCTGCGGCGTACGCGGAGCGCGCGGGCGGGACGGCGGCCTCGGTGAAGGGCACGCGCGCGGTGCCCGGGGCGTGCGGGGACGGCGGCGGCTGCGGGGTCGTGGACGACACGGCGCTGGACACGAGGGGGGTCTCCTTGAGGAAGCAGGCGAGCAGCAGGCCGAGGACGAGGACGGGGACCAGGTAGAGGAAGATCCGCGGCATCGCGTCCGCGTACGCCTGGATGTAGCCCTCGCGCAGCGGGGCGGGCAGCGCGTGGACGAGTTGCGGGGTGATCGATTCGGCGTCGGGCAGCTCGGCGCCCGCGGGCAGCCGCCCGTCGAGGGCGTCGGTGAGGCGGTCGGCGAAGAGGGTGCCGAAGACCGCGGCGCCGACGCTTCCGCCGACCTGCCGGAAGTAGTTGTTGGCGCTGGTCGCGGTGCCGAGGTCGGCGGGCGGTGCGGCGTTCTGCACGGCGAGGACGAGCACCGGCATGACCAGGCCGACACCGGCGCCGAGGAGGGCCATCCAGATGCTGTACTGCAGCCGTGGCGTGTCCGCTTCGAGCCGGGAGAGGAGATACATGCCGACCACGGAGAGGGCGCTGCCGAGGACCGGGTAGATCCGGTAGCGACCGGTGTGGCTGATGAGTTGCCCCGCGATGATCGACGCGCCGACGACTCCGCCCATCATCGGGAGCATCAGGAGGCCGGACTCCGTGGCGCTCGCCCCGTCGACCATCTGTAGGTAGGTCGGCAGGTAACTGGCGGCTCCGAAGAGGGCGACGCCCACCACGAAGCCTACTAGACCTGTGATGTTGAAGACCGAATCACGGAACAGGCGCAGCGGGATGATCGGTTCTGCCGCGAAGCGTTCGACGAGGAGGAAGAACAGGCAGGACACGACGGCGCCCGCGGCGAGCCCGAGGACCACGCGCGAACCCCAGGCGTACTCGGTGCCGCCCCAACTGGTCAGCAGGACCAGGCAGGTGGAGGCGGCGACGAGGAGCAGCGCGCCGAGGACGTCGAACCTGCCGCGGGCGGCGGGCTTCGGGAGCTTCAGGACGAGGGCGACGACGAGGAGCGTGACCAGGCCGAAGGGCACGTTGAAGTAGAAGCACCAGCGCCAGGAGACATGGTCGGTGAAGAAGCCGCCGAGCAGCGGTCCGGCGACGGAGGCCAGGCCGAAGGAGGCGCCGATCATGCCCATGTAGCGGCCTCGCGCGCGCGGCGGCACGATGTCGGCGATGATCGCCTGGACGCCGATCATGAGGCCGCCCGCGCCGACGCCCTGTAGGGCGCGGAAGGCGATGAGCTGGTCCATCGTGCGGGACCAGCCGGCGAGCGCGGAGCCGACGACGAAGACGACGATGGCGAACTGGAAGACGCCCTTGCGTCCGTAGAGATCGCCGAGCTTGCCGTAGACGGGCAGGCCGACGGTCGAGGTCAGCAGGTAGGCGGTGATCGCCCAGGACATCTTGTCCAGGCCGTGCAGCTCGCCGACGATCTTCGGCAGCGCGGTGGCGACGATCATCTGCTCGAGCGCGGCGAGCAGCAGGGCCAGCATCAGCGCGAAGAAGACCATACGGACCCGGGCGGGGCTGAGCCCCTGCGGGGTCTGCGGCGCGGCGTCCGGTGGCGGTGACGGCGGCTGTCGCGACAGGTCCTGCCCCGGTGCCCCCGCCGGGGGGTGAGCGGCCCCCCGTTCACCGTGCCCGGCGCCCGTCGCCAGCGTCGTCCCGCCCACCTGGTGCTCCCCTCGTCGCGCCCGCGCCGCCCATTTCTCGCATTACGCGCCAACATAGAAGTAAGCGCGCAAGCGCGACGAGTCGCACCGGGCGCGCACCGGCGCGCGTTCGCGCCGGTGGGAGCCCTGCGGTGGACAACTGGGCCGTTGCGAAAACCACTCGAAACGGTGAGCGTGACAACAACCCTGAGGGGTTACGGGAGTTGGCGGGCCGAGCGTTCCCGTCCCGCCGCGATTCGGCGAGCGGGAGCACTCCAGGCGCCGCGAGTCGGCGGGCCGGGAGCGTCCGGCCCGCCGCGTGGGGCTACTTCTCGACTTCGGCGGCGAGCCTGCCGAGCACCGCGTCGTAGATCCGGGCGAGGCCCTTGGGCGCGAAGGTCTTCTCGAAGAAGCCGCCGATGCCGCCCGCGCCGTTCCACACCGTGGTGACGACGACGCGCGCGGCGCCCTCGCCGGCCGGGGTCACCCGCCAGGTGGTCACCATGGACGAGTTGCGGTCCTTCTCGACGAGCTCACCGTCGGTGGGCTCGCTCACGTCGAGCAGACAGTCGCGGATCCGCTTGCTGGTGGCCTGGAGCTTCCAGTGGACGAGCGTGCCCTCGCCGTCGCCGCCCTCGCGCACCTCGTACTCACTGAAGTGCTCCGAAAGGATCTTCGCGCGGGTGCCGCTGTAGTCGGCCAGCGCATCGAAGACGTCCTCCGGCCGTGCCGCGATGATGCGCTCCGTGACCGCCTCGACCTGCGCCATTGCGTTTCCTCCAGCAGTTGTAGGTGTCTCGCGGGTGGGACGGTCAGCCAACCACCCCGCACACCGGCGCCCCAAATCGGGGTCCGGACCACGTTCGCACGATCAAGGGAACATGTGTTCTATTCTGTGCTGGGTGCTCGTCACTGGTGCTCGTCGCTGTCATGAAAGGAGCGCCATGCGCTGGGAGAATCTGTCCGACGGCCCGCGAGGGGCCGCAGCGGACGCCGCGCTGTTCGGCGCCGACGCGGTGACCACCCGGACCGACACCCCCGGGTTCCGCGGAATCACCTTCCACGAGATCCGGGCGAAGTCGATCGTGAACCGGGTGCCGGGGGCCTCGCGCATGCCCTTCGAGTGGACGGTCAACCCCTACCGCGGCTGCACGCACGCGTGCGTGTACTGCTTCGCCCGCAAGACACACAGCTATCTGGACCTGGACACCGGCCTGGGTTTCGACAGTCAGATCGTGGTCAAGGTCAACGCTCCCGAGCTGCTGCGCCACCGGCTCGCCTCGCCCCGCTGGCACGGCGAGCACATCGCGATGGGCACCAACGTCGACTGCTACCAGCGCGCGGAGGGCAGGTACGCGCTGATGCCGGGCATCATCGAGGCGCTGCGCGACCACGCCAACCCGTTCTCGATCCTCACCAAGGGCACGCTGATCCTGCGCGACCTCGATCTGCTGCGGCAGGCCGCCGCCGTCACGGACGTGGGCATCTCGGTGTCCGTCGGCTTCGTGGACGAACAGCTCTGGCGCACGGTCGAGCCCGGTACCCCCGCACCGGGTCGCCGCCTGGAGGTCGTGCGCACCCTGAGCGAGCACGGCATCGGCTGCGGTGTCCTGATGGCACCGGTGATCCCGTTCCTCGGTGACCACCCGGACCAGTTGCGCGCCACGGTGCGGGCGATCGCCGAGGCCGGGGCGACATCCGTGACACCGCTCGCGCTGCACCTGCGGCCCGGCGCACGCGAGTGGTTCATGGCTTGGCTCGCCCAGGAACACCCGCACCTGGTGCGGCGGTACGAACGCCTGTACGCCGACGGCGCCTACGCCCCGAAGTGGTACCAGCGCCGGATCACCCGCCACGTGCACGAACTGGCCCGCGAGTTCGGCATCGGCCCCGCCCGCGCGGGCGCGGCACGCCGCGTACCCGAGCCAAAGCAGGCACCGCCCGCGCCGGAAGGCACCCAGCTCACGCTGCTGTGACGTGCCGGTGCCGACAGGGGGCACTGGGCCATCGCGGGCTTCGCCATGCTCCTTTCAGGTTATTGCTCCATGGATCAGCGTCTTCCGGGCGGGCTTTCCGGAACGATGCCGCGGGGGTCGTGGGCCTCGCGGCCCCGAACCCTCCACCCTGGGAGGCTCGATGAGAGCAACCGCCGTCTCGCTGTGCGGCGCCGCCGTCCTGGTGACCGGTCTGGTCGCGGCGGTCCCGTCCGCCGCGGGCACCACCGCGGTGGCCACCCCCCGCGCCGCGCACACCCCGCCCCACCTGGCGTGGAAGAAGTGCGCGACGAAGAACCACCCCAAGCTCCAGTGCGCGTCCGTACAGGTACCACTCGATCACGACCGGCCGCACGGCAAGAAGATCACGCTGGCCCTTTCGCGGATCCCGCACACCGCGAAGCACTACCGGGGCCCGCTCCTCGTGAACCCCGGCGGCCCCGGCGGCAGCGGTCTGACCATGGCCGGCTTCGTCGCCAAGTCGCTCCCCAAGAAGGTGGCCGCCGGCTACGACGTCATCGGCTTCGACCCGCGCGGCGTCGGCCGGAGCAAGCCCGCCCTGAACTGCCGGCCCGGCCACTTCACCCCGGTACGGCCCGCCTCGGTGCCGTACACGTACTCCCTGGAGAGGGCCAACGTCGACCGCGCGCGGTCGTTCGCCCGAGCGTGCGCTTCCAAGTACGCGGACGTGCTGCCGTTCATCGACACGGTCAGCGCGGCCAGGGACCTGGACGTGATCCGCGCACGCCTCGGCGAGCGGCGGATCAGCTACTTCGGGTACTCGTACGGCACCTACCTGGGCGCCGTGTACGCGAAGCTGTTCCCCGAGCGGGTCCGCCGCATGGCCCTGGACTCCGTGGTCGACCCGCACCAGGTCTGGTACGACGCCAACCTCAGCCAGGACCACGCCTTCCAGGCCCGCCACCAGGCCTTCCTGGCCTGGACGGCCAAGCACCACGCGAAGTACCGGCTCGGCTCGGACCCGGCGCGGGTGGAGTCGGAGTGGTACGCCATGCGCGCCGCCCTCGCCGAGAAGCCGGCCGGCGGGAAGGTCGGCGCGGCCGAGCTGGAGGACACCTTCCTGCCGGGCGCCTACTTCGACGGCTACTGGCCGATCCTGGCCGAGGTGTTCTCGGCGTACGCGCACGGCAAGAAGACGACTCCGCTCGTGCGGGCGTACGAGAAGGCCGGCGCGCAGGACGCCGCGGGCGAGAACAGCTACTCGGTCTACACCGCCGTGGCCTGCCGGGACGCGGGCTGGCCGCGCGACTGGGCGCGGTGGAGCCGTGACAACTGGCAGACGCACGCGAAGTCACCCTTCATGACCTGGAACAACGCCTGGTACAACGCTCCGTGCGCGTTCTGGCGGGTGCCTTCGCTCGACCCGGTGGACGTGTCGAACCGCGCCCTGCCGCCGGTGCTGCTGCTCCAGGCGACCGACGACGCGGCGACCCCCTACGGGGGTGCGGTCACCATGCACCGGAAGCTGCGCGGATCGAGCCTGGTCGTGGAGCAGGGCGGCGGCAACCACGGCGTCGCCCTCAGCGGGAACGCCTGCCTCGACCGGCATCTGGCGACGTATCTGACGTCCGGCGAGGTGCCGCGCCGATCCGGTGGGACCGGCGAGGCCGACGCGGTGTGCGAGCGGCTGCCCGTGCCCGAGCCGAAGGGCGCGGCACGGGGTGCGCGGGGCGGCGGCCCGGGCACGGAGCTGCACGGCCTGGTGGGGTTCCGCGGCTGACACCGCACGTACGCGGTCTGACACGGCACGTACGCGGTCTGACACCGCACGTACGCGGTCCGGGCCCGGGCGCCACGTCAGGCGACCCCGGCCCTGACCGCGGGCTCCGCCGGGGGCGTTGTCAGTGCCATGGTCCACCATGGGGATCATGAGCCGACTGACACACATCCACGCCCCCGACGGAGTCGCCCCCGCGACGGCGTACACCCACGTGGTGACGGGCTCGGGCCGCCTCGTCGCCGTCTCCGGGCAGCTCGCCCTCGACGAGCGGGGCGAGCTGGTCGGCGCGGGCGACCCGGCGGCGCAGGCACGCCAGGTCTTCGAGAACCTGCGGCGCTGTCTGGCCGCCGCGGGCGCGGGCTTCGAAGACGTGATCAAGCTGACGTACTTCGTCACGGACACGGCGTACATGCCGGCGGTCCGTGCGGCACGGGACGCCTTCCTCGACCCCGGCCGCCTGCCCGCCGCCTCGGCCGTCCAGGTCGCGGGTCTGGTGTCGCCCGAATTCCTGATGGAGATAGAGGCGTTGGCGGTGGTCCCCGAGTAGCGCCCGCCGGACCGGCCCCCGGTCGGCACCCCAGCCCGCCCGCGCCGCTCCTGAACCCCTGCGCCCCGCACGCGGAACCCGGCGCCGCCCTCAGGACCCCTGCGCCCGCACCGTCACCCGCGCCAGTGCCGCCGCGGCCGCCGCCGCGAGCCGGGGGTTGGAGGACGCGGCCGTGAGCACCGGTATGGCCCGCGCGTCCCCGAGCGCCCCGAGCCCTTCCACGCACGCGAGGGCGACCTTGCCGTAGGGGTCGTTGGGCGTGAGGCGGCGCTGGAGCGTGACGATCAGCGCGGGCGCCGACTCCGGGGCCCGCAGCTCCGTGAGCAGCCGCACCGGGTGCAGGGCGTAGGCGACCCGCAGCTCGTTCGTCGCGAGGGCGGCCGCCGCGCGCGCGGTACGCGGATCGCCGAGGCGCGCCAGGGCGTACGCGGCGGCGGCGCAGCGCGGCGGATCCCGGTGGTTGAGCAGGAGTACAAGGGATTCGAAGGCCCTGCGGTCCCCCAGGAGCCCCAGCCTGACCGCCGCCAACTCCCGCGCCCACAGCGGCTGTCCGGGAGCGTGCAGGACCTCCGCGAGCTCGTCCGGCTCACCGACTGCCAGCAGTCTCCCGTACAGATCCAGCGCTCCCGACGCGGCTGCCTCGCGTCGTAAGCGATCCGTCACCGTCCGCAACTCCGCATCCATGCGGTGAGCCTAGTCGCGACGGAGGTCACAGACACCGGGGGCTGGCGCGCTCGTTACTCACGGGTTAATCTCATGTGAGCGGGGCACACTCCCCGTACGCAGTTCGCTTTCAGCATCTCGACTCATGACGGCCTGGTGACGCAGCCGTCGCGAGTGTTGTCGGTTCGGTACGCATGTACCGCAGGACGGTGTGGCTCCGGGACAGGGCCCGCCGGTTCTTCCTTCGTGCGCATTGCGCACACATTCCGCACGCCGTATGCCACTTCACGCCCGCTTGCGTGGTCACCACGCCCGAGCGGGGCGTCCCGTGCCCGGCGTGCTCCTCGCCACGCGCCGTGCGCGTGCGCCCCTCAGTCGTCACTCACTTCCTGGAGTCCACCCATGGACGCTCCCCTCAACCCCATCAACACGGTCGCCGTCGTCGGTCTGGGCACGATGGGCACGGGTATCGCCGAAGTCCTCGCCCGTGCGGGCCGCGAGGTCATCGGCATCGACATCAGCGAGCGGGCCGCCGCCCACGCCGTCGCCTCCCTGGAGGCCTCCACGGCGCGCGCCGTGCGCCGGGAGCGCCTCACCGAGCGCGAGCGCGACGACGCGCTCGCCCGCTTCCGCACCTGCACCGATCTGCGCGCCGCGGCCGATGCCGACCTGGTCGTCGAGGTCGTCCCGGAGTCCTACGAGATCAAGCAGCAGATCTTCCGTGAGCTCGACGGTGTGGTCAGGGCCGACACGATCCTCGCCACCGGCACCAACGCGCTCTCGGTGACCCGCCTCGCGGCCGAATCGGCCCACCCCGAGCGGGTGTTGGGCATGCACTTCTTCAACCCGGCCCCGGCGATGAAGCTCGTCGAGGTCGTCTCGTCCGTGCTCACCGCGCCGACCGCGGTCGCCGCCGTCACGGATCTGGCGCACGCGCTCGGCAAGGAGCCCGTGGCCGTCGGCGACCGCCCCGGTTTCGTCGCCGACGGGCTGCTCTTCGGCTACCTCAACCAGGCGGCGGCGATGTACGAGGCGAAGTACGCGAGCCGGGAGGACATCGACGCCGCGATGCGGCTCGGCTGCGGTCTGCCGATGGGCCCGCTCGCGCTGCTCGACCTGATCGGTGTCGACACCGCCCGTACGGTCCTCGACGCGATGTACGCCGAGTCGCGGGACCGGCTGCACGCGCCCGCCCCGATCCTCAAGCAGCTCAGCGAGGCGGGCCTGACGGGGCGCAAGTCGGGCCGCGGCTTCTACACGTACGCGGAGTCGGGCGGCGGCGAGGTGGTGCGGGACTCCGCGACACCCCTTGAGGGCACGCGGCAGGCGCGCGGGCGCGAGGTCCGCTCCGTCGGTGTCGCCGGGTCCGGCACCATGGCGTCCGGCATCGCGGAGGTCTTCGCCAAGGCCGGGTACGACGTGGTGCTCGTCGCCCGCAGCGAGGAGAAGGCCGCGGCGGCCAGGGCCCGGATCGCCAAGTCCCTCTCGCGCTCGGTCGACAAGGGGCGCATGACGTCACAGGCGGCGGCCAAGACCCTGGACCGGGTCCGGCCGAGCGGGTCGTACGAGGCGTTCGCCGACGTCGATCTCGCCCTGGAGGCGGTCGCGGAGGACCTGGAGGTCAAGCGGCAGCTCTTCACGACGCTCGACAAGGTCTGCAAGCCGGGCGCGGTCCTCGCCACCACCACGTCCTCGCTGCCGGTCGTCGCCTGCGCCCGCGCCACCTCACGGCCCGGCGACGTGATCGGCCTGCACTTCTTCAACCCGGCCCCGGCGATGAAGCTCGTCGAGGTCGTGCGCACGGTCCTGACCGAGGACGATGTGCACGCCACGGCCCGCGAGGTGTGCGCGTCCATCAAGAAGCACCCGGTGGACTGCGGCGACCGGGCCGGGTTCATCGTGAACGCGCTGCTCTTCCCGTACCTGAACAACGCGATCAAGATGGTCGAGGAGCACTACGCGTCCCTCGACGACATCGACGCCGCGATGAAGCTGGGCGGCGGCTACCCCATGGGCCCCTTCGAGCTCCTGGACGTCGTCGGTCTCGATGTCTCCCTCGCCATCGAGAAGGTGCTGCACCGCGAGTTCCGCGAGCCGGGTCTCGCGCCCGCGCCGCTGCTCGAACACCTGGTGGCCGCGGGCTGCCTCGGCCGCAAGACGGGCCGTGGCTTCCGCGAATATGCCCGGCGCTGACCGGCGCGCGGACCCCGGGCCCAGAGCACAGGATGCGGTGCGCGCCGAGCGCGCGGACTGGGGCGGGCTGCTCGAACCCTCGGGCGGCCCCGTCCCGCATCCGCACTCGCCTGCGCACATGCAGTACGTTCAGGGCATGCCCAAGGCCGCCAAGACCTCTCGTACGACAGCTACGCCCGACGCTCCGGAGAGCGCCGCGGGCAGCCGCGCCGCAGCCCAAAGGCTCAAGATGCGCCGCGAGCTGGCGGCCTCCGCCATGGAGCTGTTCGCCTCCAAGGGCTACGAGGCGACGACGGTCGACGAGATCGCCGCGGCGGCCGGGGTGGCCCGGCGGACCTTCTTCCGCCACTTCCGCTCCAAGGAAGAGGCGATTTTCCCCGACCACGACGACACCTTGATCCGCGCCGAGGCGGTCCTGAACGCGGCACCCGCGCACGAGCACCCGCTCGACACCGTGTGCCGGGGCATCAAGGAAGTCATGAAGATGTACGCGGCCTCGCCCGCCGTCTCCGTGGAGCGGTACCGCCTGACGCGGGAGGTCCCGACGCTGCGCGAGCGCGAGATCGCCTCCGTGGCGCGCTACGAACGGCTCTTCACCCGCTATCTCCTCGGCCACTTCGACGAGCAGGCGCACCACCACGGCAACGACGATCCGCTGCTCGCGGAGGTGGCGGCGTCCGCCGTGGTGACGGCGCACAACCACGTCCTGCGGCGGTGGCTGCGCGCCGGCGGGCAGGGGGACGTGGAGGCCCACCTGGACCACGCCTTCGGCATCGTCCGGCGGACCTTCGGCACCGGCATTCCCGCCGGGCGGGACACGGCGTCCTCCTCGGCGGCGGCCGTCTCCGACGGGGGTGAGGTCCTCGTGACCGTGGCCCGCACCGACGCGCCCCTCGACGAAGTCATGCGCACCATCGAAAAGGCCCTCCGCACCCGCGCCTGACTTTCTCTCCCCCGCCCACCCGCCCCTCTCCCCCATATCGGCGCTGCGCGCCTCGTCCTCAAGCGCCGGACGGGCTCTAAATAGCCCGTCCGGCGCTTGAGGACGAGGCGCGCAGCGCCGTTGAAGCGGGGGTCCAGGGGGCGCAGCGCCCCTGGTTCGGGAAGGGGCGGGTCTGGGGCGCCCCGCGAGGGACGGGCACCCGCACCCCATCTGACCTGCAATGATCGATCATCGCTCAGATGAAGCCCCCCACTGACAACTGAGACAAACTCTTGGCACTGAGTGTCTTGCCGACTGGCACGCGGTGTCATACGTTGATGTTGTCCGAGCGGCCGACGGGTGGAGAACCTCCCCCCACCGGCTGTCCCCGCAAGCCTCAGGCAAGCGCGCCCGGACGCCTGCGTCACAGGCACCCCGCGCCCCACCACGGCGCCGCCACAGCACCACCTCCGCCGAACCGACGGCACACCCCCCTTCAAGGACCACCCGACGTACCCCTCAGAGCGCTCCCCGAAAGCGCCCTTCGCCGGAGGCACCCCATGCAGGAAATCCTGGACGCGATCCAGTCGCCGGACACCTCGGCCGCCGACTTCGCCGCACTGCCGCTGCCCGAGTCGTACCGCGCGGCGACCGTGCACAAGGACGAGACGGAACTGTTCGCCGGGCTCCCCACCCGCGACAAGGACCCGCGCAAGTCGCTGCACCTGGACGACGTCCCGGTGCCCGAACTGGGCCCGGGCGAGGCCCTGGTGGCCGTGATGGCGTCCTCCGTGAACTACAACTCGGTGTGGACGTCGATCTTCGAGCCGATGTCGACCTTCGGCTTCCTGGAGCGCTACGGCAAGCTCAGCGACCTCACCAAGCGCCACGACCTGCCGTACCACATCATCGGCTCCGACCTCGCGGGCGTCGTGCTGCGCACCGGCCCCGGCGTGAACGCCTGGCACCCCGGTGACGAGGTCGTCGCGCACTGCCTCTCGGTGGAGCTCGAGTCCTCCGACGGCCACAACGACACGATGCTCGACCCCGAGCAGCGCATCTGGGGCTTCGAGACCAACTTCGGCGGGCTCGCGGAGATCGCCCTGGTGAAGTCCAACCAGTTGATGCCGAAGCCGGACCACCTGAGCTGGGAGGAGGCGGCGGCTCCCGGCCTGGTGAACTCCACCGCCTACCGGCAGCTCGTCTCCCGCAACGGCGCCGGCATGAAGCAGGGCGACAACGTGCTCATCTGGGGCGCGAGCGGCGGACTCGGTTCGTACGCCACGCAGTTCGCGCTCGCGGGCGGCGCCAACCCCATCTGTGTGGTGAGCAGCCCCCAGAAGGCCGACATCTGCCGGGCCATGGGCGCCGACGCGATCATCGACCGCAACGCCGAAGGCTACAAGTTCTGGAAGGACGAGCGCACCCAGGACCCGAAGGAGTGGAAGCGCTTCGGCAAGCGCATCCGCGAACTCACCGGCGGCGAGGACATCGACATCGTCTTCGAACACCCCGGCCGCGAGACCTTCGGCGCCTCCGTGTACGTCACCCGCAAGGGCGGCACCATCACCACCTGTGCCTCGACCTCGGGCTATATGCACGAGTACGACAACCGCTATCTGTGGATGTCCCTGAAGCGCATCATCGGCTCGCACTTCGCCAACTACCGCGAGGCCTGGGAGGCCAACCGCCTGATCGCCAAGGGCAGGATCCACCCGACGCTCTCCAAGGTGTACTCCCTTGAGGACACCGGGCAGGCCGCCTACGACGTGCACCGCAATCTGCACCAGGGCAAGGTCGGCGTGCTCGCGCTCGCGCCCGAGGAGGGCCTCGGGGTGCGCGACCACGACAAGCGCGCCCTCCACATCGACGCCATCAACCGGTTCCGCGACATCTGAGGGGCGGGGACCCACACATGACCGAGCGTCAGAAGGACCGGCCGTGGCTGATGCGCACCTATGCCGGTCACTCCACGGCCGAGGCGTCCAACGAGCTCTACCGGCGCAACCTGGCCAAGGGGCAGACCGGTCTCTCGGTCGCGTTCGACCTGCCGACGCAGACCGGGTACGACCCGGACCACATCCTCGCGCGCGGAGAGGTGGGCCGGGTCGGCGTCCCGGTGTCCCATCTCGGCGACATGCGGCGGCTGTTCCAGGACATCCCCCTGGAGCAGATGAACACCTCCATGACGATCAACGCGACCGCCATGTGGCTGCTCGCGCTGTACCAGGTCGTCGCCGAGGAGCAGGGCGCCGACATCGCCGGGCTCCAGGGGACGACGCAGAACGACATCGTCAAGGAGTACCTGTCGCGCGGCACCCACGTCTTCCCGCCAGGACCGAGCCTGCGCCTGACCACCGACATGATCACGTACACGGTGGCGCACATCCCCAAGTGGAACCCGATCAACATCTGCAGCTATCACCTGCAGGAGGCCGGGGCCACGCCGGTGCAGGAGATCGCGTACGCGATGAGCACGGCGGTCGCGGTGCTCGACGCGGTGCGTGACTCCGGGCAGGTGCCGGAGGAGAAGTTCGGCGACGTCGTCGCGCGGATCTCGTTCTTCGTGAACGCCGGTGTGCGGTTCATCGAGGAGATGTGCAAGATGCGGGCCTTCGGGCGCATCTGGGACCGCGTCGCGCGGCAGCGGTACGGCATCACCGACCCCAAGCAGCGGCGGTTCCGCTACGGCGTGCAGGTCAACTCGCTCGGCCTGACCGAGGCGCAGCCCGAGAACAACGTGCAGCGCATCGTCCTGGAGATGCTCGCCGTCACGCTGTCCAAGGACGCACGCGCGCGCGCCGTGCAACTGCCCGCCTGGAACGAGGCGCTCGGTCTGCCCCGCCCCTGGGACCAGCAGTGGTCGCTGCGCATCCAGCAGGTCCTCGCCCACGAGAGCGACCTACTCGAGTACGAGGACATCTTCGCGGGCTCGCACGTCGTCGAGGCCAAGGTCGACGCCCTCGTCGAGGAGTCCCTGACGGAGATGGACCGGATCGAGCAGATGGGCGGCGCGATGGCCGCCGTCGAGTCCGGCTATCTGAAGGCGCAGCTCGTGTCCTCGCACGCGGAGCGCCGGGCACGGATCGAGGCGGGTGAGGACAAGGTCATCGGTGTGAACGCCTTCGAGGCCACCGAGCCGAGCCCGCTCACCGCGGACCTGGACACGGCGATCATGACGGTCGACCCGGAGGTCGAGGCCCGGGTCGTGGACGCCATCGGCACCTGGCGCGCCACCCGCCAGGAGTCCTCGGACCGGCAGGGCCTCGGGGACCCGTTCCACTTCCCCACCGTCGGGCAGGCACTCGACCGGCTCAAGGAGGTCGCGGCGGGCACCGGCAACCTGATGGAGGCCACCCTGGAGTGCGCTCGCGCCGGTGTGACGACCGGCGAGTGGGCGGGTGCCCTGCGGGAGGTCTTCGGTGAGTTCCGGGCGCCCACGGGCGTCTCGGGGGCGCCGGTGGCCGTCACCGCGGAGGCGGGCACGCCGCTCGCCCTCGTCCGCGAGAAGGTCGAGAAGACGGCCGCCGACCTCGGCACCGGCAAGCTGCGCTTCCTCGTCGGCAAACCGGGCCTGGACGGGCACTCCAACGGCGCCGAGCAGATCGCGGTGCGCGCGCGTGACGCCGGGTTCGAGGTCGTCTACCAGGGCATCAGGCTCACCCCCGAGCAGATCGTGGACGCCGCCCTGGCGGAGGACGTGCACGCCGTGGGCCTGTCGATCCTCTCCGGCTCGCACGCGCAGCTCGTGCCGGACGTCCTCACGCGCCTGCGCGCCGCGGGCGCGCACGACATCCCGGTGATCGCCGGCGGCATCATTCCCGGCAGCGACGCCGAGGACCTGAAGGCGGCGGGCGTGGCCGCCGTTTTCACCCCCAAGGACTTCGGCATCACGGAGATCATCGGCCGTATCGTCGACGAGATCCGCAAAGCGAACCACCTCGACCCCCTGGAGGTCCCCGCATGACCCCGTCCAAGCCGCAGTCCGGTGCCGTGAACCGGCTCCGTCCGCGCCGCTCCTGCCTGGCCGTGCCGGGCTCGAACCCGCGCTTCCTTGAGAAGGCCCAGGGCCTGCCCGCCGACCAGGTCTTCCTCGACTTGGAGGACGCCTGCGCGCCGCTCGCCAAGCCGGAGGCACGGCACACCATCGTCAAGTTCCTCAACGAGGGCGACTGGACGGGCAAGACTCGGGTCGTGCGCGTCAACGACTGGACGACCGAGTGGACGTACCGCGACGTCGTGACCGTGGTTGAGGGCGCGGGCCCCAATCTTGACTGCATCATGCTGCCGAAGGTGCAGGACGCCCAGCAGATCGTGGCGCTCGACCTGCTGTTGACGCAGATCGAGAAGACGATGGGCTTCGAGGTCGGGCGGATCGGCATTGAGGCGCAGATCGAGAACGCGAAGGGTCTGGTCAATGTTGACGAGATCGCGGCGGCCTCATCACGTATTGAGACAATCATCTTCGGCCCGGCCGACTTCATGGCATCGATCAACATGAAGTCCCTCGTCGTGGGCGAGCAGCCGCCCGGCTACCCCGCGGACGCCTATCACTACATCCTGATGCGCATCCTGATGGCGGCCCGCACCCACGACCTCCAGGCGATCGACGGCCCGTACCTCCAGATCAAGAACGTCGACGGCTACCGCGAGGTGGCGGGGCGGGCGGCCGCGCTCGGCTTCGACGGCAAGTGGGTACTGCACCCGGGCCAGGTGAAGGCCGCCAACGAGGTGTTCTCACCGTCCCAGGAGGACTACGACCACGCCGAGCTGATCCTGGACGCGTACGAGTACTACACGTCCGAGGCGGGCGGCAAGAAGGGCTCGGCGATGCTCGGCGACGAGATGATCGACGAGGCCAGCCGGAAGATGGCCCTGGTCATCTCCGGCAAGGGCCGCGCGGCCGGCATGCGGCGCACCAGCAAGTTCGAGGCCCCGGAGGCGTAGGGATCATGCAATTCGGCCGCACCTATGAAGAGTTCGAAGTGGGCGCCGTGTACAAGCACTGGCCGGGAAAGACGGTCACGGAGTACGACGACCACCTCTTCTGTCTGCTCACCATGAATCATCACCCGCTGCACATGGACAGCAACTACGCGGAGAGGACGACGGACTTCGGCAGGAACGTCGTCGTCGGCAACTACATCTACTCGCTGCTCCTCGGCATGTCGGTGCCGGACGTCTCGGGCAAGGCGATCGCGAACCTGGAGATCGAGTCGCTCCGGCACGTGGCGCCGACGTTCCACGGCGACACGCTCTACGGCGAGACGACGGTCCTGGACAAGACGCCGTCGAAGTCCAAGTCGGACCGCGGGATCGTCCATGTGGAGACCAAGGGGTACAAGCAGGACGGCACGCTGGTGTGCGTGTTCCGCCGCAAGGTGATGGTGCCGACCGAGACGTACATCAAGGAGCGCGGCGGCGAACAGCCCGGCCGCCCGGAGCTGTCCGCCCCCGCGGAGAAGAAGCCCGCCCCCGCACAGAAGTCCGTGCCCGCGGAGAAGAAGACGGAGAAGTAGCCATGCCGCGTCTCGCCCAGACCGCCGGTCTGACCGACATCCAGCAGGAAATCCTGTCCACCGTCAGGGATTTCGTCGACAAAGAGATCATTCCGGTGGCGACAGGTCTTGAGCACCGCGACGAGTATCCGCAGGCGATCGTCGACGGGCTCAAGGAGTTGGGCCTGTTCGGTCTGATGATCCCCGAGGAGTACGGAGGCCTGGGCGAGTCGCTGCTGACGTACGCGCTGTGCGTGGAGGAGATAGCGCGCGGCTGGATGTCGGTGTCCGGCATCATCAACACCCACTTCATCGTGGCCTACATGCTCAAGCAGCACGGCACGCAGGAGCAGAAGGACCACTTCCTGCCGCGCATGGCGACGGGTGAGGTGCGGGGCGCGTTCTCGATGTCGGAGCCCGCGCTCGGCTCCGACGTGTCGGCGATCACGTCGAAGGCGGTCAGGGACGGCGACGACTATGTCCTGAACGGTCAGAAGATGTGGCTGACGAACGGTGGTTCGTCAACACTTGTCGCCGTACTCGTCAAAAGTGACGAAGGACACCCCGAGGGCACGGCCCCCCACAAGTCGATGACGACGTTTCTCGTGGAGAAGGAGCCGGGCTTCGGTGAGGTGCGGCCGGGACTCACCATCCCCGGGAAGATCGACAAGATGGGCTACAAGGGTGTCGACACCACCGAGCTGATCATGGATGGCCTGCGCATTCCGGCCAATCGCGTGCTCGGCGGCACGACCGGACGAGGATTTTACCAAATGATGGACGGCGTCGAAGTCGGCCGCGTGAATGTCGCGGCGCGTGGCTGCGGCGTCGCGCAGCGTGCCTTCGAGCTGGGCGTCTCCTATGCCCAGCAGCGGCACACGTTCGGCAAGCCCATCGCCCAGCACCAGGCAATTCAGTTCAAGCTCGCCGAGATGGCTACCAAGGTCGAGGCCGCCCATGCCATGATGGTGAACGCAGCACGCAAAAAGGACTCCGGGGAGCGAAACGACCTCGAAGCGGGGATGGCCAAGTATCTGGCGTCCGAGTACTGCAAAGAAGTGGTGGAGGACGCGTTCAGGATCCACGGCGGCTACGGCTTCTCGAAGGAGTATGAAATCGAGCGTCTCTACCGGGAGGCGCCCATGCTCCTGATCGGTGAAGGTACCGCTGAGATCCAGAAAATGATCATTGGCCGTCGACTCCTCGAAGAGTATCGATTCCAGGGCTGAATGTCCGAGTTGGGGCGATTTCTTCGAGATTAAATCGAGAAGAAGATCACACCCAGTCAGCACGCTCCGGCGGCCGACTCGGCTTCCTGGCTTGCCCAGTTGTGGCTCGCAACCGATACGATCCCGGGAAAGCCGCCGTCCCCCCGTATGCAGTGCGGCATCATCCGCTACGAAGGTCATCCATGCCCCACAGCCAAACCTCTGCACCTCGCGTCAGCTTCCTCGGTGGACGCCTCGCGCGCGGAGCATCGCCGTGGCTCCTGCCGACCGTCGCCACCGCGGCACTCAGCCTGGCCGGGTCGCGCCGCTCCAAGGGCGCGGCCGCGATCGCCGTGCCCACGACCGCGCTCGCGGCGGGCATGCTGTGGTTCTTCCGCGACCCCGAGCGCGAGATCACCCCCGGCCGGGTCATCTCACCGGCCGACGGCGTCGTCCAGAGCATCATGCCCTGGAAGGACGGGCGCACCCGCGTCGCGATCTTCATGAGCCCGCTGAACGTCCACGTCAACCGCGCGCCGCTGGCCGGCACCGTGACGTCCGTCGAGCACATTCCGGGCGGTTTCGTCCCGGCGTTCAACAAGGAGAGCGAGAACAACGAGCGCGTTGTCTGGCACTTCGACACCGAGCTCGGCGACATCGAGATGGTCCAGATCGCGGGTGCCGTCGCCCGGCGCATCGTGCCGTACGTGCCGCAGGGCACGAAGCTGGAGCAGGGCGAGCGCATCGGTTTGATCCGCTTCGGCTCGCGCGTCGACATCTACCTCCCCGAGGGCGTCGAGGTGGACGTCGAGGTGGGGCAGAAGACCGTGGCTGGGGTGACTCGCATTGACCGTGACTGATCCTGAGACACCGGCGGGCTGGGTGCCCGAGTCCGCAGAGAACGGCGTGGACGACGTCGAGGAGGACATGCCGCTCTCGCTGCGCCTCTCGATAGCGGACACACTGACCCTCGGCAACGCCACCTGCGGCTTCATGGCGGTGTACTTCACCACCACCGGCATCCTCATCCCGCATCTCACGGGCAGTGACGAGTCTGGCATGGCCCGTCACAGCGCGGCGACGGCCGTGATCCTGATGCTGTGCGCGGCGGTCTTCGACCTGTTCGACGGGCTCGTGGCCCGCAAGCTGCGATCCTCGCCGATGGGCGCCGAGCTGGACAACCTCTCGGACCTGATCAGCTTCGGGCTCGCCCCGGCGTACTTCGTGCTCGTGTACGGCATGGTCGCCGACGACGCCCATCAGCGGGTGGCGGCGGTGGGCGCGATCGTGGTGCTCCTGGCGGTGGTGCTGCGGCTTGCGAGATTCTCCTGCGTCACCCTGCGCGACGGGGTGTTCCAGGGCATGCCGTCCCCGTTCGGGGCGCTGACCGTGGTCTCGATCGTGCTTCTCGAGCTGCCCTTCGTGGCCACGCTCCTCGCCATCATCGGCACCGCCTGGCTGATGGTCAGCCGGGTCGAGTACCCGAAGCCGCGCGGTCCCCTCGCGGTGGCCATGCTCGCCTGGATCGTCGCAGCGATGGGGCTGCTCGCCGCCTGGGCCTTCGACGCGCCCGGTGGGCAACTGCTGCTCCAGACCGGGTGTGCCCTGCAGGCCGTGCTCGGTGCGGTGATCCCGCTGTTCGCCACGGCCCGCCGGGTGAACAACTTCCGCGACAACCGGCGTGAGGCGCGGGCCGCGCAACTGCCGTAGCGGCGCTTGTCCGTCTTGTACGCCGCCAAAGGGGGCCTGAACCTCATGGTTCGGGCCCCCTTTGGCGTGGGTGAGCGCCCGCGTCTCGGGCACCCCCCGGACGGCGGGCGGGTACGGCGCCGGGTCAGGTCAGGAAGTCGGTGGCGATGCCGGCCGACAGGCGCTCCAGGAGGGGGCCCGCCTCGGCCACGCAGCGGGCGACGTCCGGTTCGATGTCGGTGAGGGCGTAGGCCCGTCGGATCCCGGCGGTGCCGAGGGCCGAGGGAGGCAGCGCGAGCCGCCCGCAGACGGCGACGACCTCGATCCCCGCGGCCCGGGCCGCGGCCGCCACCCCGGCAGGAGCCTTCCCGTGCAGGGTCTGCTCGTCGAGGGACCCCTCCCCCGTGATGACGAGCGCCGCCCCGGCGAGCGCGGGCGCGAAGCCGAGCACGTCGAGCATCACCTCGATGCCGGGCCTGAACGACGCCCCGAGGCCCACGAGCGCCCCGTACCCGATCCCGCCCGCCGCACCGGCGCCCGGCGCGTCCGCGTGCTCCAGGGCCTCCGGCCCGACGTCCCGCGCCAGGACCCGCGCGAAGTGCGCGAGGGCGGCGTCGAGCGCCGCCACGTCCTCGGGTGCGGCGCCCTTCTGCGGCCCGTACACCGCGGGTGCGCCCTTCGGCCCCGTCAGCGGGTTGTCGACGTCGCTGGCGAGCACCACGTCGACGTCGGCGAGGCGCGGGTCGAGGCCGGACAGGTCGGCGGACGCGAGATCCCGCAGCGGGCCGCCGCCGGGTGCGACGAGCTGCCCTTCGGCGTCCAGGAACCGGGCGCCGAGCGCGGCCAGCATGCCCGCCCCGCCGTCGGTCGTGGCGCTGCCGCCGACGCCGAACACGATCGTGCGCGCGCCCGCGTCGAGCGCGGCGCGGAGCAGCTCCCCGCTGCCGTACGTCGTCGCGGTGAGCGGCGCGAACGTACCTTCGGGCAGCAGTTGCAGCCCCGAGGCCTCGGCCATCTCCACGACGGCGGTGCTGTCCCGCAGCGCGTAAGCCGCCACCACCTCGTCACCGAGCGGCCCGGTGACCCGCGCCTCCCGGCGTTCGAACCCCGCGGCCACGGCCGCGTCGACCGTGCCGTCACCGCCGTCCGCCACGGGCAGGGCCCGCACCGGCAGGTCAGGGACCACACCGTGCAGCCCCGCCGTCACGCGCTGCGCCACCTGCACGGCCGTGAGGGAGCCCTTGAACTTGTCCGCGGCGATCAGCACATGGCCGCGGCCCGTGCCCCCGGCGCCGTGTCCCGCGCCGTCTCCCGCCGTCACTGCAGCGTCCGCCACCTTGCATTCCCCTTGCTTCCGGGCCTTGCTCGCGTCAAGGCAGTCGCGCCGCTGCGACCATAACCGCAGGAGGGGCCCGCTGCCCAGATCACCGCCCGGCCCGCGCCCGGCCCGGCGGACTACGCTTCGCCCCGTGACCACTCTCGACTACGCCACGTACATCGCGAGCCTCCCGCGCATCCTCGCCGGAGCCGCCACCGTCATCCGGGACCGCGCCGGGCGCGTCCTGCTCGTCGAGCCCAACTACCGGGAGGGCTGGGCGCTCCCGGGCGGGACCGTGGAGTCGGACGACGGCGAGAGTCCGCGCCAGGGCGCGTTCCGCGAGACGGCGGAGGAGATCGGTCTGGACGTCGAGCCGGGCGGGCTGCTCGCCGTGGACTGGGTGGCGGGTACGGCGGAGCGACCGCCGCTGGTGGCGTTCCTGTACGACGGCGGGGTGCTGCCCGACGACCGCTTCGAGGCGATCAGGCTCCAGGAGGAGGAACTGCTCTCCTGGCGCCTTGTCGCCCGCGAGGAGCTGTCGGCGTACCTCCCGGCGCCCCTCGCCGACCGGGTGCTCGCCGCGCTCGACGCCCTGGACGCGGGCACCGGCGCGGTGGAGCTGGAGAACGGACGCCGGGCCCGCTGACCCGGCGTCCGTGCGGGTCTCCCGCGCAGCCGGGCGGCTGGAGGTGCCGGGCGGCTAGAACAGCGTGGTGCCGGTGTCGGACGCGCCGTTCTCGAACGCGAGGAGCCGCTGCTTGCGGTCGAGCCCGCCGCCGTACCCCGTCAGACCGCCGTTCGCGCCGATGACGCGGTGGCAGGGCACGATGACGCTGATGGGGTTCTTGCCGTTGGCGAGCCCGACCGCGCGGGAGGCCGAGGGCCTGCCGAGGGCGGCGGCCAGTTCGCCGTACGTACGGGTCTGCCCGTACGGGATCTCAAGGAGCTGCTGCCACACGGAGCGCTGGAACGGGGTGCCGTCGAGGCGCAGCGGGAGGTCGAACTCCTTGAGGTCGCCCGCGAAGTAGGCCTTGAGCTGGGCGACGGTCGGGGTGAAGGGGGTCGGGTCGCGGTCGCCGAAGGTCTCCTCAGCGGGCCGGTGACGATGGTCGGTCATGTAGAGACCGCTCAGGGTGCCGTCGGTGGCGACGAGGGTGAGCGCTCCGTAGGGGCTGTCGATGACGGTGTGCTGTCGGTGCATGGTGGACGCCTTACGCGGTTTATGCCCCGGGGCGGTGAATGCCCTTACGCGGGGAGGTGGTTGATGGCGTGGTCGTCGGTGGCCCACAGGTACTGCACGGCGTACGCCCGCCAGGGGCGCCAGGCGGCCGCGCGTGCCGTGAGCGCCGCGGGGGTGTGCGGCAGGCCCAGTGCCTGGGCGGCGCGCCGGATGCCGAGGTCGGACGGCAGGAAGGCGTCCGGGTCGCCGAGTGCCCGCATCGCGATGACCTCCGTGGTCCAGGGCCCGAAGCCGGGCAGCGCGGTGAGCTGGGCGCGGGCGCGCTCCCAGTCGTTCTCGACGCCCAGTTGCAGGGTGCCGTCGGCGAGGTGGCGCACCAGGGTCGTCAGGGTCGTGCGGCGGCTCCGGGGCAGGGCGAGCGATTCCGGGTCGAGGGCGGCGAGGGCCTCCGGCGCGGGGAAGAGGTGGGTGAGGCCGCCCTCCGGGTCGTCGACGGGCTCGCCGTGCGCGGCGACCAGGCGGGCGGCGTGGGTGCGGGCGGCGGCCGTGGAGACCTGCTGGCCGAGGACGGCGCGTACGGCGAACTCGGCTTCGTCCACGGTCCGGGGCACCCGCCGGCCGGGCGCCTTGGCGACGAGCGGGGCGAGCAGCGGGTCGTCGGCGAGCTGGTCGTCGACGGCGACGGGGTCGGCGTCCAGGTCGAGCAGGCGGCGGCAGCGGCTGATCGCGATGGTCAGGTCGCGCGGATCGGTGAGGGTGAGCCGGCAGCCGATGTGGTCGGGTTGCGGGATGAGGGCCACGATGCCATGACCGTAGGGCAGCCGCAGGGTGCGCCGATAGGCACCGCCGCGCCATTCCTCCACACCCGGCACGGCCGTGGCGGCGAGGTGTCCGAAGAGGTTGTCGGGGTGGAGGGGGGCGCGGAAGGGCAGCCGCAGCGAGATGGCGCCGAGGGCGGCGAAGCCGCGAGCCTCGACGCGACCGTCGGCCCCCGCCGGGGAGACCCCGCCAGCGCCGCCGTCGGCCCCCACCGGGGAGGCCCCCTTCGCGAAGCGCCCGGTGGCTTCGCCCCCGCGGGGGCCGCTGCCCGAGCTGTGCTTGGCGGCGCGCTCCCGGAGTTCGCCGGGGGCGAGGGCGAAGACCTCGCGGACCGTGTCGTTGAACGTCCGGATCGAGGAGAAACCGGCGCCGAAGGCGATCCGGGCCATCGGCAGCGCGGTGGTCTCGATGAGCAGCCGCGCGGTCTGGGCGCGCTGGGCGCGGGCGAGGGCGAGGGGTCCCGCGCCGAGTTCGGCGAGGAGCTGCCGTTCCACCTGGCGGGTGCTGTAACCGAGGCGCTCGGCGAGGCCGGGGACTCCTTCGCGGTCGACGACGCCGTCACCGATCAGCCGCATCGCGCGGGCCACCAGGTCGGCACGCTGGTTCCACTCGGGCGAGCCGGGACTGCTGTCGGGGCGGCAGCGCTTGCAGGCCCGGAACCCGGCCTGCTGGCAGGCGGCCGCACTCGGGTGGAAACTCATGTTCGCGGGCTTGGGCGGTACGACGGGACAACTGGGCCTGCAGTAGATCCCGGTCGTCAGGACAGCGGTGAAGAACCACCCGTCGAACCGCGCGTCCTTGGACCGCACGGCCCGCACACACCGGTCGAAGTCCCCGTACATCCCTGCGGGCGCGGCTGTTTCACGGGGGGTGGTGTGCGGTGTGTTCGTCATGGGTCAAGGATCGGGGACGGCGCCGCGCCGAGCTGGCGGGAATCCGACATCAGCCCTGCGCGGCAAGGGCCTGCGCGAACGCCTCGTACGCGGCCTCGTCGAAAAGCACGAACCGCACCTCGTCGAAGTCCTCCGGTGCCGCCGCCAAGGCACCCCGCACCGTGCTCACGGCGATCCGTGCGGCGTCGTCGAGGGGCCAGCGGTACACCCCCGTGGAGATCGCGGGGAAGGCGACCGTGCGGGCCCCGAGCCCGGCCGCGACCCGCAGCGACTCGCGGTGGCAGGAGACAAGGAGCGCCGAGCGGTCCTCGGTCGCCGACCACACGGGCCCGACCGTGTGGATGACGTGGTCCGCCGCGAGCCGTCCCGCGGTCGTCGCCACCGCCTGCCCGGTCGGCAGTCCCTTGCCGTACCGCGAGGCACGCAGATCGCGGCAGGCGGCGAGGATGTCGGGGCCGCCGCGCCGGTGGACGGCACCGTCCACGCCCCCGCCGCCGAGCAGCGAGGAGTTCGCGGCGTTCACGAGGGCGTCGGCGCGCTGCCGGGTGATGTCGCCCTGAACGAGCGTGACGCGGGCGGTCATGCGGCCTCCTGTGCGAGGGGCGGGGTGTCCCGGGCGGGCGGGACCGGCGGAACGCAGGGGGGCCGTCACTTCGGCTGTCACTGCGGCCGTCACTTCGTCCCCCGCAGGTGCTTCCAGACCGCCTTCGCCGCGTTGTGCCCCGACATGCCGTGCACGCCGGGTCCCGGCGGTGTCGCGGAGGAGCAGAGGAAGACGGCGGGGTGCCGGGTGCGGTACGGGAAGGCGGTGAGGCGGGGGGCGCAGCAGGAGCTGGAGTCCGCTCACCGCGCCGCAGGCGATGTCGCCGCCCACGTAGTTGGCGTTGCGGGCGGCGAGCTGCGGCGGCCCTGCGGTCGCGCGGGCGAGGACGCGGTCGCGGAAGCCGGGCGCGAAGCGCTCGAGCTGCCGTTCGACGGCGTCGGTGAGGTCGCCGTCCCAGTTGTGGGGCACATGGCCGTACGCCCAGAAGACCTGCTTGCCCTCGGGTGCGCGGGACGGGTCGACGACGCTCGGCTGCACGGTGATGAGGAACGGCCTCTCCGGAGCGAGCCCCTCGCGGGAGGCGGCCCGCAGTGCCGTGCCGATCTCGGCGCTGTCCGCGCCGATCTGGACGGTTCCGGCGATGCGGGCCTCGGGCGCGGCCCACGGCACCGGGCCGTCGAGCGCGTAGTCGACCTTGAAGACTCCGGGGCCGTACCGGTAGCCGTCGTAGGAGTGTCCGAGTCCGGCGATCCTGGCCAGCGCGGTGGGTGAGGTGTCGAAGACGTACGCGCGGGCGGGCGGCAGGTCGTCGAGCCGCTTGACCTCGTAGTCGGTGTGGACGATGCCGCCGAGGTCGGTGAGGTACGCGGCGAGGGCGTCGGAGATCGACTGTGAGCCGCCGCGTGCGACGGGCCACCCGCGGGCGTGCGCGGCGAGCGCGAAGACCAGGCCGACGGCGCCCGTCGCGAAGCCGCCGAGGGGCGCCATGACGTGGGCGACCAGCCCGGCGAACAGCGTGCGCGCCCGTTCGTCGCGAAAGCGGCGCGTCAGCCACGTCGACGGCGGGAGCCCCACGAGCCCGAACCGGGCGAGCAGTACCGGGTCCCGGGGCAGCGCGGTCAGCGGCAGCGCCATGAAGTCCCGTACCAGGGTGTCCCAGTGCGCCGTGAAGGGTGCCACGAGCCTGCGGTAGGTGCCCGCGTCCCGCGGCCCGAAGGAGGCCGCCGTCTCGGCGACGGAGCGGGCGAGGACGGCGGCGCCGCCGCCGGGGAAGGGGTGGGCCATCGGCAGTCGCGGCTGGAGCCACTCCAGGCCGTACCGCTCCAGGGGCATGGCGCGGAACGCTGGTGAGTTGATGCCCAGCGGGTGCGCCGCCGAGCACGGGTCGTGCCGGAAGCCGGGGAGGGTCAGTTCCTCGGTGCGGGCGCCGCCGCCGACGGTGTCCTTGGCCTCGAACACGGCCACGGAGAACCCGCGGCGGGCCAGCTCCACGGCAGCGGTCAGACCGTTCGGTCCCGCCCCCACGACGACGGCATCGAGCATCGACGGCACCTTCGGACTCCTTCGTCAGCCGGTGGCCAGTGCCGCACAGGATATGCCGCCGCACCGGCGGCGCCGGGGCCGCGGCCGCCCACGGCAGCGCCGGGACGGTCAGATCGCGTGCGCGAGCACTTCGGCCACCCGGCGCGCGGTGGCCTCGTCCCGTGCCGCGGTGAAGGGCAGGGCGTTCCCTCCGGTGATGCTGAACGGCACGCCGTCGCGGGTGGTGTGCGCGCCGCCCGCCTCCTCGACCAGGAGCAGGCCCGCCGCGTGGTCCCAGGCGAGCTCCCAGGTGAACGCGACGGCGTCGAGGGTGCCCCGCGCGACGGCGAGGTACTCCAGGCCCGCCGAGCCGCACGGCCGGGGTGTGAAGCCCTCGGCGAGCAGGCCGAGGAGGGAGCGCTTCTGCTCGTCGGTGGTGAAGTCCGGGTGGGACGTGGCGACGGTCAGGGGGCGGCCGGGCTCGGGGGTGCCGGCGTGCAGGGGCTCGCCGTTCAGGGTGGCGCCCTTGCCGCGGATCGCTACCGCGCACTCGTCGAGCGCGGGGGCGTACGTCCACGAGGCGAGCACCACGCCGTCGAGGGCGAGCGCGACGAGCGTGCAGAAACCGGGGTCCCCGTGCACGTACTGCCGTGTCCCGTCGACGGGATCGACGATCCACACGGGGGCGGTGCCCGCTATCGCGCCGTACGAGTCGGGGTCGGCGTGCACCGCTTCCTCGCCGACGACGACGGAGCCGGGAAGGAGGGCCGTCAGCTCGCGGGTCAGGAACTCCTCGGCGCGGCGGTCGGCGGTGGTCACGAGGTCGTGCGGGGCGCTCTTCTGGACGACGTCGTCCTCGGTGAGCTGCCGGAACCGCGGGGTGATCTCTTCTGCGGCCGCCTTGCGGATCACGCGTTCCACGTCGGCGGTCTGTCGTGCGAGAAAGTCGTCGATGCTTTCCTTGATTACCTGTGTCTCGATCATGCCTCCATGAGAGCACGTGCCACTGACATCGCGGACTCCCGGGGTGAACAACGGGTGGAATACGGACGAACTCCTCTCTCCGCCCGCCACCACGCTTAACCCTGCTGTCACCAGGCACAACCCGTCTGTCACCGGGCGTTCCCCGCGCTCCTCCGCTCGGCCTCAGCGCCCGACCGCGTACCCCTGCATCCCCCGCGGATTGGCGGCCGCCGACAGGACGCCGGTCCGCGGGTCCCGCGCCACCGCGCAGAGCCGCCCCTCCGACCAGGGGCCGCCCACGGTCACGTGGTGTCCGCGCCGCCGCAGCTCCGCCACGACATCGGGGTCCGTGCGGGACTCCACGACGAGGCTGCCAGGGCGCATCCCGCGCGGGTAGAAGGACTCGGGGAAGGACTCGGTGTGCCAGTTCGGGGCGTCGACGGCGCCTTGCAGGTCGAGCCCGCCGCGTATCGCCGGGCGCAGCGCCACGGCCAGGAAGAAGTGTGTCTGCCACTGGTCCTGCTGGTCCCCGCCGGGTGTGCCGAAGGCCATGACGGGCGCGCCGTCCTTGAGCGCGAGGGACGGCGAGAGGGTGGTGCGGGGGCGGCGGCCCGGGGTGAGCGAGTCCGGCAGGCCCTCCTCCAGCCAGGCCATCTGCAGCCGGGTGCCGAGCGGGAACCCGAGTTCCGGTACGACGGGGTTGGACTGGAGCCAGCCGCCCGACGGGGTGGCCGCGACCATGTTTCCCCAGCGGTCGACGATGTCCAGGTGGCACGTGTCGCCGCGGGTGCCGCCGTCGTTCGCGACGGTCGGCTCCCCCGCGCCCGCGGCCGCCTTGCCGTTCGGCGCGCGGAGGTCGGGCGCACCGCCCGCGGCGAGGGCGCGCACATGGGCGGAGAGGAGGGGCTCGCGTCCGCCGGGGCGGCCGGGCCGCAGCTCGTGGGAGGCCCGCTCACCGATCAGGGCCCGGCGGCCGGTGTTGTAGTCCTCGGACAACAGCTCGGCGAGCGGGACCGGCGCGGCGTCCCCGTACCAGGCCTCGCGGTCGGCCATGGCTAGCTTGCAGCCCTCGACGAGGAGATGCACGTACGCGGCGGAGCCGGGCGGCGGCAGTTCACCGGGCAGCAGGGCGAGCTGCTGGAGGAGGGCGGGGCCCTGGCTCCAGGGGCCCGCCTTGCACAGGGTCCAGCCGTTCCAGTCGTAGGTGACGGGGTCCTCGTAGCCCGCGGACCAGGACGCGAGGTCGGCGGCGGTGAGGGTGCCGGTGTGGTGCTCGCCGCTGGTGTCCAGGGTGGGCTCGGCGGCCTGGCGCACCAGGGCGTCGGCGATGAAGCCGGTGCGCCACACGGTGCGGGCGGCCTCGATCTGCGCGGTCCTGTCGGTGCCGCCCGCGGCCTCGGCCTCGGTGACCAGGCGCCGCCAGGTCGCGGCCAGGCGGGGGTTGCGGAACAGCTCGCCGGGGGTGGGCGGCTCGCCGCCCGGGAGGTAGACCTCCACCGACGTGGTCCACTGCGTCTCGAAGAGTTCCCGTACCGTCTCGACGGTCCGCGTGAACCGTTCGACGGGCGGGTGGCCGTCCTCGGCGTATCCGACGGCGTACTTCAGGACCTCGGCGAGCGTCCTGGTGCCGTGGTCGCGGAGCAGCAGCATCCAGGCGTCGAAGGCTCCGGGCACGGCGGCGGCGAGCGGTCCGGTGCCGGGCACCAGGGCGAGCCCGAGGGTGTCACGGTAGTGGGCGACGGTCGCGCCCGCGGGTGCGACGCCCTGCCCGCACAGGACGCGTACGTCACCGCCGGCCGGTGCGAGGATGATCGGCACCTCACCGGCGGGCCCGTTCAGGTGCGGCTCGACCACGTGCAGGACGAACCCCGCGGCGACGGCGGCGTCGTAGGCGTTCCCGTCGTCCTCCAGGACCGCCATCGCGGTCTGTGAGGCGAGCCAGTGGGTGGACGACACCATGCCGAAGGTGCCCTGGAGCGTGGGGCGCGTCGTGAACATGCCCCGCAGGCTAACTCCCGTGCTCCGGGCGCCGGTCGGGCCCCCGGGGGCTCACCCGGGACGGGCGTACGTCACGCGCCGGGGGTCAGGACCCCGGCGCGTGACGGGTCAGGGGCGGCCGGGGCCGTCACTCGGCGGCGGCGCGGGCGGCGTCGGCCTCCGTGGCGGCGTTGCCGGTGGAGAGGGTGCCCTGGGCGCTCTCCAGGTGGGCGCGGACGAACCACTGGAACTGGTCCAGGTCCCTGAGCTGCTCGATGAGGAGGTCCTCCGTCGCCGGGTCGAGGTCTCCGACCTTCTCGATGGCGGTGCGGTAGCTCTCGATCACGCCGGTGTAGACCATGTCGAGTGCGCCCAGATGGGCGATGGCGTCGGCCCGGCCGATGCTGTAGTCGTCCCAGGTGCGCTCGGCGACCAGGGCGCCCGGGGTGCCCTTCGGGACCCCGCCGAGGGCCGAGATCCGCTCGGCCACGTCGTCCGCCATGTCGCGGACGCGGTCGACCTGCGGGTCGAGCATCTCGTGCACGGCGATGAAGTGCGGGCCGACGACGTTCCAGTGCACGTGCTTCAGCGTGAGGTGCAGATCGTTCAGCGCGTGCAGCCGGGCGCTCAGCGCCGAGATCAGCTTCCCGCCGTCCTCGACGCTGATGCCCGGAACGGTGTAGCGGGGCGTGGAAGTGCTGGCCATGGTGTGCTCCTCAGCTTCTCATCCGTCAATATGCCGATGAACGCGTTCCCCGTACCAAAGCCGTTTAACACGGCAAATGGTCCTCAAATGGGAAACGGCGTGGTGCGGCCGTCGTCCTGCACCAGGCACCGCAGAAGGTCGTCCAGGCAGATGCGCTCCTCGCCGGGGGGCACCACCGCGTGGGCCGAGGCGAGGAAGGCGGTGACGTCGGTCGTGGCGGCGTGCAGGACGGCGCGGTCACGGCCCGCGGGGCCCGGGGTGCCGAACAGTTCGATACGTACGCGCGTGCCGCGGGCCGCGCCCGGCGAAGGGGCGATCCGCACGTCCCCCTCACCGACCGGACGACGGCAGCCCTCGGCGAGCTGCTGCCGGTCCAGGCGCCAGCGGGTCGCCTCGTCGCCGTCGCAGTAGAACGTCATGGTGGCGGCGAACGGGTCCTCGGCCGTGTACGAGAGTTCGGCGGACAGCGGGGCACGCCCGCCGTCGTCGCCGGTCTCGAGCTCCATCGGCACCATCGCTCTGACCTCGGCCTCCACGGCGTTCCTCCAGTGGTTCGGGGGGTGGTGAACCCCATATGCCCCGTGGGGCGCGGGAGATGCGGGGAGACAGGTGGGGCAACGTGGTGGGCTACGCACCCTGTCGGTTCTTTTCCTTGATCAATAAGCTGGTGCGGCCAGGCAGACGCCCTCCGAAGGAGTCCCGTGTCCACTGCTCAGCCCATACCGGACATTCTCTCGCCCGAGTTCGCAGCCGACCCGTACCCCGTCTACCGCGCCATGCGGGAACACACGCCGCTCCTGTGGCACGAAGCCACCAGGAGCTACATCGTCTCGCGCTACGAGGACGTGTCCCGCGTCTTCAAGGACAAGGCGGCGCAGTTCACCACGGACAACTACGACTGGCAGATCGAGCCCGTGCACGGCCGGACGATCCTCCAGCTCAGCGGGCGCGAGCACGCGGTGCGCCGGGCGCTCGTCGCCCCGGCCTTCCGCGGCAGCGAGCTGCAGAACACCTTCCTGCCGGTGATCCGCCGCAACTCCGAGGAACTGATCGCCGCCTTCCGCCACCGCGGCTCCGCGGACCTCGTCGCGGACTACGCCACCCGCTTCCCGGTGAACGTGATCGCCGACATGCTGGGGCTCGACAAGGCCGATCACGAGCGGTTCCACGGCTGGTACACGAGCGTCATCGCGTTCCTGGGCAACCTGGCGGGCGACCCCGAGGTGGCGGCGGCGGGTGAGCGGACCCGGGCGGAGTTCGCCGAGTACATGTTCCCGATCATCGCCGCGCGCCGCGCGGACCCGGGCGACGACCTGCTGTCCACGCTGTGCGCCGCCGAGGTCGACGGGGTGCGGATGAGCGACGAGGACATCAAGGCCTTCTGCAGCCTGCTGCTCGCCGCGGGCGGCGAGACCACCGACAAGGCCATCGCCGGGATCTTCGCCAATCTGCTCACGCACCCCGACCAGCTCGCCGCCGTGCGCGCGGACCGCTCCCTCGTCGACCGGGCCTTCGCCGAGACGCTGCGGTACACGCCGCCGGTCCACATGATCATGCGGCAGACCGCGGTCGAGGTGGAGCTCGCCGGTGGCACCGTGCCCGCGGGCGCCACCGTGACCTGCCTCATCGGCTCGGCCAACCGCGACGGCGAGCGCTACCGCGAGCCGGACCGCTTCGACATCTTCCGGGACGACCTGACGACCACCACGGCGTTCTCCGCGGCGGCCGACCACCTCGCGTTCGCACTCGGCAGGCACTTCTGCGTGGGCGCGCTGCTCGCCCGCGCCGAGGTCGAGACGGGCGTCAACCAGCTCCTCGACGCCATGCCCGACCTGCGGCTCGCGGACGGCTTCGTACCCTTGGAGCGCGGCGTCTTCACCCGGGGCCCACAGACCCTGCCGGTGGTGTTCACACCGAGCTGAGCGCCACCCCGCCGCGTGCGGCGCGGATCGCCTCCGCGCCGCCGCCGTCACCGCGCCGCCGCCGTCACTGCGCCACGGGCGTGAACTGCACGGGCAGCGCCGTCAGGCCGCGCATCCAGATGGAAGGACGCCAGGCGAGCTCGCTGGGGTCGACGGAGAGCACCAGGTCGGGCAGCCGCTCCAGGAGCGTCTCGACCGCGGTGCGGGCGATGACGTCGGCGAGCAGCGGCGCCGGGTAGGGGCAGCGGTGCTCGCCGTTGCTGAAGGACAGGTGCGCCGAGTTCTCGGACCCCACCTGTGCCCCCGGCCAGATCTGCGGGTCGGCGTTGGCCGCGGCGAGGCCGAGCACCAGACAGTCGCCCGCCCGGATGCGGCGCCCGCCGAGCTGGGTGTCGCGGACCGCCCAGCGGCCGATGAAGTTCTGCGTCGGCGTGTCGAGCCACAGGACCTCGTTGAGTGCCTGGCTGACGCTGAGGCGGCCGCCGGAGACGTTCAGGGCGAACCGCTCGTCGGTCAGGAGCAGCCGCAGCGTGTTGCAGATCCAGTTGGCGGTGGGCTGCTGGGCGGCGGCGATCACCGAGATCAGGTCCTGGACGATCTCCTCGTCGGACAGGCCCGCGGGGTGCTCCAGCATGCGTGAGGTGACATCGGCTCCCGGGTTCCGCCGCCGCTCCTCGACGAGCTGGTGCACGCGCTCACCGACGCGGACGTACGCGGCCACGGGGTCGTCGCCCTCGGCGGCGTCCAGCGAGATCCGCAGGTCCTCCACGAGGGCCTCGGTGTCGGCGGTGCCGGGCGGCATGCCGACCATGTGCACGGCGGCACGCATCGCCAGGGGGTGGGTGTAGACGCTCATCAGCTCGGCGCTGCCGCGCCCGGAGAAGTCCGCGATGAGCTGGTCGGCGATGTACGCGCACTCGCGGCCGAGCTCGAACTGGTCGACGCTCTCCAGGGCTTCGGTGATGACGCCCGCGCGGCGGCGGTGCTCGGCGCCCTCGGTGAACAGGACGGACGGCTGGTAGCCCACGAACGGCATCAGGGGCCAGTCGGCGGGGATGTTGTCCCACTGGTTCCAGCGCCGCGAGTCGCGGGCGAACAGCTCGTCGTGCGCGGTCACATAGGTGACCTCGGAGTAGCCGAGGACGAGCCAGGCGGGCACCCCGCCGTCGAGGAGCACGGGCGCGACCGAGCCGTGCCTGCTGCGCAGACTGCGGTAGAGGTCGAAGGGCGTCTGCTGGTACTCCAGGCCGCTGAGGGGCACCGCGTCGGGGTGGGCGGCGTGGGCGGGGCAGCCGGGCGGCGGGGTGTTCGGCGCAACTGCGGGTCCGGTCGCTTCGGTCATGCTGTCAGTTCCCGTTCCCGTGCCAGGTGGTGGAGGTGGTCGACCAGGGTGATGAGGACGTCCTTGCCGGACGAGCGGACCCGGGCGTCGCACTCGATGAGGGGGACGTGGGCGGGCAGCGCGAGCGCGGCGCGTATCTCCTCCAGGGAGTGGCGCGCCGAGTCGTCGTCGAAGCGGTTCACGGCGACGACGAAGGGCGTGCCGTGGTGTTCGAGCCGGTCGATCGCGTACCAGGACTCGTCCATCCTGCGGGTGTCCACGAGGACCACCGCGCCGAGCGTGCCCGCGAAGAGGCGGTCCCACAGGAACCAGAAGCGCTTCTGTCCCGGCGCGCCGAACAGATAGAGCACCAGGCGGTCGTTGAGGCTGATGCGGCCGAAGTCGAAGGCGACCGTGGTGGTGGTCTTGCCGGTCGACTCGGGCATCTCGTCGACTCCGGCACCGGCCTGCGTCATCACCTCCTCGGTGTTCAGCGGCCGGATCTCGCTGACCGAGCGGACCAGGGTGGTCTTGCCGACGCCGAAGCCGCCCACCACGACGATCTTCAGGCCGTTTTCGGCCGTGTCGCGCAGCGGTGTCCGGGACGACGGCAGCTCAGAGGTTGCGGAGCCCATGGAGCACCTCCGTGAGAAGAGCGGAATCGGGGAGCGTGGCGGAGGCCGCCACGCGGGGATGACGGGGGGTGATGCGGCCGGTCGCCTGGAGGTCCTCCAGGAGGATGCGGACGACGGTGATGGGCAGCGAGAGCTCGGCGGCGATCTCGACGACGGCGGTGGGGTGCCGGCACAGCTCCAGGATGCGCGCGTGCTCGGACTGCTGGCCGACGGCGGGCTCGCACTCGGCGACGATCAGCGTCACCAGGTCGAACGAGCTGCCGTCGGAGCGGCTGCGGCCCCCCGTGACCGTGTAGAGGCGGTCGGGGTCGCCGACATCGACGGGCCGCCGCATCACGAGCCGCTGCCGCCGGGCTGCCGCGGGGTGCCATGTGTCTGGGCGCGGGGCTCGGCCCGCAGATGCTCGCCGATCTGGGACACGAGCTGGCTCATCTGGTGGCCCACGACGCCGGGGTCGGCGTCCTCGTCGGCGATGACGGCCAGGTGCGCGCCCTGGCCCGCTTCGACGACGAAGAGCAGTCCGCCGTGGAACTCGGTCATGGAGTGCCGTACGCCGCCGGTGCCGTCACCGAACTCCATGGACGCGCCCTGGGCGAGTGCCTGGATGCCGGAGCAGATCGCGGAGAGCTGGTCGGCCTGGTCGAGGCTGAGGCCGGGGCTCCAGCACAGCTTCAGGCCGTCGCGGGAGAGGACCAGGGCGTGCCGGGTGCCGGGGGTGCCGGCGAGCAGGGTGTCCAGAAGCCAGTTCAGGCTGTTGTCGGTGGTCTGCATAGTGGGTTCGGGGCGATCACCGGGGGGTGCGAACGCCCTTGCCTCCCTTTCGGTCATGGGGCGAGGGGTCAAGGCTGTCGAGGCGCGGTCCGGGCGGAACCGGCACCTCTGGACGTACGGGGCCGGTCACTCGGCCCGCGGCGACGGTTCGCTCTCGTCGGCGGCACGGCGGGCGCGGTGGAAGGCGCCGAAGCTGGCGCCGATGTCACGCTGCGGGCGCTGCCCGCCCGGGGCGGTGCCGTCAGGGCCGCCCGTGCCGTCGGTGGCTTCGGGGCCGCCCGCGGCGGGCCCGGGGGTGCCCGGGGTGCGGGGGGCGTTCTCGCGGCCGCAGGCGTGGGCGGCCTGCCGCTGCTGCAGCTCGGCGTGCGCGGCGGCCATGGTGCGGCCCGGCCTGCGCACCGGGAGGCCGCCGAAGGTGGCGCCCCTGCCGTCGGTGCCGCCGTCGGCGGGGTTCTGGGTGCTCGGCGTGCCCGGGGTGTTGGGGGCGCCGGGGGTGCCCGGGGTGTTGGGGGTGCCCGGAGTGCTCTGGGCACCCGGGGTGCCCGGGGTGCTCTGGGTGCCGCCGTGGCGGGCGTGCCCGGCGACCTGGCCGTGCTCGTCGGGTCCGTCGGCGGTGCGCTCCCGCGCGGGGCTGTGCTCGTCGGGCGCGGCGTGGCGGGGGCCGGTGCCTTCGGTGGGCGCGGCGTGCCGGGGAGTGCCGGTGTCTTCGGTGTGCGCGGTGTGCGCGGCGGGCGCGGTGCGGGTGTCCCCCGCCGGGCGGGGTGCGGGCACGGCGTCGGCGCCGGACAGGGCGGGCGCTCCCGCGGCGGGGGCGGGCGTGGTGGCGGGGGCGCGCTCGGCCTGTACCTGCTGGGCGATCAACTGCGGGGGCAGCAGCACGACGACGCCGGTGCCGCCCCGGGCCGAGGGGCGGAAACTTACGTTCATGCCGTACTTGACGGCGAGCCTGCCGACCACGGCGAGGCCGAGGCGGGTGCCCTGGAGCAGCGCGAGGTCGGTCATCTGCCCGGACACCGACTCCTCGGCGCGGCGCAGCGCCGCCTCGGACATCCGCAGGCCGCTGTCCTCGATGGTGATGACGACGCCGGTGCGGGACTCCTCCACGTAGACATGCACTTCGTCGGTGGGCGGCGAGAAGTTCGCGGCGTTGTCGGTGAGTTCGGCGAGCAGGTGCATCACGCCTTCGGCCGCGAAGCCGACGACGGCGACCCGGGTCGAGCAGTGCAGCCGCACCCGCTGGTAGGCGGCGATGCGGCCGACGGCGCCGCGCAGGATGGACTCCATCACGATGGGCTTGTTCCAGGCACGGCTGGAACGGCCGCCCATGAGAAGCGCGAGCCGGTCGGTCATGAGGCCGAGCTGCGAGGTGCTGTGGTCGATGGCGAGCAGGTCGCCGAAGACCTCCTCGCCGTGCCGGTCCTGCATGTCGCGCAGGTCGGCGAGCATGCTCACGGACTTGGCCTGGACGCGGCTGAGGGCCTTGGCGCTCGCGGCCTGCGCGGCGGCGGCGCGCCGCTCGCTGAGGGCGAGTTCCCGTACGGCGGCCTCGGTCAGGTCGCGCAGCACGGGGTCCTGCGGCCACCGCATGCCCGCGAGGACCCGGTCCACAGAGGCGCCGCCGCGCAGCTTGTCGACGACGGCCGGGAGGGTTTCGGTGGCGAGCCGCCGTACGTCGTCGGACATGCGCGTCACGTCGTCGGCGGCGCTGCGCCCGGCGGCGGCCGCGGCGGCCGCGCGGTGCTCGGAGTCGGCGAGGGCGGTCACACAGACGCGCAGCAGTTCGCGCTGCGACGGCAGGGCGGGCGGCCGGGTCTGTCGCAGCACCTCGTCGGGGGCGACGCCCTCGCGGGCGAGGCGTGCCACCGCGGGCACGGTGACCTGCGCCAGGCCCATGTCCTCGGCGGTACGGGAGTCCAACTGGGCGCGTATTCGGTGCAGTTCGTCCTCCGCCTCGGCGGCCCGTGCTCGCAGCCCGTTGGCCTTCGCGATGCCGACGCAGACGGCGACGACGAGCAGCACCCAGCCGCCGGCCGCGGCGGCACCGGCCCAGCCGCGGGCGTCCACCGGCGCGAGCGCGGTGACGGCGGCACCCGCCACGGCGGCCACCGCGAGGAGACACACGGGCAGCGTGTATGCCGTTCGCCGGGTGTTCGAGGTGCGGTCCGGACGACGATCGGCGGGCTGTGTCATTCCGTGGTCCCTCGGTGTCGGCACGGGTGGACGGGCCGTCGGCCCGCCCACGACTGAGTGCCGTCGCGAGGGAAGTCCGCCGTGTGGCGCTGTCTTCCGACGGCACTTGTGGTGGTCATGCTAGCCACAAGATCGCACAGTGGAAGCGAGCATTCAGCGCCGGGGGGCTCCCCCGGAAGGTTCGTCGCGAAAAGCCCTGTTCTTGCCCCGGTGCGTGATATTCGCAGGACACCGGAACCAGGACCCCGACACCCCAGGTCAGGCGACGATGCCACGGCAGGACCGGGAATGTGCCGCGCGTAGACCGCACCCCTCTCCTCCGGACGAGACCACCCCGAGGCCGGAACCAAGCGTTCGGTGAGTCGTTTTTCAGCCAACTTCGCTTCCGTGTCACGGACCTGGCGGCCAGTGGCCTGGACGGCAGCTCTCACGACCGACATGTCCGCGCTTTGCGCATTAGATCCACTTCTACGCACTTACGCCCCGACTCGCCGTAACGTCTTGCCAACGGGACATTGCGGAACAGCGGCACTGATCCGGCAGGGTTTTGAGAAAGGACATTCCTGCGCCGCACCGCAGGCCTGACCACTTTCCCGAAGAGCAGCACACAACTTATGAGAAAGGAATGCGGCACCTTCAAGGCCGATCTTTCCTTCTCCCGCAAATCTCCTGCGAGTTACGGTCGGCTCTCCAAGGAAAGAAGCGCCATCCCAGGTCAACGGGGCACGCGTGGACGGCATGCAGAGAAATATGCCGCGTGATTCTTTTGCTTTCCGCGGCCACCACCCCGACGGAGTCCGGCGTGCAGACGCCACCTCGGACCAGCCGCTTCGGCCCTCCTGAGATCCGTTCGCACTTTGACCTTCTGGAGTTTTCGTGACCGACCTCAGTTTTCCCACATTGTTCGAGGCACGGGTGGCGGCGGGGCCACAGTTACCGGCGCTGGAGTCGGCTGTCCACGCGTGGTCGTACGGGGAGTTGAATGAGCGTGCGAACCGGATCGCACACTGGCTGATCGGCCGTGGGGTGGGTCCTGAGCGGTTGGTGGCGGTGGCGATGCCGCGGTCGGCCGAGCAGGTCGCGGTGGTCCTCGGTGTGCTGAAGGCGGCCCTCCGGTCTGGGCTCGGACGTGGTGGTCGTGGACGCGCCGGAGACGGTGTCCGCCTGGGCGGCGGCCTCGGCCGTGAACCCCGTCGACGCCGACCGGGTGGCTCCTCTCCGGACCACGCACACCGCGTACGTCATCTACACCTCGGGCTCGTCGGGGCGTCCCAAGGGCGTGACGGTCACCCACGGCGAGTTCGCCGCGCTGCCGCTCAGCGGGCCTTTGAGCGAGAGCGGCGCGCCGATCGGCGGGGCCATCACGGGTACCCGGGTGCAGGTGTTCGACGACCGCCTGGACTTCCAGGGCCGCGCCGACACCCAGGTCAAGATCCGTGGCTTCCGCGTCGAACCCGGCGAGATCCAGACCGCCCTGGAGAAACACGACGACGTCTCGCACGCCGTGGTCGTCCCCTACGAGGACCCCTCCGGGCAGCAGGGCAAGCAACTCGTCGCGTACGTGGTCCCGGCACGGGCCGAGGGCACGGGAACCGGCAGCGGCTCCGCGACCAAGGAACTGGCCACGGAGGAACTGCGCACCTTCGTG